>JAYVBJ010000065.1:0-49107 GCA_043750535.1 Sphingomonadales bacterium | reverse complement strand
CTAAACCACACATCCCGCTTGCGAGCCGCCCCGCCCTCGCCTAAGTCGCGGGGATTATGAGCTCAACCAACGATATCCGCCGCGCTTTCCTCGATTACTTTGTGGGCAACGACCACGACATTGTGCAATCCGCACCTTTGGTCCCGTATAACGATCCGACATTGATGTTCGTCAACGCCGGAATGGTGCCGTTCAAAAACAACTTCACGGGCCTTGAAACCCGCGCTGTTCCGCGTGCTGTATCGAGCCAGAAATGCGTGCGCGCTGGCGGCAAGCACAATGACCTCGACAATGTCGGCTATACCGCGCGGCATCATACCTTCTTTGAAATGCTCGGAAATTTCAGCTTCGGCGACTATTTCAAGGAGCAGGCCATCCATCATGCGTGGACGCTGCTGACGCGCGATTGGGGTCTTCCCGCCGACAAGCTGACCGTGACCGTCTATCACACCGACGACGAGGCATACGAGCTTTGGAAGAAGATTGCGGGTCTGCCCGACAGCCGGATCATCCGCATCGCGACGTCGGATAATTTCTGGTCGATGGGTGATACCGGGCCGTGCGGGCCGTGCTCGGAGATCTTCTACGATCACGGCGCGCATATTCCCGGCGGGCCTCCGGGAAGCCCGGACGAGGACGGCGACCGCTTTATCGAGATCTGGAACCTGGTGTTCATGCAGTTTGAGCAGGCCGCCGATGGCAGCCGCACGCCGCTGCCCCGGCCGTCGATCGACACCGGCATGGGGCTGGAGCGGATCGCCGCGGTGCTGCAGGGCGAGCATGACAATTACGACATCGACATTTTCAAGGCGCTGATCGCCGCCTCGGAAGGTCTTACCGGCGTCAAGGCCGAAGGCGAACAGCGCGCCAGCCACCGGGTGATCGCCGATCACCTGCGCTCGGTCAGTTTCCTGCTGGCGGACGGCGTGCTGCCCGCTAGCGAGGGTCGCGGCTATGTGCTGCGCCGGATCATGCGCAGGGCCATGCGGCATGCGCATATCTTGGGCGCAAAAGAGCCATTGATGCACCGTTTGGTCGGCAGCTTGGTTGCTGAAATGGGCGTGGCCTATCCAGAATTGCTGCGGGCGCGGCCATTGATCGAAGAAACGTTGCGGCAGGAAGAAACGCGGTTCCGGCAGACGTTGGACAAAGGCATAAAGTTGCTCGATGAAGCGACCAAGGATATGAAAACGGGCGATACGTTGCCCGGCGATGTCGCATTCAAACTTTATGATACTTATGGTTTCCCTTATGATTTGACCGAAGATGCCTTGCGCGCGCAGGGTTTCGGTATCGATCAATCCGGTTTTGACGCCGCCATGGATAACCAAAAAACGATGG
Organism: Sphingomonadales bacterium; assembly: GCA_043750535.1. GTDB lineage: Bacteria > Pseudomonadota > Alphaproteobacteria > Sphingomonadales > Sphingomonadaceae > Sphingorhabdus_B. Next base: position 47,766 of record JAYVBJ010000065.1, on the reverse strand, counting down.
CGCGCGCGGCTTGGAAGGGTTCAGGAGCAAAGGCGTCCGACGATATCTGGTTCGATATTGCGGAGCGCGCTGGCTCCACCGAATTCACCGGTTACTCCGCGACCGAAGGCGAGGGGCAGGTGCTTGCGCTGATAAAAGACGGCGTTGAAGTGAATAGCGCCAGCGCAGGCGATGACGTGACGATCATTACCAACCAAACGCCTTTTTACGGCGAATCTGGCGGCCAAAATGGTGACGCGGGAACCATCAGTTCGAGCAAAGGTCTGCGCGCCGCCGTTTCGGACACAGGAAAACCTTTGGGCCGGTTGCATGCGCATCATGCCAAGGTTGAAACCGGAGAAATTGCGGTTGGCGACGTCGTCGCGCTTTCAATCGATGTCGCGCGCCGCGATGCTGTCCGCGCCAACCATAGCGCGACGCATTTGCTGCATGCTGCTTTGCGAAACCGATTGGGCGGTCATGTCAGCCAAAAAGGCAGCATGGTTGCGCCAGACAGATTGCGGTTTGATTTTTCGCATAACAAAGCGGTGGAACCTGCCGACATTGCGGCGATTGAGGCCGAAGTGAATGCGCAAATTCGCGGCAACCAAGATGTCACCACCCGTTTGATGACGCCCGATGACGCGGTGGCGGCGGGAGCACTCGCGTTGTTTGGCGAAAAATATGGCGACGAAGTACGCGTCCTTGCCATGGGGCATACTGAAGCGAAGCATTATTCGGTTGAACTTTGCGGTGGAACGCATGTCCGCGCGTTGGGTGATATCGCACTGTTTACAATCCTTTCCGAAGGCGCGGTTGCCAGCGGTATTCGCCGGATTGAGGCGCTAACCGGGGAAGCAGCAAGGCAGCATCTCGCCCACCGTGAGGCGCAGTTGAAAGATGTCGCCGGATTACTGAAAACCGGTATCGACGACGTCGCGGCCCGCATTGAGACATTGTTGATTGAACGCAAGCGGATGGAAAAAGAACTGTCCGATGCAAAAACGGCGCTTGCCGTTTCGGGCGGCAAGGGTGGCAGTCAAAAGGCAGAGGCTGAAGTAATAAATGGTGTTAACTATCTTGGGCAAATCATTGCAGATATAGAACCAAAGGCATTGCGCGGTCTTGCCGATGAGCAAATGAAACTGCTTGGCTCGGGCGTTGTTGCGATCATCGCTGCGAATGAAAATGCCAACACTGTCGTTGTCGGGATATCCGCCGATCTGATGGATCGTTTCAATGCTCCAGAATTGGTGCGCGCTGCCACAGCGGCAATGGGCGGTCAGGGCGGCGGCGGGCGGCCCGAAATGGCGCAAGGCGGCGGTCCTGCAGGCGCAGAGCAAGCTCAGGCTGCGATTGACGCGATCAAGCTGACATTTGCCTGATGGGATGATCGCATCGCCGCGCTAGAGATGGATAGCATTTGACTGTAACCGCGACCGTTCGTGCTGAGCTTGTCGAAGTACAGGTTGCTTGCCTCATCCACCGGCAGGCTCAGGACGAACGGTGAGGGAGTCATGTCGTGGTGAAATGTCATCACCGCGCTAACTCATTGATTTCAATGTTGGCGCAGTGTTCAACCCGCCCGCATCCATAATGGCGCGGCGAAATTCATCGCGCTTTTCATGGATTGATGCGATCACTGGTCCCATGGGCACACCAAGATCGACAAGGACAGCCTCGGACAATTGCAGAGAGCTTTCCAACGTTTCCGGCACCGCATCGCTGGCACCGGCACGGTAAAGCTCGGCAGCATGATCGGCATCACGCGCGCGCGCGACGATTTTTAAATCAGGAAGCTGCGCGCGCACGCGCTTTACAATGCGCGCTGTCAATACGGGTTCATCCATCGTCAAAATCAAGGCAGTGGCACTCGCGAGTTCTAGCCGTGTCAAAGCGTCATGCCGTGTGATGTCTCCAAAAATAACTTGATAGCCCGATCTGCGCGCGGCCAAGACGGCATCGATATCCGATTCAACCGCAATATAGGGTTGCTGGTGGCGCGCTAGCATATCGGCGATAAGTTGCCCCACACGGCCAAAACCGATTATCACCGCGCGCGGCACCTCGCTCGGGGGGCTTTCAGCGAGCGATTGTTGCCCGCGCAGCTCTATCCTGCGGGCGACATCGCGCCCGATACGCGCCAGTATCGGTGTGAAAGTAAGGCCAAGCGCGGTCGCCACTTGCCAGAATTTTGCGGTTTCTGGATCGATAATGGCCGCCGCACTGGCTGCGCCCAGGACAATCAACGTCGTTTCCGAAGGGCTGGCCATCAGCAGGCCAGTTTCAGTGGCAACGCCGGTGCGAGCGCCAGAAAATTTGAGCAGCGCGCCGGTTACAGTTGCATTGACGAAGATTACCCCTGCGATCGCCGCCACCAAATACGGCCAGTTATTTGCCACAAAGCCAAGATCAATCTGCATGCCGATGCTGATCAAAAACACGCCCAGCGCCAATCCTCGGAACGGCGCGGTAATCGTTTCGACTTCGCTTTGATAGTCGGTCTCGGCAATCAACAAGCCGGCGATCAGCGCGCCGACAATTGGCGAAAGCCCGACTGCGCTGGTGGCAAGGCTGGCCGCAATTACTACCAGCAGGCTGGCAGATAAAAATAGCTCTGGACTTTTCGTGCGGGCGGCTTGGCCAAATAGGCGCGGTAAAAGAAGCCATCCAAGCAGCAACATTCCCGCCACCACAAGCGCGCCTTGCCATAGCGTTGCAAACAATGTGTCCCAAGACCCGCCTTGCCCAATCGGACTGAGCGCACCAAGCAGGAAAATAATCGGAACAATCGCCAAGTCTTCAAACAGCAGCATCGCAAACGCGGGCCGGCCGACCGCAGACTTGGTTCCCGCCAAAGGCAAGACCAATGCAGTCGAAGACAGCGATAACGCTACTCCAAGGCAGATCGCGGCGATCAAGTTCTGGCCTGTAAAGAACAATGCGGCTGCGATAATTGCACCGCCGCCGAACAGTTCAATTGCACCAAGCCCGAACACAAGCCGCCGCATTTTCCAAAGCCGCCGAAATGAAAGTTCTAATCCAATTGAAAACAGCAACAGGATAATGCCATATTCGCCGATAGGCTCGATCGCCTTGGCATCGGAAATTGTGATCCAAGTTAGCCACGGATATTGTCCGGTAAGTGCGCCCAAACCCATTGGACCGACCAATATGCCGACAAGAATGAAGCCAATGATCGGCGTAATTCGCAGCCGCGTGAAAGCAGGAATGACCAATCCGGCCGCGCCCAAAATGACCAGCGTATTGCTTAGCGTTTCACTTTGAAGTTCGATTGCCATGATTTGCACTTAACGCAGCAGCATGGCAAAGTCATCCAATGGAAGCGGATATTGTCATTATTGGCGGTGGGCCAGCAGGAATGATGGCCGGATTGCTGTTCGCCCGGGCTGGCATTGATACGCTGGTGTTGGAAAAACACGGGGATTTCTTGCGCGATTTTCGCGGTGACACCGTTCACCCCTCGACGATGGAGATACTGGACCAATTGGGCATGTTGGAACGGTTTTTGAAACGGCCGCACAACCGCATAACCGAGGCGCGGGGTACCGTCGCTGGACAGGAAGTGGTCATCGGCGACTTTCGGCACCTGGAAACGCCCGCGCCCTTCGTGGCGATCATGCCGCAATGGGATTTTCTCGATTTCCTTCGCGATGAGGCGGCAGCATTTCCCGCGTTCAACCTGAAAATGGAAAGCAGCGTTGCCAATCTGACGTTCGAACAAGGCCGCATTTCGGGCGCGGTGTTAACCGATGGCTATATGGTTCGCTCACGCAAGTTGATAATCGCCGCCGATGGCCGCAGCTCGATTGTGCGGCGGCAAAATCTGCTGCCCGTGACCGAACTGGCGGCAGCGATCGACGTCTTTTGGTTCCGTGTTCCCAAGCAGCGAGATGGCGGGGAGGCGCTGCGCGGGATTGTGGCACCGGGCACGTTGATGGCGCTGATCGACAGGGTGGATTATTGGCAATGCGCCTATGTTTTTCAAAAAGGCATGGGAGAGAAATTGAAAGCCGAAGGCATCGCGGCGCTAAGGCAGCGTATCGAAGCGGTGGCCCCGATCCTCGGGCCGCTCGAGACAGTGCTGACCGATATTGACCAGATGCATCTACTCACTGTTAAGCTTGACCGGCTTATCCGTTGGCACATGCCCGGCTTGCTGGCGATTGGCGATGCCGCGCACGCGATGTCACCGGTTGGCGGGATCGGGATCAATCTCGCAATACAGGACGCAGTGGCGGCGGCGAACATACTTGCAGCATCGATGCGCGAACGGGCCGAAGTTGATGACTGGCTCGCTAAAGTTCAAGAACGGCGAAGCTGGCCGACCCGCGTGGTCCAGCGCGCGCAGCAGCTGGCGCAGGACCGCATTATCGGGGCGGTGCTAAAACCCGGCGCATCCTTCACTCGCCCGCCATGGCCAGTGAGAATGCTCGACCGCTTCCCACTTCTGCGGCGCATTCCGGGGCGGCTTATCGGCCTTGGCATCCGGCGAGAGCATGTGCAGTCGCCGGATGCCAAGCAGTGATTACTGCCAACTGCCCATTTTGACTTCGAGGTTGGCGCGGACAGCTTCGAAGAATTGTTCGGTCGTCATCCATGCCTGATCAGGTCCGATAAGGATCGCCAGATCTTTGGTCATCGCGCCGCTTTCCACGGTTTCGATGCACACCTGTTCTAGCGTTTCGGCAAAGCGCGTTACGTCCGGCGTTTCATCGAACTTACCACGGAATTTCAAGCCGCCGGTCCATGCAAAGATCGACGCGATTGGATTGGTTGATGTTGCTTTGCCCTGTTGATGCTGACGATAATGCCGCGTCACAGTGCCATGCGCGGCTTCGGCTTCAACGGTCTTGCCATCCGGTGTCATCAGGATCGAAGTCATCAGGCCGAGCGACCCAAACCCTTGAGCGACTTGATCCGACTGCACATCGCCATCATAGTTCTTACATGCCCAGATAAATTTTCCTGACCATTTGAGGGCGCTTGCGACCATATCGTCGATTAAGCGGTGCTCGTAAACGATGCCAATCTCAGCAAATTTGGTTTTAAACTCGGCGTCGAATACTTCCTGAAACAAATCCTTGAACCGGCCGTCATAGGCCTTCAGGATTGTGTTCTTGGTCGACAGATATACTGGCCATTGGCGGTTGACGCCGTAATTTAGCGAAGCACGGGCAAAATCACGGATTGAATCGTCCAAATTGTACATCGCCAACGCAACGCCGGGCGACGGGTAATGGAATACTTCTTCATCAATTGTGGAACCATCATCGCCGTTCCAGACAAGGCGAAGTTTGCCGGGGCCGGGAACCAAGAAATCGGTCGCTTTATATTGGTCACCAAAGGCGTGGCGGCCAACCACGATGGGATCGGTCCATCCCGGGATAAGGCGCGGTACGTTGTCGATCACAATTGGTTCGCGGAACACAACGCCGCCCAAAATGTTACGGATCGTACCATTTGGCGACTTCCACATTTTTTTCAGATCAAACTCTTTCACGCGGTCTTCATCCGGTGTGATCGTTGCGCATTTGACGCCCACGCCGTATTCGCGGATCGCATTGGCAGAATCGACCGTGATGCGGTCATCGGTTTCATCACGCTTTTCCACGCTTAAATCATAATATTTCAGATCAATATCAAGATATGGCAGGATCAATTTTTCACGAATCCATTGCCAAATGATCCTAGTCATTTCATCGCCATCGAGTTCCACAACCGGATTTTTGACTTTGATTTTTGCCATTTTTGCGCCGCTTTCCATAAGGATTAATGTTTGTTCGTCGCGGCCATAGCAAAACCTGTGATTTGTTCAACTGCACTTAACGGCTAGCCGTGCAAAGGCGAATTCTTTGATTGCTGAATTCGCTTCATGGCATTCCTTTTACCCACAGAAATGCACGATACAACAGTTGTAAAATGGCGGTTAGGGGCCTAGTTGAACGACATGTCAAAATTACAACTTTCAAATCGGGGCGACGGTGTTGCGAAATGGTCATTCCCGCCCGTACATCCCGAAGGCCGAAAATTCGGCTTGATTGCCGGTGTCATTACGTTGGTGTTCGCGTTTATGGCTTGGGAAACGCTTGCGTGGCCGATGGCGGCTGTGACCGCTTGGACACTTGCGTTTTTCCGCGATCCGGCGCGCACGACGCCGTTGGATGATCGGTTCATTGTATCGCCAGCGGATGGATTGGTTACCTTGATTGAAAAAGTAACACCGCCGCCTGAACTTGCCGGACCAGATGGATTGGGCGATGAACCAATGATCAGAGTGTCGATATTTATGAGTGTGTTTGATGTGCATATCAATCGCACGCCAATTCGCGGCACGGTTAAGCGCGTCGCGTATATCGCCGGGAAATTTCTCAACGCTGATCTGGATAAGGCAAGCGAAGAAAATGAGCGTCAGCATTTCCTTATCGAACGATCGGACGGCATGCGCATCGGCTTTACGCAAATTGCCGGGCTTGTTGCCCGCCGTATCGTTGCCTTTGTCAAAGTAGGCGATGAAGTCGGCAATGGGCAGCGCGTTGGCTTGATCCGATTTGGCAGCAGGGTCGATGTTTTCCTGCCCGCCGGTACCGCGCCGCTCGTCATTAAAGGGCAACGCTGTGTGGCCGGCGAGACATTAATTGCGGACATTGGCGTGGATCAAGAACTTCTTGCGATCAATCAATAGGCCGATTGATGAACGTAAAGCCAGTTCCAGGAATTTCATTGCGGGCCTTGGCTCCAAACGCAGTCACCGCCATGGCACTATGTACCGGACTTTCCGGCGTGTGGTTTGCAATGCAAGAACGATGGGATGCGGCAGTGGCTGCGGTCGTTATAGCGGGTATATTAGACGCATTGGATGGCCGGATTGCTCGGTTGTTAAAAGGCGAAAGCCGTTTTGGGGCGGAACTGGACTCGCTGTCCGATGTAATTTCATTCGGCGTAACCCCGGCGCTCATTCTCTACAGTTGGGCATTGCAACATATGCCGCGATTTGGTTGGACCATTTCGATATTCTTTGTGCTGTGCGCCGCATTGCGGCTTGCCCGGTTCAATGCGCGGATCGACAATGATGATCAACCGCATAAATTAGCAGGTTTTAACACCGGCGTTCCAACACCTGCAGGGGCAGGGCTGGCGCTGGCACCTCTAATAGTATGGCTGGAAACGCAGGGCCAAAACGATATGGACTTATCGCTGCTTGGGGATTGGGTGCGGGATTATCGGATCGTCGGACCGTGGCTACTGGTTTCGGCTGTCCTGATGATCTCAAATGTCGCCACATACAGCTGGTCATCCATTCGCATCCGGCCAAGCTTTCGCTTTATCGCGCTGGCCGCGCTTGGCCTTATCGTGGCAATCCTGATCGCCGCCCCTTGGGTCGGTTTGATCGTTATTACCTTGGTCTATATCGGCTTATTGCCGTTCAGCGTGCTCGGCTATGCAAAGGTGAAGCGCGGGCGACGTGCGAACGAAGCCGCTTGACGACAGGCAATTTGCGGCTATGTTCGCATTTCGTTCTAAATAAGGAATTGGGCCCGTGGACCCGTTATTGATCGTCGCTATTGCTGTTTTGACCTTATTGCTAGGGGCAATAATCGGATGGTTTGCTGGCAAGCAGATGGGGCAGGCAGGCGTCGAAACGGCCATGCAACTGCGTTCCATGCTGGATGCTGTCGTTGGTGAACGCGATGGCGCAAAGGACCGGCTGGCGCGGCTTGAGACATCGCTGGAAGAGCGCGACCGTTCATTTGATGAGCAGATTGCGGTACTGGCGCAAGCGAAGGACGCTTTAACTGTCCAATTTGGCGAGGTCGGCAAGAAACTGCTGGGCGAGGCGCGTTCCGAATTTCTGCGCGAGGCAAGCGACCAATTCAATAAATCCGAAAGCAAGAATGAAGAACGATTGAAGCAATTGCTGTCACCAGTCAGTGAAAAATTAAAGGCGTATGAGGAACAAGTGGGCAAGGTCGAAAAGGACCGGAATGAGGCTTACGGGCAGCTCACCGGCTTGATTGATCAAATGCGGGCAGGGCAAGAGCGCGTTTCAACCGAGGCCGCCAAATTGGTCAACTCGCTTCGCAATGCACCAAAAGCGCGGGGGCGTTGGGGCGAACAGCAGCTTAAGAACGTGCTGGAAAGCTGCGGCCTGTCGGAACATGTCGATTTTGTAACCGAGGTCAGTGTCGATACTGCCGAGGGACGAGCTCGCCCCGATGCAATATTGAAAGTGCCCGGTGGCAGCAGCCTGGTGATCGACGCCAAAGTGTCGCTGAATGATTATCAAGATGCGTTTGCGGCCAATGATGATGACCTCCGTTTGGTGGCCATGGCGCGGCATTGCGCCTCGATGAAAAACCATATCGATGGGCTGTCACGCAAAGCTTATTGGGATCAATTCGCCGACGCCCCCGATTATGTGATCATGTTTGTGCCGGGGGAACATTTCCTTTCCGCCGCGTTGGAACATGATCCGTTGTTGTGGGATTTTGCATTTGAAAAGAAAATATTACTGGCAACTCCTACTAATTTGGTTGCAATCGCGCGCACCGTGGCGAGCGTGTGGCGGCAAGAAGGATTGGCGCGTGAAGCCAAGCAAATTGGCGCATTGGGCAAGGAAATGTACGACCGCATCGCCGTGGCGGCGCAGCATTTGAAATCGGTCGGTTCCGGGCTGAACAGCGCGGTAAACAACTATAACAAATTCGTCGGCAGTTTTGAACGCAACGTGATGTCAACCGGCCGCAAGTTTGCGGAGCTAAACATCGAAACTGGCAAGCACCAGTTGGAAGACTTAATGCCCGTAGAGGCGCTGCCGCGATATGGCAGTGAAGGTGAACGGGTATTGATTGAAGGGGGCGGCGACGAACATGATGTTTGAGCTCGCGAGAGCCTAAGCCGCGATCTTCCCTATTTTCGCCGTGATGGCGGTCCTTGCAATTCAACCATGCCTGCCGCGCTTGCCAACAACATATCCATATTCGGGCCCAAAACGAATACAGGGTTACCGGCAAAAATTGCGCTCATCAATCCATCTTGCTCGAGTAATTCGGGAGAACAGGCCATTATCGTGCTGGGGCCGATATTTGTGAACAGCCGATTGCCTTCGCGCCGATGGGTGCCGCGGGTTAAGTTACATCCAGCGCTGAATTGAAAGCCGTCATCTGCGAAATGGACAACATAATTTCCTGAATTTTTGAAGACATTTAGGCCTACGGGCACTGCGCCATTGATAGCGACAACTTGCCAATTCCCGCCGTTTGGTGCGGCAACGGGCGCACCGGACCGGCCACAACTTACGCAACTCTCGCTGCGGACCAATATGGCTTTGTCACTGCCGTTCGCCAAATGCAGGCTGCCGTCCGAGGTAAAGCTTGTGTCAACAGGTCCGGAAAGAAGGCGGTAAAGTGTGGCTTCCGTTGTTCCAGGGCAGCCCATTTCCGTGCTTATTATGCGGCCAAAAAATAGCTTGTCGTCAATTTGCGCATAGAGTCCGCCATAGCTGTTGCAACCGCTTGATCCGCCCGCGTTGCCACTGGCAAATTCCAAAGTTACCGGTTCGCGTGAATTGAAACTTTTCGCCGCGATGCCGTTGATTGATTCAATGCGCCAAGCACTACCGTTGAGCGTCTTTAACGGAACGATTGCTGCGTCCGGTTTGGATGCAGCGCTGTCAACAGCGGGTTCGCGCGCATTTTTGTCTGTTGGCGCAATTGGTGTGCAACCTAAAACCGCGAACATCGCAAAGGCAAACAGATATCGCATTGCCAGTGAATATCATGGCTGCAGCTGGTGAACAACCTCATAGGCCATGACCGCAGTGGCGACGGCTGCGTTCAAGCTATCCGCTTTGCCGTACATCGGCATTTTGACCAGCGCGTCGCATTCCGCTTCAAATATTTCGGGTAATCCTTGCGCTTCGTTACCGGTCAGGATGAAGCAGGGGGCGGTGTATTTGCAGGCCCGATAATCGGTGTCGGTTTGCAAGCTGGTTCCGACCAACTGGCCATTTCCTGTGCGCAGCCATAAGATAAACTCGTCCCACCGGCATTGTACTATCTTTTGCGTGAATATCGCCCCCATGCTGGCGCGCACGGCCTCGACACTGAACGGGTCGGTGCAATCGTCGACTAGGATCAAGCCGCCGGCCCCCACGGCATCGCCTGTGCGCAGCATTGTGCCCAGATTGCCGGGGTCGCGCATCGCCTGCGCCACCAACCATAATGGCGCGGCGTTTCGGTCTATATCCGATAGCGCGGTGGAGTTTTCGCGGTAAACACCAACTATGGCTTGGCTATTTTCCTTGCCAGACAGTTTCGCCATAATGTCGGCGCTGGTTTCGATCACATCACCGCCAGCCGCCAGCACTTCGGCCTCCAACATTTCTTCCAATGGATGCACATCGCGGCCAGCAATCCGGAACAGCATTTCCGGCAGAAATCCGGCTTCACGCGCTTCTGTCATGATCCGCAAGCCTTCGGCAAGAAACTGCCCCGCACGCTTGCGATGCTTTTTGTCCCGCAGGCTGCGGACTTCTTTCAGCAGAGGATTGGAAAATCCGGTTATTTCGCGGCGCACGCCCTGCAATCCGATCAGTCTTCGCCGAAGCCGTCAACGACCAATCCAACAAGCTTCTCCAGCGCCTTTTCCGCACCATTGCCTGCAACATGCACGGTTATTTCGCAGCCTTTGGCCGCGCCAAGCATCATCAACCCCATGATGGAAGTGCCAGTAACGCTTTGTCCGTCTTTCTCGACCTCGATAACCAAGTCGTCTGGCAATCGGCAGACGAGTGTCACGAATTTGGCGCTCGCACGGGCATGCAGGCCGCGATCATTTACGATTGTGACGTTTTGGCTGATACGAGTCATTTGGACGCCTCCAGAAATTCGGACGCGATGCTAATATATTTCCGGCCAGCATCCCTTGCCGCCACAACGGACTCGCGGACACCCATTGTCTTACGTGCACTGTCGAGCCGAATGAGCATCGGCAGATTGATTCCAGCGATCACTTCGATTTGCCCGGGTTCAAGCAATGAAATTGCCAAGTTCGACGGCGTACCGCCAAATAAATCTGTCAAAATGATTGTACCGTGCCCGTCATTCACAGATTTAATCGCGACAGCAATTTCGCGCCTGCGTTCTTCCATGTCGTCATTTGGGCCGATGCAAACCGTCGCAACCTGCTTTTGCGGGCCGACAACATGCTCCATAGCAACCACGAATTCTTTGGCAAGATTACCGTGGGTGACTAAAACCAGTCCAATCATTCTTATGCCCAACCCTGTTTCATTTTTTTATCATGACTTTTGCTGCGTTGTTCAATTTGGACCATCAATCGGACCTTCTAAGGCGTCGATTGATCGAGATGTCAAATTTCGGTGCGTTACCGTGGGCGAAAAACCGGCGTCGCGCAACCATTTGCCAAACATTTCGGCGACATGCACCGAACGATGGCGTCCTCCGGTGCAGCCAAACGCGACATTCACATAGGCTTTGCCTTGGCTATCATAGAGCGGCAAAAGGAAAAGCAGCAAATCACGGATCTTTGCCAGCGCCGCTTCATAGGCCGGATCTTGAGCGACAAAGGCGGCGACAGGCGAGTCTAGCCCGGTCAGCGGACGCAGTTCTGGGTCCCAGTGCGGATTGCGTAGAAAGCGCATATCAAACACCAGATCGGCATTGTGCGGAATGCCGCGAGAAAAACCGAAACTGTTGATCGCAACATTCATTCCCGCAGTACGATCGGTGCGGAATTTTTCGCGTATTTCCGCTTGAAGATCACTTGCCGATAACTTCGTTGTGTCAATCACCGTGTTCGACCACCGGCGCAGCGGTTCCATCAACATTCGTTCTTGGGAAATTCCATCAATCGCCGGACGATCTTGGGCAAGTGGATGACGCCTTCGCGTTTCTGCGTAGCGGCGTTCAATTTCGGTACCAGCGCAATCCAAGAACAGTGTCATTATGTTGACATCATTGCGGCGATCCAGTTGCTTGATTTGCTGAATCAACTCCTCCGGTTTAAATCCCCGGGTCCGGCTATCAAATCCCAATGCGAGCGGAATTTCGTCTCGGTCCCGGCCCTCTGGTGATGGCAGCGCCAAAAGCGGCCCGGCCAAACGGATCGGAAAATTGTCGACGGCTTCCCATCCCAAATCTTCGAGGGTTTGCAGAACGGTAGTTTTTCCGGCGCCTGACAAGCCGGTAACAAGCAAAATTGTCTTGTTCTTTTTGTCTGCATTTTCTTGCGTCATTTTAGCGGTCCGATCCTGCGGACGGCTTTGCCACCGGCCTTGCAATCGGGTCAACAACAGACTTCAACGCGAACTCAACTTTGATCGCGGCGCTGGCTTCAAATGCGCACAGTGTAATATTATGTACGGGATATCCCGCAACATCTGTAACCGCGATGCTTTCCACAAATCGCTCGGCAACATCAGCCAAATTCACTTGTAATTTAAGCGGGACATCATGGACATAATCCATTTCGAATATACCGATTCCGCGCACCTCGATCAAACCGTTGATGTTGGCTGCAGGCTGCAAAATGGGATATTCATCACGTGCCTCGATTACGACCCGGTCGTCGCTGACCAAAACAGCACCGCGGTCAATCAATCGCAGGGCTAGGTCGGATTTGCCGCGCCCCGACGGACCGCAGATTATCACTCCATGCCCGCCAATACTGACGGCCGTTGCGTGGATGTTTATGGCCGAATGGGGCATTAAGTCTTGCCCCTAATCCAGTTTTGATTCTGGCGATGGGATGGCAATTTCAAAACATGCGCCTTGTTCGCCATCTTCGCGGTCAAGCACTTCAATTGTGCCTTCATGGCCTTCGATAATTGTGCGGGCGATGGCCAGGCCAAGTCCGCTGTGTTTGCCAAAACTCTCACCAGACGGGCGCTCGGTATGGAAACGGCGAAAGATATCCTGACGCTCTTGGACCGGCACGCCGGGCCCCTGATCGGTAACACGAATAATAATCTCTTTATCGGTTCGCGTCGCAGAAATTTCTACAATGCCCAAGGGAGGAGAAAACGAAACGGCATTATCTATCAGGTTATTCAACACCCGTTCGAGCCTGACATCCTCGCCCAATACAACGGCGACACCCTTGCGCGGCCGGGCGAATGCAATTTTGACGTTACCGTCTCTGCCGCGATGTTCGCGCGCTTGCAGCAACTGTTCAACCATGTCGCCCATGTCAATCAACTCGAATTTCGCTTTGGCCAATTGCGAATCTACGCGGCTGGCTTCTGAAATATCGCTGATCAGGCGGTCCATGCGCAGTACGTCTGCTTTTGCGACATCCATTAACTCACCTCGCAACGCAGGATCCTGGACACTATCCATGCCGTCAAGCGCCGAGCGCAATGACGCCAGCGGGTTTTTTATTTCATGGGCAACATCGGCGGCAAACGCTTCAGTTGCGTCGATCCGTTGGCGCAATGCTGTGCTCATGTCAGAAAGGGCGCGGGCAAGCATTCCGATTTCATCCCGCCGTGACGGCAGGCGAGGGACAGTAACTTCCTGCGCTCTGCCCAGTCGAACCTTGATGGCTGCGTTGGCCAAATGTTGCAGCGGACGCACGATTGTGCGGGCAAGGAACAATGACATCATAAGGCCAATGCCCAGCACAAACAAAAAGAACATCCCGACACGGAACCTTTCATCGCGCACATTGGCGCGAATGTCGCGCGCACTCGAAGTCGACAAAATTGACAATTGCTGCCGGGACCGGGTCGCTGAACTGATGAAATGCGTAAGGTCCGGAGCAAGCCTGGTCATTGATGTCACTTGGCCTATTTTTGTCTGGGAAATTTCCGGCCAAGAATCGGCGACATCATTCTTGGGTTCAACAAACACCTTCAATGATTTTGCGCCAACCAGAAAATCGAAGCCATAATCGAGCGTTCGGGCAACTTTTTTCCGCCATGGTTCGGTTTGCGGGTTGCGCATGGTGTATGTCGGCGGTGCCAATGCAAAGCTGTCGATTATCTTTTTGCCGCTTGCATCGTAAACTCTTATTCGTGACCGGTTGAGCCTTCCGAAATTTACCAAATAAGCGGTCCGGTCTTGCGGCGGCACGATTTCCAAACTTAGGCTCAGCAATTCAACATCGCGCGTCATGTCGTGCTGACGCTCCTCGATCAGCCGGCCGCGATAACTATCGAGAAAGAACAGCCCGCCGCCGAACAGCGCCAAGACGAAGATGTTCACCGCCAATATCCGGGCGGTGAGCGACCATCGGCGGCTCCACGACAATGCCAATGCATCCGGCTCAGTTTTCTGCGAAACGATAGCCTGCACCATAAAGTGTATCGATCGCGGAGAAGCCCGCGTCTATCTCGCGAAATTTGCGGCGCAGTCGTTTGATATGGCTGTCGATTGTACGGTCATCGACATAGACATCATCTTGATATGCGGCATCCATTAACTGATCGCGAGTGCGGACCACGCCAGGACGGGTTGCCAGCGCCTCAAGTATCATAAACTCGGTGACTGTTAATGTCAGCGGTTTCCCATACCAAAGCACATTGTGCCGCGCCGGATCCATTTTTAAATTACCGCGAACCATCGGTTCGGGTTCGGCGCTTTCTGTGCCCGCCTCTTTTGCCTTGTCAAACGTCGCGCGCCGCAAAATGGCCTTAACCCTTGCCACCAGAAGCCGCTGTGAAAATGGCTTGGAAATATAATCGTCCGCCCCCATCGCCAGACCAAGCGCTTCATCCAATTCTTCGTCTTTTGAAGTCAGAAAAATGACGGGCATTGACGATTTTTCGCGCAGTCGGCGCAACAGCTCCAGCCCATCCATCCGCGGCATTTTGATATCAAATATGCCAAGGTCTGCAGGGTTTTCTTGCAACGCTTTCAACGCTGTTTCGGCGTCGGCATATATCCTGGTCGAATAACCCTCTGCCCGCATCGCAATCGATACGGACGTTAGTATATTGCGATCATCATCAACAAGGGCGATGCTTGGTTCCATCCGACGTCTATAGAACGCAGTTCTTATCCGTTCAATCGAATGCTTTGCGCAGCTTCCATTTGGCGCAAGTCAGTTGCGTAATTTTGCAACGATATGACAACGATGTCTGCCGTGTGTGTGTTGGTCCACGGTTTGACCTGCCGTTTCGTGTCCATTAGGGCCAAGGGGAATTTTGCTGTATTTGCCAAGTTTTTGGCCGACGGCAGGTTTCCAATAGAGGAGATGGATGTGTCGATTTCACCTGAATTTGCGTTGATCAAGCAAGGAATTGAAACACCCGCGAAAGTCCACTGGAACTTAGGTACGGCGCAATTGGTGGAAACGGCGCTGGCAAACGGTGAGGGGATGTTGGCCAAAGATGGCCCCTTGGTCGTAAAAACCGGCGCTCACACGGGCCGCTCTGCAAAAGATAAATACATCGTTCGCGACGCGAATACCGAGAGTGTCATTTGGTGGGGCAAAACCAATGTCGGCATGGAACCTGCCCATTTCGAGGCGCTAAGAGCCGATTTTCTGAAGGCACTTGGCGAAAAATCAACGCTGTACGTGGCCGATCTTTATGGCGGTAGCCAAGCCGATCACCGCGTAAATGTGCGGGTAATCAATGAGCTCGCCTGGCACAATCTTTTCATCCGGACGCTGTTAGTGCGCCCCGAAGCAGGCGAGCTTGCGGACTTTGTGCCCGAATATACCATCATCGATTTGCCAAGTTTTCGCGCCGATCCGGAACGCCACGGCTGCCGATCTGAAACCGTTGTTGCCGTGAACTTCACTGAAAAGCTGATCTTGATTGGCGGCACAGCCTATGCTGGCGAAATGAAGAAGTCGGTTTTCGGCATTTTGAATTATTTGCTGCCGGCTAAAGGCGTTATGCCGATGCATTGTTCGGCAAATATCGGTCCCAAAGGCGACACCGCAATTTTCTTTGGACTGTCGGGAACGGGCAAGACGACGTTATCGGCTGATGCAAGCCGCACGTTGATTGGCGATGATGAGCATGGCTGGTCTGATAGCGCGGTGTTTAACTTTGAAGGCGGCTGCTATGCCAAAATGATCCGGTTATCGCCGGAAGCAGAGCCCGAAATTTTTGCGACAACCAAGCGTTTCGGAACCGTGTTGGAAAATGTTGTAATGGACCCGGAAACGCGCGAGCTTGATTTTGATGATGCTAGCCTGGCGGAAAACAGCCGTGGCTCTTATCCGATTGACTTCATTCCCAATGCCAGTGCCGACAATCTGGGTCCGGTTCCCAAAAATGTCATCATGTTGACCGCAGATGCTTACGGTGTTTTGCCGCCGATTGCGAAGCTTACGCCGGAACAGGCGATGTACCATTTTCTCTCGGGCTACACCGCCCGGGTTGCGGGTACGGAAATCGGCGTTACCGAACCAGAGGCAACATTCTCGACCTGCTTTGGCGCCCCGTTTATGCCGCGTCACCCAAGCGTTTACGGCAACCTGCTGAAAGAACGCATTGCCAAGGGCGGTGTTCAGTGCTGGCTGGTAAACACCGGCTGGACCGGCGGCAAATACGGCGAAGGCAGCAGGATGCCGATCAAGGCAACCCGCGCCTTATTGAACGCTGCACTGGACGGCAGTTTGAACAGCGCGGAATACCGCACCGATGCCAATTTCGGCTTTGAAGTGCCGGTCGCCGTTGTCGGAGTGGACAGCAGCATACTGGATCCGCGATCAACATGGGCAGACAAGGATGCCTATGATGCGACCGCACGCAAATTGGCAGGCCATTTTATTGACAATTTTGCCCAGTTTGTGGATCATGTTGATGATGCCGTCCGCAAAGCGGCTCCGCTGGCGGCATAACGGCGCGGCGCAATTTTGTTCCGCCGGATATCATGCTATTTGACTAAGTGAATCGAATTTACATTCATTTTCGTCGAAACCGTTCAATGCGTGTTCAATGCACTGTAAAAATTTGCTATGGCCATGGCCGAAGTGAAATCATAACTTGGAGAAATGTCATGGGTATATTGGATGGATTGATGGGCAATGTAGAAGGCATTGCAGAAAAATTGGGTTTGCCAGCCGATAAAGCAGGCGCGTTAATGTCGTCGTTGCAGGAAAAAATGACCGGAGACGGCGATAAAATGCAAGCGGTTCAGGATTTGGCCGCAGAACATGGCGTGTCGGTCGACAAAATCAAAGAAATGCTGGGCGGCGAAGACAGCTGGTTGGGCAAAGCCTCCAGCTTTCTCGACAAAGACGGTGACGGCAACCCGCTGAATGATCTGGCAGGAATGGCCAAAGGACTGTTCGGCGGTAAAGAGTAATCTTTGCGGCACGGATTGATTATGCACAAAAAAGCCCGGCCATTGCGGACCGGGCTTTTTTTGTATTTTAGAGCGGGATGACATTAAGTAAAATCAATACCGTAGCCCTGAGCCTGTCGAAGGGCGCTTCACTGAGAGACGTACTTCGACAAGCTCAGCACTGCGGTTTTTGATAAATGATTCGATATGATTTCATCGCGCTCTACGGCAACTTCTAATTCAATCGAGAAGTTCTGCAGGAACAACGCCGCCATTGGCAGCCAGTTCGCGCATTACTGCTTTATGCAACCAGATGTTCATTTCTGCACTGCCAGCAAGATCGCCGGTATAGCCCAGTTCCATCGCCAGATCTTTGCGTTCTTGCAGCGAGCTTTCCATGCCGACAAGTTTCATCAAGTCGACGATTGAGCTGCGCCAGTTAAGCTGTTGGCTGTTTTCTGCGGCCATTGCTTCAAGATGCGCAATCACGTCTACATCGCTGATTGCAACCGAAACGGGGGCTGCTGCCGGTGCGGCCGCAACTGGCGCGGCTGCGGCTGGAACTGCTGCAACGGCTTTTTTGCCAAAAATTGCGTCCTTGATTTTTCCAAATATGCTCATGAAACCTCCTATATTGCGGTTGCCGCAGATGTTTGCAGAACCTGAACGTTTTATATAGACACAATATTTCGACATTGCAGCGTTAACATTTGGAAATTTGTAAAAACTGCACCAATTCCCATTCGCTGACGCTTCGCACTTGCCATATTGGTCGCAAGCGGCCACTCTCGATGCAACTGTTTATTGGGAGTGTTATTATGGATTTGGCTGCAATTTTAAAACAAACTGGCGCGATCGGCGCGATTGCCCAGCAACTTGGCGTCAATGAGCAAATGGCCGAAATGGGCGCAGCGGCATTGCTTCCGTCGATCTTGGGCGGTTTTAAGAAAACAGCGCAGGCGCAGCCTTCCGGTCTTGAAGGCCTAGGTGGATTGCTCGGACAGCTGGGTGGAGGTGGGCTTTTCGATTCCGTTGTTGCGCCCGAACCGACACCAGTAGATCAAGGAAATGACATACTGGGCACGATTTTTGGATCGAAGGATGTGAGCCGTTCGGTTGCCGGACAAGCGGCGACGCAAACTGGAATTGACCCTTCGCTGCTCAAAAAAATGCTGCCGATACTGGCGATGCTGGTTGCTGGTTATATGGCCAAGCAGTCGGGCGGCGCTGGATCGGATGGCGCTGAGCAAGGCGGCGCGGCAGCGGGCGGCTTGGGCGGATTGCTGGGCGGTTTGTTGGGCGGAGGAAATCAATCAGCGGGCAGCGGCGGCTTGGGCGGTTTAGGCAGCCTGTTAGACATGGATGGTGATGGCAATCCCCTTGATGATATCATCGGTATGGCCGGTAAAATGATGCGATAGGCAGCGGCAGCTTGTTCGAATTTTATCGTCGCATAAGATAACGCAATTAGCTACTAGCGGGTGAGGCGACGCACGTTTGCGTCAAGCCGTGGGCGTCTTGCTCGTTGGGAATAGATTTGATGCGGCCATTCGCGGTCTTGTTTGCCTTGGTTTGTGCAATTGGCGCGGCAGACGCCTCATTTGCGGATGCGAAGCTGGAAAAGCGGCTGCGCGCTCACGTCGAGATGTTGGCCAGCGATGCTTTTGAGGGCAGGGCCCCGGGCACAGACGGCGAGCAAAAGTCGATCAAATATATCGCTGATTCGTGGCGCGCATTGAAATTGCGGCCTGCCGCGAACGACGGCAGCTGGTTCCAGCCGGTTGCTTTGGTAGAACGCCGGCCAGATAGCTCGAAGTTCACATTTTTTCAAAATGGTCACCGGTTGAACTTTGCAGCCAACGAAGTTATACTGCTGGGCCGCGATAAGAATTACCAGGCATCGGCATTGCCTGTGGTTTTCGTTGGCTATGGCGTCACCGCAGATGGGCAAGCGATCAGCGGCGTCAAAGGAAAGCTGGCGCTCATGCTGGCAAACGGCTCAGCCAACGGTAACGTGGCAGTAAAATCCGTCGAATCGCGTCATAATGCGCTGGTTAAGGCTGGCGCTGAAGCAGTGTTGCTGGTTGCCGACGGCGATGAAGGCAGTTGGCCCGCAATGCGCAGGCAATTGATGTCGAAGAATACTGCGTTGCAAAATGAAGAAATTAGAGCGCCGTTGCAGGGCGGGATTAGCACCGAATTTGCCGTCGCCTTGGTCACGGCAGCCAAGAAGGATTGGGATGGCTTGCGAAGAGCGGCGGCCAAGCCAGGTTATTTGGGCGAAGATTTGGGCATTACTGCCGATTTCGACGTGTCAACCAACGTCAACCGCTTCAACAGCATGAATGTGATCGGCAAAATACCCGGGCGCAACAAGGCAAGCGGTGCGGTTCTATTCATGGCGCATTGGGATCATCTGGGTATCTGCCGGCCAGAGGGTGATGCGGATCGGATCTGTAACGGTGCGATTGACAATGCAAGCGGCATAGCGGTTTTGACAGAGGTCGCGCGCGCCTTAGCCAAAAAACGCCATGACCGGGAAATTTACTTCGTCGCAACCACCGCCGAAGAATCGGGTCTATATGGCGCATATAGTTTTGCTGCCAATCCCCCTGTACCTTTGGATCAAATTGTTGTGGCATTGAACGTTGATACCATTGCCGTTGCACCAGCCGGATCAAAGGTTGCGATCATCGGACGAGGGACGACAAAGCTGGACCGCGCAATCGAATCGATCGCTGCCAAATTGGGCAGAAAGGTTGAACAGTCTGACCTAGCGAATGGCTTTCTGCAAAGGCAGGATGGCTGGGCGCTGACGCAAAAGGGCGTTCCGGCGTTGATGATAAACAGTTCATTTTCCGATATTCCGTTTCTGGAAAAGTATTTGGGTAGCCTGTATCATGGACCTGATGACGAAATGTCCGGTGCATTAGATTTAGCAGGAACAGCCGAGGACACCGAACTGCATATTGCGCTGGGAAAATACTTTGCAAGCCGACTGCAACATGCAGGAAACAAGACTGGCAGTTAACGAGGTTACTGGTTACATGGGCCGCCACGAATCAAAATAAGAATGAATATGGTGGCATGATGATTGATATCCCCTTGGGCCTAACGTTTGACGATGTATTGCTGCAACCTGCGGCATCCAGCATTGTGCCAAGTCAGGCAGATACCCGAACCTTTATTACGCCGTCGATTTCGCTCAACATTCCGGTGTTATCGTCTGCGATGGATACGGTAACCGAAGCGCGCATGGCGATTGTAATGGCGCAGATGGGCGGCATTGGCGTGCTTCACCGGAATCTGTCGATTGAAGAACAAACTGCGGCTGTCAGACAAGTGAAGCGTTACGAATCCGGCATGGTCGTCAATCCGTTCACGATTACACCAGACGCGACATTGGCGGATGCTATTGCACTGATGAAAATGCATTCGATTTCGGGCATTCCGGTGGTCGAAAACAGCGGCAAGCTGGTTGGCATTGTTACCAACCGCGATGTCAGGTTTGCTGAAAACCCAAATCAGCCGGTGCGCGAGTTGATGACTAGCGAAAATCTGGCCACCGTTTCATTAGGCGTTTCGCAAGACGATGCACGGCGGCTATTGTATCAGCGCAGAATTGAAAAATTGCTGGTGGTCGATGAAGCGTTTCATTGCGTTGGCTTGATAACGGTAAAAGATATGGAGAAATCCGTTAATTACCCGCATGCTACCAAGGATAATTCAGGTAGATTGAGGGTTGCCGCCGCCACCACTGTGGGCGAAAAAGGCCTTGAGCGGACCCGGGCTTTGATCGATGCGGATTGCGATGTTATTGTGGTTGATACCGCGCACGGCCATAGCCAGATGGTTTCCGACGTCGTCAAAGAAATTAAAAAGATGGGCAGCCATGTCCAAGTTATTGCGGGCAATGTCGCAACCGCAGCGGCTACTCGCGCCTTGATCGACGCGGGCGCTGATGGCGTCAAAGTTGGTATCGGACCGGGGTCTATTTGCACCACTCGCGTCGTCGCCGGCGTTGGCGTGCCGCAACTAACGGCAATCATGGATGCCGCCGCAGAGGCGAAAAAATCAGGGATTCCAATTATTGCAGACGGCGGCTTGCGGACCTCCGGTGATGTCGCGAAAGCATTGGCCGCAGGCGCATCAAGCGTAATGGTGGGGTCGCTTCTTGCCGGCACTGAAGAAGCACCGGGCGAAACGTTTCTGTATCAAGGGCGCGCTTACAAAAGCTATCGCGGCATGGGATCGGTGGGCGCGATGGCACGTGGTTCGGCGGATCGCTATTTTCAACAAGATATCACAGATCAACTGAAACTCGTACCCGAAGGCATTGAAGGACAAGTTCCTTTCAAGGGCCCCGCCAGCGACGTCGTGCATCAACTGGTCGGCGGCGTGAAGGCGGCAATGGGGTACACGGGTTCTAAAACCATCTTGGATTTGCAGGAACGTGCGCGCTTCGTGCGTATTACCAATGCCGGTTTGCGTGAAAGCCATGTCCATGATGTGACAATCACGCGCGAAGCGCCCAATTATCCCACACGCTAAGATCACATGACGCCGCCGGCTCGATTACAGGCAGCTATTGAACTGCTTGAAGAAATCATTGTCGCCGCCCGGGAAAACGGCGCTTCTGCCGATACTCTGGCCAGAAAATTCTTTTCTGCACGGCGCTATGCCGGTTCAAAAGATCGGCGCGCGATCAGGGATCTGACCTGGGATGCCATCCGCCAATTTGGCGAACGTCCGCAAACGGCTAGATCGGCGTTCATTGCCATGGCCGACCAATCGGCGCAGATTGCGGATTTGTTTGATGGTAGCGGCTATGGACCAAATGCGATTTCCATGGATGAGCCAAGAGCAATTGGCGGCGAGTTGCCGGAATGGATTTTGCCGCTGCTGCCAGAATTTATGGGCGCCGCTGAACGCGCTGCGTTGCTCGAAAGGGCGCCGCTTGATCTGCGGGTCAACAGTTTAAAGTCAGATCGGGCTGCTATTTTGGCGGGGTTGGATCAAGCCGTGGCGATTGAAGCAATTGCAACTGGGGTAAGGTTACCCACTGGCGTGCCAATTGAGCAACATGCGTTGATGCAAAACGGCAATGTCGAGATTCAAGATTTGGGCAGCCAATTGATCGCGGCGGCGTGCCAAGCCGAACCCGGAATGGTGGTTTTGGACTTATGTGCTGGTGCTGGCGGAAAATCTCTGGCGCTGGCTGCGGCCATGGACAATCAAGGCAAGCTATTGGCCAGCGATACCAACCGCAATCGCTTGGACCAGCTTGTTCCGCGCGCAGCGAGAGCGGGCGTAACGAATATCGAAACACGGCTGCTCAACCCCGGCAAAGAACACCAGATGTTGTCCGATGTTGCGGGAAAGTGCGATCTGGTGCTGGTCGATGCGCCTTGTTCGGGCAGCGGAACATGGCGGCGTAACCCCGAAACGCGGTGGCGGCTGAATCCAGAACGGCTGCAGCGCGTGGTGGCAGAGCAAGAAAAATTGTTGCGGATCGCGGCTGAAATGGTCGCGCCGGATGGTCATTTGGTGTACGCGGTATGCTCGTTGCTTGACGAAGAGGGTAAGGGGCAGGTGGCAAATTTCTTGGGTGCACATGATGGCTGGCGTGCCACAGATACAGGCGTATCGATTGGCCGGGTGCACGGCGATGGCCTGCTTCTAACCCCTGAACATGACGGTTCGGATGGATTTTTCATGGCTAGGTTGAAGAAGCTGTGATAACCACCGTGTCAACTGAAACTCTGTTGGAAAAAATTATGCGTTTCTCGCCAGCGGCAATTGCCCTGTCATTAAGTCTTGCGATGCTATCAAGCGCCGGAAATACCAAAAAATCTGACGATGAAATTTCGCCTGTGTCATTGGCAATGCTGGAAAAAGGCAATGCTGCGGTGAATGCGTCACAGCCCGAAGAGGCCGTTGGTTTTTATGAAACGGCATTGGCCGTCGATCCAAGAAACCGGGCGGCTTATATTGCAATGGCGCGTGCGGTGAAGTCAAAAGGGTTAAATGGCAAGGCGATCCGCTTTTACAAAGAAGCATTGGAACTGGAGCCGAATGACCAGACGGCGTTGATCGAGCAGGCCAATGCTATGCTTGCCAAAGGCGCAGTCGATCAGGCGAAGGCCAACCTTGCCCGGCTAAAAATGTTGTGCCAGAGCAATTGTACGGGCGTTGAAAAATTGGCAGCTGCGATCGGTAAAGCCGGAGAAAAACCAATGCTGCAGGCCAGCGCGGTTGCGATCGATCCCGTTGTCATGCCAGCGGCAAATGAGCAAAAGCCGAAATCAAATTAACGGCGAAAATTCTTCAACCAATTGTTCGTAAATCCGTTTTTTGAACGGCACGATCAAGTGCGGCAATTGCGCGGCATCAACCCATTGCCAGTGGGAGAATTCGGGATGTTCGGCGGCGATGTTGATGTCGCTGTCTTCACCCTTGAACCGCACCAGAAACCACCATTGCCGTTGCCCGCGCCATTTGCCTTTCCAAAGCTTGCCGACGAGTTCTTCGGGCAGGTCGTAATAATATTCGTCCGCACTTTGCGCGAGAACATCGACCAAGTGACCTGCGACTCCGGTTTCCTCCAACAGCTCACGCAGCGCCGCATCGCGGGGGTCTTCGCCGTCGTCGATCCCGCCTTGCGGCATTTGCCAAGCTTCTACGCCGGGATTGTCGATCCGTTTTCCGACAAAAATTTGCCCGTCGCGATTGGCCAGCATTATGCCCGCGCACGGACGATAGCTCTCTACTTTTGATTTCCTGGGCATGTGGTTCGGATTTAACTCAGCAGCGTCTTCATGTGGACAATCATCCGGTCAACGTCATCGGCTGATGATGGCACACCGGCGCGCAAGCAAATAAAGCCGTGGACATTGCCCTCTGCTTCGTCGTGGATCACGCGCACACCCGAATTTTCAAGGGACTTTGCGTAGTCACGGCCTTGGTCGCTCAGTGGATCGAGGCTGGCGGTGAATACCAGAGTTGGCGGTGTGCCCGTATGGTCGAGATCGAACACGTCGTGGCGCGGATCGCCCGGTATTTGCTGATAGTGGCTGCCGAACCAGTCCATCCCCGCTGCGGTCAGGAAAAAGCCGTCGGCGAATGCGTCCATCGAGCCGCCAGAGGCATTCACGTTTGTCACCGGATATATCGGGAACTGGGCAATGACGGGCACAGCGGCGGCATGCGCCATCAGCGCGCGCGTTGTCACGATGGTCAAATTGCCGCCTGCGCTATCGCCGCATAACACCAATCCAGTGATGTCCAAGCCGAGTTCCGCGCCATTTTCTGCGATCCAGCGTGCGGCGGCCTCGCAATCAATCGGCGCGGCAGGAAACGGATGTTCAGGAGCCAACCGGTAATCGACGGCAACCACGGGCATATCCAGATGCTTGGCGAAATAGCTGCAAATCGAATGGTGCGTGTCCAGATCGCCGATCACAAATCCGCCGCCGTGCAAAAACACCATGACCGGACCTGCGCCGCGATTTTGCTGCGCATCATATAGCCGCAATTTGATTGGACCGGCTGGACCCGGGCATTCCAGATCGCGGATCACAGCGAGTTCTTCAGCAGGCGCATCTGCCATCGGAGTCATCGCCAAATACATCTGCCGCGCTTCTTCGACGGTGCCTTCTTCGATTGGTTTACTGCCCATTTGGGCCAACATCGCGATTAGTGCGGAAACATCGGGGCGCACAAAGGGCTTGGTTTCGGTGTCACTCATTTCTGCTACTCCTGTTATCTTGCCGGTCGTCGCAACGCGATTTGTCGGGGCTGTGCTGGTCATCAACTTATGTGGCATTTGCCAGCAAAGCAAGCCAAGCGTGGCTGACAGATTTTCTAAATTGCAGTTGCAGACGAAACTCCTTACTCACATTAAAATCATTGGATCGAAACAGAACGGGTTGAACCGAATGGCGACGGCAGCACAAGAACTTAATGAACAAAGCGCGGCTCATAAAAGCGAGTCGGTCGTTGTCCGCTTTGCCGGTGATAGCGGCGACGGCATGCAGCTTACCGGCGGCCAGTTTACGTTGTCGGCAGCTTTGGCGGGTAATGATTTCGCCACCTTCCCAGATTTTCCGGCGGAAATTCGTGCGCCCGTCGGCACGCTGTTCGGCGTTTCCGCATTTCAGGTGAATTTCGGTTCCGAAGCGATTGATACCGCGGGGGATCAGCCCGATGTGTTGGTGGCAATGAACCCGGCGGCGCTGAAAACTAATGTTGGTGCGCTGCGCCAAGGCGGTTTGATCATTGCCGACAGCGGCGAGTTTAACGAACGCAATCTGACCAAAGCCAAATATGCCGCCAATCCGTTGGAGGATGGCAGCTTGGCCAAATGGCAATTGCTGGCATTCGATATCAGCGCGCTGACTTTGGAGGCTGTGAAGCCTTTCGGACTTGGAAACAAAGAAGCGCTGCGGTGCAAAAATATGTGGACGCTCGGGTTGTCGCTTTGGATGTTTGACCGCGACCGTCAGCCAATTGTGGATTGGCTGAATGCCAAATTTTCCAAGAAGCCGGAACTGGCTGAGTCTAACATAGCAGCATTGAACGCGGGACACGCTTACGGCGAAACGGCAGAGCTTGCTGGGCCGCTCAAGCAGATACATGTCGATCCTGCGCCGGTGCTGCCGGGCGTGTATCGCACCGTTACTGGCGCTGAGTCGCTATCATTCGGGCTGGTCGCCGGCGCGCAATTGGCTGGGCTGAAGATGTTTTTCGGCGGATATCCGATCACGCCTGCGTCTGCGATCCTGCATCATCTGTCCCGCCTGAAAGAATATGGCATCACCACGTTTCAGGCCGAGGATGAAATCGCGGCGATTTGTTCGGCAATTGGCGCAAGCTATGCAGGGCAATTGGGCGTTACCAGTTCTTCGGGTCCGGGCATTGCGCTAAAGGGTGAAGCCATGGGGCTGGCGATCATGACCGAGTTGCCGTTGATCATCGTCAATTCCCAGCGCGGCGGGCCTTCGACTGGCCTGCCGACCAAGACCGAACAGTCCGATCTGTATCAAGCTGTATATGGCCGCAACGGCGATGCGCCAATGCCAGTTATCGCGGCGCGTTCGCCCGTCGATGCGTTCGATTGCGCGATTGAGGCGGTGCGGATTGCGACTGAGTATATGACGCCGGTGATGTTGCTAACCGATGGTTATATCGCCAACGCGGCGGAGCCATGGAAAGTACCGGATTTGACGGCGTACAAGCCGTTTCCAGTGGAATTTATGGACACCGCACAAGAGGGCGGCTTCAAACCCTATGGCCGCGATGCCAAGCTGAAACGGCCCTGGGTAAAACCGGGCACGCCCGGCCTGATGCACCGGATCGGCGGGATCGAGAAAGAAATCGACACCGGCCACATCAATTACGGCCCGGAAAACCATCAGGCGATGACCGACATTCGTTCAGCCAAAGTAAACGGTGTCGCCGATAGCATTCCTGATCAAGCGGTTGATCTGGGCAATGCGGGTGCAAAGCTGTGCGTAGTTGGTTGGGGTTCGACTTACGGTCCAATCCACCAAGCGGTAAAACGCAGCATCGCCAAAGGCATGGACGTCGCGCATGTCCATGTCCGCCACATCTGGCCGATGCCTAAAAATATGGGCGAGTTGCTGAAAGGTTTCGACCGCGTGATCGTGCCGGAAATGAACACGGGGCAGTTGAAAACGGTGCTGCGCGATCAGTTTTTGGTCGATGCCAAGCCGGTGAACAAGGTTTCGGGGCAACCGTTTACGATTGCAGAGATGGAAGCGGCGATTGAAAGTGCGCTTTCTTGATTATAATTTGGCGTCACCCTGAACTTGTTTCAGGGTCTATTTGTCCGCCAGAGCAGGTTTCAAAGGCGGAATGGATGCTGAAACAAGTTCAGCATGACGTGGTTGGAGAGAAAAAATGAACGATATGACCCCCATTAAAACCACGATGAAGGATTGGGAAACCGACCAAGAGGTGCGCTGGTGCCCCGGTTGCGGTGACTATGCTATCCTGAAAGCCGTACAGCGCACTATGCCCGAAATTGGCGGGACGCCGGAAAATACCGTGTTTATCAGCGGCATTGGCTGTTCCTCGCGCTTTCCTTATTACATGGAAACATACGGTTTTCACACCATCCACGGCCGCGCGCCGGCGTTGGCGACAGGGGTGAAGCTGGCCAATCCGGATTTGGATGTTTGGATTATTACTGGTGATGGCGATGCGTTGTCGATTGGTGGCAACCATACGATGCACCTGTTGCGGCGTAATTTGAATTGCCAGATTATGTTGTTTAACAATGAGATATATGGATTAACTAAGGGGCAATATTCGCCGACATCACGCGTAGGCACAAACAGCCCGTCGACGCCTTATGGTTCGGTGGATCGCCCAGCGACGCCGTGTGCATTCGCGCTGGGTTCAGGTGCGCGGTTTGTAGCGCGCGGGTTTGATGTGTCCAAGAAGCTGACCGATGTCTTGAAAGCCGCGCACGCGCATCATGGTGCGGCATTTATTGAAATATTTCAGAACTGTATTGTCTATAACAAAGATGTTTTCGAGGAATTTGCTGTTCCCAAAGGCGCAGAAGACCATCAGCTTTGGTTGGAAAACGGAGAGCCTATGCTGTTCGGTTCGGAGAAGAGCGGCGGAGTTAAGGGGATCGCGCTGGACATCGCCACGTTGAACTTGAAAGTGGTTGACGTGGTGGACGGCGATCATGCCGCAGCGGGCGTGATCATCCACGATGTATCCAACCGCAGCGTCGCGCACATGCTGGTCGAAATGCCGTTCGGTGAATTTCCAATGGCGCTGGGTGTGCTGTACGACGATCCGCGCCCGACGTTTGAGGATGCCGTAATGGCGCAAAACGCCTCGGCGAGCGAAGGCAAGTCTGCCGATTTGGGCAAGCTGCTGCAAAAAGGCCAAACCTGGACTGTGGCCGAGGGGCATCCGGAGATTTGAGTTTTCTGTTGCGCTTTTAATAGGTTCACACGAAGACACGAAGATGTCGCATATAGATGAAATTGAGGCGCTAACCCGCATTGTCGTAAATGCCGGTTTCGAGCTTCACCGGGATATTGGGCCCGGATTGCTCGAATCTGCCTATGAAGCTTTGATGGCCTCGATTTTGGCCAAAGAAGGCTGTCACGTCCAGCGGCAGGTCCCTATTCAAATGAATTATAAGGGCGTTACCGTTGATAACGCCTTCAAGATCGATCTGCTGGTAAACAATTGCCTGATAATCGAATTAAAGTCGATTGAGCGCTTGACGACGGTCCATGGCAAGCAAGTTCTAACTTACCTTCGCCTTATGCATCTTCCACTTGGCTTGCTTATGAACTTTGGTGAAGCGACATTCAAATCTGGACTAAGGCGCATCGCCAATAATTATTATGGAACGATAGGTTAGCGCAGACATCTTCGTGTCTTCGTGTGAACAAAATTGGGTGTGAACAAAAAAGGGGCAACGCCAAATGGATAACCTAACTCACAGCCTCGTTGGAGCGCTGTTTGGCCAGATGGGGTTGAAGCGTATGACTGGCCTTGCCATGCCCACGCTGATTATTGCCGCGAATATTCCCGATATTGATGCGGTCGCGGTGTTGCTCGGTGGGCATGAACATTTGGCGTTGCGGCGGGGCATAACGCATGGGCCGATTGCGATGGTGTTGCTGCCGTTGATATTGTGGGGCGCGATGCTGTGGTTTGACCGCTGGCAAGCGCGGCGCGGCAAAAGGCCGGAGAAGCGGTTGCCATTGCATAAGGGTTGGTTGCTGGGGCTGGCGTATATTGGCTGTCTAAGTCATCCATTGTTCGATTGGTTGAACAGTTATGGCATTCGCTTGTTTGAGCCGTTTTCGAGCCAGTGGTTTTACGGCGATAGCATTTTCATCATAGATATTTGGATGTGGGCAGCACTCATTACAGGTGTTTGGTTTTCACTCAGGAGAGAGAAGCAAGGATTAGAAAAGCCGTATATTCCCGCTCTATCAGCCTTTTTCGTGATTTGTGCTTATGTTGCAGGCAATGCGGCGATTTCGAACGTAGCAAAAATTGAGGCCCAAAAATCGCTTCGCGATATCATCGCTGCGAGCAACGCAAAGGTAGTTGCGAATCCAGTTCCAATAGCTTTTTGGCGGCGTGAAATTCTCTGGCGGGATGCGAATGAATATGGGCGTGGAGATTTTAATGCTTTGGATGGCAGGGTTAAGCTTGATCGTATAAATCCACCTCCCCCGACAATCTGTTTGCCGACACCGGAATGTAGGCGGCTGCCTTTCGTTATCCGGCGTATTGGCTCGATACCAGAAATCTATTCGATCTCCTCTCAAGATGTTGATGGTCGCGCCTTCCTTTTCTGGTCACGCATGCCTTATGTAATTAACCAGCAAGGCTCTGTAATGACGATTGGAGATCAACGTTTCTCCAATCCACTTACGGGTGATCGTTTCCGAGTAAAAGTAACGCCAAAACAATGAAAGCCCCCGTCATCCTTTGGCTACGCCGCGACCTAAGGCTTGCCGACCAACCAGCGCTTGCTGCGGCCGTGGAAAGCGGCGCGCCGGTTATCCCCGTCTTCATCCTCGACGATGAAACCCCCAAGCATCGCAAGATGGGCGCGGCGTCGCGGTGGTGGTTGTATCATTCGCTGAAATCGCTTGATGCCGATCTGCGAAAGCTCGGTTCGCGGTTGATCTTGCGGCGGGGGAGTTCGGCCGCGATCTTGTGTGAACTTGCAAGCGAAACCAAGGCCTTGGCGGTGCATACCAACTATCATCATGAGGCATGGTGGCGTAATGCCGAGCGGGCACTCAAGGATGGTTTACCAGACGGCTGCACGCTCGAACGCCACCATGGCAATTATCTGTTACCGCCGGGCACAGCCAAAACCGGAAGCGGCGGGGCGTTCAAAATCTATACGCCGTTTTGGCGGGCGCTGAGCCAGCACATGCCGCCGCCCGCGCCTTTGCCCGCGCCGACGGCGATGGTCGTACCCGACCAATGGCCGGATAGCGACAATCTGGATGACTGGAGCCTGCTGCCAACGAAACCCGATTGGGCAGGGGGCATGGCCGATATGTGGACACCGGGTGAGGCGGGGGCGCATGCTCGGCTAGATGCGTTTGCCGATAAGGCGCGGGTATATGATGAGAAACGCAATTTCCCATCGATTGCGGGCACGTCGTTTTTGTCCCCGCATCTGCATTTTGGCGAGATTTCTCCCGGCGCGTGCTGGCATGCCACTATGGACGCAGGCGGCAGTTCGGAAGTATTCCGCAAAGAGCTGGTTTGGCGCGAATACGGGATGAATGTGATCCTGCAATATCCCGATTATGGCAGCAAAAACGCGCGCGCCGCGATGGACGCTTTGCTATGGCGCGATGTCACGCAGCCAGAAGTAGCAGCGGACCTAAAGGCCTGGCAAACGGGGCGCACTGGCTATCCGATCGTCGATGCCGGAATGCGCGAGCTTTGGGCGACGGGATGGATGCATAACCGCGTGCGGATGATTGCGGCGTCGTTCCTGATCAAACATCTGCTGATCGATTGGCGAGAGGGGGAGCGTTGGTTCTGGGATACTTTGGTTGATGCCGATTATGCGTCGAACGCGACCAATTGGCAGTGGACGGCGGGAACGGGCGTGGACAGCAATATGTTCGTGCGCATCATGGCACCGTTATCGCAATCGGAGAAATTCGATGCGGCGGGGTATATCCGGCGCTGGGTTCCTGAATTGGCGGATTTGAGCGAGCCGTATATTCACGATCCTGAAGAACATGGCCTTCGACCGAAAGGCTATCCGCGCAAGATCGTCGGGCATAGAATGGCACGGGAACGTGCGCTTGCCGCTTATGCGGCGATTAAGGGGTAAAGTAGCTAAGCTACTACCAACCGATGCCCCGTGGCAAAACCGGATTGCAGCAACGCCAATATGGCATCTGCAACCACCGATGGTTCTTTAACCGAATGCGGATCTTCGCCGGGATAGGCTTTGGCGCGCATTGCTGTGCGGGTCTTGCCCGGATCGACGATGGCCACCCGCAATGACGAGATATTTTCCATCTCTTCGCCATAGCTTTGCACCAGATTTTCCAATGCGGCTTTCGATGCGCCGTATGCCCCCCAATAGGCGCGCGGCTTTGATCCTACGCTGGAGGTAATTGCAACCAAACGGCCAGCATCAGAAGCGCGCAACATCGCATCGAAATTGGCGATGATGGCTTGCTGGGCGATCAAATTCAGGGTTATTATCCGGCTGAATTCTGCGCCGTCAATTGCCGGGACCGGGGTTAGCGAACCCAGCATCGCGGCGTTCAATATCAATATATCAAGCTTGCCCCAACGTTGCTGTATTGCGCTCGCCAAGCGGCTGATGCTGTCACCATCGGTTAGGTCGAACGGGGCAATGGTTGCCGCGCCGCCCGCATCGAATATCTCTTGTTCTACCGTTTCAAGTTCCTTGGCGGTGCGCGCCGTGAGCACGACATGTGCGCCTTGCCCGGCCAATGCCTTTGCTGTCGCCGCGCCGATGCCGCGGCTGGCACCGGTTACCAACGCCAGTTGCCCTGCTAAGACCGCGTTACCCACGTTTAGGCAAGCTTTCTTTCGGTGATCAAATCAAGCTGCTGATCTTCGCCGATACCGTCATGGTCGGTCAACGTCGTTGGATACTGACCGGTAAAGCAGGCGTCGCAATATTGCGGTTTCAAATCGTTGCGCTTTAATTCGCCAAGCGCACGGTAAAGGCCATCGATGGAAATGAAGGCAAGGCTGTCGGCTTGAATAAACGCGCGCATTTGTTCGATATCCATCCGGCTTGCCAGCAACTTTGAACGTTCGGGAGTATCGACTCCGTAAAAGCAGCTATTTTGCGTTGGCGGGCTGGCGATCCGCATGTGCACTTCGGCGGCACCAGCCTCGCGCATCATTTGCACGATCTTTAGCGAAGTTGTGCCGCGAACAATTGAATCATCGATCAGCACAATCTTTTTGCCCTGCACCAAATGCCGGTTGGCGTTATGTTTCAGCTTAACACCCAAATGGCGAACGCCGTCGCCCGGCTGAATGAAAGTGCGTCCGACATAATGGGATCGGATGATGCCCAGTTCGAATGGAATGCCTGCCGCCTCGGCATAGCCGATTGCCGCCGGTGTGCCGCTGTCGGGAACGGGTATGACATAATCGACATCTACGCCATTTTCCTTGGCAAGTTCTGCGCCAATGGCCTTGCGCACCGAATAAACACTGTTGCCATCGACGATGGAATCCGGCCGGGAGAAATAGACATGTTCGAAAATACATGGACGCGGTGAAAGCGCGATAAACGGCTTGTGCGAGAATATTTCCCCGTCACGCACCACGATCAATTCACCCGGTTCAACGGCACGAACAAGTTCCGCGCCAACAATATCAAGTGCGACGGTTTCTGACGCAAATATAATGGCATCGCCCAGTTTTCCCATAACCAGCGGACGAATGCCCAGCGGATCGCGGCACGCAATCATACCTTCGGGTGTAAGGCAAAGCAGCGAATAGGCACCCTCGACGCGCTTCAACGCATCAATCAAGCGGTCCAGCAATGTGCGATACCCTGACGTCGCAACCAGATGAATGATCACTTCGGTATCGGATGTTGATTGGAAAATTGAACCGCGCCGCACCAAATCACTGCGCAGTGCCAATGCATTGGATATGTTGCCGTTGTGTGCGACGGCAAATCCGCCCGACACTAAATCTGCGTATAAAGGCTGCACGTTGCGCAGCGAGGTTTCACCGGTGGTCGAATAACGCACATGGCCAATCGCGCTTTCGCCAATTAGGCCGCCGATGATTTCTTCGCGGTCGAAATTGCCCGCGACATGCCCCATGGCGCGGTGGGTATGAAATTCAAAATCATCGTAGCTGGAAATGCCTGCGGCTTCTTGGCCGCGATGCTGCAGGGCGTGAAGGCCCAGCGCCACCATTGCAGCAGCACCTTCGACCTTCGCGACGCCAAATATGCCGCATTCTTCACGCAGCTTATCATCATCAAAGGGGTTAGTGGTTAAATTTCCCATGTCCGAATCCGCCTGCGCCAAGATTGGCTTGCATATAGGCACAGTAATAGAGATTGTCTGCCCCTGTGTTACGAAATTGTGAATTGCGGTTTTTCGGGCCAAATGATTGCGCTTTGTTCGCCCATAGGATAGCCCGCAACAATGGAAAATCTGCGTGAATCCGGATTGAAGTTCGATCCCAAATTCGATGCTAATGCATTGTTAACGGCTGTTATCACTGACAGTGACAATGGCGAGCTATTGATGGTCGGTCACATGAATGCCGAAGCTATTCAAAAAACGCTGGATAGCGCAACGGTATATTTCTTTTCGCGCAGCCGCCAGAAGCTGTGGCAAAAGGGCGAGACGAGCGGGCATTTTCTGCATGTGGTGGATTTCTTGATTGATTGTGATCAGGATGCTGTTTGGATCAAGGCAAGGCCAGAAGGTCCAACTTGTCATACCGGTGCGCCGAGTTGTTTTTACCGCCGGGTGACCAAAAGCGGGCTTGAAAACCTATGAAAGCTAAGCTGCTGATACTGGTTTCGTTTGCTTGTTTGGCGGCTTGCGATGCGCAGTCACCTTCTGGTTCAACCGGTTCAAGTCAGGTTAGCGGCGATGCGGGTGATGGATTGGACAAGAAAGCCATATCGGCAGGGATATTACCTGACACGGACAATTTGGTGTTCGGCGGCCGATATGAAACGCGCAGCGATTTGGGCACGGATAAGTTCTGCGCGGTGAAGGCTGGCGCCAAGCAATTCAATATTGGTGTGCTTGCGGTGTTCGGGCCGGAAAGCAAATGTGAAGCGCGCGGCACGGCTTCCATCGCAAATGAGAAGGTCAACATAACACTGTCGGGAAAAGACAGTTGCAGTTTTGAAGCCGGATTTGACGGTATCGAGCTGCGCTTCCCCGGATCAATGGAAAAAGGTTGCGCCGCATATTGTTCAAGCCGCGCAAGCTTTTCCGGGACCAGTTACTTCATCGTCGAACAGGGCGACGATAATGCCAGGCGGGCATTGGGCAGGGATTTTGAAAAACTCTGCCCATAGCCAGGATGTTTCGGGCCAAACCGATTTATTGTCCCCGCTATTTATTGACTACGATGCAGGTCTGACCCGCCCCGCGAACGCTTGCACATGTGCTTTCTGCGGCGCTGCGTGATGCAAATGGTCCCGCCTGCAACCGTGTCAGCCGACCTGTTGCTTTCAAATAAGGTTGCAGCGCGGCAAGTGCGCTAACACGAGACTCCAGCGAATTCCAAAGGCCGCGCGCATTGTTTTCATTGCTGAATGCGCCAAGCTGGATCCGCCAACCGCTATCTTTCGCTGCAACCGCTACAGGGCGTGCAGCGGGCGGTGCAGCTACCGGTGCAGGACGAGCTGCTGCCGGTGCCGGGCGAACTGCTGGCGCTTTTGGATATGGGCTAGGCCGCGCAGATCCGGGGTTCGTTGGTAACGGAGCAGGCAGGCTGGTCGGGAACCCTGATGCCGCGCTTGGCGACGGGGTCGAAGGTGGTACGTCAATCGGTCGTCCCGTGGGGGTGGGAGGAGCCGTATTGATAGGAAAGCCCGCAATCTGTGCCGACCGGTTGGCAGTGGACCGCTTTTCAAGCTCACCGGCAAGAACCGTGCCCTGTTGCCGTTGCTCAATCGGGATGAACTGATCCATTTGCGCCAAACTGCGCGATGCTTGTGCCATCCCCGAAGAAGAGGCGCGCGTCATCATCGCGTAGGCACGGACCCAGTCTTTTTGCATGTATACGCCGTTAAACAGCTCTGTTCCCAAGAGATATTGGGCCCGCGGATCGCCGCGATCTACTGATGCTTGCAAATAGGGAAGTGCATCGCTTACTTTGCCTTGATAGTATAACAAATGCCCATAGCTGTCGGCAGCTTGCAAATGGCCTTGTTCGGCGGCGCGGCGGTACCAATCCAAGGCCACATTAAAGTCGGTCTTGACACCCCGGCCAAGCTTGTACGCTTGGCCCAAATTGAACTGAGCGTCTGAATCGCCCTTTAACGCAGGTGCTCGCCATTCCTTTACCGCCGTTTCATATTCGCCGCGTGACCAAGCATCCACGCCAGCTTTGACGTCTGCAAATACCGGCGTTGCCAGCAAGGCCGCGACACACGCCGCCAGGCCCAGAGTAATGTTCAAAGATTTTCGTGCCATTTCAATCACTCCAAAAGATCAGTCGTAACCTATATAGTGGATAGAATACTGCAAATTGGTAAACAGCTGGAAGTGAGTGCTTAACCAATTGTTGTGATAGGTCAATGCGCTGATGGTTTTCAATCGAGCATGCGAGGCAAATGCAAAGTTCGGTTGATATAAAAGCCGAATACGGCAATCCACGTTAACCAGATATTAGCCCTATCCTGTCATTTCCGTTCCTGAAACTTAATTGAAGGGAATGGGTGTGAGGGTTCTCGCATTGGCATCACAAAAGGGCGGGTCGGGCAAAACGACGCTTTCGGGGCATCTTGCGGTGCAGGCCCAGTTGGCTGGCGCCGGTCCGGTAGTGCTTATTGATATAGATCCGCAAGGTTCAACAGCGGATTGGTGGAATGAGCGGGAAGCTGAATTGCCCGCGTTTGCCCAAACCACGGTGGCAAGGCTGGCTTCGGATTTGGCGATTTTACGGCAGCAAGGCTTTAAACTTGCCGTTATCGACACTCCGCCTGCGATTACGATGGCAATTCAAAGCGTCATTTCTGTGGCGGAACTTATTGTCGTGCCAACGCGCCCAAGCCCACATGACCTTCGCGCAGTTGGCGCGACTGTTGATTTGTGTGAGCGCGCAGGTAAGCCGCTGATCTTCGTTGTAAATGGAGCAACGCCCAAGGCGAAGATTACTTCGGAGGCAGCAGTTGCCTTGTCGCAACATGGAACAGTGGCCCCCGTCACAATACATCACAGAACTGATTTCGCCGCATCGATGATTGACGGACGCACCGTGATGGAAGTCGACCCCAACGGCCGATCTGCCCAAGAAGTTCAGCAGCTCTGGGACTATGTCTCTGACCGGCTTGAGAAAAATTTCCGCCGCACTGTGTTTAGTGCTCCTGCCGCAACCAATACACAAATGGCCAACGCACGGCCAATGGGTGGCTTTGGCCGCCGCGTGTTTGGCTCTTAAGGCAGAGGATCAGAAAATGGGCGAACCAAAACCACTCGCATCGCTTTCCGGATTGCTACTGGCCCGCAAAGGCGCGGCCCGTCCGGCTATGCGCCGTCCGTCGGCTGATGGCAGTGCTGGCAATTTGTCGGTGTTGCATGAAGATCTCGGCTGGAACGACATGGGCTATGATGTCGATCCGGACCAATCAGTTCCGATGGACTATGAACATGATTCGGGCCGCAATCCGCTCGCCAATGCGGTGCCAGAAGCGAACTCATATGTTCGTGAACAGCAACAGCAGATTGCAAGGCAGCTAGAGGCGCAGGCAGAAGTTGGATTTGAGAGCATCGCTCCGTTGGCGGCGGTTGCCGCAGCGGAACCGGTTAAGCTTTCGGTCGCAGCAAGCCAGCCTGCTGAAATGCCTAGCTTTGTTCAAGCGCCAGCAAGAGCCACTGCCGCCAAAGTTGCTGAGCCAGTTTCGATTGAGCATTTCAAAAAGCGCGCCGCGCCCGGTTCAAAAGGCAAGGCTGCGTTTACGTTGCGATTGAACGCTGATCGCCATTTGAAACTTCGTCTTGCCTGCGCCGTAAACAACAAATCGGCCCAAATGCTCGTAACCGAAGCGCTTGATGTGCTTCTCGACAACATGCCTGAAATCGCGCAGCTCGCTGCACGGTTGCCGGTGAATAAGTAACTTGAATATAATAGTTTTCTTTGAGGTGATGCAATGACCAGCAATTTTATGATAAAGCTAGCTTTGACGACTGCTTTTGTTGCAGTGCCAACAATTGGCTGCACGAGCCTTGGTATCAGTAGCACCTTGAGTGTGAACAAGGCTTCGGCATCTGCCAAAAAGGCGCATGCCTGGGCGCTGAAGGCCGAGAAGGCTGTTGCCAAGGGTCAGCTTGATAAGGCTGTAATGTTCAGTGAGGCGGCTGTTCAAGAAGATTTTCAAAACAGAGATTACCGCGCCCAATTGGCGCAAATCTATATGTCGCAAGGCCGGTTCCTCTCGGCTGAACAGACGTGGATGGATGTTATGGACCTGGGTCAGGTCGATCCGCGTACCGTGATTTCGCTCGCACTTAGCCGCATTGCGCTAGGCAAGGTTGAATCGGCGGTCGCATTGGTTGAAGCCAACCGGTCGTTGGTACCCGCAAGCGATTATGGACTGACATTGGCTTTGGCTGGACAATCCGGACGCGCCATCAGTGTATTGAGCGAAGCAATTCGCGCCGATAATGCAACGGCAAGGACACGCCAAAATCTGGCTCTTGCGTATGCGCTTGATGGCCGCTGGCGTGAGGCGCGGTCGATGGCGGTGCAAGATATGAACCAAGATGTTGTTAATGAGCGGATCGCGGAATGGGCGCAATATGCGCGTCCCGGCGCTTATGAGATGCGTGTGGCTGGATTGTTAAAGGTAACGCCGCAAGCCGACTCAGGACAACCTGTGCGCTTGGCGTTGGCCAATGCTCCTAGCTCGCTTGCTTCAAATTCGGTTGCCGCGCCCGAAAGCCCCGTGGCTTTTGAACGTCAAAACAGCGCGTTGTCTGCAATTGGTCCAGTACCGATGTCAGAGAGCAAAGGTTTTGCTGCGGCCAGAGAAACGGAAACGGATGTTGCCGAGGTGATGATACGTCAGCCTGTGACCCCTGTTGAAAATCAATATGCCGCCAGTTCAACTGTGCCCGGCGGTATCAGGATGGTTTCGGTGCCAGTGCTCGGCTCGATTATTCCCGATAAAAAAGCACCGCTGATCGCTGCCCAAAAAGGCCCGACCAAAACGGCGGGTGTTGCCGCACATCAAAAAGCGGTCGGCGCACCCGGCGCGCGTTCCAACGACGCGAAGCCAGTGAAACTGGCGATGGCCGATGTGGTTCCTCAAGTTCAAAAATCGTCGAGCGTAAAGGGTACGCATCTGGTGCAGCTTGGCGCATTTTCGTCAGTTGAAAGTGCCAAGAAGGCGTGGGAACAATATAGCAATCGCTATTCGGTTCTGTCGGGCTTCACTTCTGCAAGCTCCTCCACTGTCGTCAATGGAAAGTCTTACATCCGATTGGCGGCGGCGGGTTTTGATAGCAAGCAGAGCGCAGACGCTCTTTGCAATAGCATAAAGGCAAAAGGCGGTAGCTGTTTGGTACGAAACGTTTCAGGCAAGCAACCGGTCAAGATGGCGTCAGCATCCGGCCGGAAAGTTGCTTCTCGTTAGATCGAACTGAATCTTTAATGTAAGCGGGGCGGCGGGTCAGTGAATGACCTTGCCGCCCTTCATCACTTTACGAACGCGGCCTTGCACCGGTAGTTTGTCGAACGGTGTATTTCCGGCCATAGCCGCCATTTTTGCGCCATCAACCTGCCAAGGTGCATCAACGTCAACAAAGATCAGGTCAGCCTCCAAGTCCGCCGCGATACGGCCGGCATCTATGCCAAGTATCTTGGCCGGATTGGTACTCAGCAATTCAAATAACCGGCCCAAATGGATATGCCCGTCGCGGACCAAATTCAATGAAAGTGCCAGCAACGTTTCGGCGCCAGCCATTCCCGGCAATGCCTCGCTAAACGGTAGGCGCTTGTCTTCTGGGCCGCGCGGATTGTGCCCGGACGAGATTACATCAATCGTGCCATCCGCAATGGCCGCAATACAAGCACGGCGATCATCTTCAGAACGCAAGGGCGGGGAAAGCCGGGCGAAAGTCCGAAAATCGGAAACTGCATTTTCAGAAAGGAAAAGATGGGCAGGCGTAATGCCGCACGTGACGTTGTGCCCTTGTTTCTTGGCGTTGCGGATAAGATCCAATCCTTTAGCCGTGGTGACTTGCCGAAAATGAATATGGCCGCCGCTTTCTTCGGCAAGCATCAAGTCGCGCGCGATTGAAATCGCTTCCGCCATCGCCGGTGCACTCGACAGGCCCAATAAAGTGGCCGTCGGCCCTGCTGTTGCAACCGCATTGCCGGTAACCCCGCCATCTTCGCTATGGACAAACACGGGCAGATCGAGCGCCGCGCAATATTGCATTACCCGCAGCATCATGCCGCTATTGCCAATCCATTTACGGCCGGTTGATACTGCTTTTGCACCAGCTTCTTTCATCAGGGCAATTTCGGCGATATGTTCACCGTCCAAATCGCGTGTTGCGGCGGCAAGCGGGTGAACCCAAAAATCGGGTTTGCCCTTCAATGCTGCAAAACGGATGGTCGCCGGATCGTCATGCACCGGTGATTGGTCGGGCAGTAACGCCGCTCTGGTGATGCCACCAAAGCGGAAAGCAGGCTTGTCCGTGGCAAAAACGCCTAAATCAATAATCCCCGGGGCAATTAACAAGCCATCTGCGTCCAGCGTTTCGCCGCCCTCAGTATGCACATTCACGCCCATGATGCGGTCGTTGTTGATTGAAATACTTGCCTTTACGGGATCATCCGCGCCGGGCAATAGAACCAAGCCGCCATCAATCCGCATGCTCATGACCAACCCTCCACACCGCGGGCTTTGCGCGTTAAAATGTCCAAGCATGCCATACGGACCGCAACGCCCATTTCCACTTGTTCGGTGATCGCAGAACGATCAATATGATCTGCAACGCTGCTGGCGATTTCAACGCCGCGGTTCATGGGACCAGGATGCATGACCAATGCATCGGGTTTCGCTTTTGCTAATCTGCGTTCATCCAGGCCATAAAGATGGAAATATTCGCGCGGCGAAGGAATGAATTCTCCCTGCATTCGTTCATTTTGCAGCCGAAGCATCATAACGACGTCGCTACCTTCCAATGCCGCGTCGAAATTATGGAACGGCTTTACGCCAAATTCGGCGACACCGGCGGGCATAAGGGCAGGGGGAGCAACAACCCTTACCTCTGCTCCCAATGTGGTGAGACACAGCATGTTGGAACGGGCAACCCGGCTGTGCAAAACGTCGCCGCAAATGGTGATAATCAGCCCCTCGACGCGGCCTTTGCGCCGTTGAATAGTGAGCGCGTCGAGCAACGCCTGGGTTGGATGTTCGTGGGTGCCGTCGCCTGCGTTCAATACCGGGCAATCGACTTTGCCCGAAATTAGCTGCACCGCGCCAGAGCTGCCGTGCCGGATTACAATCGCATCGGCGCGCATTGCGTTCAATGTCATCGCTGTATCGATTAACGTCTCGCCCTTTTTCACGCTTGATTGTGCCGCGTGCATATTGACCACATCGCCGCCCAATCGCTTACCTGCAATTTCAAAGGACAGCAGCGTGCGCGTGGAGTTTTCAAAAAAGGCATTGATGATCGTCAATCCAGCCAAACGGTCGTCGTGTTTTGCCGCGCCCGACCTATTCAACGCGACCCAATGTTCGGCCTCAGCCAAGATATACAGGATTTCCCAGTTTTGCAGGCCAGCGATGCCAAGCAAATGGCGGTGCGGAAAAGCAGCCGAGCCTGCTGGAAAGCGGTCGGCGGCAAGATTTGATGTCGATGTCATTAAAGCGATGCCCTTAAAGGGAAATCGCGCCCGGCTCAAGCACCATATTCAAACCGTTTTTGCCACCAATGCATCAATCGCGCCTTGCAGGATAAATGCCGCTGCACCGTTATCGATTTTTTCGGCACGTTTGGCGCGGGTGACATCTGCCGCGATCATTGCGCGCTCGACCGCTTGCGTCGACCAGCGTTCGTCCCACAATAATATAGGCAATTGCAAATCTTCAATATTTTTCGCGAATGCGCGGGTTGATTGGGTGCGCGGGCTATCGCTGCCATCCAGATTTAAAGGCAAGCCTATCACGATACCGCATGTCATCCGGCTGGCGATAAGCGATTGGATGGCAATGCGGTCCTGTGTGAATTTTGTCCGCTTTATAAGCTCGGCTGGCGATGCAAACGTCCATCCCGCATCGCAAAATGCCGTACCTATTGTCTTCGTGCCGACATCCAAGCCAATGATAACCCCGCCGCCCGGCAACGCATCGCGGAATTCTAAAGTGCCAGTGCAGATCATTTTGTCAAAAACTGCCGCGTCCGCCACAATGCATCAAAACGCACGTTCGCCCAGAAAAGCGGGATATCATAAACATGATAGTTGTTGCCCGGCAAAACATAGTTGCCCAATTCTGGCGGATCACCGATCAATAGAAACCCCTTCGCATCGCAGCGCGCGGGCACCGCCTTGGGTATCAACGTGCCCGTCTCCAAGTCATTCGAAGGCTTCAATGTTCCCAGATTTGCCGCAGCATCAGCGGCCAGTTCGCCGCCGCCGGTTAGCGGATTTGTGCACACGATATTGGTGCCTGCTCTTGATTCGCCGTCAAACCCGGTTGTGCTTTCATAGGCCGAAACGATCCGCGCATAATCAGCCGGTTCTGCAAAACTCTCCCAGCTCATGATACACCCTGTCTGATCGGGCGAACTGCACGCGGGCAGGCCAAGTGACGGCATGTCGCGTTCAACAGATATCGGCCACCCGATGATGTAAGCCGCCACAATGCGCTTGGCCAAAGGCTTGCCTGCAACCCGGTCCCTTAACAAATATGTCAGATGCCGCGCGCCTTGGCTGTGTCCGGCCATTACAATCGGCCGGTCTTTTTGTTGTTTCGCGACAAAGGCATCAAACGCCAACAGCACATCTTGATAGGCAGCATCCAGCGCCTCTTGTCCTTCGGGTTTGGCCGTTAAGAATGCACCAATCGACGCCTGACGGTAACGCGGTGACCACACGTGACCAACGCTGCTAAATGGAGATGACAGACCTTTAAGGAATATCTTGGTTCGTGCGATTGTGTCCTTGTCCTCCAGCTTGGCGTTCCATTCGTTGCGTGAAATGAACGATGTCGGGTGGACGAAGAAAACGGCGGCTGGGCCGGGAACGTCATCTTTTGCCGCGCCTTCGGGTAGCCATAATGCCGGGTTGTTTTCCTTGAATTCGCTGCGCGAATACCACATTGCCGGATCGTCATAGACGCTGAGTTCAAGCGCCTTTTGCTGCTCAAATTTAGTCGTCGGCACAAACGCGAGTTCGGTCAGCTCATCTGCATAGATGTTGAGCGCGAACCCGCCTGCGATCCCAATCGCGATAATGGCAGCTACAACGTAGAGAAATTTCCGAACCAATATACTACCCCAGTTTGCGATCACCGCATTGCTTTGACCGCCAAATAGACGATTATGATAATATTGCACCGGAATTTTGAACGGGAGCTGAGCGCCAACATTTTTTGGCTAGTTTTACGTTGAAGCGGGGCAGGCGCGATGCTAGCGGCAGGTTTATGTCTATAGATAGCGAAACAGTCAAAAAAATTGCCAGCTTGTCCCGCATCGCCATTGGTGATGATGAAATCGAAGCAATGGTCGGTGAACTCAATGGTATCCTGAAATGGGTCGAGCAATTGGGTGAGGTTGACGTTAGCGGCGTCGC
Source organism: Sphingomonadales bacterium (assembly GCA_043750535.1). Classification (GTDB taxonomy): domain Bacteria; phylum Pseudomonadota; class Alphaproteobacteria; order Sphingomonadales; family Sphingomonadaceae; genus Sphingorhabdus_B. Next base: position 4,945 of record JAYVBJ010000065.1, on the reverse strand, counting down.
GCCAATGGCGTCGGTGATCGCCAAAAAATCGTTGCTGCGCGAAGATGTCGTCAACGCAGATCCCAAAACCGGCGGCAATGTGCGCGATAAAGTGCTGGCCAATGCCCCCGCCAAAGAAGGCAGCTTTTTTGGCGTTCCCAAGGTGATTGAATAATGAGTAACATAACCGATCTGGGCGTTGCCGCAATACGTCAGGGCGTTGTTGCCGGCGCGTTTTCTGCCGTCGAAGTTGCTTCCGCATTCAATACCAATGTCGCCAGAGCCGTGGCGCTGAACGCATTTATCGTCGAAACGCCCGATATGGCGATTGCAGCGGCAAAAGCGGTCGATGATGACCGTGCCGCCGGCAAGCCGCTGGGCAAGATGGCGGGCGTGCCGATTGGCATGAAGGATTTGTTCTGCACCGATGGTGTGCAAACGACGGCGGCGAGTCATATTCTGGAAGGTTTTGTGCCGACTTACGAATCGACCGTGTCGGCGAATCTATGGAAGGCTGGGGCAGGGATGCTCGGCAAGCTTAACATGGATCAGTTTGCCATGGGGTCGTCGAACGAAACCAGCTATTTTGGCAATGTAATCTCGCCGTGGCGAAAGGGCAATGATCCCGCTCCGCTTGCCCCCGGCGGTTCATCGGGCGGATCATCGACTGCGGTTGCGGCGCATCTTTGTCCGGCGGCGACCGGCACGGATACCGGCGGCTCGATCCGTCAGCCTGCTGCATTTACAGGTATCACGGGTATCAAGCCTACCTATGGCCGCTGCTCTCGCTGGGGCGTCGTGGCGTTCGCATCATCGCTCGATCAAGCAGGGCCCATGGCGCATGATGTGCGCGACTGTGCGATCATGCTAGAGGCAATGGCGGGATATGATCCCAAGGATGCAACCTCGCTCGATATGCCGGTTCCCGAATGGGAGGCTGGCCTGAACAGCAACATGCGCGGCAAACGTGTCGGCATTCCCAAAGAATACCGCATGGACGGCACCGATCAGGATATATTGGACAGCTGGGACAAAGGCATTGCTTGGCTGAAAGATGCTGGCGCAGAGATCGTGGAGATTTCACTTCCGCACACCAAATACGCGCTGCCCGCTTATTACATCATCGCGCCTGCGGAGGCTTCGTCGAACCTCGCGCGTTATGACGGTGTGCGTTACGGCCTGCGCGATTTGCCCGACGGTGCTGGCTTGCAAGATATGTATTCTGCGACTCGCGCCGCCGGATTTGGGCCAGAGGTCAAACGCCGGATCATGATCGGCACGTATGTGTTGAGCGCAGGTTTCTATGACGCTTATTATACGCAGGCGCAGAAAGTCCGGGCATTGATCGCGCGCGATTTTGAGCAAGCGTTCGAAAAATGCGATGTCATCCTTGCGCCAACAACGCCCACCGCCGCGTTCAAATTGGGCGAGAACAGCGACGATCCGCTGGCTATGTACCTGAACGATGTGTTTGCCGTGCCCGCGTCATTGGCGGGATTGCCCGCAATGTCGGTTCCGGCAGGGTTGAACCGTGATGGCCTGCCACTGGGCTTGCAGATCATCGGCAACGCGCTGGATGAACAAGGCGTGTTGAACGCTGGTCTCGCAATAGAGGAACGCGCCGGTTTCGTGGCGCGTCCGGGGGAGTGGTGGTAACGACCGCCACAACATACTGCATCCAAGGCAATAGTGGTGAGTGGAAGGTAGAATTCGCCTGCCACAGTTGACGGTATTACAATAATTTGGTATTACCGTATCTATGAACTACCAAGTCCGCCGCTTTAAGTCGAACATGACCAGCAAGTGCCAAGTCACCATCCCGAAAGAAATTCGGGACGTATTAGGCCTGAAGGGCGGGGACGTGGTGTCATTCACATTGGATGAAAAGGGCAACGCCGTGATTTCTCCGGCTGACCCCGCCGATCAACAGGCCCGCCGCAAAGATCGCATTTTGCAGGGACTGGCGGAGGCGCGTATGGCTTTCAAGGCGAATAACACGCTGCCAAAGGGTATGACTGCCGATGAATGGTATGAAATGATGCGCGGTCCCGTCGCCGAAAAATGATCACCGATTCCAATATCATAATCGACTTGTTGCATGGCGAAGGCGAACAAGCGGACAGAGTGCAGAAGATATTCGTTTCGTACGCGTTGCGTGGGCAAATGTATGTGAATCCGGTTATTTTTGCCGAGTCTGCTTCGGGGTCGCCATCGCTGGCAGACTTTGAAACACGATTGCGCCAGATCGGCCTTGAGAATATGCCGTTATCCAATGAAGATGCATATCGGGCAAGCTTGGCGTTTCGGGCTTATCGCCAAAATGGTGGCCCACGAACAACGATCTTGCCAGACTTTTTAATTGGCGCGCAGGCATCAATAAGGGGCTGGCCAATTTTGACGCGCGATCCTAAACGTTTTTCCACTTATTTTCCCGAAGTCGAACTAATCGATCCGCACAAGGCAGACCATGACTGAATCAGCATACAGAATTCAAGGCAACACCGGCGCGTGGGAGGTTGTAATCGGCCTAGAGGTCCATGCACAGATTTCTACGCAGTCGAAGCTGTTTTCCGGAGCCGCCACCGAATTCGGGCAGGAGCCTAATAGCCAAGTTTCACTAGTGGACGCGGCGATGCCTGGCATGTTGCCCGTCGTGAACCGCGAATGCGTGCGTCAAGCGGTGCGCACCGGCATGGCGGTGGGGGCGCAGATCAACAAATGGTCGCGGTTTGATCGCAAGAATTACTTCTACGCCGATTTGCCGCAGGGCTATCAAATATCGCAGCTGTATCATCCCATCGTCGGCGAAGGTTCGATTGATGTCACGATGAACGAGAAAGACCCCGACAGCGCCACCCGCGCCATCGGCATCGAACGCATCCATATCGAACAAGACGCAGGCAAGTTGATGCACGACCAGCATCCGACGATGAGCTATGTCGATCTCAATCGTTCGGGCGTGGCGTTGATGGAAATCGTATCGCGCCCTGACATGCGTTCGCCAACAGAAGCAGGGGCTTATGTAAAAAAGCTACGATCAATTCTACGCTATGTTGGTTCGTGCGATGGCAATATGGAGCAGGGGTCGATGCGCGCCGACGTGAATGTCAGCGTGCGTAAACCGGGCGATGAATTGGGCACACGGACCGAAACGAAGAATGTCAACTCGATCCGTTTCATGATGCAGGCGATTGAATATGAGGCGCAGCGTCAGGTCGACCTGATCGAAAGCGGCGGGGCGGTTGTGCAGGAAACGCGGCTGTTCGATCCGAATAAGATGGAAACCCGGTCGATGCGTTCGAAAGAGGACGCGCATGATTATCGCTATTTTCCCGACCCCGATTTGTTGCCGTTGGATCTGGATGATGCGTTTATCGAAGAATGCCGTGCTTCCTTGCCAGAGCTGCCCGATGCCAAGCGCAAGCGGTATGAAGGCATGGGTTTAACCGTCTATAACGCCGCTGTGCTGACCGCAGAGGCGGAAACGGCATTTTGGTTCGAAGATCTGCTCAGCGAAGGCGTTGATCCTAAACAGGCATCGAACTGGCTTATGTCGGAATTGTTTGGCGCACTGAACAAACTTGGCAAAACGCTCGACGACAGCCCGGTTAGCCCGAAACAGGCCGCTGAACTGCTCGGATTAGTGGCGGACGGCACAATTTCAGGGAGCATATCGAAACAGGTGTTCGAAATCATGCTTGAGACCGGCCACGGCGCGGCTGCGATTGTCGAAGAAAAGGGCTTGAAACAAACTAGCGATACCGGCGCGATTGAGGCTGAAATCGCCAAAATCATCGAAGCCAACGCAGACAAAGCTGCGGAATATCGCGCGGGTAAAGACAAATTATTCGGCTTCTTCGTCGGTCAAACAATGAAAGCTATGCAAGGGAAGGCGAACCCGCAGGTTATCAATGAGTTGTTGAAGAAAGCGTTGGGCTAATCCGCCGGCTAATTTGCCGGGTAATCGGCGACATTGAAAGCCGAATTGGCGTATAAGCATTACGTTGGCGGCATGACGTCGTCCTTGGTTTCGGCACGGTAGCGGCGTGAAAATGAGGCAACGCGACCTTCGCAGAACATGCGTAGCCGCTTCCCCCCTTGCCCTGCTGCAACTTACATCCTGGTGGTCGACGACCTCGCCGCATCGGCCGACACGCTGATGATGCTGCTGGAAATGGAAGGCTTCGAGGTGCGCACCGCCACCGAGGGCGCAGCCGCCCTGGAGATCGCGGACGAGTTCCGGCCCGACGTGGTGCTGCTGGACATCGGCCTGCCGGGCATGAACGGTTTCGAGGTGGCGAACCGGCTGCGCGGCCTGCCGAGCTGCCGCGATGCGCTGCTGATCGCGCTGACGGGCTACGGCGAGGCGGACAGCCGCACGCGCTCGGCCCAGGCCGGCTTCGACTTCCACATGGTCAAGCCGGCCGACGTCAACCTGCTGCTGACCATGCTGGCCGACCCCCAGCAGGCGCGCCGGGACCAGGCGCGCGCCCACTAGGCTGCGGACGGCCCGGCCCCGGACCGGGCCGAATTGCAATAGGATGTTGCAGCAGCATCACTGGACCTTATGGCTCACATCGCGCCTCCACTGCCTCTGGACGAAGCCGACCGCCTGGCCGCGCTGGAAGAGCTTGCGATCCTGGACACCGAGCCGGAGAAGGAGTTCGACCGGCTGGTGCAGCTGGCCACCACCATCTGCCAGGCGCCGATCGGGGCTATTACCTTCATCGACAGCGCGCGCCAGTGGTTCAAGGCCCGGGTGGGCGTCGACGTCACGGCAACGCCGCGGGACCTGGCGTTCTGCGCGTACACCATCGCCGACCCCGAGCACATGCTCGAAGTGCAGGATGCCGAAACCGATCCGCGTTTCGTCACCAACCTGTTCGGACCCGATTGTCCGCCGGTCCGCTTCTATGCCGGCTATCCGCTGCAGACACGCGAGGGCAGCGCCGTCGGCACGCTGTGC
>JAYVBJ010000064.1:0-49139 GCA_043750535.1 Sphingomonadales bacterium | reverse complement strand
AACGGCTGGCTTGGCAATCACCCCTGTTATGTGGACCGGTTATCGATTGATGAAGGGCGCCGGGATTAAGCTGACAGTGCACTAAACTATCGTTGAATTAAGGTGTCCCCGCGCCCACCCTCTTTTTTCCTTCTTTTCCTTTGCGCCTTGCACGTTGTTAAGCGTGCGCTGAATCTGCACTCTATCTCGTTGCTGCGCCGGGGTGAGATTTTCATAAAAGGGTAGAAGGAAAAAAGGGTGAAAGGAGTTATGGTGACGGGTGCAATAACTCCGTTACGTCGCGGTCCTGTCTTCGCATTAGTGCTTGTAATGTAGGATTTGTTCTGGGACCACAGGGCTTGGCCGCTATTTCAGGGCTGGCTCTTTGACATTGTTGGCGGTGTAAATGTTGGCGGCCCAATCGCCTACCTTCGCCCCGCAAATCGGCGCAAGCAGCATCCTACAAAAAACCACGGTGTAGGAAATAATCGAACGCCGTTCTTTCGCAAAATGTCAAAATAGGCGTCAATCTTGTCAACTTGGTGTCAACTCGGGCGTTTTTGGCCCCGGGCCATGTTGGATTAAATTTACGCCGCCGCTCGCAACTTCCCTTCGACATCAAACGCGGCGGCATGTAACGTTGCCCGCTATGCCTGATTCACCAGAAAATGACGCGCCGGTGCGCGATCCTGATATGCCCGATGATGCCTTAGGGCTGGGCCTAGATATGCCGCACGCCGCACCTGCGGCGTCCAGTCAAAACGGCGGCGCGGCGTACCGGGTGCTGGCGCGGAAATACCGGCCGCAGACTTTTGCCGAGCTGATCGGGCAGGATGCGATGGTGCAAACGCTGGGCAATGCGATCAAGCGCGACCGGCTGGCGCATGCTTTCTTGATGACCGGGGTGCGCGGTGTCGGCAAAACGTCGACGGCGCGGTTGATCTCCAAGGCGCTGAACTGCATTGGGCCAGACGGGCAGGGCGGGCCGACGATTGCGCCGTGCGGGATATGTGAGCCGTGTGTGGCGATTGCCGAAGGGCGGCATATTGACGTGATCGAAATGGATGCTGCCAGCCATACTGGTATCGACGATATCCGCGAAATTATTGAGGCTGTACGCTATTCTGCGGTATCGGCGCGGTACAAGATTTACATTATCGATGAAGTCCACATGCTGTCCAAAAACGCATTCAATGCGCTGCTCAAAACATTGGAAGAACCGCCGGGCCATGTGAAATTCCTGTTCGCTACTACCGAGGTCAACAAAGTGCCGATCACGGTATTGTCGCGGTGTCAGCGGTTTGATTTGAAGCGGATTACGGCAGAGCTTTTGACCAGCCACTTTGCCGAAATCTGCGGCAAGGAAAATGTGAACGCCGAGCAAGAGGCGCTTGTCCTGATTGCGCAAGCCGCCGAGGGGTCTGTGCGTGACGGGCTGTCGATATTGGATCAAGCCATCGCCCATGCCGACATGGACGGCGACGGCACGGTAACGGCGGCGCAGGTCCGCGATATGTTGGGGCTTTCGGATAAGTCGGCGGTGCGGCGGCTGTTCGGATTGCTCCTGTCCGGTGATGCGCAGGCAATGTTGGCGGAGGCGCGTTCACAATACCGGCTTGGTGTGGAGCCTCTGGCGATGATGTCCGGGCTTTTGTCCGAGGTTCACCGGTTAACGCTATCCAAAATTGGCGCGCCGCATGATGCCGGGCTCGATCAATCGGCGCGCGATACGATTGAGGAATATGGCGAACGGCTCTCATTTCCGTTGCTGCATCGGTTGTGGCAATTGCTGCTAAAGGGGCATGACGAGGTCAGCCATGCGGCGATGGCATTGGAGGCCAGCGACATGGCGCTGCTGCGTGTGATCCACGGTGCCAGCATGCCCGATCCGGGACAACTTGCCCGCTTGCTGGAGCAGGGGGCGGTTATTGGTTCTGCTCAAGCAGGTAGCTCCGGTGACGTAAACTCGACTGCCGCAGCGCCATCAGCGCGTTCATCAATGCCGGCTGATTTTCCGGCGATGTTGGAGCAGCTTGGCGCACAGAATTTCGTAAACCTCGAATCCACAATGCGCGATATTATGCGTGTGGTGGAGTTTGCACCGCCAAAACTCGTGTATCAGCTTTCCGGAGCAGTGGCCCCCGGCTTTGAAAGCGAATTGCGTGATGCTCTGCTCAAGGTGACCGGTGAACGTTGGGAGCTGGAACAACGCCTTGATGCCGAAGCCGCTCCTTCGATATTGGAAGTGGAACGTGCGAAGGCGGATTCGGAACGGAATTTGATCATGGAATCGCAATTGGTCAAAGCTGCCTTCGCAGCTTTTCCAGAGGCGGAGTTGCTTGATAGCGATAAATTAGACGACAAACGGAGTGCCAGCGCATGAAAAGCATGGAAGAAATGATCAAGGCTGCGCAAGATGCCGCTCAAAATATCCAGAAACAAATGGAAGAGGCGCAAACCACGCTCGACAAAATCGAGGTAGAGGGCGTTTCAGGCGGCGGCTTGGTCAAAGTGCGGGCAACCGCCCGGGGCCGGATTATCGGGATAGCGATTGATGACAGCCTGATCGTGCCCAGCGACAAACAAATGATGGAAGACCTTATCGTGGCAGCATTCAATGATGCCCGGGAAAAGGCGGACACCGCAAGCAACGCAGAAATGGGCAAAATGACCAGCGGCCTGCCATTGCCAGCAGGTTTCAAACTGCCGTTTTGATTGCGGACTAGTGCAGGGGTTTTGCACAGAATATTACGCCATTCGGTCGCAAGGCCATTGAACGCGGTGTAAATAGCCACATATTGGCAGTCGGAGGTTTGGCCGCCATCGCTGCCATTCCGATATTGGAGTTTTTATGGAACAGGTTTTTCCGTTATTGCCATTGCGCGATATTGTTGTTTTCCCCGGCATGATTGTGCCGTTGTTCGTCGGCCGCGACAAATCTGTCGTCGCGCTGGAAAAAGCGATGACGTCTGACAAAGAAATTTTTCTGGTGGCGCAGTTAGATCCGGCTGAGGATGATCCCGGCATGGACGATCTGTATGATATCGGCGTCACAGCACAGATCATGCAATTGCTGAAACTTCCCGATGGCACAGTGCGCGTGTTGGTTGAGGGCAAGCAACGTGCAAAAATGGTTCAGCTGCACGAACGCGGTGACGATTATGTAGAGGCAGCAGTCACCTTGATCGACGAAGCCAAGGCCGAAGGGCCCGAAGCATCGGCTTTGATGCGGTCTGTGTCCGAACAGTTTGATAACTACTCCAAACTCAACAAGAAAATGCCCGCGGAAACCGCTGTGCAGTTAAGTGAGATCGACAATCCATCTGCGCTTGCCGATGCTGTTGCCGCAAACATCCAGTTGAAAGTGGCGGATAAGCAAACATTGCTAACCGAAGCAAACCCGCTGCGCCGTTTGGAAATGGCCTTTGCCTTTATGGAAGGGGAGCTTGGCGTATTGCAGGTGGAAAAGAAAATTCGTGGCCGCGTAAAACGGCAGATGGAAAAAACCCAGCGCGAATATTATTTGAATGAGCAGATGAAAGCCATTCAGCGCGAGCTGGGCAATGATGACGGCGAAGGCGGCGACGAACTGGCCGAATTGCAAACCCGGATCGATACGATCAAGCTTAGCAAAGAGGCAAAGGGCAAGGCACAGGCTGAATTGAAGAAGCTGCGCGGTATGGCGCCAATGTCAGCCGAGGCGACGGTTGTGCGTAACTATCTAGACAATTTGCTCGGCATTCCTTGGGGCAAAAAATCGAAGTTGAAACGCGACATCGCCAAGGCCCAAGAGGTGCTGGACGCCGACCATTTCGCGCTGGAAAAGGTGAAAGACCGGATCGTCGAATATTTGGCGGTGCAAGCGCGCACCAACAAGCTGAAGGGGCCGATCTTGTGCCTAGTTGGCCCGCCGGGAGTGGGTAAGACCTCACTGGGCCGGTCGATTGCGAAGGCATGTGGGCGCGAGTTCATCCGTCAGTCATTGGGCGGCGTGCGAGACGAAGCGGAAATCCGCGGCCATCGCCGTACCTATATTGGTTCCATGCCGGGCAAAGTTGCGGCCAACCTGAAGAAGGCCGGAACGATGAATCCGCTGTTCTTGCTCGATGAAATAGACAAATTGGGGCAAGATTTCCGCGGTGATCCGGCATCGGCTTTGCTGGAAGTGCTCGATCCGGAACAGAATAACAAGTTTAACGATCACTATCTGGAGGTTGATCTCGACCTTTCCGATGTGATGTTCGTGACCACCGCCAATAGCATGAATTTGCCGCAAGCGTTGCTCGACCGCATGGAGATCATTCGTTTGGAAGGTTATACCGAAGACGAAAAGCTTGAAATTGCCAAGCGGCATTTGCTGGATAAGCAGGTGAAAGCGCACGGATTGAAGGACGAAGAGTTTTCGTTGAGCGACGATGCCCTGCGCGATCTGATCCGCTATTACACCCGTGAAGCCGGGGTTCGCACGCTGGAACGCGAAATCGCCAAGCTGGCGCGCAAAGTGCTGCGGCGGATTTTGGAAGGCAAGACGACGGGCATCGCGATCACGCCTGAAAATCTGTCGGAATTTTCCGGTGTCCGCAAATATCAGCATGGCATTGGCGAGGAAGAGAACCAGATCGGTGCGGTCACCGGACTTGCATGGACCGAAGTCGGCGGCGAATTGTTGACCATCGAGGCGGTGACGGTTCCCGGCAAGGGCCAGATCCGCACCACCGGCAAACTTGGCGAGGTGATGGGCGAGTCCATTCAGGCGGCGTTGAGTTATGTCAAAGCGCGGGCCCCGAGCTATGGCATCAAGCCCAGCCTGTTCGCGCGCAAGGACATTCACATCCATCTTCCCGAAGGTGCAGTGCCAAAAGATGGGCCGTCTGCGGGCGTCGGCATGGTCACCGCGATTGTCTCCACGTTGACCGGAATTGCGGTCCACCGCGATGTTGCGATGACCGGCGAAGTAACTTTGCGGGGGCGCGTGCTGCCGATTGGCGGACTGAAAGAGAAACTGCTGGCGGCACTGCGCGGCGGTATCAAGACCGTGCTGATCCCAATGGAAAACGAAAAGGACCTGGTCGAAATCCCGGCGAACATCAAAGACGGGCTGGAAATCATCCCAGTATCGCACGTCGATCAGGTGTTGGCCCGCGCTTTATGTGAGCCATTGGCGCCTGTCGAGTGGACCGAAGCCGATGAGCTTGCGGCCTTATTGCCGCCTGGACCGGGCGGCGAAGCGTCCACAACTGTGACACATTAGAACATTGCCGGGGTGATTTTAGAAAACTTTACGCATTTAGACGGAAATTTCGCGGTTTAGCGCGGTTTTTCCTTTGACAAGCCGATGTTTCTGCTCATTATCGCGTTACGGCATGGCCGCGATTCATTCGAATAACTAATTGTACCTACAGGAGGGGTTCCCGTATTATGAATAAAGCAGATCTCGTAAGCTCAGTAGCCGATGCAAGCGGCTTGACCAAAGCGGATGCCGCTAAGGCTGTTGAAGCCGTATTTGATTCAATCACTGGCGCGCTGAAAGGTGGCGGCGACGTTCGTTTGGTTGGTTTTGGAACCTTTGCTGTTGCAAAGCGCAAGGCATCAACCGGCCGTAACCCACGCACCGGCGAAACAATGACAATCAAGGCTTCTAATCAGCCTAAGTTCAAAGCCGGCAAGGCTCTGAAAGACGCAGTTAACTAAACACCGCGCGTATTGCGCTGTCTAGTTGCAGGCACAAGAAAGGCCGCTCCGTAATGGGGCGGCTTTTTTGGTTTGGGGCGCGGGAGGTTTGGGGCATCGAGAGGCAGCACGAACGGATAGGGAGTTGTGTTTCAGTGTCATGTCATCCTGCACTTGATGGTGATGGCATAAGGTTGAAATTTAACCGTAGCCCTGAGCCTGTCGAAGTGCGTTTCACGGCGAGGCGTACTTCGACAGGCTCAGTACTACGGTGCAATAATTCGGTGTAATAATTCGGCGCAACTAAACGCCATCGCGCTCTAATGACCGAATCAAAAGCGTTCGCCCCGCCCGAAAGTCAGGACGCCCGCAGAGGCGATTCGGAAGCAGTTTTCTGCCATCGCGCGATGGGGCCGCATCGGTCCCAAAATCACCCAAGTTGACACCTAGTTGACAAGGTTGACACCTATTTTGACATTTCGCGAAAGAATGGCGAAAGATAATTTCCAACACGGTATTTTTTTCGTAAATTTCAGTCTCCGCAAATCCTACTGCGAAGGAGGTAAATTGACCGCCAACCATGTCAAAGAGCCCGGCCCCAAACAAGCAGCCACAGCAATAGTTCCCAGAACAAATCCTACATTACAAGCATTAATGCGGTGGTGGGGGTTGGGTGAGCCATTGGATGACCGGTGGTTCTCAACAATCTGTCTCGACGCTTCGGTCAAGTTTGCTGACCAGAATCGCCGAACCGCCGATGGCAGCTTTGTTGGGGAGTCCGGACAGGCAGGTTTCGCCGCCCGGGGTGGCCAAAGCGGACATTGCCACGATGAACGAAGTTGCCCTACATTCCGATCCTAAAAACCAAGAAGCCTTTTTTCACGCCACATGGAGGAATGTTAAACTGACGTCCCTGAAACTCTTCAGTGATCGATTTTGCAGCTCCACCATAAAAAACGATTTCTTCATTCAGCCTATACCATTGGCCTTTGCTGACTAACGCTCCCAACTTTGCGTCCCATGAAAAATCACCTAGAGGCAAAATAGGCAGCGATTGCTCGCCGCCACTCGCAATAACCAAACATCCGTCGGATACGGACAAGACGCCACGCCGAGGTGCCAGCAGGGCTGGTCCAGCCACCTGCCAAGTGGCAATCTTGGGACCATCTGCGCGTTCGTCCGGCGACGCCGAAGTCTGCCCGGCAACATTGGTCTTCGCCGAGGTCATGTTATTCGCACTTGAGGACGGGGCAGGCGAGTGACATGCAGATAGCAAGAGTGCACAGCCTGCCCCTAGAGTTCGACTATTTGACAAGAATCGTGAACCCCTTTGTCGCAAAAAAATCGACGCTCGAGTACATAATGTAGAGTGTTGATCCGTCTGCCGGGCTCGACGTGCTGCCGCCAGCCCAAAGACATGCTGAAGCAACCCCATATGCCGTCGTGCTCGCAAAAAACGGGCCGCCACTGTCCCCTTCAAAACAGATCAGCGTGCCAGTGCCAGAGGTGCGTACCGTCCCGGCGCCCGACTGTGTATTGCGGACCAGGACATAACTCCCGTTATACGTTGTGCCAGCGCCGCGATGCGCAAAGGTTGAGAGAACCTCCCCGCAGCTTTGCGCCTTGATCCCACTTCCCAACGTTTTTTGGCCTAGGTGGCAGACAAAGGTCCCTGGCACAGTGCTCGCCGTTGTGAGCGTCCCATTCCCTGCCGTCGTGGAAGCCCGAGAGCGGGTGCCTGTTACTGAACGAGCGGTACCGCTATTGTCAAAATAGAATTCGGCAACAGCACTTGGCGTGCCGCTCAGGAACATCTGATCATAATCGGCGCTGTTATCGAAAGCGTCCGATTGCGTCAGCGCATACGTCTTTGCGTCCGTATCCTTGATCGAGATTGGGTTGGCCGATTGGCAATGGCCCGCCGTCATGACGCCAAGTTTGTTGTCGGAGTTCCGTTTTACGGCAAAGCTGGTCATACAATATTGACGGCTTTGTTCGATTGTGAACTGTCCACCACGCAAGGCAACGTCGACGAACTTGCCCGGGACTTCGTCAATCCGCACAGGCACCTTGAACAGGGAGGATACAGCGGTGCGCGCCGCTTCGACATCTCCCTTGACGACCAGCAGCACGATTTCCCCAGATTTCTGATCGATATAGCTCGTTTGAAAGCCGCGAATCTTTCTCACTTGCTCGCCGTTTTCGGCCAGTGCATCGCTCAATTCCTTCAAACTCTTGGCAGCACCACCGCGAAACCGGATTTTATAGGTGGTATCCTGCGCCAGGATTGTTTCAGCGGATTCAACCTCGGCATCGGCAACACTGAACTTAGCGCGCAAGGCCCGGCGTTCGGCACGCCGCGCTTCGCGGTCGGCCTTGCTTCGAGCCCGAAGCTCGGCATTGCCCCGGCGAATGACAGTTTTGTCGGTCCGCGACTGCCCCTTTCTTCGCACGACAACGCCAAAGTCACTGGTTACATTATCGTAATAGGCGCCGCCGAAATCCGCACCCTGGCTTGCAGCCTCTTCAACCACATTTTCGTTCGTTGATGCCATCACGCTCAGCCGCCTGACCGCTTCATCGAAGTTGACCTGGTAAAGCTCGGCGTAGATTTTTGCGTCGATCGCCAGTGCTTCAGCGAAATCCAATGCCATGGGTTCACTGCTTGGCTGGGCAAAGGTCGTACTACCAAGAGCAAATATACAGGCGATCGCAACGGTAGCGTTAAGAATAACTCGTCTCATCCCGACTCTCCTGGTCAGTGGCTCGACATTTGGTGATCATATTAGCTTCCGAGTCAACAAGTTTCGATACGGGCAGCAGTAAGCCGCGTCGCTTGAAGTTGACTTGAACCGCTTGCGGATGTCGCCAAGATGAACGTTCCGACAATCAATCCCACTTTTGGCCTACGTCCGCGAAGATCCCTTCGCTTTCGTGAAAACTCTTCGCGAACGACCGCTTTTGTGCGCACCCGTAGGCTTTTCGAGCTTCCGCAAACTTGTCGTAAGCGGACCTCGGCAATTTGATCGAAACGGGGAGTCACAGTGGCTCGTATCACCATGACAAAACAGGGACCGACTTCGTTACACTGGGGATACTGCTGGATGGCGGAACTGGGCAAGATTTCAGCATGCCCAGATTTGTTGCGCTCAAATATTGTCTCGCTTGTCGTATGACGTTGCCGACCATTTGGAATCGCGCATGCCCAACTAGCCTGCCACTATAACCAAACCCTCAAGCTGCCAAAGGCAAGCCCAGATCGGCGTCGCCGGGAACTTGCATTGCCGGTGCATTGTTATTCACCACCAAGCGGGGGCGGGTGGTCAACGCGGCTGCGTTACCGGCCGCGTTACTAGAAGCGACGGTTGATCGCAGTGCGCCAATATGGATTGTGCGTGAACGCAGCGCGGGTTTTCCGCGGCTGTCCAAAACCTCGATGATGCGAGGCATGCTGTTTGAGATGGTCCCGAAAATTGCCAACGCGGAAGCGCAGATGGCCAACAAAAACAAGGTAGCGACAATTACCAACATAAAACCGGATCCTTATTTTGCCCCCGGTAGTTCTGTACCCTTAAACACAGAAAGCTTTCGCGGAGATGAACAACATTTGCGTCATGTTCACTATATGTTCCGTACTGTCAATCACTATTTTGATGTTTGCCAAAACAATAGAAGTGAGTCGCACCGAATCCGCACATGCAAGATATTGTAAATTCAGTGGCATTTTAATGACTCGACACTTTCGATTTTCAGGCGCAGTTTTTTGATGCTGGATGCCGGTCATTCTCTAATAATCTGCCATTAAGGCGGGATAGGAATGCGGTAATATCAGGGTCGCTAGCTGACAATGTTGTCAATCTTTCTTGAATGGAGGAGAACTAGCATGACCCAAAGATACTTAAAATTTGTGGCCGTATTGGCCTGTTTGGCTGGCAGCAACGCCCACGCAGAAACATTCACCTTTGAATCGCAAATGGACGGTCCACCGGTGTCCGTGGGCGGTACGCGCGCCGATGGCAGCAGCTATGGTGGCAGCTACTTTACCGGCACGTCCCAAGGCACGACATCGACCGGCGGCAAGACCAAGACCAAATTTGTTTGCGTCTCAATGACAACGCCGCCCACAGATTCGGTGTTTAAAATGCACTCAATCTGCAACGTCTCCGCAACCGATGGTGATTATTCGGTGGTGTTTGGCTGTGATATCTTGGGACCGACGGAAAATAGTTGCGTTGGCGGGCTATATGGCAAAACCGGCGTTTACAAGGGGCGGCGCGGCAGCCTGACCAATCATGCAAAGGGTGGTAAAAGCACTGGCACGGGACAGTGGATCAACTAAGCAGGGTTGAACGAGCGGCCTAATTGCAACAATCCCGCAGAACGCGCGCCGTTGGCAGGCTGCGGATTGTTGCATTGGTCTTTCACACTTGACGAATCCAACCGCTGCCTTTAACGGCGCGCATTCAAACCACATGGGAAACGCACATACCGGTGCTGACCCTCGATCTTAATGGCCGAGGCAAAGTTCTAGTTTCCCAGAGGATCAACCGGAAGGAGAAGTACTATGGCGGCACCAGTCGTCACCATGCAGCAATTGCTTGAAGCCGGAGCGCATTTCGGCCACCAAACCCACCGTTGGAACCCACGCATGAAGCCATATATTTTTGGCGCGCGCAACGGCATCCACATTCTTGATCTGTCGCAGTCGGTGCCATTGTTTGCCCGCGCGCTGGATTTCGTCGCACAGACTGCTGCCCATGGCGGCAAGGTCTTGTTCGTCGGCACAAAGCGTCAGGCGCAAGGCCCGATCGCCGATGCGGCGCGCGCTTCCAATCAGCATTTCGTCAACCATCGTTGGCTCGGCGGGATGTTGACCAACTGGAAAACCATTTCCAATTCGATCAAAAAACTGAAAACGCTGGAAGAACAGCTTTCGGGTGACGGCACTGGCTTCACCAAGAAAGAAACGCTGCAAATGACGCGTGAACGTGACAAGCTTGAAATGTCACTCGGCGGCATTCGCGATATGGGCGGTATTCCGGACGTGATGTTCGTTATTGACGCCAACAAAGAAGAACTCGCAATCAAGGAAGCCAATGTTTTGGGCATTCCGGTCATCGCGATCCTCGATTCAAACGTTGATCCAAGCGGAATTGCCTTCCCGGTTCCTGCAAACGACGACGCCGCGCGCGCCATTCGTTTATATTGTGAAGCAATTGCCGCTGCGGCGACGCAGGGCAATGTGAAGCAAAAGGTGACTGCCGGCGTTGATGTGGGCGCGGAAGTTGAGCCTGCTGCTGAACCAGCTTTGACTGAAGCCGCTCCTGCTGCCGAAGAGGCTGCACCTGCCGCTGAAGTCGCCGCTGTTGCTGCTGAAGAGGTTGCTCCTGCCGCCGAGGCGTAAGAAGATAAATGTCAATCCTGCGTTCGCGGGAATCCATGGTGTAATGACACCACTTTTGGAGTGAAATCTCTCCATGGATCCCCGCTTATGCGGGGATGACAGTATTAAACACTGTTGAATTTTAAAGGACACAAAACATGGCCGAGATTACTGCCGCTGCTGTGAAAGAACTCCGCGACCGTTCGGGCGCGGGCATGATGGATGCTAAAAAGGCTTTGACTGAAACCGCTGGTGATATTGAAGCAGCGGTAGATCTGCTGCGCTCAAAAGGTTTGGCGACGGCTGCCAAAAAATCGAGCCGCACCGCTGCGGAAGGGCTTGTTGGCGTTGCCGTATCCGGCACCAAGGGCACTGCAATCGAAGTGAATAGCCAAACCGACTTTGTCGCAAAAAACGAACAGTTCCAGGATTTTGTCCGCAAAGTCACGGGCGTGGCATTGGATATGGGCGGCAATGATGTTGAACCAATTTTGGCCTCTGCCTATGCCGATGGCGAAACCGTTCAAGAAAAGCTGACCAGCAACATCGCCACCATCGGCGAAAACCAGGTTATCCGCCGCGTGAAGTCGGTCTCGGTAAATAGCGGCCGCGTCGTATCTTACGTCCACAATGCGGCATCAGCTGGCATGGGCGGCATCGGCGTGTTGGTAGCGTTGGAAAGCGAAGCTGACGCCGAAACGCTCGACGGCCTTGGCAAACAGATCGCAATGCACATCGCGGCGGCATTTCCATTGTCGCTCGACGAAAGCGGCTTGGATGCCGACACGTTGGAACGTGAACGCGGCATCGCGCGCGAAAAGGCAGCCGAATCAGGTAAGCCAGCCGATATCGTTGAAAAAATGGTTGAAGGTTCGATCAAGAAGTTCGCCAAAGAAAACGCTTTGCTTAGCCAGCTGTTCGTGATGGACGGCAAAACGCCGATTGCCGACGTGGTTGCCAATGCAGGCAAAACCGCTGGTAAGCCGATTGTGTTGACCGATTACGTCCGGTTCCAATTGGGCGAAGGCATCGAAAAAGAAGTCGGCGATTTCGCAGCAGAAGTGGCGGCAGCCGCAGGCTTGTAAACATAAAGGGATTTTGCCGCAAAAAACTGCGGCGAACCCCTTGGCGATATGGCGCGTGGCTCCTATAGCTATGCGCCATTATTGTATAAAAATCGGGGTGAGGACATCATGAGCAAATCTGGCTATCGCCGCATCCTATTCAAGTTATCCGGCGAAGCGTTGATGGGCGACGGTGCCTTTGGTATCGATCCTGACACGGTTGCGCGCATGGCTGGCGAGATTAAAGCGGCCAAAGAAACCGGGCTTGAAATATGCTTGGTCATTGGCGGCGGCAATATCTTTCGCGGTATGGCGGGCGCAGCCAAGGGCATGGACCGGGCACAGGCCGATTACATGGGCATGCTGGCGACCATCATGAACGCGCTGGCGATGCAAAATGCACTCGAACAATTGGGCGTGCCAACGCGGGTGCAATCGGCAATTGAGATGGACAAGGTCTGTGAACCTGTGATCCGCCGCCGCGCCGAACGTCACTTGGAAAAGGGCAGGGTGGTTATTTTCGCCGCCGGAGTTGGCGCGCCTTATTTCACAACCGATTCAGGGGCCGCTCTGCGCGCTGCCGAAATGAAATGCGATGCGTTGCTCAAAGGCACCAGCGTTGACGGTGTTTACAATGCCGATCCAAAGAAGGACGCGAATGCAGTACGCTATGAAACGCTGAGTTTTGACCGTGTGCTTTCCGACAATTTAAAAGTTATGGACGCCAGCGCCGTTGCCTTGTGCCGTGACAATGATATTCCGATCGTGGTATTCTCGATCCGGGAGCAGGGAAATCTGGCAAAAGTATTGAATGGCACCGGCGTTTGTACGACCGTGTCCAATGCAGGCTGAATAGATAAAAGGGGAAAGACTGTGCCACAATATGATAAGGCAGACATTGAACGACGCATGAAAGGTGCCGTTGAATCGCTTAAGGGCGATCTTAGCGGGCTGCGGACCGGACGCGCCAATATAACCTTGCTCGATCCCGTGGTGGTAGAGGTTTACGGATCGCACATGCCGCTCAACCAAGTCGCCACGGTCAGCGCGCCGGAATCGCGCATGCTAACGGTGCAGGTATGGGACCGCTCCAACGTAACGCCGGTTGAAAAGGCCATTCGTTCTGCTGGTTTGGGATTGAACCCGATTACCGAGGGGCAAACGCTGCGATTACCAATTCCGGATTTGACCGAAGAGCGGCGCAAGGAGTTGGCGAAACTTGCCGGGCAATATGCGGAAAAGGCCAAAATCGCGATCCGTAATGTCAGGCGCGATGGCAATGATGCGCTGAAAACCGATGAAAACAAAAAAGACATTAGCGAAGATGATCGCAAGCGGCTGGAAACCGAAGTGCAGAAAATCACCGACGATATGATCAAAGCGGTGGACGATGCGGCGGGTGCAAAGGAAAAGGAAATTTTGAGCCAGTGATTTTGCTGTGCCTTCCTTCAAACCGTAGTGCTGAGCCTGTCGAAGCACGTCTGTCTGTGAAGCGCCCTTCGACAAGCTCAGTGCTACGGTTTTTTGGCTATGCTTTGAAAGCAATAAAGCCGTGAGCATTGCAAAAGGCCTTCCCCGCCACGTTGCCATCATCATGGACGGCAATGGCCGCTGGGCAAAGCAACGCCATCTGCCCCGCGCGATGGGCCACAAACGCGGAGTAGAAGCGGTGCGCAATATCGTGCGCGCGGCAGGCGATTTCGGGCTAGAAGCGTTGAGCCTGTATGCGTTTTCATCCGAAAATTGGAAACGGCCAGAGGACGAAGTTAGTGACCTGATGGGATTGCTGCGCGCTTATATCAAATCAGACATTGCCGAGTTTGAAGCCAACGATGTTCGCTTAAAAATAATTGGTAATTACAAGGCGCTCGCGCCCGATATTGTCGAAATGATTGAAGATGCGGTTGCGCGAACATCGGGCAATAAGCGCACGACATTGGCGGTTGCGCTGAATTATGGATCACAGGACGAGATGGTACGTGCGGCCAACGCGGCGGCGCTGGACGGCGCGATTACGGCGGAAGCGATTGAGGCCAATCTCGATACCGCCGACATGCCGCCACTTGATTTGTTGATCCGCACATCGGGCGAACACCGGCTGTCAAACTTCATGCTGTGGCAAGCGGCGTATGCCGAGTTCTGGTTCACCGATACGTTGTGGCCCGATTTCGGCAAGGAAGAGTTTGGACAGGCGCTGAAAGAGTTTGCAGGCCGCGAACGAAGGTATGGCGGGCGATGAGTGAACGATTTACAGGCAGCCCTGGGGATGAATTGTGCGCTGTACTGAAGCCCCTACCCTTCAGGGGAGGGGTTGGGGTGGGGACTGTCAGTATTGCGCAAGGGCGGAAGCGCCCCACCCCGCTGCGACTAGCCAGTAAGCTGGCAAGTCTCACTGCCCCTCCCCTAAAGAGGAGGGGAGGTATATGACTACGACCACAGCATCCTCAAAGAAATCTGATCTAAAAGTCCGCGCATTATCGGCGCTGGTTATGATCATCGTATCTGGCGGCGCATTATGGGCGGGCGGCGTCGTGTTTATGGCGTTCACGGCTTTGTTGGCGATAGGCCTGCTTTGGGAATATTGGGGATTAGTGCAAAAACTGGTTAGCACAGTCTTTTGGCGCGCTGCACTTATGCTGCTGGGCATCATCTACATTTCTGTAGCATGCCGGGCCCTAATTGAGCTTCGCAATGGCGACTTTCTATCTGGGTTATCCTTAGCAGTATTGGTGATTGCGCTAGTGATCGCAGTAGATATTGGAGCCTATTTTTCAGGGCGAGCGATCGGCGGGCCAAAAATTGCACCTCGTATTAGCCCTAACAAAACTTGGGCAGGGCTTTTCGGCGGTATCATCGCCGCAACGGTTTTGATTGCGTTGGTTACATCACAGTTAGTTGTTAAGGGGCCACCATTTCTTCCGGCATTGCTACTCGCAGCTCCCATTGGCGCTGGCATCGCTATAGTCGCGCAAGCAGGCGACTTTTTGGAAAGCTGGATGAAACGCCGTGCCGGAGTAAAGGATTCGGGCAAACTAATCCCTGGCCATGGCGGATTGTTAGACCGGCTGGACGGGCATTTGTCGGTGCTATTTGTTCTTGGGGTGATGGAGCTTTTGAGTTAGCCGATGACCTCCCGCACCCTCTCCATCTTCGGCGCTACCGGTTCGGTCGGCTTGTCCACACTCGACCTCGTGCGCCAGCACCGCAGTGCGTATCGGATCATCGCGCTTACAGCGAACTCCAACGCCGCAGACCTTGCCAAGCTGGCCATAGAGTTCGACGCCGAAATCGCGGTGGTCGCTGAAGAGGAAGCGTATCCTGCATTAAAGGCCGCACTGACCGGAACCAACATCAAAGCGGCGGCAGGCGAAGCTGCGCTTATCGCGGCTGCGCAAATGGGCGCAGATTGGACGATGGCGGCGATTGTTGGCTGCGCTGGTCTGAAACCGACATTGGCGGCGATTGAGAAGGGCAAAACTGTTGCGCTGGCCAATAAAGAGGCTTTGGTTTCGGCGGGCGCGATGATGATGGCGGCGGTGGCGCGCACGGGCGCGACGTTGCTGCCCGTGGACAGTGAGCATAATGCGATATTCCAATGTCTTGCGGGCGGACGTATTGATCAAGTCCGCAAAATTACTCTGACCGCCAGCGGCGGACCGTTTCGCACCTTAACGCTCAATCAAATGCGTAACGTCACCCCGGCACAGGCGGTCGCCCATCCCAATTGGGATATGGGGGCCAAGATCAGCGTCGATTCAGCGACGATGATGAACAAGGGGTTGGAGCTGATCGAGGCGTATCATTTGTTCCCGGTCGGCCTCGATAAAATCGACATTTTGGTGCATCCGCAATCGGTAATTCATTCGATGGTGGAATTTGTCGATTGCTCGACAATAGCGCAGCTTGGGTCGCCGGATATGCGCATCCCAATTGCCAGTGCATTGGCTTGGCCGGACCGGATCGCGACCAATTGCACGCCATTGGACCTTTCCAAGATCGCAAAACTTGATTTTGAAGCGCCTGATTTGGTGCGCTTCCCGGCCCTTGCTCTTGCACGTATGGCCATCCAAGACGGCGGTGCAAAACCCGCGATATTGAACGCTGCCAATGAAATTGCGGTGGCCGCGTTCCTTTGCGGTCAAGTTGGCTTTCTAGAAATCGCCGCAATTTGCCAAAACACGCTGGATCATTATTGTCCCGCCGCGCCTGAATCGCTGGACGACTTGTTCAGCATCGATGCAGATGCGCGGCGCTATGCGAACGCCATGATTGAGGAACTACATAATGCCGCTTGAAAGCCCGAATATTTTGGTGACGTTGTTCGCATTCATTGTGCTGATTGGCACATTGGTGGTTGTGCATGAAATGGGCCATTACTGGGTGGGCCGTTGGTGCGGCGTAAAGGCGGAGAAATTCTCCATTGGCTTTGGCCCGCAATTGTGGGGCAGGGTGGATAAACGAGGCACATTGTGGCGCGTCGGCGCGCTGCCGCTGGGCGGATATGTGCAGTTTGCTGGTGATATGAATCCAGCCGGTAAGCCCGATGAAAATTGGCATAAATTGTCTGAGATTGAGCGAAATCAGACGTTTCAGTCGAAACCGCTTTGGCAAAGGGCCGCGATTGTTTTTGCCGGGCCAGCGATCAATTTTATCTTTGCGATAATTTTGCTGTCAGGTTTTCTTGTGACTTATGGTCAAATGGTCAATCCGCCGATCGCATCCGCAATCCAACCTGCTAGCGCGGCGGCCAAGGCAGGTATTATGATCGGCGACAGAATCGTCAGCATCAATGGTACAAACGTTGACAGCTTTCAAGAATTGGCAACCGAAGTGTCAATCTACCCCGGCGAAACCGTTCCGATAAAAATTGAACGCGGTGGGGCAACAATTGAGAAGAATGTCGCAATTGCAGTATCGGTAGAACGCGACAAGTTTGGCAATGAAATGCGACGAGGGTTGCTAGGTCTCTCTTCCTCGAAAGTTAAAATTGAAGAAGTCAGTATGTGGAAAGCACCGTTTATTGCGACTTTAGAGACGGTCAACATCGTCCGCTTAACGCTTAAGACAATTGGACAAATGATCAGAGGACAGCGTTCGGTCAAAGAGCTTGGCGGCCCGCTTAAAATTGCCAAAGTATCTGGCGAGCATTTCACTTTGGGCTTTGCGGCGTTTGTTTGGCTGGCGGCAATGATCTCGATTAACTTAGGGTTCATGAACCTGCTGCCAATTCCCATGCTCGATGGTGGCCATTTGCTGCTCTACGCGATTGAAGCTGTGCGCAGGCGCCCGGCGACAGAGCGGGTGCAGGAATGGGCATTCCGTGCAGGGTTTACAATGCTGATAGGCTTTATGCTGATGGTAACATTTAATGATTTGGCATCATTTGGAGTTTTCGGATCGTGAGAAGTGTGCAGATAAAATTCGCCAATGTTTGCTTGATTGCCGCCGATTCATCGGGCAGGGGGAACGGCGGCTCATCTTGAGCTGTGGACGCATAAACTTGGCCAATTTGGCCATCGAGTACCGGAACAGCAGATCGGATGAAAATGAAACTTAAGTCCCTTACAATTTCATTGTTGGCATCGACTATGATGATCCCGGTTTCAGCAATGGCTCAAACAGCGGGTGCACCCCCTGCCGCTGCACCACCTGCCGCTGCTGCGGCACAGGGCGAAATCATCCAGTCGATAACGGTTGTCGGTACGCAGCGTTTAGAAGGCGACACCGTCCGTTCCTATATCCGATTGCGTACCGGGCAAGCATGGTCGCAAGCTGTGGCCGACCAAGCACTCAAGGATTTATACGCGACCGAATTGTTCGCGGATGCCGCGATTCGCAATAATAATGGCGCGGTCGTCGTCGAGGTCCGCGAAAACCCGGTGGTGAACCGGATCATTCTTGAAGGCAATAAACGCATCAAGAACGAGAAGATTGAACCAGAGATCAAACTTGCCCCGCGCCAGATTTTCTCTCGGTCAAAGGTCCGCGCTGATGTGGCGCGTATCGTTGAGCTTTACAAGCGTCAGGGCCGGTTTGCCGCAGCGGTAGAACCAAAGATGGTGCAACTCGACCAAAACCGCGTCGACATTGTTTTCGAAATTACCGAGGGTCCGAAATCGAAAGTTCGGCAAATCAACATCATCGGCAATGAGAAATTCTCTGATGGCGAATTGCGCGGTGAAATGGTCACGAAACAGGCGCGGCTATCGCGTTTCTTCAGCTCCGGGACCAGCTACGATCCAGATCGGTTGGCATTTGACCAGCAAAAGCTGCGGCAATTTTACTTGACCAACGGCTACGCTGATTTCCGGGTGGTTTCCGCCGTTGCGGAACTGACACCCAACAAAGAAGATTTTATCATCACGTACGTGGTCGAAGAAGGTGACCGCTATAAATTTGGTGACGTTAAGGTGGACAGCAAAATCCGCGACTTTAAATCGGAACAGCTTCAGTCCACTTTGCGGATGAAAAAAGGTGACTGGTATGATGCCAAGCAGGTTGAAGACACCGTTGAAAGCCTGTCAGAGACGGCTGGATTGTTCGGATATGCCTTTGCCGACGTAAACCCGCAGTTTGACCGCGAAAAAGAAACCCTGACCATGGGGATCACGTTCAACGTTGCGGAAACACCGCGGGTATTTGTTGAGCGGATCGACATTAACGGGAACACATTGACGCAGGATAAGGTTATCCGGCGCGAATTCCGGTTGAATGAAGGCGATGCGTTCAACAGCTTTCAAGTCAAGCGGTCAACCGACCGAATCAAGTCGCTCGGTTATTTTCAAGAAGACCTTGAAGTAGAACAGACCCAAGGAAGCGGCCCTGACCGGATTATTTTGACAACCAATGTTGAAGAAAAGCCAAATGGCCAATTGTCATTGTCAGCAGGTTTTTCCAGCTTGGAGAGCTTTATTTTCCAAGGTTCAATCGAACAAAACAACTTTCGCGGCAAAGGACAACAGGTCCGCGCCAGCGTATCATATTCAAGCTATTCCAAATCGGCTGAAATAGGGTTTACAGAACCCTATCTTTTTGACCGGTCAATTGCGTTGTCGGGCGACATTTTTAGACGCGATTTGAACAGCTTTAGCTTTGGTCAAAGCGGCAACCGGCAAACCACTTACGCACAGACCAGCACGGGTTTTCAACTTCGCACCGGCGTGCCGATCAATGAGTATCTATATTTTCAAGCGCGTTATGGCCTGAGTTTTGAAAACGTCACATTGGATCAAAATCAGTTTTTCTCCGATCCAGACGGCACCGGGCCGCTTCCTTTGACCTGCGATGCTCAACTTGCCGGGCGTTTTCTGTGTGATGCGATTGGCAAGCGTTCGACGTCCACTTTAGGATACACGCTGCTTTATGATACGCGGGATAACCGGGTGCGTCCCTCGCGCGGGCACAGCGTTAGTTTAACCCAAGATTTTGCGGGATTGGGCGGCAGCGTCAAATATGTGCGCTCGATACTCAATGCCAATAAATATTGGAGGGTAACGGATTCGGGCTTTATATTCTCACTCTCTGGAGAGGGCGGATATATTCACCCGCTGCAGAATCGCGGTTCTGCGGCCAACGGAATCGATGATGTTCGGTTAACCGACCGTTTTTACCTTGGTGAACCGCAAATTCGCGGTTTTGACATTCGCGGCATCGGACCTCGTATTCAATTGTTACAGACTGCACCTGGGCTATTGGGGACAGGGGCGAGTGCGGTTGCAATCAACGCGCCGGTGCTAGACGAAAAAGGTAATGTCAGACCGCTTCGTGACGACGCGATCGGTGGCCGTGCGTATTATTTAACGCGCGCAGAGTTAGAAATCCCATTGGGCAGCGGGGCCAAGGAATTGGGTCTGCGCCCATCAATATTCGTCGATGCGGGTGCGGTGTTCAGGGTGACCAGTCCAATTCTGACAAATACGCAAACGTTCAGTGCGGCGATCCCTGCAACAACGACAACTCCTGGCGTGCCTTCTATGCCGCAATTTTTGTTTGTGAATGCCCAAGGATTCGCTGACGTATCAACGGTCGCGGTTAATGCAGATGGTTCAGCGCGCACACCGTCTTACATCCGGCAGGAACGCTTCCTCGGAAACTCAATCAAGCCGCGTCTCTCGGTCGGTTTTGGCGTCAACTGGCGCTCACCATTCGGACCATTCCGCATCGACATCGCCAAGGCGCTATTGAAAGAGCCTGGCGACGATACCAAATTAATAACCTTTAACGTGGGAACACAATTCTAATGAAGATTTTACTTAAGGCTGCGATGGTCGCGGCAGTCGCTGGCATGACACTCACTGCAATGGCTCCAGCGGCGTTGGCACAATCAAAGCTGGGCATTGCAACCGCCAATGTGCGGGGGGCAGTGGTAAATACCAACGCTCATCGGACAGCGGTCGAGCAAATGAAGGTGACTTACAAGCCGCAGATTGATGCCCGCACCGCCCGTGAACAGGCATTGCAAGCAGAGTTGCAAGTGTTAGCCGCCGCTTATGAAGCTGAAGCCAAAAAGCCTGGCGCAACCGAAAAGTCGGTGACGCCAACGGGGCAAGCATTCCAAAAGCGCCAAGGCGAAGCGCAAGCCGAACTGGCGCAGCTGTCGCAACAGATTGAGCTGGCTTTGGTATATGTCGAAGATCAAATTAATTTGAAAATTGACGCTGCGGTAAAGACCGCAATGGACAAAAAGAAGGTCGACCTGTTGGTCAATCCGGATGCTGTCATCGCGCGTGCCGGCACGGTTGATATTACCAAAGCGATTGTTGATGAACTGAACGTGCTTGTACCAAGCGTGCAGATCGTACCGCCAGCAGGTTACCAGCCCGGTCAACTTGTTGCCGCACAACAACGTTCCGCCGCCGCCGCTGCTCAGCCGCAAACGCCAGCGCCTGCACAACCAACAAGCCGCTAACCCAGATGGGCGATTTCGCCAATTATGATGTCCGCAAGGTGATGGCGGTGCTGCCGCATCGCTATCCCATGCTGCTGGTTGACCGCGTCGAAGAGCTTGTTTTGAATGAGCGCATTGTCGCGGTCAAAGCGGTCACAATGAACGAGAATTATTTTCAGGGGCATTTTCCCGGACGTCCGATCATGCCCGGCGTGATGCAAATCGAAGCTTTGGCGCAGGCGGCGGGTGTTTTGGCTATGGAAAGCCTTGGCCTCGCGGGATCGGGCAAGTTGGTTTATTTCATGTCAATCGACAACGCCAAATTTCGCGCACCTGTCGAACCGGGATGCCTGCTGCACCTGCACGTTAAATTCACCAAAATGAGCGCGCGGGCGTGCAAATTCGCGGGCAAAGCCATGATTGGCGATAACGTTGCATCGGAAGCCGAGTTCATGGCCATGATCGCGGATCCGCCAGTTTGAAGAAAGAGAGTGACTATTTTGCGTTATAAATATTGGGCAATCGCATGGTTTGCAGTAATATCGGCGCAGCAAATAGCAAAAGCGCAAATATCGCCCGATCCGGCCACCACCGAAACCAAAGCCGAAGTTGAAACCAAAACTCAAGTTAAAACCGAAGCCGAAGCAAACGAGATCGTCGTTGTGGGAAGTAGTTCAAACTTCAAACTGAACGGCAAATCGCTGAAAGCTATGGTGGAGGCGTTTAATGATGGAGCCGCTGAATTTGCGCCCGGCGGAAAGCTATTGTTTCAAGTGCAATCGGCACAGAATGAGCCTCTGCAAGACATCTCGCTTTCGCTTCGGATGGGTGACGAATTGATCGACATTGTTTTAGATAAGGATGGGATTTTTGCGCTGCCTCCCTTGTCAGGGAAAACCAAAACAATTCAATTAATTGCAAACCGCGCAAAAACCTCGATTAAAATCAAACCGCTTGTATTCAGTAAAGCCTACACGCCGAATACCCGCCGAATGGGCGATCTGCGGCTAGAATGTCGGGTGATGTGGGCTGGATTAAAGTCAACTGTTTCAATATTTCTGCAAGCTGGATTTGGCGTCCTTGGCGGTTGTAGTTCCACTAAAATTGGATTTTATTTTTCCGTCCCGGCTCCGATTTCGTCGGTATTTGTGAATGGCGACAAATACGAAGGTGCAGCTATTAGCAAGCGCGACGGATTACGTTACATCGCGCCAATTAATGAAAAGAAATTTGCGAATGACGCTATCCTAACGTTAACTCCCGCAAACTAACAAAACCGTCCTTGCCATTCCTTCGCGGCCCCGTTAAGGGCAGCGCTTCTATTTTCCTAGGATCTGGTCGGTAACCAGTTCCATATTTGGAGTAACACACATGAAATCTGGAATTCATCCCGATTATCACATGATCAAGGTGCAGATGACAGACGGCACCGTTTACGAAACGCGGTCAACCTATGGTAAAGAGGGTGACACGCTGACCCTTGAAATCGATCCATCGTCGCATCCAGCTTGGACTGGCGGACGTGGCAGCATGTTGGATGTTGGCGGCCGTGTCGCCCAGTTTAACAAGCGTTTTGGCGGTCTTAGCCTCAAGAAATAATGCGTTCGTCGTATGGCTGGCCATGGTGATAGCCGCTGCATTCTATATGCGGCGGCAATATCACTTGACGCCCTGCCTGCGATGATCTTATGGAGCGTGCCTGCCTAAATGGCGCTATGGCGGTCGTAGTTCAATTGGTTAGAGCACCGGCTTGTGATGCCGGAAGTTGCGGGTTCAAGTCCCGTCGGTCGCCCCATTTTTCCTTATGCTTAGATGTCTCCAGCGCGGAGGCTCGTGTGCAGTTTAAAGGGGTGACAAAACCTCTCTGTAATATTATTACCAATCGCTGTAATTAATTTACGCGGCACAGGCAGCGCGCCGCCACAACGGAAGAGCACAGATATGTCCGCGATATGGGATTTGCCTGATTTTGATGCGCATGAATCTGTGCATATGTTTGAAGACGCAAAATCAGGCTTGCGTGCAATTATCTCCATTCACTCCACGCATTTGGGCCCAGCCGCCGGTGGTACCCGGTTTTGGCATTATGCCGACAAACAATCCGCAGTGATCGATGCTCTGCGGCTGTCTCGCGGAATGAGTTACAAAAATGCAATGGCTGGATTGCCGCTTGGCGGCGGTAAAGGTGTCATTTTGGCGGATGCGGCCAAAGTTAAGTCCGCCGAATTACTGGCCGCGTTTGGGCGCGCGATAGAATCGCTCGATGGCAAATATGTCACCGCCGAAGACGTTGGAATGACCGACGCGGATATGGCCGCGATTGCCAAAGAAACCAGGCATGTGTCCGGATTACCAGTAACCGACGCAAAAACAGCAGGCGGAGATCCCGGGCCATTTACGGCTCGCGGCGTTTATCTGGGCATAAAGGCGGCGGCGTATCGCCGGTTGGGCGTTACTGACATGTCGGGCGTTCATGTCGCGATCCAAGGCATAGGCAGCGTTGGCGGCGGCGTTGCCCGCTTGCTTGCCGCCGACGGCGCAAAATTGACACTTGCCGATATCGACGCGGTCAAACTGGCATCATTGGCGGCTGAAACCGGGGCGGCAATGGCAAGTTTGGATGAAATCATGACGATCAAATCCGATGTCTTTAGCCCCAATGCACTTGGCGCGATTTTAACTGCGGACAGCATAACTGCGCTTGACGTGGCGGTGGTTGCGGGCGGCGCAAACAACCAGATGCGGTCACCAGATGATGCGCAGCGGCTGTATGATCGCGGGATATTATACGCGCCCGACTATGTGATCAATGCAGGCGGGATCATCAACGTTGGGCTGGAGTATCTGTCCCAATCGCCGGTTGATGAGGTGAATGCGCGAATAGATATGATACCTGCGCGCTTGCATGCGATTTGGGATGAAAGCCAATCGGATGACGTGCCATCTGCTGTTGTCGCCGACAAGATGGCGCAGCGCCTGATTGGGCGGTAATTTTGCCGGTTGTGCTAAATAATATCACCGCGCTGCACTTTGCATCATTTCCTGATTGAAGCGGCGCCGCCAAACGCCTAACCGTTCTCTTGTATGCATCGTTTCGCCAATCCTGCCAAATTCTTGCGCATTGCAAGACCGCTAACGCCTGCTCTGTTCTGGCCGGGTATAATATTGGTGATTGTGGCACTGGCCTGGGGCGCGTTTGGCACGCCGACTGAGCGATTGATGGGCGAAACAGTCAAAATCATGTTCGTTCATGTGCCCGCCGCGTGGCTGGGTATGGCAGGCTGGATGGCGATTGCGGTGGCCAGCATAATGCAATTGGTTTGGCGGCACCCGCTGGCAGGCATTGCCGCGCGAGCTGCTGCGTTTCCGGGTGCGATGTTTGCGGCGATTTGTTTGATCACAGGTTCGATTTGGGGGCGGCCGACATGGGGCACCTGGTGGGTTTGGGATGGACGTTTGACGTCGATGCTGGTGCTGTTTTTCCTTTACCTCGGCTACATCGCTTTGGCCAATGCCAGCAGTGAAAAGGGCAATGTAAGCCGGACAGCGGCTGTGTTTGGCGTCATCGGTGCGGTCAATATCCCGATCATCAACAGATCAGTGATTTGGTGGGAAAGCCAGCATCAGAAGGCCAGCATAACGCTGGGCGGCTCCAGCATAGATCCGGCCTATCTATGGCCTTTGTTTGCCGCAGTCGTCGGCTTTAGTCTGATATTCGCGGCGGTGGTGTTGATGCGGATGCGCGCTGCACTCGCTGAAGTAAAAATAGATGCGCGGATGCGCCGATTGGCAGAGGATTGATCGCATGAACCATCATGGTTTTGTCATCGCAGCCTACATAGTAACCGGTCTGGGCTTGGGCTGGTTGCTGCTGTCCAGCTATTTGAGCATGCGCAGGTCAGAAGATTTGGCCGACGATCTGCAGAAACGCGGCTGACCGATAGATGAAAGCGAAGAACCAAAGGCTTATTTTGGCTGTGTTGGCGCTGATAGCCCTCTTGGCTGCGGGGCTTTTGGCGGCGTCTGCGTTGCGTAAGGAAGCGTCCTATTTTTACACGCCGACGACATTGGCGAAGGCCCGCGTGCCGACCGGTCAAGCTGTCAGGCTGGGCGGTATGGTAAAGCTCGGTTCAATTGTACGTGCAAAAGACGGCGTTACCATTAACTTTCGTGTGCAAGACCGGGACGGCGAAGTTTTGGCGCAGTATCGCGGGATTACCCCTGATCTGTTTG
Organism: Sphingomonadales bacterium; assembly: GCA_043750535.1. GTDB lineage: Bacteria > Pseudomonadota > Alphaproteobacteria > Sphingomonadales > Sphingomonadaceae > Sphingorhabdus_B. The sequence continues at coordinate 23,923 of JAYVBJ010000064.1, read as the reverse complement.
TCGAGGGATCGGGTGTAGTTGCCGATGGCAGGTTGAATGCGGACGGAACATTTGTGGCAGAAAGTCTGCTGGCCAAGCATGACGAAAACTATGTTCCCCGGGAATTGCAGGACGTTGATATGACAGCGGCAAGCCAGACCAAGAAAAGCCTGAAAGAGTGATCGCTGAAGCCGGACTTGCCGCTTTATGGCTCGCCGCAGGCTTGGCGTTGTTGCAAGTTGTCGCCGGATTGCTGGCGTTTGCGGGCAAGGGCGATGCATTCTTGGCAATGACGCGGCCCGTTGCGCTGATGCAAGGATTGCTCTGCATTGTTTCTTTTTTGGCGTTGCTGTGGCTATTCTGGGTCACCGACCTGTCGGTGCTTTTGGTCGCCAGCAACAGTCATATCGACAAGCCCGGCATATTTAAATTCGCCGGGGCGTGGGGCAATCACGAAGGCTCCATGTTGATGTGGGTGACGATATTGTCGGCTGCGGGCGCAGCGGTTGCGATGTTTGAAAAGCGGCTCGATCAAAGGACGCTGAACGCGACGCTGATGATGCAGGCTTTTTTGGCGATCGGCTTTTTTGCATTCCTATTGCTGGCTTCAAATCCGTTTGAGCGCCTCAATCCGGCTGCACAGAGCGGCGCGGGGCTGAACCCGTTGTTGCAGGACATTGGCCTCGCGTTCCATCCGCCGACGCTATATTTTGGCTATGTCGGACTATCGGTGGCATTTTCCTTTGCTGTTGGTGCATTGCTGACCGGAAAGGTTGGCCCTGCATTTGCCCGTGCGATGCGGCCTTGGGCGTTGGGGGCATGGATATTCCTGACACTGGGGATCACGGCAGGCAGTTACTGGGCCTATTACGAACTGGGATGGGGCGGCTGGTGGTTTTGGGACCCCGTTGAGAACGCGTCGCTAATGCCATGGTTGGCGGCCACGGCATTGCTCCATTCGGTCAGCGTGTTGGCGACGCGCGATGCGTTGCGCGCGTGGACCGTGATGCTGGCGTTGATAGCGTTTGCGATGTCGATGGCCGGAACGTTCCTTGTCCGCTCGGGCATTTTAACCAGCGTTCATGCATTTGCCGTTGATCCTGAACGAGGCGCATTCATTCTTGCGCTGCTTTTGCTTTATGTCGGCGGTGCCTTTTGCTTGTTTGCGCTGCGCATCGGCGGCGTGTCGCAAGGCAAGACTTTCAATCTACTCAGCCGCGAAGCAGCGATTGTCGGAAACAATATCCTGCTCAGCACAATATTGGGAGTTGTCTTGATCGGAACGCTGTATCCAATATTGGCCGAGGCGTTGGGCAGTAAGATTTCGGTCGGTCCTCCTTATTTCAACAAGGCCGCCTCTCCCATCGCGCTGATATTGATGCTGCTATTGGCGTTTGGCCCAATGCTGCGGTGGCGACAAGACAGCAAATTTCGATTGCGCGGCCGCTTGATTGCTCCGTTGCTTCTGGTGATAGTCACAGCGATTGCCGCTGCGATGATAAAGCCGGATGCAGGCGTGATGCCAATTGTTTCGCTATCTTTGGCTGCCGGTTTGGCGCTCGCGTCACTGATGCCGCTGTGGGGCAAAAACTTGGCGCGTGTTCCGCTCACACAATTTGGTATGGTAATTGCGCATTTTGGATTGGCAGTCTCGGTCTTTGGCATGGCCAGCGAGTCTGGTTTTTCAAGCGAAAACCTGTCCGCAATGAAAATTGGTGAAGTGCGTGAAGTCGGCGATTGGAAGGTCAAATTGAACAACGTGTCGCCAATAGTCGGCGATAACTGGGTCGCGCTTGAAGGCGAATTGGCGGCTACCAAGGGCACGGAAACCTTTATTCTGCAACCGCAAGCGCGCAATTTCTTCACGCCGGTGCAGCAAACGAGCGAAGCTGCACTGCTTACGCGCTGGAATGGTCAGCTATATGCCGTGATTTCTCAACCAGCACCGGGCGAAAACACGCGTTGGCAAGTGCGGCTGTGGTGGAAGCCGTTCGTTTCCTTGATCTGGCTAGGCGGCGGGCTGATAGCTTTTGGTGGATTTTTGAGCCTGTTCAGCAGGATGTTTCGCGGCGTCAAATGGCGACGCCGCGACACCGAATGGAGCATGGATTGATGCGCCGGGTATTGATCTGGCTGCCGCTGGCGTTTCTGGCATTTATCGCCGGTATTTCGATCTACGGCCTGCTGCGGCCCAAGGATGACACTGTCTATTCCAATATGATCGGGCAGCCGCTGCCCAAATTCGATCTGCCTGCGGCAACAAGCAACACGTTGAAGCTGGGTGCCGAAGATTTTGCCGATGGCAAGCCACGCCTGCTGAATATATTCGCAAGCTGGTGTATCCCATGCAAGGCAGAGGCACCGCAGCTTGAGGCATTAAAAGCACAGGGTGCAGAAATATTCGGGGTTGCGATCCGCGACAAGCCGGAGGATGTGACCGCGTTTCTAACCCAATATGGCAACCCGTTTGCGCGGATCGGCGCGGATGCGGATATGAAATTGCAGTTGACCTTGGGTTCTTCGGGTGTACCGGAAACCTATGTTATTGGCGGCGATGGTTTGATATTGTATCAGCATGTTGGCGACATTCGCCCCGAACATGTTCCGCTGTTGCTGCAAAAGCTGCGGGAAGCGAAATGAAGCGCGGCATTCTCTTAGCGTTGATGTTTTTGGCCGCCCCGCTTGGCGCGCAGGGAACTGGCGTCGATGCGCCTTATGCAAATCAACAGCTAACCGAACCTACCCAAGAGGCGCGCGCCATGGAGCTGATGGAAACCCTGCGCTGTATCCAATGTCAGGGGCAATCCATTGCCGATAGCGATGCACCGATTGCATCCGCGATGCGCAGCGAGGTGCGCGAGAGAATTCAGAAAGGCGAGCCGCCTGAAGCCATTCGTTCGTGGATGATATCGCGATATGGCAACTGGGTCAGCTTTGATCCGCCGCTAAATTGGTTGACCATAATGTTATGGTTTGCGCCGTTGGTCTTTTTGGCGGCGGGTTTTTGGATGTCGCGCGGATTGTTTAAGGCAGCTAAGCCATGATGGGCTGGATAGTCATGCTGGCACTCGGTTTGGCGACATTTGCCGCGCTTACTTATTTTGGCAAAATACCGCGCGGCACCCAGGAAGCGGCGGCGGCTGCGATCGTGTTGGCGGCTGCCGGATATGCGTGGCAGGGGAATCCTGGCATCGCTGGCGCCCCCGCCCAGCAATTGGTGGAAAAGAGCCGAACCGCAGAAGCACTGATTCAGACCCGTTCGGAAATGGATCAGACTTTCAGCAATGCCCGCCCATATCTTATCCTTGCGGACGCGTATGCGCGCGATGGCGACTATCAACTGGCGGCGTCTTACATCCGGTCGGGGATAAAGCGGCATCCACAGAACGCCGATCTTTGGGCGGGTTTGGGATTGCAGGTGATGTTGGCCAGCGAGGGTCAAATGTCGCCGCCTGCCAAATTTGCGTTTGACCGGGCGAAAGAACTGGCCCCGCGGCAACCAGCCCCTGACTATTTTGAAGGTTTGGCTGCCTTGTTTGAGGGCCGGATCGACGTTGCCATTGGCCTATGGCAAGGGCTGCTTGATACCGCGCCAAAGGAAGCAAAATGGAAAGCCCGACTGGAGTCGCAAGTGGCCGGGTTGAAGAAGTTGCAGGCAACTATTCCCAAGTCGCCCGGTAACTGAATTTAAATAACTGAAAATATGTTTTTAAAATGCGCATAAAGCGCATGTAATGCGGTGTTGTGCGCTGTCTATAGCCGTGGTAACCGCGTCCACTTTGGTCAGACTTGAGAAAAATTGAGCGGCCTATCATCGGGTTAAATTGCCAAGGGGCGTAAAATGGCAGAGTCGCAAAATGCAGTAGACGGTGCAGCTGACGCCGAAACTGCCGGTTCGGAGCATGGCCACGGTCACAAAAAAGCATCCTTGGCGACACTAGCTGTTGGCGCTATCGGCGTCGTTTTTGGCGACATTGGTACCAGCCCCATATATGCTTTCCGGGAAACTTTTGCCGGCCATCATCCGATTAACCCCGATCCGGTGCACATCCACGGCGTACTCAGCCTGGTATTCTGGTCGATGATGATCGTGGTGACGTTCAAATATGCCATGACGATTATGCGTGCCGATAATAAGGGTGAGGGCGGTAGTCTGGCGCTGTTGGCGCTGATTAACCGCAAGTCCGAGGGCGCTCGCTGGACCGCGCCGATCATCATGCTCGGCGTGTTTGCTACTGCGCTGTTCTATGGCGATTCGATGATTACCCCGGCGATGTCGATCCTGTCCGCTGCCGAAGGTTTGCAATATATTGACACCGGATTTAAACCTTGGACGCTGATAATATCGGTCGTCATTATCTTGGGATTGTTTGCCATCCAGTCGCGCGGGACCGCCAAAATTGGCGCGTTTTTTGGCCCCATCATGCTGCTGTATTTCGCGACTCTGGCCATATTGGGTTTGATCTATCTCGTCAAAGACCCGATGATTGTCCTGCATACGCTGAACCCGGCAAACGCGCTGAACTTCTTTCGGATCGACGGTTTTAAAGCATTCATAGCATTGGGTTCAGTTGTGCTGGCGGTTACCGGCGCGGAGGCGTTATACGCCGACATGGGCCATTTCGGCCGCCGCCCGATCAGCTATGCGTGGATCGGATTTGTCCTGCCCGCATTGATGCTGAATTATATGGGGCAGGGCGCGATGGTATTGTCGCTGCCGCCGGAACAAGCTGCTGCGGTGATTAAAGATCCTTTCTTTTTGATGCTGCCCGATTTGGTGCGCTTGCCGATCATTATCCTGACGATCCTGGTCGCGGTTATTGCCAGCCAAGCGGTTATCTCTGGCGCGTTTTCATTGACACAGCAGGCGATCCAATTGGGCTTCATCCCGCGCCTGCGTATATTGCACACCAGCGAAAGCGCAGCTGGTCAGATATATATCCCCGCGATCAACTGGGCATTGATGATCATGGTGATTACGTTGGTGTTGTTCTTCAAATCGTCGACCAATCTGGCGGCGGCTTATGGTATCGCGGTTACCGGCGCGATGTTTATTGATACCGTCTTGCTTGCGGTGGTGTTGATGACGCTGTGGAAATGGCCAAAGTGGAAAGCATTGCCGGTGCTGCTGGTGTTCTTCATCGTCGACATTGCGTATCTTGGCGCAAACTTGCTTAAAGTTCCGTCGGGCGGATATTTCCCGCTGATCATCGGGGGGATTATCTTCACTTTGCTGACCACATGGTCGCGCGGACGGCAATTGATGCGGCAACGCATGTCGGAAAGCACGATGCCGATGGAGATATTCATCAAATCAGCCGCCAACAGCGCGCAGCGCGTGCCGGGAACTGCAATCTTCATGGCCTCCACGGCGGCGGGCGTACCATCGGCTTTGCTGCACAATATCAAGCACAATAAAGTCCTGCACGAACGGGTCTTGATCCTGACTGTGGTGATCAAAGATGTGCCGTATGTCGACATCGCCAACCGGATTGAATGCGCCGACATGGGGCAGGGCTTTTACCGGCTGAAACTGCAATATGGTTTCTTGGAAGAAACCGACGTACCCGCCGCGCTGGCAACGGTCGACATTTGCGGGCCGAAGTTTGAAATGATGCAGACCAGCTTCTTCTTGTCGCGGCAAACGTTGATCGCATCAAAGCTGCCCGGAATGGCGATTTGGCGCGAAAAGATGTTCGCATGGATGCTACGCAACGCCGCCAACGCGATGGAGTTTTTCAAACTGCCATCCAACCGCGTGGTGGAATTGGGGAGTCAGGTCGAAATTTAGCCACCGGCTGCGGATTGGGGATCAATTATTTCGGAATATCGTTGGGCGCGGGATGAGCAAAAGAACTCCCTTTCCGTTCGTCCTGTCTCCCGGCGGGTCGATGTCGAAGGATGAGACAAGCAACCTGTACTTCGACAAGCTCAGCACGAACGGTTTTGTTTTAGTCAAATGCTATCCCGCACTAAACGGTATTCGAGAATCGTGGAGCCGGGCAATCCGCAGAGTGGGAAACAGGGTGCAATATTTGCCTACATGGCAGGGGCTGAAAATGCCCAAATTGGCACCAAGTTGACACCTAGTTGACAAGGTTGACGCCTATTTTGAACTTTTGCGAAAGAACGGCGTTCGATTATTTCCTACGCCGTGTTTTTTTGTAGGCTTTTGCTTTCACCGATTTGACCGCCAACAATGTCAAAGAGCGTGGCCCCAAACAAGCGGCTAAGCCCATCGTTCCCAGAACAAATCCTACATTACAAGGCCCAATCCGACTTGCGCACGCCCTGTGCATAAAGCATCGCGGTCAGATCATTATGCCGGATGGCAAAATCGGCAGCCGCTTCGGCTTTTGGTTTGGCGTGATAGGATACGCCTAGGCCCGCCGCTTCGATCATCGGGATATCGTTCGCGCCGTCGCCCACTGCCAATGTTTGGTCAAAACCAAGGCCGAGCGTGAGCGCCGACGCCTCCAACTGCGCACGTTTTGCTGCGGCATCCACAATCTGCCCCGAAACCTGCCCCGTTAACGCGCCGCCCGCTATCTCCAGTTGGTTGGCAAATGCTTCGGCAAAGCCGATCTGTTTGGCGACGGGGTTGGCAAATTGGGTGAAGCCGCCTGAGATCAATATGGTGCGCGCGCCCCAACCGGCCATCGTTTGCACCAACGTTTCCGCGCCGGGCATAATCGTCACGCGTTCGTTCAGGCAGCGTTGAATGATCGCCTCATCAAGTCCGGCGAGCAATTGTACACGCGCACGCAATGCCTCGACAAAATCAAGCTCACCCAACATCGCGCGTTCTGTGATCTCTGCGATTTGCGGCTTTATCCCGGCGTAATCGGCAAGCTCGTCGATGCACTCAACCGTGATCATGGTGCTGTCCATGTCGGAGATAAGCAGCATTTTGCGCCGGCTTTCCGATTGTTGAACGACAATATCGGCATTCGGCATTAATGGCTCAAGCGCGCCGCGTGCCGATTGGACGTCACCAGTGAAGCCAATATCGGCGGCTTTACCAATTTGTAGCCAATTGATTTCAGCGGGCTCACATTGCACGGATCGCAGCATATCGCATGCTTCGGAAATTAATCCGCTATCCGCTGTTTCTGCTGCTATTATTGTGGCGATGGGCATGACGAATCCTAAACACAAGCTTCCGGTGGCGCTTATTGCTGGTCCTACCGCCAGCGGCAAGACGGCAATTTCGTTGCGTCTTGCGGCACAGCAGGAGTGCGTCATCATCAATGCCGATAGCGCGCAGGTGTACGGTGATATTCCGGTGTTGAGCGCGCAGCCCACGGCGCAGGAAAAGGCAAGCGCGCCGCATCGCTTATTTGGTTATCTTGATGGCATAAAGCCTTGTTCGGCGGCTGATTGGGCGCGCGATGCTAAATCCGAGATCACGCTCGCCCATGCGGCAGGCAAGTTGCCGGTTTTGGTCGGCGGGACCGGATTATATCTTCGCACGTTATTGGACGGCATCGCGCCTGTCCCCGATATTGATCCATCAGTGCGAAGCGATGTCCGCGCAATGTCGACGCAGGCGGCCTATGCGGCGTTATCTGTGTCCGATAATAAAATCGCATCTCAGCTACACGCCAATGACGACAGCCGGATCAAACGCGCACTGGAAGTAATCCGCAGCTCGGGCCGCAGCTTGCTCGATTGGCGCGCCGAAAAGGTTGGCGGAGTTCTGGAATCGATTGAATTGATGCCGCTGTTGTTGCTGCCGCCGCGCCAATGGTTGCATGCCCGCTGTGACGAGCGGTTTCTGGCGATGACCGAAAGCGGTGCAATCGGCGAAGTTAGCAGATTGATTGAACGCGGCCTGCCCCAAGATGCGCCATTGATGAGGGCGATAGGGGTTCCAGAGATCGCGGCGATGTTGGCTGGCGAGATAACTATGGACGATGCCATCGAACGCGGTCAGGCGGCAACGCGGCAATATGCAAAGCGGCAATATACCTGGTTTAGAAACCAAACTCCCGGCAGTTGGCAGCGGTTTGAAGAAGAAATAAATGACTCAACGGCGGCTAAAATTGTAACTTTATTTCAAAGAATGTGATTGACATAGCATTTTCTAACCTCTAGCGAACCTTCACTTGCTAACCTGCTGCACTGCAGCAATAGGCGGACAACGTAAGTTCTGTGGACTGGATCAAGACCCTGGCTGGCAGAATAACATTGCATTAAGAATGGAATTTAACGTGGCGGAAAAATCCGGCGCAGACATTTTGATCGAAACGCTCATCGAGTTGGGCGTGGACACTATATTCGGCTATCCCGGCGGCGCGGTGCTGCCGATTTATGATGCGCTTTTTCAAAATGCCAAGATCAAACATATTCTTGTCAGGCATGAGGCCGGGGCCGCGCATGCCGCAGAGGGCTATGCCAGATCAACCGGTAAACCCGGCGTTGTATTGGTGACGTCTGGACCGGGGGCGACCAACGCCGTCACCGGTATCGCCGATGCCTTTTTGGACTCGATCCCGCTGATTGTCATTACTGGGCAAGTTTCCACGAGCCTGATTGGCAGCGATGCGTTTCAAGAAGCGGACACGGTCGGGATTACCCGTCACTGTTCGAAACACAATTATCTGGTCAAAGATCCGGGCGATCTTGCAAATGTGGTCAGAGAAGCTTTTTTGATTGCAACCAAGGGACGTCCCGGCCCGGTCGTGATCGACATTCCTAAAAATGTACAGGTCGCCACCGCCGATGGCGCCCGCCCCAAAAGCAATGCGGCGCCGCGCTTTGTTCCCGCCCATGAAGCTGACTTTGCCGATATTAATCGTGCCGTAGAATTGATCGCCAATGCAAAGGCCCCGATTTTTTACACCGGCGGCGGCATCATCAACAGCGGTCCAGAAGCAAGCGAAGCATTGCGGGAGTTCGCGGCGTTAACCGGCGCGCCGGTTACATCGACGTTGATGGGGCTGGGCGCTTTTCCGGCATCGAGTGATCAATGGCTCGGCATGCTGGGCATGCATGGCACATACGAAGCCAATTTGGCGATGAACCAATGCGATGTCATGGTGTGTCTCGGTGCGCGGTTTGATGACCGGATTACCGGACGTCTCGATGCATTTTCACCCGATAGCATAAAAATTCACGTCGATATTGACCGCAGCTCGGTCAACAAAACTGTTTCGGTTGATTTGCCGATAATCGCCGATGTTGGCACCGCGATCAAACAAATGATAAATGTTTGGAAGGGGCGCAAATTTGGCGAACCCAGACTGGACGAATGGTGGGCAAGGATTAAAGGCTGGCGTGCGGTTGATTGCCTAAGCTATGCGGCGGCAAGCGAAGAGATCATGCCGCAATATGCGATTGAGCGTTTGTATGCGGCGACCAAGGATAGAAGTCCGATCATAACCACTGAGGTGGGCCAGCACCAAATGTGGGCGGCGCAATATTTCCACTTTGAAGGGCCAAATAAGTGGCTGACCAGCGGCGGACTGGGCACAATGGGATACGGGATGCCTGCGGCAATTGGCGCGCAACTGGGCAATCCTGACGCGCTGGTGATTGATATTGCCGGCGAAGCATCGATCCAGATGAATATTCAGGAAATGGGGACCGCCAAGCAATATCGCCTGCCGATCAAGGTTTTCATCCTCAATAACGAATGGATGGGGATGGTGCGGCAGTGGCAAGAATTGACTTACGAAAGCCGCTATTCGGAAAGCTATTCTGATAGCCTGCCCGATTTTGTCGCGCTCGCCGAAGCTTATGGCTGGAAAGGCATCAGGGTCAGCGATCCTGCAAAGCTGGACGATGCAATCGCCGAAATGCTGGCCTATGACGGACCAGTGATGTTCGATTGCCGCGTCACGAAAAATGCCAATTGCTTTCCGATGATCCCGTCGGGCGCGGCGCATACCGATATGATACTCAACAGCGATGAAGTCAGCGGAACGATGGACGACGAAGCAAAGGCGCTTGTATAATGCATATTAAGCAGGAAATATCCGAACGCCATGTGCTGACCCTGACCGTTGATAACGAGGCGGGAACGTTGGCGCGGATCGCTGGCATGTTTACATCGCGCGGATACAATATCGACAGCTTGACGGTTGCCGACATCAGCGAAGATCACGCAATCAGCCGCATCACGATTGTGACCAAAGGGCCGCCGCCAGTGATCGACCAGATCATCGCGCAGTGCGAACGATTGGTCCCTGTTCACAAGGTCACCGACCTGACCGAAGCGGGCCCGCATGTCGAACGGGAATTGGCGTTGGTCAAGGTTTCTGGTGCCGGTGATTTGCGGATAGAGGCGATGCGGCTTGCCGACATTTACCGCGCCCGCGTTATCGATGCGACCACCAATAGCTTCATTTTTGAAATCACCGGCGGACCGGAAAAGATCGACACCTTCGTCGCTTTGATGCGTGAGGTCGGATTGGTCGAGGTCGGCCGAACGGGCGTGGTGGGATTGATGCGCGGGCCAGAGGCCAGCTGATTATAATTTGAATTTAAATAGAGAAAGCAAATATCATGAAAGTTTATTACGACGCCGATTGCGATTTAGGCCTGATCAAGGACAAGAAAGTCGTTATCGTCGGATACGGCAGCCAAGGTCATGCCCACGCCCAGAACTTGCGCGATAGCGGCGTTGCCGACGTTGCGATTGCACTGCGCACTGGATCGGCAACTGCCAAGAAGGCAGAAGCAGCAGGCTTTAAGGTATTGAGCAACGCCGATGCGGCGGCTTGGGCAGATATCGTAATGATCCTTGCGCCCGATGAACATCAGGCGGCAATCTATGCGGACGATTATCATGCCAATATGAAGCCGGGCGCGGCGCTGGCTTTTGCCCATGGCCTTAACGTCCACTTCGGCCTGATCGAGCCGCGCGAAGACCTCGATGTGATCATGATCGCACCGAAAGGCCCCGGCCATACCGTGCGCAGCGAATATCAAAAGGGCGGCGGCGTGCCTTGCTTGATCGCGGTGCATCAGGACCGCAGCGGCAATGCCCATGACGTCGGCCTGGCGTATGCATCGGCGGTTGGCGGTGGGCGCAGCGGCATTATCGAAACCAACTTCCGTGAAGAATGCGAGACCGATCTGTTCGGCGAGCAAGCCGTGCTGTGCGGCGGCATCACCCATTTGATCCAGGCCGGATTCGAGACCCTGACCGAAGCCGGATACGCCCCTGAAATGGCTTATTTCGAGTGCCTGCACGAAACCAAGCTGATCGTCGATTTGCTGTATGAAGGCGGCATCGCCAACATGCGTTATTCCATCAGCAACACCGCCGAATATGGCGACATCGTCACCGGACCGCGGATCATCACCGACGAAACCAAGGCTGAAATGAAGCGGGTATTGGCCGATATCCAGTCGGGCCGGTTCGTGAAAAACTTCGTCCTCGACAACCGCGCTGGACAACCTGAACTAAAAGCAGCGCGCAAGGCCGCTGCGGCGCATCCAATCGAAGAAACCGGCGCACGGCTGCGCGCGATGATGCCATGGATCGCCAAGAACAAGCTGGTCGATCAAGCGAAGAATTAGGATCGTCGCGGCGTCGATAGATATGAAGCATTGCCCCTCCCCAAAAGGGGAGGGGTAGCGAGACTGAGAGCGGGTTGACATTTGAGTGTAACTAGACCGTTCGTGCTGAGCTTGTCGAAGTACAGGTTACTTGTCTCATCCACAGGCAGGCTCAGGACGAACGGATAAGGAGTTATGTTCCGGTGATGTCGTCCCGCTCTAGGTTTGCGCAGCAAGCCATAGTCGCAGCGGGGTGGGTCATTTCGGCAAGGCGCTGCCGCTGTTGCAACCCACCCCATTGCGACTAAACGGCAAAGCCGTGAAGTCTCATTGCCCCTCGCTTTCAATAACCTAACCCACAAATTTAGCATCCAGCTCGGCCTTTGCGGTGCGATACTCCGCCTCCAGACGGTCGACCATGTCGGCGACGCTCATCACCGATTTGACCGCGCCAATGCCTTGGCCGCTGCCCCAAATGTCTTTCCACGCCTTTGCCTCGGTGTTGCCGCCGGAACCGAAATTCATCGTTGAAATGTCGCCCTCGGGCAGGTTGTTCGGGTCCATTCCGGCACGCTCGATTGATTGGCGCAGATAATTGCCGTGGACGCCGGTGAACAGGCTGGAATAGACGATGTCGCCCGCACTGGCTTCGACGATATTCTCTTTGTATCCGTCGACCGCGCGGGCCTCTGTCGTGGCGATAAAGGCGCTGCCAATGTACGCCAAATCCGCGCCCATCGCCTGCGCCCCCAATATCGCTTGGCCGCTGGCAATCGATCCCGACAGCGCAACCGGCCCGTCAAACCATTCGCGGATTTCCTGTACCAATGCGAACGGCGACACCACGCCGGCATGCCCGCCCGCGCCCGCCGCAACTGGGATTAGGCCATCTGCGCCCTTTTCAATCGCCTTGCGGGCAAACCGGTCGTTGATGACGTCGTGCAGCGCAATCCCGCCCCAGCCGTGAACCGCTTGGTTCAGATCTTCGCGCGCGCCCAGCGATGTGATCGTGATCGGCACCTGCCATTTGGCGCAAGTCGCAATGTCCTCCTCCAACCGGTTGTTTGATTTGTGGACGATCTGGTTGACCGCATAAGGCGCAGCCGGGCGATCGGGATTGTCGCGATTATGCGCTGAAAGCTCCTCGGTAATCTGGTGCAGCCATTCGTCCAATTGCGCTTGCGGGCGGGCGTTCAGGGCAGGGAATGATCCAACGACCCCTGCCTTACACTGGGCAATGACCAGCTCCGGCCCCGAAATAATGAACAACGGCGAACCGATCACCGGCAAGCGAAGTTTGTCAAATAACGGTGAGGGCAGGGCCATGAACGAATCCTTTTAATTGCGTGATTAAATCTGCGGTAAAGCGATTTCGCGTTAAATGGAATATCTAACCGCTATGTAATTGCGAACTAAAAATGCAACTGGCGGGTTGGGGGGCGATAGGCTGCTTTCCCCTCACCCAGCTACGCCTAATTCGCTATCGCTCATAAGGCTAGGCAACCCTCTCCCTCAAGGGGAGAGGGGAAGGGGTACTAGTCAACGATAATTTGAAGAAGTAAGCCCCCCTCTCCCCTTGAGGGAGAGGGTTGCGCAGTCTTGCGAACTTGTTCGCTAGACAAAGCTGGGTGAGGGGTAAGCAACCTATCGGCCCACCCCAACGCGTGAGCTGTAAGCAGCACCCCTCTACCCCCCGTTCGCCGCGCTCAATATCGCCCTTACGCTGGCCGTCGCCACATCGCGGCTGATGCCGACGCCGAACAGCACGGGGCCATCACCCACGCGGCATTCGACATAGGCGGCGGCACGGGCATCGGTGCCTTGGCCGATGGCGTGCTCGCTGTAATCGATGATGTCGAGCGTTCCGCCCAGCGCGGTTTCCAGCGCGTTGGCAAGGCTGGAGATCAGGCCGTTGCCTTTGCCGCTGACCGATTGTTCGACGCCGTCGATGCGGATTTTGCCGATAAATATCCGCTCGTCCAGTGCGCGCTGACTTTGGCTTTCCTGAAAATCGATCAGACGGAAACGGCCTTCGCCTTTCAGATGGTACCGCGCCTCAAACGCGCCCCAAATGTCGGCGCTGGTCAACTCGCGGCCGGTGGTGTCGGACAATTCCTGCACGGTTTGGCTGAAATTCGCTTGCATCCGTTTGGGCAGTTTCAGGCCGTGATCCTGTTCAATTACCCAAGCGACGCCGCCCTTGCCGGATTGTGAATTGACGCGGATGACGGCTTCGTAACTGCGGCCCAGATCAGCAGGGTCGATGGGCAAATACGGGACTTGCCAGTATTCGTCATTGCGCTGCTGCTGCGCGGTAAAGCCTTTTTTGATCGCGTCTTGGTGACTGCCGGAAAATGCCGTGAACACCAGTTCGCCAGCATAGGGATGGCGCGGATGGACGGGCAGCTGATTGCAATATTCGACCGTCTGGATGACCTCGTCAATGTTGCTGAAATCAAGGCCGGGGTGCATGCCTTGGGTGTACATATTCAGCGCGACGGTGACCAAATCGACATTGCCGGTGCGCTCGCCATTGCCAAACAGGCATCCTTCAACGCGGTCGCCGCCCGCCAGCAAGCCCAGCTCGGTTGCGGCAACGCCGGTGCCGCGATCATTGTGGGTGTGCAGGCTGATCACCACGGCATCGCGGCGCGGGATATTGCGGCAGAAATACTCAATCTGGTCGGCGTAGATATTGGGCATCGCCGCCTCGACCGTCGCGGGCAAGTTAAAGATGATCGGTTTTTCGGGCGTGGGCATCAGGATGTCCATCACCGCGCTGCAAACCTCCAGGCTGAAATCGAGTTCGGCCGTCGAAAAAGTCTCCGGGCTATATTCAAAGTGCCAGTCGGTATCTGGCTGTGCTGCGGCATTATCGCGCAGCAATTTTGCGCCTTCGATGGCAATTTGCTTTACCTCGGCCTGGCTCATCTTGAACACGATTTCGCGCCATGCGGGCGAGACGGCATTGTACAAATGCACAATCGCCGCGCGCGCACCGCGCAGGCTTTCAAAACTGGTGTCGATCAAATCTTTGCGCGACTGGGTAAGCACTTGCACCGTCACGTCATCGGGGATGCGGCCTGAACGGACGAGGCCAGAGATGAAGTCGAACTCGGTCGCGCCCGCGCTGGGGAAACCGACCTCGATTTCTTTGACGCCGACCTTGATCAGCAAGTCAAAGAACCGCTGCTTTTTCTCCGCGCCCATCGGGTCGATCAGCGCCTGATTTCCATCGCGCAGGTCGGTGGACAGCCAGCGCGGGGCCGCAGTGATGGCGCGGCTGGGCCACTGACGGTCGGGCAGGTTGATTTGCGGGAATGCCCGATATTTCTGGGATGGGTCAGATTTCATCATAGGAATGTTCGCTATTCTAAGCTTAATTATGGAACGGGGCACCGTGGCCCTGCATGTTTCGTCTTATTGGAAGCCCTTAGGCGGGTGCGTTCAGCAAAGCCAAACGAAAGCGCACGCCTAAGGGCGTGTAAGTCGCAATAGGAGCGAAAATGATCCGTGCAATTCCATGTTGATGCGGTGATAGACAGGTTTCACGCCCTGCGTCCAGCCCAAATTCGCATTTCTATATTTATTGCCGCATCTTTAGGCTACGCTTCGCAAGGAGAGAATAGGGAGAGAGTGAAATGCGTAATATTATTGCTTTGTCAGCATTGGCATTAACGGCGGCATGCGGCGGCGAAACTGCGGCAGACAAGCCAGCAGCCCTTGTCGTTAGCGCGGAGTTGCTGAAGGGGGATGCAAAGGTCTTCAGCGCGAAAGAAGCGAAAGTCGGCACCGTAAGCCTGACGCAGGCTGGCGAAAATGTCGCCATGTCGTTGACCGTCGATGGTTTGCCAACCGGCACTTATGGCATGCATATCCACGAAACCGGCAAATGCGAGGGCCCCGATTACAAGAGCGCAGGCGCGCATTGGAATCCAGCGGCGAAACAGCATGGCGCACAAAATCCAAGCGGCCCGCACGGCGGCGATCTTGAAAATTTGGTGGCAACAAACGCGCAGGCATCTCGGCTGGAAAGGCAGTTGACCGGTATCAAACTAACCGGTGAAGGCGGCCTGATGGACGCAGACGGCGCAGCCTTCATCGTCCACGCACTGCCCGATGATATGAAAACCGACCCAAGCGGAAACAGCGGCGACCGGATCATCTGCGGAGTGTTTAAGGCGGGGTAAGCTGCGGATAGATGGCGCCAACTATTTATTATACCCTGACGCCAGTATTTTTACTATTGGCGGCAGGGATTTCAAAATCACCAAGGTTCAAAATTGCGGGCTGCGACCATAATGGATACATAATATGATATACAAATTCTACTTACTTGCAGCCACGATGTCGCTGGTATCCGCGCCCTCCTACGCCGATCAGTCTCAAATTACGGAGCGGTCATTGTCCGAATTGGCGGCTTCATTGGCTACCCAAGAAATCAGCAGCGAATTGCTTACAACACGGTATCTGCAACGCATCGCGGATTTGGACGATGGCGGACCGACGTTAAATGCAGTTATTGCAACCTTTCCCGACGCCTTAACTCAGGCGCGTGAGCTGGATGCGGAGCTTGCCGCAGGAAAACCGCGCGGTATCTTGCATGGGGTTCCCATATTGTTGAAGGATAATATCGAGGCAAAAGGGGCATTGCCAACAACGGCCGGATCCTTGGCATTAAAAGACAATGTAACCGGGCGCGATGCCCCAATCGTCGCAAGGCTGCGCGCGGCTGGAGCGGTGATATTGGGAAAAACCAACTTATCCGAATGGGCCAACATCCGCTCCGATAACTCAACGAGTGGTTGGAGCGCCATTGGCGGTTTGACCAAAAATCCGCACGCACTTGACCGTAATTCCTGCGGTTCATCCAGCGGCAGCGGTTCTGCTATCGCCGCCGGTCTTGCTGCCGGGGCGCTGGGAACCGAAACCGATGGCTCAATTGTCTGTCCGTCCGGCATTAACGGTATCGTCGGATTTAAACCCACAGTTGGAATGATGTCACGGACGTATATTGTCCCGATCAGCCATAGTCAGGATACCGCAGGACCAATGACGCGCACGGTGCGTGATGCCGCATTAATGTTGACCGCAATGGCGGGTTCGGATTCTAGCGATGCTGCAACCGTGGACGCGGACACTTATAAAGGCGATTTCACCGTTGGGTTGACAGCCGATGCCGCCGCCGGAGTGCGGGTTGGCGTCTTGCGGGACCGGAAAAACAATGTTCCAGCTTTTGATGTCGCCCTTGAAAAATTGCGCTCGGCAGGTGCAGAACTGGTCGAGATGGATACGAGCTTTATTGATTTCGGTGCAATTGGCGAGGCAGAATTCAAAGTACTGCTTACGGAATTGAAAGCAGATTTGGCGAGCTATCTACAAGCGCTACCCGCCGGGACTGTGCCGCATAAAACACTGACGGATATTATTGCATTCAACAAAGTAAATGCGGCGACAGAATTGCAGCATTTCGATCAAGCCACGTTTTTGTTGGCTGATAAGGAAGGCGGTTTGGATGATCCAGCTTACATCGCCGCGCGTAAAAAATCACTCCGTTTCGCCGGCTATTATGGCCTTGACCAATTGATGAACCAATATGCGGTTAGCGTTATTGTGGCGCAAACCAACGGACCCGCCTGGCTCTCCACATTGGGCAAAGGCGATAAGTTCAATCCGCCCAGCGTCAGCGAATTGCCTGCGGTTGCAGGCTACCCTCATTTGACTGTTCCAATGGGCGCTGCACCAAACAGCTTGCCGGTTGGCCTCAGCTTTATTGGACGGAAATGGAATGATCATCTGGTACTAAAAATTGGTTATGCGTTTGAACAACACGCCGCGGCGCGCATGACGCCAAAGTTTTTAGACACAGTTGGCAACTGAAAAATCCAAAGCAACGCTTTCCACCTTAATATCGCGCCATTTGTTTCAAGCAACGACGCACAGAAAAAGAGGGAAAGAAGAGGCCGGGCACATCACCATCTTATTTTTCTTGCGCGAAACCAATTGCAGGTGCGTTAGCGATTAGCTGACGCCATTTTCCCTTACGACGGCCTTTAATCGCCCGGCAACACCCCTCTTGACGTTTACGCTAACGTAAAGTAACTTACGGGCACGAATAAACGGGCAGGCGAGGGCATAATGATGGATCAACTAATGGACGAACCAAGCCGGGCGCATGCGACGATTGAAACGCCGGACGTTTTTAACCGGACATCCTTTACCATTTCCGATTTGTCTTCGGAGTTTGATGTTACGGCGCGGGCGCTGCGTTTTTATGAAGACCAAGGGTTGATTGCCCCTGAACGTCAAGGACTTGCCCGAATTTATTCGCCGCGAGACAGGGCGCGGCTGGCGTGGATATTGCGGGCAAAACGGGTGGGTTTCAGCCTTTCTGAAATACGCGAGATGATCGATTTGTACGATTTGGGCGACGGACGAAATGTGCAACGCCGCGTGACAATCGAAAAATGCCGTGAACGCATATCGACGTTGCAAGCGCAGCGCGACGATATTGAAAGCGCCATCAAAGAGCTTACCGAATTTGTCAATTTGGTGGCGCGGGTTGAAACGCAGGAAAACAAGACCGCTGCGGTATGACGCCGCTTTTGCCTTACACAATTGCCCTCAAAGGATTTTAGTATGCCCAGTTATCAAGCGCCAATTCGTGACACACAATTCATCTTGAATGAAGTATTGGGCATTGAACGATTTGCAAATTTGCCCGGGTTTGAAAGCGCGAGCCCTGACATGATCGAGGCGATCCTGACCGAGGGCGGCAAGTTCATCGAGAATGTCCTTTTCCCGCTTAACCAAGTCGGCGATCTTGAAGGATGCACCCGTCATCCGGACGGCAGTGTGACCACTCCGACTGGTTTCAAAGATGCGTATAAACAATATTGCGAAGCTGCATGGGGCACTTTGTCTGCGCCGGAAGAATTTGGCGGCCAAGGCTTGCCGCATGTCGTTTCGATGGCATTTGAGGAATATATGGCGAGCGGCAATATGGCGTTCGCGATGTATCCCGGCCTAACCCACGGCGCAATTTCGTCGATCCTGGCCAAGGGCAGTCAGGAACAGAAGGAAAAGTTTGTACCGAAAATGGTGTCGGGGCAATGGACCGGAACAATGAACCTGACCGAACCGCATTGCGGCACAGATTTGGGATTGATCCGCACAAAGGCCATCCCCAATGACGACGGCAGCTTTGCGATCACGGGGATGAAGATTTTCATCTCGTCGGGCGAACATGATTTGGCGGAAAACATCATCCATCTGGTGCTGGCCAAAACGCCTGATGCGCCGGATAGCGTTAAGGGGATTTCGCTTTTCATCGTCCCCAAGTTTATCGTCAACGACGATGGCACGCTTGGCGGCCGCAATGCTTTGTCCTGTGGTTCGATCGAACATAAAATGGGCATCCACGGCAACTCGACCTGCGTGATGAATTACGACGGCGCGACCGGATATCTGGTTGGTGATGAGAACAAGGGCCTCGCCGCGATGTTCATCATGATGAACGCGGCACGGCTCGGGGTCGGGATGCAGGGCCTCGCGATCGGCGAAGTCGCTTACCAGAATGCCGTGATGTACGCGAAGGACCGCAAGCAGGGCCGCGCATTGAAGCCCGAGGATCGCGATCCTGAGGCCAAGGCCGACAATCTGTTCGTTCACCCCGACGTCCGCCGGATGCTGATGGAGGGCAAGGCTTTCAACGAGGCGGCGCGCGCGCTGATCCTGTGGGGATCGCTGCAGGTCGATCTGTCGCGCAAGGCACAGACCGAAGAAGAGCGGGTCGCCGCGGACGATCTGATCTCGGTCCTGACCCCGGTGATCAAGGGCTATCTGACCGATCGCGGGTTCGAGACGGCGGTCAATGCCCAGCAGGTATTCGGCGGCCACGGCTACATCCGCGAGTGGGGCATGGAGCAATTCGTCCGCGATGCGCGGATTGCGCAGATTTACGAGGGCACCAACGGCGTGCAGGCGATGGATCTGGTCGGGCGCAAGCTGGCCAAGGACGGCGGACGCGGCGTACGTGCGTTCTTCGACCTGGTCGGCCGCGACATTGCCGAGGCCAAGGCAGCCGGCGATCCCGCTGGCATCGCCGGGCCGCTCGAGGATGCGGTCAAGCATCTGCAGGGCGCGACGATTTGGCTTGCCCAGAATGGCATGGTCGACCCCAACAATGCCGGGGCCGGGGCCTATGCCTATATGCAGTTGATGGGGCTCACCAGCCTCGGTTGGATGTGGCTCAAGATGGCTGGTGTTTCCAACCGCCTCAAGGACCAGACCGGCGAGGACAAGAGCTTCCACGAGACCAAGATCATTACCGCCCGCTATTTCGCGCAGCGCGAACTGGTCGCCGCGTCGACGCTGCGGAAGAAGGTCGAAGCCGGTGCGGAAAGCGTGATGGCGTTGCCGGTCGAGGCTTTTTAGCTCAATCCTCCCCGTCTCGGGGAGGATTTTCCGGCTCCTAGCTCGCGATCTTTCCCCGGTCGCCGACGTACCAGGGCGAGAGCATCGTGACGTCGTTGAGTTTCTCGCGGCGCGGGGCGAGGCGGGTGATCTCGAACTGTTCGGCAAACAACATGCCGAAGCGGTTGGCCTGGGCCCAGCGCACGGTGCCGACCACCGGACCGACCCCGACGATGTCGATCGTCAGCTGGGTGCCGGGTGCGACGGGATGTTCGCATTCGACCAGCGCGCCCATCCCCGAAATATTGCGCAGGCGGATTTCGACCATATCGCCGTTGATGGCGGTGATCGCGCGCCGCATCAGGCTCTGGCGCGGTTCGCGGACGCAGGCGAAGCCATCGGCCTCGACTGTCTGTTGCAGGGCGAGTTCGCGCGCGGCTGCGCCATCGGCGGGACGACCGAAGATGTAGCCCTGAATCTGGCTGACCCCGAGTTCGCGGATCAGCTGGAGATCGTCATGGGTCTCGACGCCTTCGGCGGTGGTATCCATGCCCAGGCTGTCGGCGAGCGTGACGATGGCGCGAATGATCGCCGCGTTGCGATTGTCACGCGACGCGGCGCCACGAACGAAGCTCTGATCGATCTTGATCTTGTCGAACGGCGCTTTCTTCAGATAGCCAAGCGACGAGTAGCCGGTGCCGAAGTCGTCGAGCGCGAGGCGAACCCCGAGCGCCTTCAAGTTGGCGAAGGTCTCGTCGGTTGCATCGCTGTCGGCGAGGAACACGCCCTCCGTAATCTCCAGCTCGAGCCGCTCGGCGCGCAACTTATGCTCGGCCAGCACCGCCGCGACGGTGGCGACGATCGCCGGATTGTTGAACTGGATCGGCGACAGATTGACCGCGATGCGGATCTGGTCGGGCCAGTGGCTGGCTTCCTCCACCGCGGTGCGGAGGACGAAGGCACCGATCTTTTCGATCATGCCGCATTCTTCGGCCAGTGGGATGAACTTGTCGGGACCGATCGGCCCGCGCGCCGGATGGTTCCAGCGGACCAGCGCCTCGAAGCCGCAGATTTCCTCGCCCGCGGTGCGGACGATCGGCTGATAGACGACCGACAATTCGTTGCGGTCGATGGCCTGGCGAAGATCATTTTCCAGTGCCTGACGATCGGTTGCCTCGCTGTGCATCGATTGCTCGTAGAAGCAATGGACGCCGCGGCCGGCGGCCTTGGCGGCATAAAGCGCGAGATCGGCATTG
This sequence comes from Sphingomonadales bacterium, assembly GCA_043750535.1. GTDB lineage: Bacteria > Pseudomonadota > Alphaproteobacteria > Sphingomonadales > Sphingomonadaceae > Sphingorhabdus_B. The sequence continues at coordinate 2,765 of JAYVBJ010000064.1, read as the reverse complement.
CGTACGAGGGCATCGGCGCAGGCCCGGCCCGGATCGCCGATCGAGATGCCGACCGAAGCGCCGATCGTCACCTTGTGGCCCTCGATCATATACGGGCGCGAGACTTGCTCGATCAATGTCTTGGCGAGCGATTCGAGAAGGCCGGTTTCGACCGTTCCGGGAAGCACTGCTTCGAACTCGTCCCCACCAAGACGGCCGATCTGGCCATGGTTGCCCATCACCGATTTCAGCCGCTCTGCGACCTGGCGAAGCAAGGCATCGCCGATCGGATGGCCGAGCGTATCGTTGACGTTCTTGAACCGGTCGAGATCGATCAGGAACAACGCGCAGCCCTTTTGCCGGATCGCGGCATTGCGCAGAGCCTCATCGAGCGTCTGGCGCATCATTGCCCGGTTGGGCAGGCTGGTGAGCGAATCGAACCGCGCGAGACGCGTAATCTCCTGCTCCGAGCGGCGCTGTTCGGTGAGGTCGGTGCCAATCCCGCGGAAGCCCATGAAGCGACCATTGTCATCGAACACCGGATTGCCCGACAGCGACCAATGGACATCGTCGTTGGTGGCGGCGCGGACGATCACGTCGGAGAAAGGGAAGCGCGCCGACAGATGGAAGCCAAGCGTGCGTTCCTCCCGCAGCGACTGGTCGGTGTTGGCGTCCACCGACAGCAAGGTGGTGAACTGGCGACCGAGCAGGGTTTCCGGGTCGGTCTTGAAGTCGTCGGCCAATTGCTGCGAGACGTAGGACAGGGTGCCCTGGCTGTTGGTTTCCCAGAACCAGCCGCGGCCGCTATTTTCGAACTCGTTGACGAAGTGCAACGCCTTATGCGCTTCATGATCGAGCTGCAGGCGGTCGTGCGCGGTAGCGATCATGGTGCGGGCGGTAACAATGCTGTAGCCGACGACGACCATCGACATGGTGCCGATACCGCCGACCACCGAGGGATCGCCGCTGAAGATCGCCGCGCCGATCGTGCCGATGAAGGCGCAGGCGACCGCGAGCGGGGGCGAACTGCTGACCGCCACGGCGCTGGCGACGACCACTGCGCCGATGACGATGGGGAGGATACCCGAATGGTCGTTATTGGGCAGGGCCGAGGCGGCATAGCCGAACAATGACCACAGGCCGCTCGACACCATCACCACCAGGGACATCACCAGGGTAACATTCTTGGGCGTGACCTCGATCCGGTGGCGGACGCGCATGAAGGCAAGTGCGGCGAGATCGAACAGGACCGCCAGAGCCATCGGGCCGAACAGGAGGGGTGCTGCGCGCGCCGGCATGGCAAAGCCGTAATGCAGCAGGATCGCGACTGACGAGATCAAGTGCGCGACGCCGAGCAACAAGGGAACGAAGGTCAATTGGGCGACGCGTTGCTCGGCAATTGCCGACTCGTCGCTCGACAGGGGCGTGCGAACATCGAACGACAGCGTGTCGAGCCAGCCGGCGCGATCACCCCGTTCAATGGTCTTCACTGCCCCTGCAAATCGACTACGCCGCATCTTTTCCTACCTCGAAAGATGACTCTTATGCGACGGAGGAGTTAACAGCCCCTCAAACGAACAGGGTATTTGTTAACTTAAGCATCTTCTTCGGGCAGGAAATCGCCGACCGAGAGGTAGCGTTCGCCAGTGTCATAATTGAATGTCAGGACGCGTGGATCGGGGCCGAGCTCGGGCAGCTTATTGGCCACCGCGGCAAGGCTGGCGCCCGATGAAATGCCGACCAGCATGCCTTCCTCCCGCGCCGCTCGGCGGGCCATCTCCTTGGCATCGTCGGCGGCGACCTGGATCGTGCCGTCGAGGATGGAGACGTCGAGATTGGCGGGGATGAAGCCGGCGCCGATGCCCTGGATCGGGTGGGGCGAATGGCTGCCGCCCGAGATGACCGGGGAGAGTTCGGGCTCGACCGCGAACACCTTGAGCGACGGCCAGGCTGCCTTGAGCACGCGAGCGCAGCCGGTGATGTGGCCGCCGGTCCCGACCCCGGTGATCAAGGCATCGATCGGGCTGTCGGCGAAATCGGCGAGAATCTCGCGCGCGGTGGTCCGGGCGTGGACCTCGACGTTGGCGGGATTGTCGAACTGCTGCGGCATCCAGCCGCCGGGAATGGAGTCGCGGATCGCGCTGGCGCGGGCGATGGCGCCCTTCATACCTTCCGCGCGGGGGGTGAGATCGAACGTCGCACCATAGGCCAGCATCAGCCGGCGGCGCTCGATCGACATCGAGTCGGGCATGACGAGAATCAGTTTGTAGCCCTTGACCGCCGCGACCATCGCCAGGCCGATCCCGGTATTGCCGCTGGTCGGCTCGACGATCGTCCCGCCGGGCTTTAGCGCGCCCGACGCCTCGGCGTCCTCGACCATGGCCAAGGCAATGCGGTCCTTGATCGAGCCGCCGGGGTTGGCGCGTTCCGACTTGACCCACACTTCGGCGCTGTCGAACAGGCGGGCGAGGCGGATGTGCGGCGTTCCGCCGATGGTGTCGAGGATCGAATTGGCCTTCATAGCGCTTCTCCTGGAAGTCGGTCGGGCGGGGGGAGCGGCGGGGGATCGAAGGTCCGCGCGTTCCTCAGCTCGGGGAAGAATATGGCCCATGCGCCGGCGACGACAATAGCCGCAGCGCCGCCGCTGACCACGGCGAGCACCGGGCCGAGCAGGCCGGCCGCAAGCCCAGATTGCATCTCGCCAAGCTCGTTCGATGCGGAAATTGCGAGGCCGGACACGGCCGAGACCCGGCCGCGCATGGCATCAGGGGTGTGAAGCTGGACCA
>JAYVBJ010000063.1:0-17177 GCA_043750535.1 Sphingomonadales bacterium | reverse complement strand
CTCCTTGGATTTATTGCCGGATTATTAGGTTCACGCGGAGGCGCGGAGACGCGGAGAAGTTCAAACCGTATTCTCCGCGTCTCCGCGCCTCCGCGTGAACCTAATAATCCGGCAATAAATCCAAGGAGTATAATTCGGCACGCAGCGTTTCAGCATCCAAGAAACGGTGTGCCGCAAAACCATTCGCCCGCGCTGCGTCCACATTAGCAGGCATATCATCGATAAAAATCGCCTCACCCGCCGCCAGCCCGAACCGCCGAAGTGCCAGCTGGTAGATTGCCGGATCAGGTTTCACCATTTTCTCTACGCCCGACACGATGATATCGGTGAACAGGTCAAATGCCGGCTGCGTTGGGCGAAATCCGTCCCAAAACTCAGCTCCGAAATTGGTGATGCCAAAAATGGGAATAGCGCGCGCCGAAAGCTCTGCGACAATTTCCAAACTGCCCGCTACCGGGCCCGGTATAGTTTCATTAAACCGCACGGCATAGGCATCAATATATGCGGCGTAATCGGGATAATCCGCCTTTAACTCAGGCAGCATTTCAGCCAGCCGCCTTCCGGCATCATGTTGAAAATGCCATTGCGGCGTGACGACATTAGCCAGAAACCAGTCGAGTTCGACCGGATCACCGATCAGTTTGGCGAACAATGCCCGCAGATCCCAATGAAACAGGACATTGCCGACATCGAACACGACAGCTTTAATCATCGCATAAGCTCCAAACGCAAAAAACCGCCCGCGTCATTGACGCAGGCGGCCTGAATTTCGTACTTCGCCCAGCAAGTGCTTGAGCGAATCGCCAACGGCAATCAGCCTTGACGTGCCTTGAAACGAGGCTGCGTCTTGTTGATGACATAAGTACGGCCACGGCGGCGAATCACCCGGTTATCGCGGTGGCGGCCCTTGAGGGACTTAAGAGAGTTGACGACTTTCATTGGGATAGCCCGCTTTGTTTGAATGTGTGTAACCGGCCAAACGCCAGCATTTGAAGGCGCGCTAATATGGTTGAGGCCCCTGTAAGTCAAGATGCAAAGTCAAGTGTCATTGCAGGTTCATGCTTGGTTGGCTATCAAAGGTGAAAATAGGAGTTTAAAATATGCGTGTCGCAAAGCTTTCTGCGGGGCTTACCACGGTTGCCGCCGCCCTTTCATTGGCCGGTTGCGTTGTCCCCACCGGCCCGGTCGAGGTCACGCGGTTCAACCGTGTTGCCGATGGGCAGACCTATGGCAGCGGCAGTTACAGCGTTGTCACCGCGCAAGGCCCGAGCAGCCTTGCCGCATCGCCCTATCTTGCCGCCGTTAGCCGCGAGATGCAGCGCGTTGGTTACGCCGAAAACGCTGCCGCAGGTGATGTTATTGCCGAAGTAAGCGTCAGCACAAACGAAGCACTGGCCGCGCGAGGTCGCAGCCCGGTATCGGTGGGCGTGGGCGGATCAACTGGCGGTTACCGGTCGGGCGTCGGCCTGGGTGTCGGGCTAGACCTCACCAATTTGATCAACAAGCCAAAGGCGCGGATGCTTACCGAGCTTTCGGTGCGGGTCAAACGCCGCAGCGATGATCTGGTGATATGGGAGGGTAAGGCCGCGCAAGAGGCCAGCGCCGGAACCCCCGCCGCACAGCCGGGCATCGCCGCATCGAAATTGGCCGAGGCGTTGTTTAAGGACTTCCCCGGCAAATCGGGCGAGACGATTACGGTTCGTTGAAATAATATTCGCTCATTGAGGAAGCACGCATAATTCTATCTCCAAAACCGTAGCCCTGAGCCTGTCGAAGGGTGTCTAGTAGACAAGCGCCCTTCGACAGGCTCAGGGCTACAGTTTTGTTTGTATCACTTTTGAAAACCCACCGCCGAAAGCACACCCCCATATGACCATCCACTCCATCAACGCCGCATTCGACAGCGGCAATATCAATGTTCATTCCATCGCAGATGACACCGCAACGCTGTCGATCCGCAAGGACAAAGACAGCGATTTTTTCCAATGGTTCCACTTCCGCGTCGAAAGCGATGCGGGCGAAGAAATCATCCTGAACATCACCGGATTGGAATCCAGCGCCTATCCCGGCGGATGGACCGATTACAACGCCTGCGTATCCGAAGACCGCGAATATTGGGGCCGCGCGCTGTCGAGTTATGACGCCAAGGCGGCGGGCGGGACGCTGACCATCCGGTTCTTCCCCACCGGCAATATCAGCTGGTTTGCCTATTTCGCACCGTTCAGCATGGAACGGCACCACGACCTAATCGCCAACACATCGCTGTGTGAGGGCGTGACCGTGCGCACGCTGGGCCACAGTATCGAGGGCCAACCGATTGACTGCATAACGATGGGCGAGGGCGAGACGCAGGTCTGGCTGTATGCGCGGCAACATCCCGGCGAGAGTATGGCGGAACATTGGATGGAGGGCGCGCTCGATATGCTGACCGATCCCGCCGACCCGCATGCGCGCACTTTGCTGCAAAAATGTACGTTGCACATCGTGCCCAATTGCAACCCCGATGGGTCATGCCGCGGGCATTTGCGGACCAATTACGCGGGCGTAAACCTGAACCGTGAATGGGCCGAGCCGAACAAAGAGCGCAGCCCCGAAGTGCTGGCCATCCGCAATGCGATGGACGTTACCGGAGTGCACTGGGCCATCGACGTCCACGGCGACGAAGCCATCCCCGCCGCCTTCATCGCCGGATTTCACGGCATCGCTGACGGAACAGACGCTCAATACGCGCGTTACGATGCGTATCTGGCGCGGCTATCGGCGCGCACCCCCGATTTCCAGACCAAATTGGGCTATCCCATCAAACAAGGCAAAGGCACCGCCAACCTGACCATGAGCACCAACCAATTGGCGCAGCGGTTTAGCGACAACGTGAACGGCGCGGGTAAAGGATGTGTATCAATGACGCTGGAAATGCCGTTCAAAGACAATCACGAACTGCCCGATCCGGAACAAGGCTGGAGCCCGGAGCGCAGCGCGGCGCTGGCGCGGGAGTGTTTGGCGGTGCTGGCGGAGATGGTTTGAATTGTTTCTAGTCCGCTTTTCTTAATACGCCTTTCCGGAGATAGAGGTCGTTGCGAACAGGAAACCCATCATCGTTATACCCAAATAAATTTGGCTTTAATGCCGAAATGCCGAGCTCTTTCCCCAAGCTTTTTGGTGTCCAAATCTTGGCTGTAATTCCGGCCGTCACCAGCTTTTTTTTATTATGCGCAAAGGTGTTTGCCAGTCTGTAGTCCATTGTTAACATGCCAGAAAGACCAAATGTGTGCGCAGTACGAAGATGCCACGCGTCCAAACTCATTGTTGGTTGATTTCCAAATATCTTCCAAATTTTTCGGAATGTTTCATCTTGAAATGAGTTGACGCGGTTCAATTGTATTTGATTTAAACTGACGTCCGTTCGCTCAGGCTGATGTATGATTGCATCTGTACTCCAATCGTCGATCGGCTGTATAACGAGGCGTGATAGTAAACTCAGGTCTGCATACCCTATTGGTCTGAAACGCCTAGGCGGTTGGCGGTCCTGCTCTGCCATCAGCTCTCTAGAAGTAAACATTGATAAATGTTGCTTTCTGGCGAGATATGTGAGGCCCGTGAGATAACAAATATCGACGTATTCTCGAGACTTCTCTTGCTCCGAATAAACAGGAACTCTTGCAGCATAGCCGGTGCTGACAGGTAATTTTCCTCCCGCCATTACGGTCCCGGTGTCGATCCAAGCATCGTTATGGGTGATGGCGTGATGATTGATCTGGCTGTCTATTAAAAGTGTCAGTTTTTCTCTTCTAGACAGCATTCGACGTGCATTCGATGTCGCCAGATTAGCTTGCAAATCGGCCAGCCACGGTATAATTTTGAATGTAAAATCAGAGCGAAAGTTCCTCAAGCCGCCACGCTCAACTTAACCCCAAGCGCCCGCGTCACCGCCAGCAGCGTATCAAGCGTCGGGTTGCCATCCTTACCTAGCGCTTTGTAAAGCGCCTCGCGCGCCACGCCTGTTTCTTTAGACAGGCCCGTCATGCCCCGTGCTTTTGCCACTTTGCCAAGTGCGCTGCGAATATCCGCCGCTTCGCCTTCTTCGAACGCCAGTTTCAGATAGGCAATGATAGCCGCTTCACTGTCGAGATAATCGGCGGTGTCATATAGTGTCGTTTCAAGTGCCATCGCTTATTCCTTCCAATCCGAAGCCAATTTCTTTGCGGTCATAATATCTCGGTATTGTGTACCTTTGTCGCCGCCACATAGCAGGATCACGAGCACACTTTCGCGCTGAATATAATAAATGCGGTATCCTGGACCATAGTCGATCCGCAGTTCGCTGACGCCTTCGCCAACCGGTTTAACATCACCAAATAATCCGCGTTCAATCCGGTCCAGCCGCATTTGAATTCGCGCCCGGCCCTGCGTATCCCGCAACCCGCGCAGCCATTTTGCAAAGTCCGCAGATTGCCGGATTTCTATCATTCGTAACTTATAGATTACATTTTTGATATTGTCAATCTCTTCCCTCTGGCTTACCAACATCCCCATGCACATCACCCCCGACGACCTGACCGGCCTCGAAATCCGCGCGCTTCTCGAAGTGCATTTTGCCGGTATGCTGGCCAGTTCTCCGCCGGGCAGTTGTCATTTCTTGGACTTTGACGGGCTGATTGCGGCGGATGTTTCGTTTTGGTCGATTTGGGATGAGGGCGCTCTCGCTGGTTGCGGGGCGCTCAAGCAATTGGATGCCGACCACGGCGAGATTAAATCAATGCGCACCGATGCCGCGCATTTGGGCAAGGGTGTGGGCACGGCCATGCTGCGCCATATCATCGCCGAGGCCAAGGCACGCGGGATGACGCGGCTGAGTTTGGAAACGGGATCGACACCGGATTTTGATGCCGCGCATGCGCTGTATCTGCGGCATGGTTTTGCTTATTGCGGGCCGTTTGCGGACTATGTGGACGATCCGTTTAGCAGGTATATGACGTTGGAGATTTGAGTTAACCTTCCTCGTTCGTCCTGAGTGCGCCCGAGTTTGTGGCAAGCAACCTGCGCTTCGACAGGCTCAGCACGAACGGTTTTGTATTATCCAAACACCCCCGCCCACAACAACCGTGCGCCCAGCAGGATCATCAGTATGTTGATGATGCGGTAAAACAACGGTCCGTTCAGCCGCTTGACCAGCATCACCCCGGCCAGCGTGCTCAATATCGCCAACGGCATCAGATACACGCTGGTCCATAATGTGTCGGCATGAAACTGGCCAAGCTGAATATACGCCGGAACCTTGACCCAATTGAGCACCGCGAACAGCAGCACGTTGGTGCCGACATATTCGGTGTGCGGAAGTTTTTTGGGCGCGACCCACATCTGGAACGGCGGCCCGCCGGCATGTGCGATTTGACTGGTGAATCCGGTTGCGGTGCCGAACAATATGCCAAGCCATTCGGGCGCGTTGCTGGCCGGGGCTTCGCCGCGCCGTTCGGCCCACAGCCGCCATAAACCAAACCCCAATGTGATCGCGCCCAATGTCGCCAATATGATCGGCACGGTCAGCTTTGCCGCCATCGCCCAGCCAATGCCAACGCCCAGAACCGCGCCGGGCAGCATCCATGCCAATATCCGCCGGTTCCATTGCCCGCGAAACGACCATAAACTAACGCCGTCTTGCACGATCAGGATCGGCAGCAACACGGCGGCGGCGGCAACCGGCGGCATCGCCAGCGCCATGATCGGCGTGGCCAGCGCGCCCAGTCCGGAAAACCCGCCCTTGGCAAAACCGACCAATATGACGGCGATGATGGCGGCGATGATGGCAGTGAGCGTGTCGAGCATGACGCCCCCTGTTGCCCAGATCGAAGCGTTTATCAAGCAATCCGGGTTTGTCTTGGCCGAAATCGGACGCTATGGCCGGGCCGAATCATTCATCCGCCGAAAAGGTCCATCATGCCCAAGCTCATCCTTATCCGTCATGGCCAGTCGCAATGGAATTTGGAAAACCGGTTCACCGGCTGGTGGGATGTCGATGTCACTGAAAAAGGCGCAGCCGAGGCATGGGCAGCGGGCGAGCTGATGAAGGCGAAGGGCATAACCCCCGACGTCAGTTTCACCAGCGTTCAGACGCGCGCGATCAAGACGCTCAATCTTGCGCTGGAGGCGATGGAGCGATTGTGGGTTCCGGTGACCAAAAGCTGGTTGCTGAACGAACGTCATTATGGCGGGCTGACGGGGCTGGATAAACAGCAAACCCGCGACAAACATGGAGACGCACAAGTGCATATCTGGCGGCGCAGTTTTGATGTGCCGCCGCCGCCGATGGAGGCGGACTCGCCCTATGCAATGGCGAATGATCCGCGTTATGCGGGTATTACTGTGCCGTCTTCAGAAAGCCTGAAAGACACCATCGAGCGCGTGTTGCCCTATTGGCAAAGCGAGATTGTGCCCGAACTGGCCGCTGGCAAAGATGTGCTGATTTCCGCCCATGGCAACAGCCTGCGCGCACTGGTCAAACATCTGTCGGGCATATCCGACGACGATATCGCCGATCTGGAAATCCCCACCGGCCAGCCCATTGTCTATGATCTGGCGGACGACCTGACGCCGGGCGATCGCTATTACCTAGCCGACAGTTAAAAATTTCGCGCTGCGTTTGGGTGTTTTGACGTTCAAAAATCAGTTGTTCTTTGAATGTCAGCACAACTTAGAGTGCGACGATCTAAGCTTTCCACCGTAGTACTGAGCCTGTCGAAGTACGCCTGTCAGATAAGCGCCCTTCGACAGGCTCAGGGCTGCGGTTAAGTTTCAACCTTATGTCACCAAGGTCAGGCCCAAGCAAACCTAACCCGAGCCGTTCTATTTGGCATTTTTTTCCGCGTACATTGACCGGTCAGCGCGCATCATGATTTCTGCCGATGAAACCCCGGCCTCGATCATAGCAAAGCCTATCGATACGCTGGGCACGATCTCCACGCCGTTGTAATCGAGCGCCCGCGATGCAACCGCTTGCGCTATTTTCTGCGCCTTACTGGGCAGTTTCTTCATATCCACTTTTTCCAGCAATATGCCAAATTCATCGCCGCCAATGCGGGCGACGATATCGGTCCGCCGGACAGCTTTTTGCAAGGTCTTGGCCACAGAGACCAACAGATGGTCACCCGCCTGATGGCCCAAGGCATCATTCACACACTTTAGCTGATCGACATCGATGAACAGCAAGCCGCATTCGTTCCCGTAACGGTGCGCCCGCCAAATCCAGCGTTCCAATATGTCCAGAAAATGCCGCCGGTTGTAAAGCGGCGTCAACGTGTCCATCAGCACCACAGATTCAAGTTCTGCAATCCGCGCCTTGAGCTCTAAGTTTTCTTGCATGACCGCAGACATTGAATCTGCCGGCAACGAAATGCGTGCGCTTGTTGTTTCCATTTTCCCCGTTCCCGATTTATGTTTGCCCGCCCGGGTATTTTAGATGTTCGGCGCGATAAAGAGCAATTCCAACAAAATTGCAATTGTTTACAATGATGCGCGCCAAATTTTTTATCTGGGCGCGCAATCGAAATGACCGATCATTCGGCAATTGCGCCAAATAGGACACCGCGCTAAAAGGCGACGCTTATAGCCGGAATGGCGTAATAAGCGGGGCAATAAAAGTGAGCGACGAAACACCCTTAATCGGTATCATCATGGGCAGTCGTTCCGATTGGGAAACGATGCAGGCGGCATCCGACATGCTCACCACGCTCGAAATTCCCCACGAATGCAAGGTTGTTTCCGCCCACCGCACGCCCGACCGTTTGTACGAATATGCCAAGGGCGCGGTTGGTCGCGGTCTGAAATGCATTATCGCAGGCGCAGGCGGCGCGGCGCATTTGCCCGGCATGGCGGCGGCGATGACGCGGCTTCCCGTGCTCGGCGTGCCCGTGCAATCCAAGGCGCTAGACGGTATGGACAGCCTGCTGTCGATCGTTCAGATGCCCGCCGGGATTCCGGTCGGGACGCTGGCGATTGGCAAGGCTGGCGCGACCAACGCCGCGTTGCTGGCCGCCGCGATGCTGGCGACAAATGACGCTGCGCTGGCCGCCCGGTTGGACGCATGGCGAACCGCACAAAGCGCATCGGTGGCGGAGTCGCCCGAATGACCGTGTTGGCACCGGGATCAACGGTTGGAATACTGGGCGGCGGTCAACTGGGCCGGATGCTCGCCATCGCGGCGGCACAGCTTGGCTATCGCTGCCATATATATGCGCCAGAATCGATCAGCGTCGCCGCCGAAGTCGCCGCAGAATTCACCTGCGCCGAATATGATAATATCGCCGCGCTGACCAAATTTGCCAAAGCGTGCGACGTGATTACCTATGAATTTGAAAACGTGCCCGTCGGCCCGCTGAAAAAAATCGAAGGCATCGCTGCGTTGCGTCCGGGCACCGCGCCGCTGGAAATTTCGCAGGACAGGGGCAAGGAGAAACTTTTCGCAACCGATTTGGGTGGCCGCACGGCGGCTTATGCATTGGCAAATGACGCGGCCAGCCTGCGCACGGCGCTCGATAAAACCGGTGTTCCTGCAATCGTTAAAACGATATCCATGGGCTATGACGGCAAAGGCCAGATCACCGTCCGAACCGATGCCGACCACGCAGATACCTTTGAATTTCTAGGCGGCGGACCAGTAATCGCGGAAGCTTTTGTCGAATTCGGCGCAGAATTTTCGGTGATATTGGTGCGCGGCGAAAATGGCAAAATCCGGTTTTACGATTGCTCGCGCAACACCCACGAAGACGGTATCCTTACACAATCAACGGTGCCAGCAGGGCCATTGGTGGAAAGCCAGGTGGGTAAGGCCCGGTTGCTTGCGTCCGCCATCGCCGATGCGCTGGAATATGTTGGCGTGCTGACCTGCGAGTTTTTTGCAACCGAGAGCGAGCCTGTGTTTAACGAAATGGCCCCGCGCGTCCACAATAGCGGCCATTGGACAATCGAGGGCGCGGTCACCAGCCAGTTTGAAAACCACATCCGCGCCGTTTGCGGATTGCCGCTGGGCGATACCGCCACCGTCGGCGAACGCGTCGAAATGCAGAACCTGATCGGCAATGATGCGATGCGTTGGCAGAAGCTGCTGTCTGATCCGGCCGCCCATTTGCATCTTTACGGCAAAGGCGAACCATCGCCCGGCCGGAAAATGGGCCATGTCACCCGGTTATATCCTTAGCTTGTAACCTTTAAGTTTCCACGTTAGGCGCAGACATGGTCCATCCCGAAATCATTTTGGTAGTTGCACGTGCGGACAATGGCGTTATCGGCGCGAACGGCGATCTGCCCTGGCATATTCCCGCCGACTTGCGGCATTTCAAACAGCTGACCAAAGGCCGTCCGATGATCATGGGCCGCAAGACTTTCGATAGCCTGCCCGGATTGTTAGAAGGCCGCCGCCACATCGTCATCACCCACGATACCGCATGGGAAGAGGATGGCGCAGAGGTGGCCCATTCCGCCGCCGAAGCATTAAAACGCGCCAACGGCCCGCATGTTTGCGTCATAGGCGGCGCGGAAATTTACCGGCTGTTCCTTGATCAAGCCGACAAGATCGAGTTGACCGAAGTACACGCCGCGCCCGCTGGCGATACGATGCTGGATGCGTTCAATCCCGAAATCTGGCAAGAAACTCAGCGCGAGAATCACGCCGCAGAGAACGGTACGCCGGCCTACAGTTTTGTCACGTTGTTACGCAAGGCCGCAGTATAATGCGTAAGCTGTTTTGTGCCGCCATATTTTTGGTCGCGGCGGCGGCGGCGTTCTTCAGCTTCGCGCCGGGTATGATCGAGGCGTCGATGAACAAAGTCGACGGCAAGCCAATGATTGCCGTGAGCGAGGAAGCGAAGGCGCTACACAAAACGCTGACGATTGTTGATCTGCATAGCGACAGCTTGATGTGGAACCGCGATATCAATGACCGCGCAGATCGCGGCCATGTTGATGTGCCGCGTCTGCAAGCGGGCAATGTCGCATTGCAGATTTTTTCTTCGGTGAGCAAAACGCCGAAGGACCAGAATTACGATGCCAATGGCGCCGATACGGATAACATCACCCTGCTGACGGTGGCGCAGTTACAACCGGTGCGGACGTGGAGTTCGCTGGTTGAAAGATCATTGTATCATGCGGAGAAACTGGACCGCGTACTCAAGGCGAATAACGATCTTTCGTTGATCAATTCACCCGCAGAAGCAGCCGGGTTAGAGGCAAGGCGGACCATCAAAGGCAACAGTCAGGTCGGCGCGATGCTGTCGGTGGAAGGCCTACAAAATCTGGAGGGCAAGGCCGCCAATTTAGACCGGCTATACGCCGCGGGTTTCCGCATGGCTGGCCTCACCCATTTCTTTGACAATGAACTGGCCGGATCAATGCACGGCCTGAAAAAAGGCGGGCTCACCCCGTTTGGTCGCGAAATTGTTGGCCGGATGGAAGCCAAGGGGATGATCGTCGACATCGCGCATCTTTCAAATGCAGGCGTTGCCGAAGTGTTGGCGATGGCACGGCGGCCCGTCGTCTCCAGCCATGGCGGCGTGCAGGCGACGTGTAAGGTCAACCGCAATTTATCCGATGAAGAGATCAAGGGCGTCGCCAAAACCGGCGGCATCATCGGCGTAGGCTATTGGGAGGGTGCAATTTGCGATACCTCCCCCGCCGCAGTGGCAAAAGCGATGAAGCATATCCGCGATCTGGTGGGTATCGAACATGTCGCGCTGGGCAGCGATTATGACGGCGCGACCACGGTGCGCTTCGACACATCACAATTGGTACAAGTGACGCAGGCGTTGATCAATGCGGGCTTTACTGCGGACGAGATTCGCGCCGCGATGGGCGGCAATGCGATGCGGGTTATTCGGGCGGGTTTGGTGCCAATGGCCAATTTACAATGAACATTGCAATTCCACACCGCAGCCCTGAGCCGGTCGAAGGGCGCTTCAAAGGAAAGCGCAATACCGAAAGGCGTGCTTCGACAGGCTCAGCACTACAGTTTGTTTTTAAATGACCATCCCGCGTCTGTCCCACCGCGATGTCATACCCGAAGCGTTGCGCGGCGCGGTAATCGCACTCGGCAATTTTGACGGTTTTCATGCTGGTCATCAGGCGGTCGCGGGCGAAGCTATCGCGCTCGCCAAGGCGCAAGGCCGCCCGGCGATTATCGCCACATTCGATCCGCATCCGGTGCGCCATTTTGTCCCGGATGCATCCCCATTCCGGCTGACAACGCTGGATCAGCGGCAACAATTGTTTGCAGTTGCCGGTGCCGACGCCATGCTGGTGTTTGAATTTGACGGCGAACTGGCATCAACCAGCGCCGAAGATTTCATCACCAAATTGCTTATCGAACGTCTGGGTGCCGCGGCTGTGGTCACCGGCGAGGATTTCACATTCGGCCAAAAACGCGGCGGCAACATCGATGTCCTGCGCGATATAGGCGGCGCAGTTGGCTTGCAAACTGTGGCCGTCGGCGCGGTCAATGATGCGGCTGGCATCATCAGTTCTAGCCGGATCAGGGACGCACTGCACGCCGGTGATTGCACCACGGCGGCCGCTTTGCTGACCCGCCCGTTCACCGTCCAGGGCACGGTGCAACACGGCGACAAAAATGGCCGTTTGCTCGGCTATCCCACCGCCAACATCGACATGGCCCAATATCTGCGCCCGCTATATGGCATCTACGCAGTGCGGGGACGCTTAGCGGATGGCCGCTTATTGCAAGGCGCAGCCAACCTTGGCATCCGGCCCAGTTTCGATCCGCCCAAGGAATTGCTCGAACCGTTTTTCTTCGATTTTTCCGAAGATCTTTACGGCCAGACCATCGAGGTCGAATTCCACGCCTTCATTCGCGGCGAAGCAAAGTTCGACGATTTGGAGGCGCTAAAGGTGCAGATGGCAAAGGATTGTGAGACGGCAAAGAAGCTGTTGGCAACGGAATAAAATGAACTTGAGCTATCCGTGTTCCCCGGCGAAGGCCGGGGTCCAGAGCCGCCCGAAATTCCCTATTGCTCTAGGCCCCGGCCTTCGCCGGGGAACACACAAGCTTAACGAAACATGCAGGTACAAAAGGGGCAAAGCATGACATTCACACGCACGCAATCGGCACTGATCCTTGCAATATGCGCGCTGTTTTTCGGGTTCAGCCTGCTCAATGCCAGCTGGACCGCCGATGCGCCCGTTGGCGGCCCAAGGCTGATCGCCAATGGCCCCGCCGCATTGCCCACCGATGCGGCGGGCTGCATTGTTGACCCCGAAGTTGGATATGGCGCGACGTTGCAATCCATTGATGTCCGCATGTTGCAAGCCGCAATTGGTTCTGGCGCAGCGGCGGTGAATGTGCCGGTTGATCCCGGCGATGAAGGCGCGGCGATTGCGCGCACATATAACAGCGCCTGCGCCGCCGATAATAACCGCCCCCGCGCGATGTTGGCCGAGGCGCCGCCTGCATTATCCAGTGCCGAAATGTTTTTGCGGATTGAAAATGCCGCGATTGTATCCGGGGTGTTGAACGCCATTCCGGTAGGCAGCAAAGCGGTCTTTTACGGCAGTGACGCCGCCATTGCGGCAATCAGGAACGCCCGCCCCGATGCCGCCGCATTCTCGGTCACCAAAGCACAGGCGTGCGTTGCGGATTACAAAGCAACCGGCTGGACCGGAAGCGTTCCGGCCACCTGCAAAGCCGGCACGGCGTTGGTGACGATGGATCAGATTGGCTACACCTTATGGGGCTGGCCCAACCGCTTTCTGGCGCGGATGAACGAAAGCGGCGTCCGCGTGATCATCGCGCAGGATGTGCAAGACGGCGGTATCATCGGCCTGACCACTGCCGACCAATATGGCGAGATTGCGAACAGCTATAACGGCTATATCTGGGTGGATAACATCGCGGAATTGGGGCCTGCGCTAAAGCAGTAATGGCAACGGTAACATAGAATTGGTTCACGCGGAGACGCGGAGACGCGGAGTGGTTTTGCTCCAGACGTCGTTCAAACAATCTATCTTGCGCATCCTTGCATAGTTTGGTTATCGAGCCAGCTTGACCGCAACCAAAGCAATTCTCCGCGCCTCCGCGTCTCCGCGTGAACCATTTGGCCCTGCAGTGCAGAGGATAGAGGCTTTATCCTGCGCAATTTATACTCTAGTCCTCCGCCCAATATGACCGAATCAAAAACTCCAGAACCAATCGACTATAAAGACACTGTCTTCCTGCCCAAAACCGACTTTCCGATGAAGGCCGGATTGCCGCAAAAGGAGCCTGCGATTTTGGCTCGGTGGCAGGAACAAGACCTGTATCGCCGTCTGCGTGACGCGCGTGCGGGGCGCGAAAAATTCATCCTGCATGATGGCCCGCCGTATGCGAACGGAGATATGCATATCGGCCATGCGCTCAACCATATCCTGAAAGACATGGTCGTGCGCACGCAAAGCTTGCTCGGCAAAGACGCGCCCTACGTGCCCGGCTGGGATTGCCACGGGTTGCCCATCGAGTGGAAAGTCGAAGAGCAATACCGCAAGAAAAAGCTGAACAAGGATGAGGTTCCCGTTGCCGAGTTCCGCGCCGAATGCCGCGCCTATGCGCGAGCGTGGGTCGATGTGCAGCGCGAACAGATTAAGCGGCTGGGCATCAATGGCGATTGGGACAATCCGTATCTGACGATGGATTTCGACAGCGAAGCGACGATTGTTGCCGAGCTGATGAAGTTTGCCGGCAGCGGCCAGCTGTACCGCGGGGCCAAGCCGGTGATGTGGTCGCCCGTTGAGAAGACTGCCTTGGCTGAGGCTGAGATTGAGTATGAGGATATCACGAGCACGCAGATTGATGTGGCGTTTGAGATTGTGGAGTCGCCGATACCGGAGTTGGTCGGTGCGCATGCGGTGATCTGGACGACGACGCCGTGGACGATTCCGGTCAATCAGGCGATCGCTTATGGTGCGGATGTTGATTATGTTTTGGTTGAAGTTGGACCTAGCAGCCATCAAATTTTGTTGGCAGAGGGTACTCGCGATTATCATTGCCCAGGTGGGCGCTATTTGGTTGCCGCCGCGTTGTACGCAGCTTTTTGTGCGCGTATCGTCAGTTACCGTATGTCGCTTACTGGCTCGACTACCGGCGGGCTAATCGCACCAATCATTTGGGAGGGCAAAGGCTCCGACCTAGCCGGAACCATGGCGCTACATCCGATGGCGAAGCTGTTCGAATCTCCCCTCCCCTTCAGGGGAGGGGCCGGGGGTGGGGGCTGTCAGGATCGCTCAGCCTCAATCGACAGCCCCCACCCCAACCCCTCCCCTGAAGGGGAGGGGCTTAACTATGACTCGCAGAGCCCCCTCGCCGAATTCTTCCTGCGCCCGCGTCCGTTCCTAGACGGCTCATCCTTCGTCACCACCGAAACCGGCACCGGCCTAGTCCATATGTCGCCCGATCATGGCGAGGATGATTTTGACCTGTGTAAGGCGAACGGTATCGAACCCGTCTTCGCAGTTGAAGGCGACGGCAAATATCGCGCCGATTGGGGCTGGCTTGGCGGGCAAGGCAGCGTCATCAACCCCAAATTCAACGCGCCGGACGGCCCGATCTGTTCGCACCTGCGCGAAGCTGGCGGCTTGCTGGCGGCGAGTGCCGATTACAAGCACAGCTACCCGCATAGCTGGCGGTCCAAGGCCAAGGTCATCTACCGCTGCACACCGCAGTGGTTCGTGCCGATGGATAAGCCCTCTCCCCTTCAGGGGAGAGGAGGGAGCAGCGCAGCTGCGGAAGGAGAGGGGGCAGAGCGAGCGGATGCGAGCGTAGATGTTATTCAAGACTCCCCCTCCCCTAGCCCCTCCCCTGAAGGGGAGGGGGACTTTACCCTACGCCAACGCGCCATCACCGCCATCGCCGATACCCGCTGGGTTCCCGAAAAGGGCCGCAACCGGATCAATTCGATGGTCGAAGGGCGCCCCGATTGGGTGCTCAGCCGCCAGCGCGCATGGGGCGTGCCGATCACGCTCTTTGTCGACCGCAAGACCGGCGCGTATCTGTGCGACGCCGCCGTCAACGAACGGATCATCGCCGCCGTGCGCGAGGTCGGCGTCGATGCATGGTGTGATGAGCGCGCGCAGGAATATCTGGGCAGCGAATACGCCGCCGCAGATTACGAACGCGTCGTCGACATTCTCGACGTGTGGTTCGATAGCGGCTGCACCCATGCATTCGTGCTGGAAAGCGGCAAATGGCCAGACCTGACCCGGCCAGCGGACCATATCGGCCCATGGGCGGACTTGTATCTGGAAGGCACCGACCAACATCGCGGCTGGTTCCAATCATCCTTGCTCGAAAGCTGCGGCACGCGCGGTCATGCGCCGTATAAAGCAGTGCTGACCCACGGCTTTACGATGGATCAAAAGGGCATGAAAATGTCCAAGTCGCTGGGCAATACGATCAACCCGCTCGACCTGATGCGGGACAGCGGCGCGGACATCTTGCGGCTATGGGCGCTGACCGTGGACTTCACCGAAGACCACCGGATCGGCAAAGAGATCCTGCAAGGCGTGTCCGACCAGTACCGCAAATTGCGCAATACCTTCCGCTATATGCTGGGCGCGCTCGACGGGTTTAGCGAGGCGGAGCGGGTGGCCGTGGAGGACATGCCGGAGCTGGAGCGTTATGTGCTCAATCTGCTGGCCGATATGGACGCGAAACTGCGCGTGGCGGTGGGTGACTTCGATTTCAACAGCTATGTGAAGCTGTTGACGAATTTTGCGAATGAGGACCTGTCGGCATTCTTCTTCGATATCCGCAAGGATTGCCTATATTGTGAAGTCAATCCGGCAACGGGATATCAAACTGAACGGCGCAAAGCTTACCGCACCGTCCTCGACATCTTGTTTCACGCGATGGTGCGCTATGCCGCGCCGGTGTTGGTGTTTACGGCAGAGGAAGTGTGGGGGACGCGGTTCCCCGGTAGGGGTTCGGTACATTTGTTGGAGTGGCCCGACATCGATTCTGGATGGATAAATTCGGATCTTGCGAAAGATTGGACTTTTTATAGGCACGTTAGGTCGCAAGCCCTATTGGCTATCGAGCCAAAACGAAGAGAAAAATTGTTGGGCTCCGGGCTCGAGGCTCAGATTACTCTTTTGACCCAAGACCAACACTTGTTCACCCCATTAGAACAATCAATTGACAACGACCGAACGATTATATCTGAGCTATTCATTTCTGGCCGCGTAAACATCAATGTGAATATGAAATTCATAGATGGTGTAACTGATTCTAATGAATATCTTGTGGAGCCAGAGAATCGATTTGCTATCAAAGTGGACAAGACCACTCTGCATAAATGCGGTCGGTGCTGGCAGCATTTTTCTTCAGTCGATAAAGACGGCGCGTTGTGCGGGCGGTGTGAAAGCGTGATCCATGCTTAGGTCGCTAAAAATCCTCTCCCATCGGGGGAGGGGGACCATCCGCAGGATGGTGGAGGGGTAAGTGCGAGTGATCAATGCGCCGAAAGACACGCTGCTCAGAGCTCGCGAATTGCGCGCTGCCATGAGCCTTCCCGAAACAATGCTTTGGAAACAACTGCGCAGGCGACCCGGTGGTTTCAAATTCCGGCGGCAGCACCCGGCAGGCCACTACATCCTCGATTTCTATTGTGCCGCAGTGCGCCTTGCCATCGAGGTAGATGGATGGGGGCATGACAGCCCTGATGCGCACAAGAAAGACCAAGCACGTTCGGCGCATTTGCGGTCACAACAGATCGCGACATTGCGGGTGCCGGCCAAGGTCGTGCTCGAAAAGATCGAACTTGCTGTCGCGCGGATCGTCGAGGTTTGCGAGGAGCGCGCCACACCGGCGGAGTGACCACCGCGCGTACCTCTCCACCATCACCTGCGGTGATGGCCCCCCTCCCCGTTTCGGGGAGGATTAAAGCGCGGACATCCCTAGAAAACCTGGAACCGGACCGTTCCATTCACTTTCCTCTGGCGCCGCAGCTTTTGCAGCGCGGCGATGGACAGGTTTTGTCGGTGCCGCGTCAGACGCTTCGGCCGGCACGGGGTCGGCTGCGCGCTCTGCAACCTGCGCTTCATTGCGCGGTTTGCGAGGGGCACGAGCTGGTCTTGCCTCACGCGCCGGACGTTCTTCACGGGCAGGTCGTTCTTCACGCGCCGGGCGTTCGTCGCGGGCTGAGCGTTCT
>JAYVBJ010000062.1:0-136412 GCA_043750535.1 Sphingomonadales bacterium | reverse complement strand
AATGGGCTACCGCCCATCTCCCCGATGTCGGTAATGATGTAGGACGCCATGACCAGTATCAGGCCCGCAACGCCCAGGACAATTGTCAGTCGTCTCATTTTTCGCGCTCCCCGTGTGTCTTCACTAGCTGTGAGCTCTTAATCGGTTGTCTATCCGACCCTGACCGGGGAAGCTGTGGTTGCGAAACTTCAGAGTCCTGGGAGATGGTCGGATGAACGTGCACAAGAATGCCCGGCTGACGCCGCACAGTCGAGCCGAGTTGGTGCGGCGGGTGTTGGATCAAGGCCAGCCGGCGAAGG
This sequence comes from Sphingomonadales bacterium, assembly GCA_043750535.1. Lineage (GTDB taxonomy): Bacteria > Pseudomonadota > Alphaproteobacteria > Sphingomonadales > Sphingomonadaceae > Sphingorhabdus_B. The sequence continues at coordinate 136,113 of JAYVBJ010000062.1, read as the reverse complement.
CCGTGGCCAAGGCCTTCGGGGTCGACGCCAAGACGGTGGCCAAGTGGGGCGCCAGGCAAATAGCGAGACCACCACGCAGCCCAGCAACAGCACTGATCCGCCAGCATAACCGATGCCGAGAGACCGCGTGGCGAAGTCCGCCATCGTCGTCCCCGCCGTGGTCGAGGCGATGATCGTCGCCCAATAGAGCCAAGGGTTGAAGCTCTTGGCGCGGATTTGCACGAAAGCCAGCACCGCCAATATGCTCAGGAAAATGGCAGTGCCGATCAGATAGCCGCCCTGCCAGAATGATGTCGCGGCGTCGGGAGTGGTTTCGCCCAGCCATGACATGGACACAGCGTCCCCGGCAGTTTCGCCAAAGGTGGTTGCCAGTATTTTGATGATCCAGAAGCCCAGCGTGACCGCTGGCACTTTGGTCAGCGCGCTCTTCAACTCATCGGTCATCGCTATACATCCGCCTCGAAACTCATGGGAGCACGGTGGCTATGCCTATTGTGCGAGCTTGTCTATAAGCAGGCGCTTATGCCCATCCAAATAAGCAGAAATCCGATGCAACGAACCGAAAAAAGTGATGCCGGAAAGGCGCGACAGCTGACGGATAGGCGCATGGTTTTTCCAATGATAATGGTGGCACTGCAAGTGATCGCTGCTGCCTTTTTCGTCTTCGACAGCATCGAGGATCAGATTGTGGAAGCCCGGCAAGGCTTCAGCTTGGATGCCACGATGGAGTGTTTGATTGCACTGGCCCTTTTGGGAGGGATCATCCTTAGTTCGCGCTACATTTTGCGGCTGAAAAGGGAGTTGCTTTGGAAGGACCAAACGCTGGCCAGCGCGCGCGGCGCGCTGGGTGAGCATATTCTGCTGCAGTTTCAATCATGGGGCCTGACGCCAGGAGAAGGCGAAGTGGCACTGTTTGCCCTGAAAGGCTGCGACGTCGCTGAAATTGCGAGGTTGCGTGGGGCCGCCGCTGGCACGGTGCGTTCGCAGTTAAGCCAGGTTTATGCAAAGGCAGGCGTCACCAGCCAGGCCATGCTGGTATCACTATTCATTGATGACCTGCTTGCTGTGGAGCCTAGCTGATGAAACAGCGTTTCAAAAATGCTTGTGATCGGCATGGAAGCTTTCAAGCCATTTGAACGGCCTAAGGGCTGTTTTCGTCAATTAAGAGCCAAAAGCAGCCGTTCCGGACTCCCCAACAAAGCTGTCGCTGGTATTTAGCAATTCCTGCGGCACACTTTTGATCGCAACCGCGCGCCAGATTGGCTGGGGCCGCCTTACATCCTGGGCTTCGGGGCTATTTATCCTGAAATAAATTCAGGATGACGGAGCGGTTGTCAGGACGACGGCGCGGCTGTCCGGGCGACGGTGCGCCTTCATCATGACGTTGCAACCAACGCCCCGCCCCACATTCGCGCTTGCAATGTAGGATTTGTTCTGGGAACACAGGCCATCGCCGCTTTTACAGGGCGTGTTCTTTGACATTGCTGGCGGCCAAATCGGCGAAGGCCAAAGCCTACAAAAAACCCCGTTGTTGGAAATTATATTACGCCATGCTTTCGCTAAATGTCAAAATAGGCGTCAATCTTGTCAACTAGGTGTCAACTTGGGCGGTTTGGCATCGAAACGATGTTGGGCTAAAACGATGTTGGATTATCATTGATATGCTGAATTAGAGCTGCAGCGTCAGTCTGAACACTAACAGGGCCTAAGCATCGAACTGCAAACTCGCCAGCCGCGCATACAGCCCGCCTGCTGCGCTTAATTCGATATGCGTGCCTTCTTCGACGATTTTGCCCTTGTCCATCACAATGATCCGCTGCGCCGACCGCACGGTGGCCAGGCGGTGGGCGATGACGATGGTGGTGCGCCCGGCCATCAGTTTCTCCAGCGCGTCCTGAACCAGCTTCTCGCTTTCGGCATCCAGCGCCGATGTTGCCTCGTCGAGCAACAGGATCGGCGAATCCCGCAATACCGCGCGGGCAATCGCAATCCGTTGCCGCTGTCCGCCCGACAGGCGCGCGCCGCTTTCGCCCAGATAGGTATCCAGCCCCTGCGGCAAAGCGCGAATAAAATCCTCGGCATTGGCCTTGCGCGCCGCTTCCCAAACCATATCGTCGCTGGCCGTCCAGTTGCCATAGCGCAAATTGTCACGCGCCGATGCGGCAAACAAAATCGTGTCTTGCGGAACATAGGCCATCCGCCCGCGAATTTCGGCCGGATCGGCGGACGTTAAAGCCACCCCGTCCATCCGCAATACGCCGCCATCGGGATCATAAAATCGCTGTGCCAGTTGGAACAGCGTCGATTTCCCTGCGCCCGACGGTCCGACCACAGCAACGGTTTCGCCCGGGCTGACCTTCAGCGTAAAGTCATCAAGCGCCAGAACCTCTGGCCGGGTTGGGTAATGAAAGTTGACGCGTTCAAACGACAATTGCCCGCGCGCAGGCACCGGCAGGGCGACCGGCTTTTCTGGCGGCGCTATTTCTGGCTCGGCAATCATCAGCTCGGCCAGACGGCTGGATGCCCCTGCGCCGCGCACCAGATCGCCATACACTTCGGTCAATGCGCCAAATGCACCGGCGACGAGGCCGCTGTACAGCACCAGCGAGAAAATCGTTCCCCCCGAAATCGAACCTTCCTGAACCGCTTCTGCGCCGTTCCAGACGAGCACCGTGATCCCGCCAAAGATCAGAGTTATGACAATCGCGGTTAAAAAGGCGCGCAGTTTGATCCGGCGGCGTGCGGTATCAAATGTTCGCTCGACCGCCGCGCTAAACCGTTGATGCTCGCGTTCCTCTTGGCCGAATGCTTGCACAATTTTGAGTGCGCCCAATGACTCCGATGTAATGGTGCCGACATCGGCGACCCGGTCTTGGCTCGACCGCGATGCCTTTTCCAGCCGCCGCCCGATGAGCACGATGGGAACAACCACCACCGGAATGCCGATCAGCAACGCCGCAGTTAGCCCGGGCGCAAGGTAGAACAGCATCGCGATGCCGCCGATACCGATCACGATGTTACGCAGCGCAACCGATACTGTGGTCCCGACAATCTGTTCGATAACGGCGGTATCGGACGTCATCCTGGAAGCGATCTCTGCCGGACGGTTCTCCTCAAAAAACCGCGGAGCAAGCCGCAACAGATTCTTCTGAACCCCGCTGCGAATGTCGGCAACGACGCGCTCCCCCAGCCAACTAACAAAGTAGAACCGAAACGCCGTGGCCAACCCCAATATGACGACAACAACCAGCAGCAACCGAAAGTATGGCGCAATGTCACCGCCTTTTTCGACAAAACCGTGGTCAATGATCCACTTGAAACCGAAAGGAATCGTCAATGTCGCCCCCGCCGCCACCGCCAGCGCGATGACCGCAAAAGCAATCTGCGCCGGATAAACCGCCATATGCCGCCAAACCATTTTCAGGCTGCCAAGTTTAACCTTTGGCTTTACTTCGGTCTCGGCCGGTGTGGCTGCTGCTGCTGGTGTGGCGGGCGCAGCTTCGATGCTGGCGGCGGCATTTGTCTGTTCTGCAATATCATTCATGATGGCCGTCTAGCAGGCGCAATGGTCATCGACAATTGCGGAAACCGGCTCAACACAATTAGCGGGCAGCCAAAAGCGACATGGCGGTGACATCACTTTTTTATGGTGCAATGCACAAAAACGACCTATGCGTCTCCCTTGGGCAGCATCCGGCCAACTTCGGATCACGAAATTATTGGAACAATACATGCTGTACTCTGCGCATGAAATGCAAAAATCTTGGCTGGCGGGCGCTAGTTATCTGGCCCAGATGCAAGCCGACTGGTTGAAAAACCCGGCAAATCCTATGTCCTATCTGTCGGGCGGCCCGGTGATCGCTTCTGCATTGGAAGTGTTCGCGCATGCATCAGAACTGCGCGGCAAGCCTGATTTTGAACTGACAACCACGATGGTCAATGGCGAGACGATCTCGGTTGAAGAGCAGATTGAATGCCGCAAAACATTCGGCCAGCTGAAACACTTCATTCATGCCGGTGCAAAGGATGCGCCTAAGCTGCTGATCGTTGCGCCGATGTCGGGCCATTATGCGACATTGCTGCGCGGAACCGTGGAACGGATGTTACCGGGGCATGATGTTTGGGTCACCGATTGGCGCGATGCCCGCGAAGTTTCCACCAGCGATGGTACATTTGATCTTGATGATTATGTCGATTATCTGACCGCATTTCTCGAACATATAGGGCCCGGTACACACTTGCTCGCAGTGTGCCAGCCGTCGGTGCCTTGCTATGCTGCCGCCTGTGTGATGAGCGCGGACAAGCATCCGTGCCGGCCCAAAACGCTGACGATGATGGGCGGACCGATTGATACCCGCGAGGCCCCCACAGCGGTCAACACGCTATCGACCACGCGGCCACACAGCTGGTTTCAGCAGAACGCGATCTGCACTGTTCCCGCCAATTACCGGGGGGCAGGGCGCAAGGTTTATCCAGGGTTTCTGCAACTGACCGGTTTCATGACCATGAACCTTGGTAACCACATGAACAGCCACTGGGAAATGTTCAAGCATCTGGTGGTCGGTGACGGGGACAGCGCCGATGCGACCAAGGACTTCTACGACGAATATCGTTCGGTGTGCGACATGACCGCAGAGTTTTATCTGCAAACCGTCGATGTCGTGTTCCAGCGCCATCTGCTGCCCAAGGGCGAATATATGCACCGTGGCCGCCGGGTCGATCCCGCCGCCATCACCGACATCGCCTTGCTTGCAATCGAAGGCGAGCGCGACGACATCAGCGGTATTGGCCAAACCAAAGCCGCGCTGACCGTGGCGACCGCATTGCCCGACGCGATGAAGCAATATCATCTTGCGCCGGAAGTTGGTCATTACGGCATCTTCAACGGCAGCAAATGGCGCGACAAAATCGCCCCTGTGGTTGAGGCTTGGATATTGGCGCACGATTAGGCGACAAGCACATAGCCTAAGTACGCAGCAAAAGTTGCCCAAATCAGCAGAATACAAAATGCGGCGGGCTTGCTGACCGGGTGCAGGGTTGCTGCTTCGGCAAGGGCGCGGTTGCGATCATAAATCACTGCCGGAACCATTTTTTTCAGTATCCAGATACCCACCGGGATCAAAATTGCATCATCAAGCAGGCCGATGACGGGTATGAAATCCGGGATCAGATCAATGGGCGACAAAGCATAGCCCGCGATAACAAATGCGAGTAGCCTGACTGCCCAGCGAATGTCCGGATCACGCGCGCAAAGCCAGACGGCATGACCGTGCACGCGGATATTATGGGCTATATCCTTTAAAAAATTCATGCCATGTCGGTTACATGAGTTTGAAAATCACCGCTATAGTTGAACGCTGGCCAGTGGCCGGGCAGTTCGTCATTTCACGCGGCGCCAAAACCGATGTCGATGTTTTGGTCGTCGGCGTCAGCGACGGCACGCATATCGGGCAGGGCGAAGGCACAGCGATCTATTATGAAGGCGAAACGGCGGAGCGTTGCCTGGGTCAGGTAATGCAGATAGCCGATAGTTTGCAGGACATGGCCGCCGAAGCTGCGCGGCTTGCGGTGCAAGATATGCTGCCGTGCGGCGCGGCGCGCAATGCGCTGGATTGCGCGCTTTGGGATTTGACGGCGAAGCAGGCTGGTGTGCCTTTATGGCAACTGGCGGGAATGGCGAACCAGCCAAGCCCGCTGCAAACCGCGTTCACGATTTCATTGGGCGAGGCAGCGGTGATGCAGGCGGCAGCGGCCAAGGCAGCGGCGAACGGCTATGGCCTGTTAAAACTGAAGCTGACGGGGCAGGGCGACCATGACCGCGTGGCGGCTGTGCGTTGCGGTGCGCCAGATGCGCGGCTGATCGTCGATGCCAATGAAAGCTGGGACGCGCTGGATGTTGCCGCCGAAGCCGCAGCGCTGGCTGCGCTGGGTGTGGAGATGATCGAACAGCCGGTAAAGGCGGGCAATGATGCCAAGCTTGCCGGGGTACGATCACCATTGCCATTGGTCGCCGATGAAAGCTGCCACACCGCCGCCGATATCGCGCGGCTTGCGCCTTATTATGACGGCGTGAATATCAAACTGGACAAGGCAGGCGGACTAACCGAGGCGCTGAAACTGGCCGATGCGGCGCAGGCGGCAGGGTTGAAGATCATGGTGGGCTGTATGCTGTCGACCAGCCTAGGTATCGCGCCCGCATTTCTGCTGGCGCAAGGTGCGGACTGGGTGGATTTGGATGGTCCGGCGCTCTTGGCGCAAGACCGTGAGGATGGGTTCCAGTTTTCTGGCGGGTTGATTTCGGGCCATGATTGAAGCGCCAACATTACACACTGACCGCCTGATCCTGCGCGGGTATCAGCGCGAGGATTTTGAAGCGATATACACCATCGGTGCGGACGCAGACATCACGCGGCTGATGGGCGGGCCAATCGTGAGCCGCAGCGCCGCGTGGGAAAAATTCCTGCGCGGTCCCGCGATGTGGCCTATGCTCGGTTATGGCATGTGGATCGTGGAGCGTGCCAGCGATGGCGCGGTTTTGGGGCAGATTGGCTATGCCGATTTCATGCGCGAAATGGACCCGCCGCTGGCAGACGTTCCCGAAATGGCGTGGGTACTGGGCGGCGGCGGCGCGGGAGCTTCATTGGGGCAGGGCTATGGCAGCGAGGCATTGGCGGCAGTGCTGGCATGGGGCGACGCGCATTTGGATGCCGCAAAATTCCAGTGCATTATCGCACCGGAGAATACACCGTCACTGAGGCTGGCGGCGCGCTTCGGTTTTATGGAGATACGACGGGCGGCACTTAAGGACGAGCAGGTTGTGGTGTTTGAACGCGCCCTTGGCGGCTAAAACGAAACGTTCACGGCAACCAAAACCGTAATTCCCCGCTACGCCGCGAATGGGTAGATACTGATTAGAGCGAGATATCACCCAGCAACAAAACTCCCTCTCCGTTCGCCCTGAGCTCGCCTGTGGACGAGACAAGCAACCTGTCCTTCGACAGGCTCAGGACGAACGGTTTTGTTGCCCTCAAATGGAATTTCGCTTTAGAAAATCTCGAACAATCCAGCCGCGCCCATCCCGCCGCCGACGCACATGGTGACGACGCCGTATTTTGCGCCGCGGCGTTTGCCCTCGATCAAAACATGGCCGGTGCAGCGTGCGCCGGTCATGCCGTAGGGGTGGCCGATGGAGATCGAACCGCCATTGACGTTCAGCAGCTCATTAGGGATGCCCAGCTGATCGCGGCAATACAGCACTTGCACAGCGAATGCTTCGTTCAATTCCCAGATGCCGATGTCATCCATTTTCAACCCAAAACGCTGCAGCAATTTGGGGATAGCAAATACGGGGCCGATGCCCATTTCATCTGGCTCGGTTCCCGCAACCGCCATACCGACATAGCGGCCCAATGGGTTTAGGCCTTTTTTCTCGGCGACTTTGGCTTCCATCAATATGCTGGCGGATGAACCGTCGGACAGCTGGCTGGCGTTACCCGCCGTGATTGTGCCATCGGGAAGGACAGAGTTCAGGCCTTGAAGCCCTGCCAATTGCGTGTCGGCACGGTTGCCTTCGTCCTTGGCGATGGTGACTTCTTGGGTGGAGACTTCCTTCGTTTCCTTGTTCGTCACATTCATGATCGTGGTGACAGGAACGATTTCGGCATCGAACAGACTCGCGGCTTGTGCAGCAGCGGTGCGTTGTTGTGATTGCAGCGCATATTCGTCCATCGCGTCACGGCTGATATTATAACGCTTGGCCACCACTTCGGCGGTTTGCAGCATCGGCATATAAATGTTGCCGTGCATTTCCATCAACGCACGATCGGGGGAGACGCGCATTTCGGGAGTCTGCACCATGCTGATCGATTCTTGGCCACCCGCTGCCATGATATCGACATTATCGACGATGATTGTTTTTGCGGCGGTCGCGATGGTCATCAGGCCGGATGAGCATTGACGGTCCATCGTCATGCCCGATGTGGTGATGGGAAGGCCCGCGCGCAAAGCGACTTGGCGGGCAAGATTGCCAGCTTGCGTTCCCTGTTGCAGCGCGCTGCCCCAAAGAACATCGTCAACTTCGCCGCCTTCGATGCCAGCGCGCGCAACGGCGGCGGCGAGCGAATAGCTGCCCAATGTCGGGCCCGAAGTGGCGTTAAACCCGCCGCGATAGGCTTTGCCGATGGCGGTGCGGGCGGTGGATACGATTACTGCGTCACGCATGATGTTTGGTTCCTTTTGATAGTTAAGCCCCTCCTCTTTAGGGGAGGGGCAACGAGACTTAGCGCCGTAGCCGCAGGCGAAGGTGCTTAGTCGCAGTGGGGTGGGGTTAGGCACTGCGCTTGACCGACAAGCCCCACCCCAACCCCTCCCCTCAAGGGGAGGGGCTTAGAGTTTCAAACGAAAAACTGGCTAATCCATTCGGCGGTCAGTGCAGGCTTTTCTTCGCCTTCGATCTCAACCGTAAATTCCAAAGTCTGCTGCCACTGGCCGGGGCGTTTTTCGACGAGTTCGAGCAGCTTGAAATGGCCGCGAACGCGCTTGCCCGAACGGACGGGTGATAGGAACCGCGTTTTGTTGCCGCCGTAGTTGACGCCCATTTTGACGCCTTCGACTTTGGGGCAATCGGACTTTGCGCTCATCACCGGGAACAGTGACAGCGTCAAAAAGCCATGCGCAATCGTTCCGCCGAATGGCGTCATCTTAGCCATTTCTTCGTTCACATGGATGAATTGATGATCGCCGGTTGCGTCGGCAAATTTGTTGATCATGTCCTGATCAACCAAAATCCATTCCGATGTTCCGATGGATTCGCCAACGCGGGTTGCGAGTTCAGCCGGTGTTACTCCGCTCATTTCCTGCTCCTTGTTTATGCAATTGGCGGCGGTTTTGCGCCCATTTTGCGCGATTGACAAGCCCAGCCCCAAGAGCCGCGCTGACCCTACGTCAGTTGCTGCGCCAAGGCGCGAATCACTTCTTCGATGCGGGTTTGGCGGGCGTTGACGGCGGCGCAGCATAGGGCATGACCAACGTGCCATCGGGTGCGGCGGTATAGGTGGTCTGCGTCGGGTAAGCGAATTCTATGCCTTCGCTGGCAAAGCGTTGCGCTATGGCGATGCCGACAGCGTGGCGGCTGGCGAACATCACGTCGATATCCTCGTTGTTCACATCGAACACCAGCTGAAAATCGAGCGAGCTTGGCGCGAAGGTGGTGAAACCAGCACGGATGAATTCGCCATCATGCGCCACGACAATTTCCTGCAACATGCCCGGGATTTTTGCCGCAAGCGCAGGGGCCGTGTGCTGCACAAGGTTGAAAATAAATGTGATCCGGCGGTAAATCGTCTGGGTGTTGTTGGTGATTTCAAGATCGAGCAGCTTGCTGTTGGAGATGATTTTCTCTTCTCCCGATAACGCCCGCAACCGAGTGCTTTTCATCCCGATTTTTTCGACCCGAGCGGTTGTCGTGCCGTAAGTTATCGTATCACCGCGCTTAAACGGTCGGTCAAAGATGATCGAAATTGCAGCAAACAGATCGGAAAATATCCCCTGCGCGGCAAGACCAATGGCGATGCCGCCGACGCCAAGCCCGGCGATCAGGCCGGTGACATTGACGTTCAGATTGTCGAGGATGACAATCGCGGCAATCGCAAAGACCGCAAAGCTGACGCCCAGCTGGATCAAAGTCATCGCGCTTTGCAACGTGTCGTGCTCGGTACCGCTTTGATAAGCGCGACGCTCGATCAGCGCGAGGATGATTTCGCGCAGCCAGATGGCGATCTGAATGACCGCTGCGACGGTGAAAAGGACGAAAATCAATCGTGACAGAGGCGGCGGTGTATTCCCAACACTGTTGACCAGTTCTACCGCCAAGATGATGCGAAAGAATCTTTTTGTGCGCGATACGGCACGCCAAGCTACCGTTGCAATTTGGCCATCATCCCCGCGTCGCGCTGCATTAGTGGCGGCTTTGCGCTTGATCCAGCTGAGCACGACATACAGCGCAAACCCCATCACGATAGCGATCAGCAATTCGACTGCGTTATCGCGGATCCACTCCGCAAGCAGTTCGTAATAGCCGGTAAACCGCGCCGTCACCGCGGACCACATATCGGGGTTCAATATCTTGGGTTCAGGAATAGCCGGTGTTGTGCGCATGCACCGTTCCTATCGGCGCACGAACCGGCTGGCAAGAATTCACCTCAAGCCAGGTCCTTGGTCGCCAGCCGCAAATCCTTGATTGGTCGCCACGCCGATTCCTGACGCCGCCTTGTCAAATACGTATCAAGGCCGATCTGCATCGCGATCATCATATACACGAACGGCTGGAATGCGATCCCGACAAATACCGACCCGACCAGATAGACGATCTGAGAACTCTGCAATGCACGGGCGAGCGGGATCACCCATTCCTCATCCTCGCGCCCGCGCCGTTTATAGATGCGCATGATCGCCTCCATCCGCCAGACGCCGCCGACATGGATGATCAGCCACATGATAAGCCCCGGCCAACCCTGCTCGCCGAGCATCTCAAAATAGCTGCTGTGATAGGCTCGGCCTTGGTCGATGACTTCGCCGCTATCGATCTCGCCGGTGTCCAATCCATTGTCGTCGATAACGGGCATGGTGTAGCGGATCTTGTTTTGGATATAGGCGTTGAAGCCGCCGCCCATTGGCCGTTCCTGAACGAACTCCCATGTCCATTTCCACACTGCAATGCGGGTCGAGGCGCTTTCGTCCGTTTTGTAATTCTTGATCGTCCCCATGCGTTCGGAAAAGGCCGAAGGCAGGAAAGGAACGGTGACAAGCCCCAATACGACTGCACCTAGAATATAGAGCATCCGCCGCTTTGCAGTGCGCAGGAACAGTATCGCCAGCACGACAACGCAGATCAAACCGGTCCGCGCCTGCACCCCAATAGGGATCAACAAACACGCAAAGATCAAAGCCGCCGCATATAGCTTTACCCGCCAATCGGGTTTGAAAATCGTCCCGTGGTTGGCAAGCCACAAGATGATTGGAATGATGGCGATGGCCACGCACGAAATGATACTGCTTTCGTACAGGCCGCTGTCGATATTCACTAGCAACACCATCACGCCATAGCCGCCGCCTCCAGCGACCGTTTTTAGCCCGCCGGTGACAATCAACGCCGATGCGCATAGCACAAGCGTGAGAGCCAGCGCCTCGATCCGCAATCGCGTGCGCAGCGTCAGCGGAAGGAAGGCGGCAAATACGAGGGCTTTCCACACCCACGCCCATTTTTCTTGCGCGGCCAGCGGCTCCACAGCTTCGAACGTTGTATACCCGCAATACGCCAGCAAAACGATGAGTAAGACCCATCGCGGCGATATCCGCACATCCTTTTTATCGTCGCTCAACATGAACCCGGCAAAGGCAAAGCCAAACAGGATCAGCGACAAAGGGATCGAATTGAGCAGAAAATAGCTTAGCCTTTGCGGGGCGATGATATCGACATAGGCATAGACCAGCGTAAATAAAAACGGTCGCTTGAACGCTAACAGCAGCAACAGCCCCAGATAACCGACAAAGAACAGGTCACGCATCGGGCGCGTCCTTTGCCGGGGCTGTTGGCCGCTTCCGGTTGCGAGCGACATGGCCGAAACCTTCGGGTTCCCTGTCGGGAGCAGGTGGCGCTTCGTCGTTCACATCATCGCGCAGGGTTAGATACCAGAACGCGAGCGCAATCAGCACATGGCTTAGCAATATCGATAAATTGTCGATCATATTGCCTTGGTTCCTGTGCGCACCGCGTTCAAACGGCCTAAAGCGAAATGAAAAATCTTGGAAGCCAATAGCTGCTTAGGGTTGACGCGTCGTTAAATATATTGCGCCTATGGGACCATCATGTCTCGCATCCTGCACGTCCTCGATCACAGCATGCCGCTGCACAGCGGCTACACCTTTCGCACGCGCGCGATCATGAAGGCGCAGGCAGGCGCAGGGTGGGCCGTCGCGGGGCTGACGGGGGAGCGGCATTATCAGCATGGTGTGATGCCAGATGCCGCTGAGGAGACGGTCGAGGGCCTGCGCTTTTTCCGCACACAAAGCCTGCCATCTGGCCCACCATTGCTGCGCGAATGGGGCGAGGTGAGGGCGCTGTCGGAGCGCATTGTGGCGCTTCACCGGGAATGGCCGTTTGATTTAATCCACGCACATTCGCCTGTGCTGAATGGATTGGCGGGGGCGCGGGCCGCCAAAAAGCTGGGGTTGCCGTTCGTTTATGAAATCCGGGCGTTTTGGGAGGATGCGGCGGTCGGCAACGGCACGGGCCGCGAAGGCTCTGCGCGCTACCGGCTGACCCGGGCGCTGGAAAACTACGTGGTTAAACGCGCGGACCGGGTTGCGGTGATTTGCGAAGGATTGCGCAACGATCTGGTCGCGCGCGGTTTCGCAGCTGAAAAGATTTTCGTCTCGCCCAATGGCGTCGACATGGAATTGTTCGGCAATCCGCCGCCGCCCGATACGGCGTTGGCGATCGAGCTGGGCCTCACTGGTAAAAAGGTCATCGGCTATATCGGCAGCTTCTATGACTATGAAGGCATCGATGATCTGATCGCGGCGATGCCGTTGATGGAAAGCGGCGCGCATCTGTTGCTGGTTGGCGGCGGCCCCATGGAGGCGGCGTTGCGCGAACAGGCGGACAGCTCCCCCGCCAAGGACCGCATCCACTTCGTTGGCCGTGTTCCGCATGAAGAGGTCGAGCGTTACTACAGTCTCGTTGATATCCTCGCCTATCCGCGCAAAAAGATGCGGCTGACTGATCTGGTCACGCCGCTGAAGCCGTTAGAGGCAATGGCTCAGGGGCGGCTGGTTGCGGCGTCTAGCGTTGGCGGACATCGTGAGTTGATTGAGGACGGCGTTACCGGAACGCTGTTTGCACCCGATGATCCAGCCGCTGCGGCAAAATCGCTTGATGAACTGTTGTCCGATACTGAAAGCTGGCCCACCCGCAAGGCCAACGCGCGCGATTTTGTCGCCAAAGAACGCAATTGGCGCAAGAACATAGTGCGTTACGATCCTGTTTACCATTTGCTGTTAGCAAAGAACGGATATTCAAAAGCTGCCTAAACGTGGGCAGCTAAGACTGGAGCGGTTGAAGATGGCTATGCAAGACCTGCATAACGAACGGACTAAAGCGATTGGCATGGCCATCGGCGCGGGCATAACTGCCGCCGTTGCCACGATGTTTGTGCCAACGTCGATGCTCGAAGCAGTGACCGGGGCAACCGGATTGTCCGAATTGGTTCCCGCAACGGCTGCGCCTTTGGGTGACAAAGCACGCGCCATTATCGCATTTGCAACCGGCGCAGTGACGCTGGCGCTGGCGATTGGAATGCTGTCACGCTCAAACAAAACAGCGGCCACACCGGCCGCAAATATTGCCCCAGATAAATTCACAGCCGAAGGCGATGAACGCGAATCGACGCCGCTGCTTAGCCAGATTCAACAACACTTGGGCGCATTCAAAATGCCGTGGGCAAGAAATGCGGCGCCGGGCGATGTGTACGAGCTTTCCGATTTGCCGCAATTGCGGACGCAAGATGCTCATCCTGATACACCGCGCCGCCGCCCGATATCCGCCGCCACCGACTTTGGAGATATCGGTCTGGACGGTAAACAGGTTTATGTTCCCGATGTTCCCTTGCCGAGACAAAGCGGTTTGACAGCGACGAGTGCCCCAGATTTCTCAGATGCGGGCGCGATGGACGCGGAATTTGATATCCAGAAGAGCTTTGACGAGAAGAGCTTTGAAGAGAAGAGCCGCCACATGCCGTTGTCCCAAGATGGCGACATGGAATTTGTACCCACTGATTTCGGCCCGTCCGTTGATTTTGAGAACGCTACTTTTGAAACCGAAGCTTTTGAACAGGAAGATTTCAAACAGGAATTCGTGGCTTCCCAGCCAGACCCAATCGTTCCCGCAACCGAATTCGCAGCAGACCAGCCGATAGAACCAAAAGTTGCAACTGCGTCAGTTGAAGCTACCGCAATGGACGATGCCCAGCCATCATTGGCGGAATTGGTCGCGAAGTTTGAAGCCGCGGTGACAAAGCGGACGGAACAATTGGCCGCGCTGGAATCTTTGGCAACGCGCTTGGCATCGCAACCGGATGCAACCGCCGAGTTAACCCCCGATGTAACTGTGCCCGAAACAGCCGCGCCGCAGCCGCCGGTTGAATTTCAGCGCGCAGCCCCAGCGCCGCAGCCGCAAGAATTTGCACCGCAAAGGCAAGCGCAGCGTCCGCCCCTCGAAGCCGTGCCATCGGCCAAACGCAACGATAGCGACGAAGATATGGATGCCGCATTGAACGCCGCCCTTGCCACGTTGCAACGGATGAACGCGAAGTAATTTGATCCTAATGGTCGAGCAATAAGGCCTCGATCGTTAGCAACATCCCGCTATCTTGTTCGGTGGTGGCCGCAACCGAAATGTCGGCAACGATATAGCGGCGCAGATCAAACTCGGCATCGGGCAATGCCGCACTGAATTGCTCAGCGCGTCCGGCGGCATTTTGCCCGGGCAAGTGCAGTATGATCTGGCATTTAATCCCTGAAAATGTTGCGCTGTGCCACGGGCTTTCCTGTGCCGAAATGACTTCGGCAGCGGGCAGCATTGTGATCAGCGCATCGGATAAAGATCGGCTTTTTGCAGGCCGGATCATGTCGGCGTGCATTCCGGCAATGGCGTATAGTTATCCATAAAATCCGCCAATCGCTGTGCCGTTTCGGGGCGAACTTCCCTGCCCATCCGCATGTCCAGCACCAAACGCGGATCATGCGCCGCCAATCGCCCGAATTTGGTCGGCGGCATTTGATTGTCGCGTAGGAAGCGTTCGACCCGGCGATTTATATGCATAATATTCTCCTTGTGGTTACCAATGGTGTTTTCCATTTGTGGTGTTTCCCGGTTGTGTTTCGCAGCGATTCAGTGCATCCGAATCGTGCGGAACATAATAGAAACAATGTTGATAGGATAAATCCTACTTGTCTAGGATAAATCCTATGATAAAGGACCAATATGGATGCGAATGAACCAAGAGCGGTGCTGGACCGGTTAATCGTGGAAAACCGCGAGGATTATTCCAACCTGTCAAAGCTGGTCGGGCGCAACGCAGCGTACATTCAGCAGTTCATCAAACGCGGCAGTCCAAAGCAATTGGGGGAACGCGAACGCGGCATATTGGCGCGCTATTTTGGCGTCGATGAAGCCATGCTCGGCGCGCCGCAATTACAGGGCCGCAGGCGCGATGGATTGCGTCTTGTGCCCAAGCTAAAGATCGAAGCATCGGCGGGTTCCGGCGCTTTAACCGATGTCGAAGCGCTGGCCGGACAAGTCGGCTTCGACGAAAAATGGCTGAAGAAAATGGGCTGCGAACCGGCCCAGCTATCGTTGATCCGGGTATCGGGCGACAGCATGGCACCAACATTGATCGACGGTGATGATATCATGGTTGACCGGGGTGCCGCCAACCGGCCGCTGCGCGATGGTATCCATGTTGTCCGGTTGGACGATGTGTTGATGGTAAAACGGCTGGCCAAAGGGCCGTCGGGAACCGTTTCTGTGCTTTCCGATAACCCAGTATACCCAAATTGGTCCAATGTGGATGGAATAGAAATCACTATTATCGGCCGCGTGGTGTGGGCGGGACGGCGATTGTGAATACTTGCGCGAACCGCAAATTGACGGCACATAGCCTTTATGAGCAATTTGACATCATCCACACCGCCGCTGAAGGCCGCGATAATTCCGGTAACGCCGTTACAGCAAAATTGTACTTTGCTATGGTGTACGCAAACCAACAAAGCCGCGCTGGTTGATCCCGGCGGCGATTTGTACAAGTTGAAGGATGCCGTCGCCCAATTGGGCGTCGAGCTTGAAAAAATCCTCATCACCCATGGCCATATCGACCATTGCGGCGAAGCTGGAATACTGGCGAAGGAACTGAACCTGCCAATCGAAGGCCCGCAAAAAGCAGATAGCTTTTGGATTGATAGGCTGGGCGAAGACGGCGCAAAATACGGCGTGAACGGCCAGGTCTTTGAACCGGATCGCTGGCTGAACGATGGCGATCAGGTTACCGTTGGCAATCTGACGCTCGATGTAATCCATTGCCCGGGGCATACGCCGGGGCATGTGGTATTTTACCACGAGCCATCTAAATTCGCGGTCGTCGGCGATGTGCTGTTTCAAGGATCGATTGGCCGCACCGATTTTCCGATGGGCAATCATCAGGATCTGATTGATGCGATCACGCAAAAGCTGTGGCCGCTGGGCGATGACGTCACGT
This sequence comes from Sphingomonadales bacterium, assembly GCA_043750535.1. Classification (GTDB taxonomy): domain Bacteria; phylum Pseudomonadota; class Alphaproteobacteria; order Sphingomonadales; family Sphingomonadaceae; genus Sphingorhabdus_B. The sequence goes on along the minus strand of JAYVBJ010000062.1, from coordinate 119,803 downwards.
TTATTCCGGGACATGGACCGGCCAGCAAATTTGGTCATGAGCGGCTGCATAACGCGTATGTTGCCGATGATGTATTGGCGGCGCGGGCATAATTGCGCGCATCGGTAGGATAATAGCGCTGCGGATATTGGGAGGGTAAATGCCGACTAACACTGCTTTTCATTGTTTGCTCGGCCGATGACAATATCGGCAACCGAAAAAAGTGCGCCTGCCCAAACCGGTAACGGTGGCCACCGCACAGTTTCGGTTTCGCGCAAAATGAGCCGGGTTCTGGATGAATTGGGCTGGTTAAGGCTGCTCACCCTCGTTTTCCTGTTGACCATCGCGTTGCTTGTCTCCCGCTTCAGCTGGGACATAATCTTGATGAGCAACGCCGAACGCGCGCTATATGATGTGCGGGCGAGCTATCTTGCGCCGCTGGTCGATCAAGACCCACGGATCATCAAAATTGTCTATAATGACGATACGCTGATCGACACCAAAAAGCGGTCGCCATTGGACCGCGCCATCCTTGCCGAAACATTGCAGAACATCGACAATATGGGGGCCAAGGCGATTGGCATAGATATCCTGTTTGACCAGCCGCAGGATGAAGACGGGCAGCTGATTTCCGCGCTTCGTGCCATGAAAACCCGCACCTTTGTTGCCTATGCCACCAACAAGACCAACGCGGGCGGCATTCAGCAGCGCCAGCAGGAATTCCTCGACAATTTCGTCAAATCGCTGACCGGAACCAATGCCCGGCCAAGCAGCATTCGCATCGAAACCGATCAGGATAATGTCGTGCGCAGCTGGCCGCGCAAGCAAATCGGGTTGCCCCCGTTTCTTGCCAGCGCCATGACCGGCGGCAAAGATAACATGGCCGATTATGATGGCTCAATCGTTTTTCGCGAACCGAAATTTGAAGACCGTCCGGTATTTGCATCATTGCCAATCGGCATTGTCGCCAACCCGGAAATTGCCCCGGCATTGGCAGAGCAGATCAAGGGCAAATATGTCCTGATCGGCGGCGACATCGTCAGCATGGACGAGTTTGAAACGCCGTTGCGGCTGCGCACGCAAATGCCGATGATCGGACTTGATGTCCACGCCCATATGCTGGCGCAGTTGCTGGACGCGCAAAAACTGGCTGCTACGCCCGGGTGGGCGAACTGGGCTTTGGCTATTCTCGTTGTCATCGGCGGCTGTTTGACCAGCCTGCAAAGCGGCGGCATTCGGTCGGCGATCTCGGTCATCTTTCAAATATTGTTCTTTGGCGGGTTGCCGTTTGTGGCCCATGCCCATGGAATCGATACCCAATTTCTGCCGGCATTTGGATGGCTCGCCGGATGGATCATCGCCTTTTCCGCAGTCAGCGTAGCGATGCGCGAAGTCGATTCGCACCAGCGCCGCTTTGCACAATCCGCATTGGGCAAATATCTGCCCAAAGACATCGCGCAGCAAATATTGGATGAACCAGGCCGATTGGCCCTGCACGGGGAAAACCGCGAAATTTTCGTGGTCTTCAGTGACCTTGAAGGGTTCACAAAATTGTCGCATCAGATCCAACCGGAAATGGTGGCGACGTTGCTCAACCGCTATCTCGATATGCTGTGTTCGGTGATTCTAAAGCATGGCGGAACCATTGACAAATTTGTCGGCGACGCCACGGTTTCATTTTGGGGTGCGCCCATTTCAAGGCCTGATGATGGCGAACGCGCCGCGCGCGCCGCCTATGAATTATGGCAAGCGGGGGAGGAGTTCCGCCGCACGGTACCAGACGGCTTACCGCCCATCGGCAAGACCCGCGTTGGCCTGCATTTTGGCGAAGCGGTGATTGGCAATTTTGGCGGCGAAGGCCGCATCCAATATACCGCGCTAGGCGACAGCATGAACACAGCGGCGCGTCTGGAAAGCGCCAACAAGCAGACGCAAACCGGCGTGTTAGCAAGCCGCGAGGCGATGGAGCGTTCAGGGATGGATTGGTGGCGTCCGCTTGGCCGGGTGCGATTGCGCGGCAGAGCGTTGCCGGTCGATATCTTTGAACCCTGCCCCGACATGCCGCAGCGCGAACGCGATCATCTGACATCCATATTGGCAAATATGAAGACCGATTATGACGCGGCCATTGCCGATTTGGAAATTTTGGCGAAGACATCGCCAAATGATGCCGCCGTCGCAAATCTACTATACAGAGTGCGGCATTCGAAAGTAGGAGAGGCATATAAATTGGAGTAAGATCATGTTGGCGAAATTTACCTTTGGTTTTGCGTTACCTGCAATTGCGATGGCAACAGCGTTACAGGCAGAGCCCGTTATTATCAAATATGAAGGTCCGTCTCCGTCGGCTTATATGCCCGGAAAAAAACTGGCGGCAAACAGCTCGGTTGAATTGAAATCGGGCGAAAAGCTGACGTTACTGGACGAGCGCGGGACGCGAATCCTCAGCGGTCCCGGAAAATTCAGCACTTCGAGCGCAGCCAGCGCCGGTAAGATTTCAAACAAAAGCCTGATGTCGATCGTGAAAACGGCGAACGTGCGCCGGGCGCGAACCGGCGCTGTCCGCGGCACACCCGCGCCCAAAACCGCCGTCCGGTTGAGCCCCAATCTCTGGTTTGTCGACATTAGCAAGAGCGGGGCAATCTGCGCCGCCGATTTCAGCAAGATGCAATTCTGGCGCAGCGACGTGTCGCAGGATTTGACGTTGGAAGTCAAAGATACCAAATCGGGAGCAACAGGAAAGATCTCGTTCCCCAAGGGCCTATCGACTGCGGCATGGCCAGCTGGCGTGAGCCCGGTTGATGGCGGCAGTTACCGGATTGGCAAATCAACGATCACCCTGACCCAAATGCCGGTGCAAGCCGAAGAGACGATCGAGAATCTGGCGTCTGGATTGCTGGCCAAAGGGTGCCAGGCGCAAGGCGAGTTGCTTGCCGCAACTTTCGCGCAAGCAGGGCCCGCCCGGCCCGTTGGCTAGGCGGTGATGTTAACTCTTGCAGCAAAGCAATTGTGATTGTTGCAATTTTGGCTTAGATATTGTTAACTGCATCAGAGGCGAAAAATCGCCCTGTTTTTTGCCCCTTTGTCGCAGGGCTATTCTTTGAATGTCGCCAGTTTGGCGGGATTCATGGGATTGGCAATGGCGATCAGTCTTTACCGATGCCGCAAAATATTGCGGTCTGCGTAAAAGAAGAAGGGGGAATGGATGGACCGAACAGTTTTGCAATTGGCCCAATCCGCATTGCTGCGGCCCGCCAAAATGGCGCAATCCGCCCGCATCCAATTCAATTTCATAATCATCGAAACAAGTAACACCCATGCGGCGATTGTGGCCGACAAATAAGGGAATAATTATGAGCCAGAAAGCGTCCGACCTGTTCATCCAGTGCCTTGAAGACGAAGGTGTCGAGTATATCTTTGGCGTCCCCGGCGAGGAAAATCTTGATTTTCTGGACAGCCTGTCGCGGTCAACGCAAATCAAGTTGATCCTGACGCGGCACGAACAAGGTGCGGGCTTTATGGCGGCTACTTATGGCCGCCACACCGGAAAAACCGGCGTATGTTTGGCCACACTCGGCCCCGGCGCAACCAACCTTGTAACGGCGGCAGCCTATGCACAATTGGGCGGAATGCCGATGATGATGATCACCGGGCAGAAACCGATCAAGAAATCGAAACAGGGCCGGTTCCAGATTCTCGACGTTGTGGCGATGATGGGGCCGATCACCAAATACACGCACCAGATGGCGTCGTCGGACAATATCCCCAGCCGTGTGCGTGAGGCGTTTCGTCTGGCCGAAGAAGAAAAACCCGGCGCAGTCCATATCGAATTGCCCGAAGATATCGCCGATGAGCACACCGACGCCGTCCCGTTAAAACGCAGCGTATCGCGCCGCCCCAGCGCCGATGCCAAGGCAGTGCGCGCCGCCGTTGAAGCATTGGAAAACGCGAAATCGCCGGTGCTGGTTATCGGTGCGGGCGCGAACCGGACGATGACCAGCCGGATGTTGCTGCAGTTTATTGAGAAGACCGGCATCCCGTTCCTCACGACGCAATTGGGCAAAGGCGTTCTTGATGAACGTCACCCGAAATTCCTTGGCTGCGCGGCGTTATCATCAGGCGATTTTGTCCACCGCGCGGTTGAAGCGTCGGATTGCATTGTGAACATTGGCCATGATGTGATCGAAAAGCCGCCGTTCTTTATGAAACCGGGCGGCGCGCAGGTGATCCATGTTTCGTCCAAATCAGCGGAAGTTGATCCGGTATACTTCCCGAATATCGAAGTGATCGGCGATATTGCCAACGCGATTTGGCAGATGAAGGAAGACATTGTGCCCAGCGGCAGTTGGAAATGCGATGACATGCTGCGCTTTCGCCGCGCAGAGGCCGCCCATACCGAGAGCATCGCCAGTGATGCGCGCTTCCCGATATTCCCGCCGCATGCGGTGAAGCAGGTGCGCGAATGCATGCCCGATGATGGCATCATCTGTTTGGACAACGGCGTTTACAAAATCTGGTTTGCGCGCGGCTATACGGCATACCGGCCCAACACCGTTTTGCTGGATAACGCGCTGGCCACGATGGGCGCAGGCCTGCCGTCGGCAATGATGTCGGCGATGCTTTATCCGGGCCGCAAGGTCATGGCGATTTGCGGCGATGGCGGCTTCATGATGAACAGTCAGGAAATGGAAACGTCGGTGCGGCTGGGTTTGAATTTGACCGTGCTCATCCTGCGCGACGACAGCTATGGCATGATCCGTTGGAAACAAGCGAATATGGGCTTTGCCGATTGGGGACTGACCTATGGCAACCCGGATTTTGTCAAATATGCCGAAAGCTATGGCGCATCGGGACATAGAGCGGAAAGCGCGGCGCATCTGGCCGAATTGCTCGCCCATTGCCGTGATACGCCGGGCGTGCATTTGATCGATTGCCCGGTTGATTATAGCGAGAATGATAGCATCTTGAATACCCAGATCAAGGAACTGAGCGCGGCATTATGAGCATGTTGAAAGACGTTTATCCGCTATACCTGAACAACAAGGCGCAGCAGCCGAACAGTGACCTTGCCGTCACCGATAAGTTTACTGGCGAGATCGCGTTTCGCGTGGCGCTGGCCGATGCCGCCACCATTGATGCGGCGATTGCAGGCGCGGTGCAGGCGGCCGAACCAATGGCGCGGATGGCGAGTTATGAGCGGCAGGACGTGCTGATGCATTGCGTATCGCGGTTTAAGGAACGCGCTGAGGAGCTGGCGTATTCATTATGCGTGGAGGCCGGCAAGCCGATCAAGGATAGCGAGGGCGAGGTATCGCGGTTGATCGACACGTTCCGGATTGCCGCAGAAGAATCGGTGCGGATCACCGGCGAGGTTCAACCGCTCGATATCTCCGCCCGGGCCAAAGGGTATCAGGGCATGTGGAAACGGGTGCCGATCGGGCCGTGCAGTTTTATCTCCCCGTTCAATTTTCCGCTCAATCTGGCCGCCCACAAGATTGCTCCGGCGATTGCCGTCGGTTGCCCGTTTGTGATGAAGCCCGCCAGCCGAACCCCGCTGGGCGCGATCATCGTGGGCGAGATACTGGCGGAAACCAACCTGCCGCCGGGCGCGTTTTCGATCCTGCCCACCAGCCGCGATGGCGCAGAGCTTTTTACCACAGATGACCGGTTGAAATTGCTATCCTTCACCGGATCCCCCGATGTCGGCTGGGCATTGAAGGCGCAGGCGGGAAAGAAGAAAGTCGTGCTGGAACTGGGCGGCAATGCTGCCGTGATAATCGACCATGATGCTGATCTGGATGACGCGTTGGAGCGGGTTATTTTCGGCGCATTCTACCAATCCGGGCAAAGCTGTATCGGGGTGCAACGCATCATCATCCACGAAAGCGTTTACGACACGTTTCGCGATATGTTGGTGGCGCGCGCGGGCAAATTGGTGTCCGGCGATCCCAAGCAGCGCGACACATTTATCGGGCCGATGATCGACGTTAAAGAAGCCGAGCGGCTGGACGGCTGGATTCAGGAAGCCATCGCGGGCGGGGCAAAATTGCTATGCGGCGGCACGCGTGACGGCGCGATGTTGCAAGCCACATTGTTGGAAAATGTTCCATCAGATGCCAAAGCAAACCGTGAAGAAGCGTTCGGGCCGTTGGCGATATTGTCAAGCTTTTCAGATTTCAACGCCGCATTGGACGAGGTCAACGACAGCAAATTCGGGCTTCAGGCTGGCATATTCACCCGCGACTTATTCAAGTCACTCGACGCATGGGACCGGTTGGATGTCGGCGGCGTGGTGATCAATGACGTGCCCAGCTACCGCGTCGATAACATGCCCTATGGCGGCGTCAAAGATTCGGGACTTGGCCGCGAAGGCATTAAATTTGCGATGGAGGATATGACCGAAATCCGCAATCTGGTGATCCGGCGAAAATAGAATAGAAACAGAAAAGAGGAGAGAAAATATGGCAGCAACCGATCATGTGGACTTGCCCACATTCATGCAGGGCGTGGCCAAGCGCAATCCGGGCCAGACCGAGTTTATTCAGGCTGTGCAAGAAGTCGCCGAGGATATTTTCGATTTTATCGAAGACAAAGAACGCTATCACAAAGAGCAGATTTTACGCCGGATCGCCGAACCAGACCGGATCATTTCGTTCCGGGTTTGCTGGGAAGATGACAATGGCAATGTGCGGGTACAGCGCGGTTGGCGGGTGCAGAATAACAACGCGATTGGCCCCTATAAAGGCGGCATCCGTTTCCATCCGTCTGTCACCGAAAGCGTCCTGAAATTTCTGGCTTTCGAACAGACGCTCAAAAATGCGCTCACTGGCCTGCCGATGGGCGGGGCAAAGGGCGGCTCCAACTTTAACCCCAAGGGCAAAAGCGACCATGAAGTCATGCGTTTCTGCCAATCGTTTATGACCGAATTATACCGCCATGTTGGCGCGGATGTTGACGTTCCAGCGGGTGATATCGGCGTTGGCGGGCGCGAAATTGGTTATATGTTTGGCCAATATAAACGGATCACCAATCAGTTTACCGGCGTGCTTACCGGCAAAGGCCTGGAATATGGCGGATCATTGATTCGCACCGAAGCAACGGGATATGGCGCGGTGTATTTTCTGGCCAATATGCTGAAGACCAAAGACGATGATTTGCAGGGCAAGGTCGCGGTCATTTCGGGATCGGGCAATGTCGCCACCCATGCCGCCGAAAAAGTAACGCAATTGGGCGGCAAGGTAGTGACGCTGTCCGACAGCGGCGGTTTCATTCATGATCCCGATGGCATGGGCCAAGAGAAAATCGACTGGGTCAAAGAGCTTAAAAATGTGCGGCGCGGGCGGATCAGCGAATATGCCGATGCGTTCAAGGGCGCGAGCTATCATGCCGGCAAAACACCATGGGGCGTGAAATGCGATGTTGCCCTGCCCTGCGCCACGCAGAATGAGCTGCTGGGTGATGACGCACGCGAACTGGTCAAGAATGGCTGCATCGCGGTCAGCGAAGGCGCAAATATGCCGACGGACTTGGAAGGCGTACATGTGTTCAAGGCTGCCAAAATCCTGTTCGCTCCCGGCAAAGCGGCGAACGCAGGCGGGGTTGCGGTGTCCGGCCTGGAAATGAGCCAGAATTCGGCGCGCATTTCGTGGAAAGAGGAACAATTGCAACAATTGCTGGTTGACATCATGGACGGCATTCACAGCCAATGCGTGAAACATGGCCAAATGGGCGGCGGCTATTGCGATTATGTCCGCGGTGCGAACATCGCCGGTTTCAAAAAAGTGGCAGACGCAATGCTGGCATTCGGGGTGGTGTGAGAAATTGGCCTAATAAGACTTGAAAAATTGGCAGAACCACTGATAACCCTATGCTTTCAAACAGTGGGTCGCGCCTTGACCGGAAAAATCCGGCGCTAAATTGGGGAAACACTGCGTATGGCTGAGAAATTTCGCAGCCGAAGTTTGGGAGAGAAAATTCGGATAGCTTGGCTATTCCTGTTGTGTGTGCTTGCCTTGTTGGCGGGCGGCACGGCAGTTTTTCTGTCGCCTGCTAATGCCGATTCCAGCGCCAACAGGCCATTGGGCGTGGCGTCGTGTGCCGGTTCGACATGCCATGGCCGGTTTGAAGCCGATGGCGAAATTGTCCGTCAGGATGAACTGCTGCGCTGGCAAGAACCATCGTCGTCAAGCGGCAGGCACAGTCAGGCATTCGCGGTATTGAAAGGTTCGCGCAGCGCGCAGATTGCGGGGATATTGGGGATTGGCGACGCATCATCCGCGCCAATGTGTCTTGGTTGCCATGCCGATCCGGCGGCGAGTGGTACCCAGTTGAACGACGGCGTCGGCTGCGAATCCTGTCACGGCGCAGCGGGCGGCTGGATAGCCAGCCATTATGCCGTCGGCAATTCGCATGCCGCCAATGTCGCGCGCGGGATGATACCGCTCGAAAACGCAAAGACCCGCGCCAATGTCTGCCTCGATTGCCATTTTGGCAGCGACCGCGAAGGCCAGTTTGTAAACCACCGGATCATGGCCGCCGGGCATCCGCGCATTTCATTTGAACTCGATCTGTTTTCCACCTTGCAACAGCATCATGACGAGGATGCCGATTATGCCGCCCGCAAACGGCGCAGTGACAATGTCCAGCTTTGGGCGGTCGGGCAGGCGATGGCGCTGAAACGCGCGTTGGAACTTTACACCAATCCCCGGCGCGGCACCGAAGGCATTTTCCCCGAATTCTATTTCTTCGATTGCCATAGCTGCCACCGCAGAATTTATGATCAGGCGCAATTTGACAAAACCGGCGTAACCAATCCGGGACGCCCTATTCCAGAGGGCATGCCGCCGTTTAACGATGAAAACATCATCATGCTATCGGCGGCGGCGCGGGTGGTTGCGCCGGGCTCTGCCGGTTCATTCGAAGCGGCCAGCCGCAATTTTCACGCCGCGCTGACCAAAGACCGCGAGTCGGCGATAGCGGCTGCACGAAAGCTGGCCAATGCTTCGGAAAATCTGGCCAATGCTTTTTCATCCGGCAGTTTTGGCAGCAGTCAGGCGTTTTCTATTATCGACGCGATTTCAAGCAAGGCAATCGCGGCTCGCTTCACCGACTATGAAGGGTCGGTACAGGCCGTGATGGCGGTTGATACTTTGGTCAACGCATTGGTCCGGTCGGGCGATGTGACGCAAGGTGCCGCCGCCGGAATTCGCGCCAATATCAGCCGCGCTTATGAAGCGGTGCGCGAACCCAATGCCTATCGCCCAGAGGCTTTTCGCAGTTCGCTTGGCGCGGCTGCGGGCGCGATCCGGTCGTTGAAATAGCCGTGCGCAAACAGCTAACCGCCATCATTGTTAGCACCGCCCTCATCCTTGGCGGATGCGGCGGCGATGGCTCTGCTGGCGGCTCCGGTTCGGGCGGCGGTATAGCGCCTCCCCCTCCGCCGCCGCCAACTCCCCCGCCACCTCCGCCAGCTGGACGGGTCTACGCCGATCCGGCCTCCGAAGCGTTGAGCGTGGCCGATGTCGAGCGCGCCATTACCTTGGCGGTCGCAGAATCGCAGGCAAGAAATACCCCGTCGACCATTGCGGTTGTTGACCGTGTCGGCAATGTCCTGGCGGTGTTCGTGATGAACGGTGCCAATTTGCGGCTTAAGGTTCCCGATGCGCCGGGCGGCGCTGCCTTTAATACCGAACTGCAGGGTCTCGATCTGCCTGCACCTGCGGCGGTGGCAGGCGCGATTGCGAAGGCCATAACCGGGGCGTATCTTTCCAGCAGCGGCAACGCATTTTCGACCCGCACCGCCAGCCAAATCGTACAGCAACATTTTCCGCCAGCGCCAACGACAGTGGGTTTGGAAAGCGGCCCGCTTTACGGCGTGCAGTTCAGCCAGCTGCCCTGTTCTGACCTGTCACAACGGTTTGGCAATTTGGGCGGGCGCGCCTTGATTGGCCCGAAACGTTCGCCTTTGGGGCTGTCCGCCGACGCAGGCGGGTTCCCATTGTACAAGAATGGAGTCGTCGTCGGCGGGGTGGGTGTGATGGCTGACGGGATTTACGGCTTTGATCCAAACATATTGGACCGTGACAGCGACGACGAAGAATTCATCGCATTGGCGGTAACGCAGGCGTTCAATTCGCCTGCCGATATCCGGGCCGAAAGGATCAGCGTCGATGGCACGTTGCTGCGTTACAGCGACGCCGAACCTGCCGGATTGCGCGGCGGCGCAGCGCCCAGCTTTGCCGCAATCAACGGCAGTGTGGGGTCGCTGGCCGCAGTGGCCGGATATAGCAACGGCACGGTTATCGCCGGAACGGTTTTCGGATCAGAGGCATCGGGCGTGCGCGCATCGACGGCCAGCGAGTTTGTGAGCCGCGACGCCTATGTCCTGTCGGATGGCCTTGGCGCAAACCGTTTTCCGATCCGCGCGGCAACCGACGCGGCCTCTGTCGCGGCTCCGATCAATGCCGGTGAAGCGCGCGCATTGCTGGAGGAATCATTTACCGTCATGTCCCGCGCGCGCGGGCAAATCCGCAGGCCGGGGGACAGCCGCGCGCAAGTAACGATCAGTCTGGTCGACACGCATGGCGCGGTGCTGGGGATATTGCGCAGCCCGGACGCGCCGGTATTTGGCACCGACGTTTCGTTGCAAAAGGCGCGCACGGCGGCGTTCTTTTCGGGCAATATGGCGGCGTCGGATCTGGCCGCCAATAGCAACCCCGACGTTACCGGCTTTTTGGGCAATGCGCGCAGTTTCTTTGGCAGCAGTGCGATATTCACCGGCCAGACCGCGTGGACATCGCGGGCGATTGGCAATATCGAACGGCCCTATTTTCCCGATGGCGAGGTCGGCCGTCCGCCCGGACCTTTTTCGCGTGAGATCGCGGGGTTCAATCCATTTTCAACTGGGCTGCAGTCGGCGTTGATCGTTGACAACATCAAAACCCATGTCGGATTTTTGCTCGGCGCGAATCCTGATACACCTGCGCGCTGCACCAGCACGCCGGATGTGGCGACCGGCCAAAACCGGCTGCAAAACGGCATCCAGATTTTCCCCGGCTCCGTGCCGGTGTATCGCGGCAATGTGTTGATCGGTGCGCTCGGGGTTTCAGGCGACGGCATCGACCAAGACGATATGATCGCGTTTCTGGGGGCAAATAATGCCGGCGTCCGGTTGAGTGGAATCGGCAATGCCAACAGCAATATTCGCAGCGACCAGATTGTGGTTGGCGACGTCGGTTCAGGTGTCCGCCTGCGCTTTGTCGGTTGTCCGTTCGCGCCGTTTTTGGATACCGCGCAGCAGAATGTTTGTCAGGGGCTATGATGCTGGTGCTTGATATCCCGCCAATGCCGCCGCATGCGTATTTTGCCCGGTATCATGCGGATGCGCCGATTACTGCCTTCGAAGACAGCTACGAAAGTCAGTTGGCGGCGACCTTTGGACCGGACCAGCCTCCAGAAGCGACGGACAGCGCAGCGGCAGAACCGCCAACCGAAGATGCGCTGATCGATGGCCGGAAGCGCCCGGGTTATCAAAAGCGCCTGCCCGACAAAGTAACGCAGGACAATATAGGCGCGGTGCGTCCGCCCCCACCCGAGGCATTTCCAAGCGGCGAATTCCCCGTGCCTGATCGTTGGCGGCTGGTTGAATCGCTCAATTTGGTGAAGGAACGCTGGTTCGATCCTTATGGCCAGAACACCTATAAGGGCGACCGCCCGATTGACCGGGAAAAAGTGCCATGGCTGCCGATCAAGGGTGACGATTGGTTTTTCGTCGTCAGCGCGGTCAGCGACACGGTGATTGAACCGCGCACATTCCCCATCCCGGTCGGCGTCCAAACCACCGAAGGGCCCGGTAATCTTGATGTTTTTGGCAAAGACGCCAGTCAAGTTTATGCCCAAACGTTTATTATCGGCGCGGCATTGATCAAAGGCCTAACGGCGTTCAAACCGCCCGATATCGAATACCGCATCACGCTGGCGCTGAATGCCAGTTTCGTCAACGTGCCCGAAAAACGCGTGCTTTTTGTCGAGCCGTCAAAACCTTCGCGCCGGTTTGATTATTTTTTGGGCGTGCAAGAATTGTTCGTCGATTATCATCTGCGCAACACGTCTGACCATTATGATTTCGAATCCATTCGCGTGGGCATTCAACCGTTTCAAAGCGATTTTCGCGGGTTCCTGTTTAACGACCAACAGCTTGGCGTCCGGCTATTCGGCAACCGCGACAATAACCGTTTCCAATATAATCTGGCGGCATTCTGGCGATTGGAAAAAGACACCAATTCGGGGCTGAACAGCATCGTCCAACGTCCGCGCAGCGATTGGGTGTTTATCGCCAACCTGTATCGTCAGGATTTACCGTTTCCCGGACTGACCAGCCAAATAACCGTCGTCTACAATATGAACCGCGAAAAAAATCAGGCCGAAATTGATGACAATGGCTTTCCGGTTCGCCCGGCATTGCTCGGTACATTGCGCGGGCGCAATTATGATGTGGTCTATCTTGGCTATAATGCCGACGGGCGCATTGGCCGGATCAATTTGACCGCGTCAATTTATGGCGCGTTGGGTTCTGATAGGCAGAGTTTCTTCACTGGCAAGAACGCGCAAATCCGTGCCTATTTTGGTGCGGCAGAGGCGAGCTATGATGCCAATTGGATTCGCATTCGCGCTTCTGCTCTTTATGCCAGCGGTGACAAAGACCCGTTCGACAATAAAGAAACCGGGTTCGATGCCATTTTTGAAAACCCGATTTTTGCAGGCGCCGACACCAGCTATTGGATCCGCCAGACTATCCCGTTTGCAGGCGGCGGACGCGCGGTCAGCATCAATGGCCGCAATGGCATTTTAAATTCGCTACGTTCGTCAAAAGAACAGGGGCAATCGAACTTCAACAATCCCGGCACGGCGCTGCTGGGTGTCGGCGCGGATTTCGACCTGACGCCAACACTGCGCCTATCGGCCAACGCGAACCATTTGTGGTTTGCCAATACGTCGAGCCTGAAAGTGCTGCGGTCCGAAGGCAGCATCCCCAAAGACATCGGCTTTGATCTGTCGGCGGCGGTCATCTGGCGGCCAAAGGCAACCCAGAATATCGTCGGGCGGTTGTCGGTCGCGGCGCTGAAACCGGGCAAAGGATTCAACGATTTGTTCACCAACCGGCCGCGGAATAAACAATATTATTCCGTGCTCGCCAATGTGATATTGACCTATTGATGCGCCGCCCGTCTGCCCTGTTCCGCCTCGGTGCGCTTGCTCTTTTGCTAATGATCATGCCGTCCAGCCTGACCCGGGCGAGCGACGCAGAAAAGCCAACCGAACGCATTTATCCCTATTTCCCGCCCGCCCCGCGCAATCAGGAAATGGCCGAGGTTGCGGCAAAGTCCGATGGCTGTTCGTCTTGTCATGTGCAGACCGATGTGCCGACCATGCACACATCGCCAGCGGTGCGGCTGGGGTGTACCGATTGCCACGGCGGCGATGCCAATGTGCGCGGCAATTCGAGCCTCACGCACAATGATCCGGTCTATGTTGCCGCCCGTGACAGCGCGCACGTGCTGCCCAAATATCCGAAAAGCTGGCACTATCCATCGTCCGCCAATCCGAAACGCAGCTATGCCCTGTTGAACAAGGAATCGCCCGAATTTATCCGGTTCATCAATCCCACCGACTACCGCGTTGTCCGCGATTCCTGCGGCGCGTGCCACATGGAAACGATTGAGGCAGGAGAACGGTCGATCATGGCATCGGGCGCAATGCTGTGGGGCGGAGCCGCCTATAATAATGGCATTTTGCCGTTCAAAAACTACATCGCGGGCGAAGCTTATACCCGGAACGGAGAAGCCGCAAAAATCGTCTCGCCCGGAACGCCGCCGGGCACAGTGACAGAGGCAGAACGGGCGCGCGGCGCTTTATCGGTGCTATATCCGCTGCCGATGTGGACGGTGGTTCCGCCCGGCGATGTCTTCCGCGTGTTTGAACGCGGCGGCCGCAATGTCAACACGCAGTTTGCCGAGGTCGGCCTGCCCAATCCAAGCGGATCGATCCAGCGGCTGGAAGAACCGGGCAGGCCGGATTTGAAGCAATCGAACCGTGGTCCGGGAACGGGTTTGCGGGTGGCGATACCGATATTGAACATCCACAAGACCCGGCTCAATGATCCGTTTATGTGGTTCATGGGGACCAATGACCAGCCCGGCGATTATCGCCATTCAGGCTGCGCCGCATGCCATGTCATTTACGCCAATGACCGTGAACCGAGGCACAGCCTGATCTATGCGCAATATGGCCGCGACGGGCAAACGCAGACCATCGACCCCACTATCGCAAACAAGATGGAGCCGGAAGATGAAGGCCATGAAGAGCACGGCGCGTTAAAGGAACCCGGTGACCATCATGACGATGCGCCCAAAAAATCGCCCGAAAAGGAAAAAGGCCATCCGCTGCGTCACGCCTTTACCCGCGCGATACCGACGGCGCAGTGCATGAATTGCCACATGCATCAGCCCAATATTTTTCTGAACAGCTACCTTGGCTATACGATGTGGGATTATGAATCTGATGCTGCAAAAATGTGGCCGCAGAAACAAAAATACCCGACAGGCGCGGAACGCTTCAAGATACTCGACCGCAATCCAGAGGCTGCTGCGGCGCGCGGAAAATGGGGCGATCTGGATTTCCTGCGCAATGTTTATGATCTGAATCCAGAGCTGGAAGACACCCAGTTTGCCGACTATCACGGCCATGGCTGGAATTTCCGGGCGATATTCAAACGCGACCGCGAAGGCAATTTGCTGGATGCCGACGGCAAAATCGTCGATCCCAAAGACCCCGAAAAATGGCGCAAAAAGGGCGAAGGCAAGTTTGTGCCGCCGGGCGTCAACCCCGGCAAGACCGTGCACATGATGGATATTCACGCCGAAAAAGGCCTGCAATGCGCGGATTGTCATTTCGGGCAGGACAGCCACGGCAATGGGCTGATCTATGGCGAAGTGGCCAATGCGATAGAAATCGGTTGCAAGGATTGCCACGGCACGCCCGACGCCTATCCGACGTTACTGACGTCCGGCCCGGCAGCGCGTCCGGGCGGCAGCAACCTGACCGTGCTGAGAAATGCCGACGGCCGCCGCCGGTTTGAATGGATGTTCGAAGCCGATGGCAGCCGGAAACTGATCCAAAGATCGATTGTCGATCCCGGGCTGGAATGGGAGGTTAGTCTGGTCAAGGACAGCGTGACGCCGGGCAATCCGCAATTCAACGCCAAGTCCGCACGGTCCAAATTGATGGGGCGCGCCAGCAAAGATAGCGGCGAATATCGTTATGGCCTTGATGTACCGTTGGCCGACCGCGCCCACGGCGAAGAAAAAATGACCTGCTACACCTGTCACCTTTCGTGGACGACAAGTTGCGGCGGGTGCCATTTACCGATTGAGGCGAACTGGAAAACCAAGACCCACAAATATGAAGAGGAAGAGTCGCGCAACTTCGCCACCTATAATCCGCAAGTTGCACGCGAAGATATGTTCCAATTGGGCCGCCATCAAACCACCAAGGGCAATATCATTGCGCCCGTCCGGTCAACATCTGCGCTGGTGCTATCTTCAACCAACGTCAACCGCGAACGCATCTATGTGCAACAACCGCCGATCAGCTCGATCGGTTTTTCCAGTCAAGCTTTTGCCCCGCATTTTCCGCACACCGTGCGCAAGACCGAAACCAAGCAATGCACCGATTGCCATCTGTCGGTGAAGAACGACAATAATGCGATCATGGCGCAGTTGATGTTGCTGGGCACAAACTATGTCAACTTTGTCGGATTGAATGCCTGGGCGGGATTGGGCAACGGTTTTGAAGCGGTGCGCGTTACCGAATGGGAAGAGCCGCAAGCGGTGATCGGTTCGTTTCTGCACGGCAAAGCCTATCCGGATTATTACAAGCTGCATGTCGATCAAAATGGCCGCGAGCTAAAAAATTGGGTGCGCGGTTCGGTCTTTGACAAAAAGCTATCGGGTGAGACCGATGCCGCCGAGGAATTTGCCAATATCATCCAGCGGACAGGGGATAAAGTCGGGTGCCTGCAACTACGCGGCGAATATATGTATGTCGCCCAAGGCAAGAAAGGCTTTCAAGTTTACGATGTCGCGTCGATTGCCAATAAGGGTTTTTCCGAACGCATCTTGACCGCCCCGTTTTCGCGGCTGGGCCAAAACACCCGCGTCGCATCAACGAACGCAACGTGCATGGCGTTATCCACCAACCAGCCGATCAATCCGCTGCGCAATACGCAGGAAATGCGCGAGGCCAATCAGGAACAATCATTCCATCCGATATATAATTATGCCGTCATCACCGATGCCGAAGAGGGGCTGATTCTGGTCGACATCAACACCATGGCCGACGGCGAATTCCGCAACAATTTCCTCAAGCGGTCTGTGACCTGGAATGAAACGGGCATATTGAAGGGCGCACGCCATGTGACGCTGGCAGGGCATTATGCCTATGTCACCGCCGATATCGGTTTGGTCGTCGTCGATCTGGACAATCCATTGCAGCCCAAGCTGGCCGCAGTACGGGAATTGCGCGACGCCCGCGCATCGGCGATCCAGTTCCGTTATTTGTGGGTCAGCGACGCCGATGGTATCAAGCTGTTCAATGTCACCAATTTGGCCGATCCTGTTGCAGTGGCGGATGGCAATATCCCGCTTGCCGATGCCCGCAAAATTTATGTGGCCCGCACCTATCTTTACATTGCGGGGAAAAGCGACGGGTTGGTGATCGTCAATGTGACCAAGCCCGACGCCCCGGAAATATATCTGAAAGAGAGTTTTGGCGGGCAAATGACCGATGTTGAGGATGTAGTGGTGGCGTCGACCAATGCGTCGGCCTTTGCCTATATCGCCGATGGGCGGCTGGGATTGAAAGTGGTCCAGCTAACCTCGCCATCCAGCCAGCCAAATTTCTATGGTTTTTCACCGGCGCCTAAGCCCGAGCTGATTGCATGGGCAAAAACGCCGTGGCCTGCTTATGCGGTATCCAAGGGTATAGACCGCGACCGCGCCGTCGATGAAACCGGCGGCCAGATGGCGGTATTTGGCCGGCTTGGTTCGCGCCCCTTAACCCGGCCCGAAATGGAAAAGCTGTTTTTGAACAGCAAAGGCCAGCCTTATATGGTGAGCGATGACGCCGAAGTGACAAATTGGAGCAAGGCCGGGCAATAGGGCGTGATGGCGGTTTGGGAGTTATCTTCCGCTTAATCCTGATTGTGCATTAGTACTTGTAATGTAGGGTTTGTTCTGGGAACACAGGGCATCGCCGCTTGTTTGGGGCTTGGCTCTTTGACATTATTGGCGGTCAAATCGGCGAAGGCAGCATCCTACAAAAAACCACGATGTAGGAAATAATCGAACGCCCTTCTTTCGCAATAGTTCAAAATAGGCGTCAATCTTGTCAACTAGGTGTCAACTTGGGCGTTTTGGGGTCTCGGCCATGTTGGATTAAATTTGACCCACCAGCGCGCCGTTCGGCGATCCTGAGCTTAGGGCCGTTCCGCCCGTAACTGCCGGACCAACGGCATCAGCTTATCATCCAGCTTGGCCAACATAACATGTTCGTCCGCCGTTTGAAAATGGGTCACAAGCTCACGCCCGTTCCAGAAATGCAGCGCATAAGCCGGGGCATCGGCAACAATCATTGGCCGGTTGTCCGGCGCATCGACATCGATTGGCCGCAGATCAAGCGTTACCTGCGGCGCGGTTGACGCACAAATTGCAATCGCCGTTCCTTGCCATGGGGCGACAATGGACCGGTGCACATGGCCGCACAATATGCCCTTGATATTGGCAGCATCGGCAATCGCGCCGCGAAAATTACCAACCCAGGCTTCTGCCGGGTCGGTGTTCATCCATTCGATACCAACCTCAATCGGCGGATGGTGCAGCACCAGTATGGTCGGCGTTTCGCGGTCTTCATCCAGCCGCGCCCGCAGCCATGCCGAACGGGCCTCACAAAACGCGCCGCCATGACGCCCCGGTTCCAACGTATCGAGCATGATCAAACGCAGATCGCCGGTTTCGATCACATATTGCACAAAGCCATCCGCGACCGGCACTTCGGGAAACTGGATGGCGAAATTGTCCCGGTCATCATGATTGCCAAGGCACATATAGACGGGGAAATCGCACATGCTCAGCGCATTTTGCAGCCGCCGGTAACTGTCAATATCACCAAGGTCGACCAGATCGCCGGTCGCAAGCAGCATATCGGGCTTGTTCGGACCGTCGGCGATATGACGCAGCACCTGGTCCAATCGCTTACGGTTAAACTCCGCCGGATTGCCCGGTTCAAAGCCCAAATGAATGTCGGTGATCTGCGCAATCAGCAACTCTTTCTCCTCACTCGCTTCGCCTTACTCGTTTCGCCTTACTGCAATCTTTGCCGGTTTTATATCTTTTTTGCGGCCGGGATATTCGCGGTGGCTGGGAACCCATGGCGCGCCGTCGCCGATGTGATAGCTGTGGCACATGGCGCAGCTTGACGGCACTTCGGCGCGGGATCCTTCGCCGCCATGGCAATCGCGGCAACTGGCAATGTCCGGTAACAACAGATCGGTGGCCAGACTGGATTGGCCCGCCTTGTGACATGATGCACAGGTTTCGGTTTTATGGGCGTTATGATCGAACCAGCCCTTGGCCAAATACCGCATGCTTTGATGTACGGCTTGCACCCCCCAATTGTCCGAACCGGCGGGCGGCGTGAATATAGTGTGGCAATCATAACAAGCGCCGCCTTTGGAAAACACGGCCCGAACCGCGCCGTCGGCCCGGCCATAATTGACGCTGCCAAAATAGGCGAAATAGGGTCGGCTTGCCGCAAAATCCCCCGGCCTTCTTCGGCCTTCAATAACGCGCTGGGTCTTGACGCGGAATGGCCCGCCCGCCCGGTAAAAGGCGCGAATATCGGCGACGACCATCTTGGGATCACCATGCCGCAATGTTCGCACGGTATCGCCAATTTTTTCGATGCCAAGGCTGTGGCACATCGCGCAGTTGGTCTCCATCGTCACTGGCAAAAACCGCACACCGTCGGCGGTTTTGGTGTGGCAGTCTTGGCAGTCTAACGAAGCGCCAAATCCGTTCTTCCTGCCTAGCCGCTGCGCCATGCGGGCAACGCCATTGCTCTTAGAAAGATGCATGTCATGCGGGAATTTCAGCCCGCTGTCGTCGGTCGGTTTTTTGTCGAGCGACACTCGCTTCATGGTCGGCGGCAATCCTGCGGCCACTGCAACAACGGGCTTGAACTGGGGATGCGAGGTCCCGAAATCGCTGGCATTGGCGATCTTGGTTCCGATCAGGCGCGTGTCCATTGCGGCGTGGCACGAGCTACAAAATTCCTGCTTGGTGGCCTGCATCGGACCTGCGCCTTCGTGTTCGGTATGGCATTCGACGCAGCGTCCCTCTGGCCGGTTGAACTTGATAGCAACATCGCGCAGCACGCGGCCTTCCCAATCGAGCGGCGCTTTTGCCAGTTTCAACCGTTTGGGGTCGGCATGGTCATGGACATCCTTATGGCAACTGGCGCAGGACGCATCTTTCACGGCGACGAAGGCTTCGGTGTGGCAAGATTTGCAGTTTTTCTCCAGGCTGGCGTGCGCGGTCGACAATTTGCCGCTGCTCCAAAACGTGTCTGCCTGGAACGCCGTGCTGTCTCTCTCCGCTTTCTTATATTGATAGAAATTGTGCATTGGCCAGATCAGAAAAGCAGCCAGAATGAGGATCAGAAATGCCCATGCGCTGATCCGCCGACCCGGCAATAGTCCGCGCATTGTAAACAGGCTGCCTTCGTCCCGATCACCTTCTGCATCGGACATGGCCTCGACGCGTTCTGCGGTGATCGTTATCACGCCATCGTCGTGCGTGATGTTGAGGACATGGCTGCCGAACCGCAATTCTGCGCCGTTTGCCGCATTGATCTTTATGCTGGTTTGGGCGCGGCCATCGGCCTTGAAACCCAATCCGCCCAATGCTGAAATTTCGATGTTGCCGCCGCCCAGCGCAGTGATCCGCGCATGCCGCAATTCCACCGCCAAATCGGCAAGATGCACTTCACACGACGCATCGCGGCCGATGAATATTTCGGTGCCTTCATAGCTTTGCGGACGGATAATTTGCCGGCCATCGGCGGTCCGTGAAACCTGTTTGACGAGAAAAGTCATGCCGCCATCACCAGTAGAAAAAGACGCTGACGATGTGGGCGGAGAGCGCAGCGATCAGCGCGAAAGTGAGCGGCACGTGGACATAGAGCCAGATTTCGAGCAGTGCCTTCAACTGCAAATGTTTGCGGGTGCGCGCCAAAGTTGCCCTCTTGCGGCCCATCAGCGACGTGATCTTTTCCAACGGATCATCCCCCACTTGCGGGCTATTGCCGGTAACACCCAGGAATTCATCATGCACTTTGCGCGTTTTGCAGCGGGGATATTGGCCCGACAATCGGCTGAATATCCCGCCGCCAAACGGGTTCTGCCGCAATGATGATTGCACCAGCGCGGCATGATATTGATCAAGCGGTTGCGCCGCATCGTGCAATTGCCGGTCGATTGAACGCAGCGACGCCAGCATTTGTGTTTCTGTCGTTTGATCGCGATTGGCGCTCATCACCCGCGGCAAAGTTGCATACACCGATATCCCCCAAATCCCCGATAAAATGACCAGCATCATCAGCACATAAGCCAGCGTATGGACGTTCCATCCCAGCTGAAATCCGGTATGTAACGTGCCGATCACGATCAGGCTTAGGCCAAGATAGACATGCGCCGATGTCCATGCTTTTAACGACCAATGCCGGTTCGACATTTTGCGTTTGCGAACCCCCAGCATGGTGAGCCACAAGATGATGAGCACGCCAATTGTGCCCAGCGTATATCCATACCAGCTGCCGCCATTGTGGCGCGGGCGGATATCGACCATCAAATAGCTGACGATCATCAGCAGCGAAATGAACGTGGCAATTTTTAACCACCGGAATCGGGCGTAGCGCAGAAATCCCTCGTGCGTCCCATCGCTTTGGATGCGGCTGGTTTGCCGCGCCTTGGCTTTGGTCCGGGACGCCATTATTCGCCTTCGCTTTCGAACCGCGAGACGGTTAGGAAATGTTCCGGCGACACCCGGATCGCCGCGCCCGTCGGACATGCACGGACGCAGGCAGGGCCGCCGGAAATTCCCGAGCACATATCACATTTGATCGCCTTTTTCGCCTTTTCAACTTTTTTGTCGGCGTGTTTGTACGACCATTTTTTGCTTGGTTCTCCCGGACCCGGTCCAAGGCCCAAGAGCATCCAGCTGAGCAATCCCGGTTTTTTTGGCGGCTCGGCTTCCATGCGAATGACGCCGTATGGGCAGTTGCGCTGACAATTGCCGCATCCGATGCAGGTATCGTCGATGAACACTTCGCCGTCAGGGCCGCGGTGGATGGCGTTTGGCGGGCAATCGGCCATGCAATGCGGATGCTCGCAATGTCGGCACGATGTCGGCACATGCAGATGGGCATAGGTACGGCCTGCTTCGCGGTCGAGCCGGGATAATCCTTCATGGCTATCGGCGCAGGCTTTCTCACAATTGTCACAGCCCACGCATAGATTCTCGTCGATCAACAGAACATCGGTCGCCTCGCCAATGCCGTTTTCCACCAAGAAATTGGCGACGTTTGAATACATATCGACGACGCTGGAAAAGCTATCCTTGCGCGCTTCGATGAAGGAATTGACGTCCTGCCGGGATGCCATATCGGCCTTGATGCGGGCGAGCAGCTGCGGCTTTTTCGACAGCAAAGACTGAAAGGCGCTGCCTTGCAGTTTGATGACTTCGGATTTTATCGCCGCTTTGACGGTCGCAGTGCGGCGGGTGTTGCCCAGCAACGCCATTTCGCCGACATACGATCCCGCAGGCAAGTATGACAGAAAGACATGTTTGCCGCCGATCATTTTTTCGACAATCATCGAACCCTGCCGGATCACGAATATGTCATTGCTGTCTTCGCCTTCGGTAATGATCGGTTTGCCGACGCTGACGTTCAAAATTTCTGAACTGTCGAGCACCTCGGTCAAATCGTCCGCGACCAACCCCGATCCGAACAATTGCAGCAATTGCCGCTCGGTTGCGATGCGTTCAATGGCGCGCTTTGCAGCGGGAACCGAGCTTTGCAATTTCAGCGCAGCGGAACGCGAAATTTCGACGCAGATCGTGTCCTCGCTGGCGCGCACAGTGGCCCCGCGCCGCCGCCCCGAAATCAGGCCAACCTCGCCAAAAATCGAGCCCGCGTCGATCCGTACACGCTTGCTTGCATCTGCGGGGTCGATCATCACATCGACGGCGCCGCTGGCGATTGAGAATAAGGACGATCCGGGGTCGTTACGTTCAAAAATCGTTTCCCCTGCCCGGTAAAAACGCGCATCCGAATCGAGCATGAACTCGCGCATTTGCAGCGGCGTCATGCCTTCCAAAATCGTTACATGGGATCGCAGAAATTCGAGCCATTGGCCGACATTTCTTTGCCCCGGCAAATCCTGAAACTTCGATTCCAATATCGGCTCATCGGCTGGTTTCAGCGCGGTATTGCCGTTGATAAATTCGACCACATCATGGCCTTGGTTGATACAATGCTTGATCAACGGATATCCGGCCAGCGCGCCAATGACAAAAATGCCGGCCTTGGTTGATTCAAACAAAGGCGACAGCACCGGAAAGGCAACCCGGTCTTCGCTGGTGAAATCGACGCCGCATGCTTCGACAAATTTGCGCGGCGGGGCGGAACCCATGCGTGCGATAATCCGGTTGCATCGCACCTTCACTTCGCCGTCGGGGGTGTCATAGGTAATGCTATCATGTTCAACCAGTGTTGGCGTCGTGCCCGTGCGGACGATCACCCGGCCAGAATCGCGCGCCGCGATCAATGCCTTCACATTGGCGTCCTTTGCCGTGGTGAATTCGGCGTTGCGGTTTACGATCGTAACAGCGTTGCGTTGTTCGGGATCGGCGGCAAGGCCGAGGGCATTTTCGATGCCCGCATCGCCCGCGCCAATGACCGAGATATGTTCATCAATATACTCGCCCGGATCGTCGAGGGAATATTGAACATGCGGCAAATCACCGCCGGGACAGCGCATCAAATTGGGGTTGCCCTGTGTACCGATTGCCAAGATAACGGTTTCTGCGGCAATGACATCGCCGCTGGTCAGCACGATGCTAAAATCGCCTTCGTCGCCCTGGATCTCTTTTACTTCGGCATGATAGCGGACGTTGACCGCGTTTTTCGCGGTCTGGTCATCCCAAACACCCAGTATATGCTCGCGTTTTCCAGCGGCAAAATCAATGTCGGATCGCAACACAAGCTGGCTGGGCGTCGCCATGACGTGCTTGCCCTTTTGATATTTGTAAATCGTATCGCAAAGATGATCGGTTTTTTCCAGCAGCACATGCGACAGCCCTAATGCAGCGGCACGCGACGCTGCACTCAGACCCGCAGGTCCGGACCCCATAATAGCCACGCGGAATTTTCCCCCCAAGCCATCCCTCCCATCCACGGTCAAACCGTTGACCCAATACCAACGGTGAAACCGATGGATAAACTAGCCTAAATGCAGGAGGGTTTTCCCTCTCGGCATCAGGATTTGGACGCGCCCATGGACAGCTTAACAAAATTGGAGAATAGTGCCAGAGCGGAAATTCAAAATAAGCAAAGAGGTATTTGTGAGCGCAACAGACCAAGCATCGAGAATTCCTAGAGTTATGCTCTATGCCGCCATGTTGGTATTGGTATTGGCCATCGGCATCGGCGTTTGGCGGAATTATCGCAAAACAGACCCCGCCGTCGCGCCGCCGAATGCCGCAATGGGTCAGGCGCCTGACACCGCATCTGCGGTTGCGGCGTTGGAGGCGCGGACGTCAAAGGACCCGTTGGATGTCGAAGGATGGCAGCTGCTTGGCTGGTCATATTTCGAATCCGGGCGTTACGGCGATGCCGCGGCGTCATACCGAAAGGCCACGGCATTGGAACCGGGCCGGGCGGTATATTGGTCTTCATTGGGCGAGACGCTGGTGATGGCAAGCGAGACAGACCCGATGCCAAAGGAAGCCGCGGAGGCATTTGAACGCGCGATTAAACTGGATGCAACCGATCCGCGCGCGCGTTATTTCATGGCGGTCCGCCGGGATTTGGCGGGCGACCATGTTGGTGCCGTTGATGATTGGCTGGCATTGCTGAAAGACACGCCGAAAGACGCGCCTTGGGAATCCGATCTGGTCCGGACAATCGAACAGGTCGGGCAGATTAACAAAATAGACGTGACCCCCAAAATCGCCGCAGCGGTTAAGGGCCGCAAGGCGGGTGTTACTTTGCCCGCAGCAGCGATGAATGCAGCGCCGCGCAGTGTGGCAGCCGCGTCGATTCCAGGTCCAACGCGGGCGGACATGGCGGCGGCGGCAAAGTTACCGCCGGGGCAACAACAGGCAATGGTACAGGCCATGGTCGATGGTTTGGAGGTCAAGCTTGAGAAAAACCCGGCGAACGTCAATGGCTGGATCATGCTGATGCGCAGCCGGATTACGCTGGGCGAAACGGTTAAGGCCAAGGCGGCGTTGAACAACGCGATAGATTCGAACCCCGGAGCCAAAGAAAAACTGCTGCAAGAGGCGCAAATTTTGGGTGTGCCGGGCGCTTGATGGATCAAAATTTGCCTACATCGCCCCAAGGCCAAAAACGCCCAAAACCGCCCAAGTTGACACCTGGTTGACAAGGTTGACGCCCATTTTGACATTTTGCTAAAGATCGGCGTTCGAATATTTCCTACATCGTGTTTTTTTGTAGGATGCTGTTTTTGCCGGTTTTCGGGGTGAAGATGGGTTGCTGGTTTCATCCTTCGACAGACTCAGGACGAACGGAGTGGTATCTCTTTAATAAAACAGGACGAACGGAGAGGGAGTTTTTGAATAACACAAAAACCGTTCGTGCTGAGCTTGTCGAAGTACAGGTTGCTGGTCACGCCCTTCGACGTCAACCCGCCGGGAGATAGCTCGAACGGCTTGTGTTTCACTTAGACCCGCATTCGATCATGTTGAATCGTCATTGCGAGCGTAGCGAAGCAATCCAGAGCGTTCCAATCCTACACTGGATTGCCGCGCTTCGCTCGCAATGACGAACGTGTACACTTGATCGAAACTGAGTCTAAGTGCTTTGCTGCTTACACCGCCAACAATGTCAAAGAGCCTGCCCTGAAATAGCGGCTACGACCCTCGTTCCCAGAACAAATCCTACATTACAAGCGTTAATACGGGGTGCCATATTGTTGCACCGTGAAGCGCCCTTCGGCTGGCTCAGGGCTGCGCTTAGACCCTTATGTTCTCAACAACCAAAACCACACCGGCAATCGCATGAAACCGCAGATTTTTAATTGCACGATTAAAAACTGGTTGCAGCGTTTGGCTGGCCGCGATACCCCTTGTTCAAATGACCACCAGATAACCAACTTAGCGGGCGAAGGAACGGACCTTGGATTTTGATTTTTCAGACGACCAGAAATTTCTGCGCGATGAAGCACGTAAGTTTCTCGAAGCGAAATGCACCAGCGCGGTGGTCCGCAATGTGCTCGACAATGACGACATCAGCCATAGCGCAGTGCTGTGGCAACAGGTGAAAGACATGGGCTGGTTGGGCGTTGCAATCCCCGAAGAGTTCGGCGGGCTTGGCCTTGGCATGCTGGAAATGTGCGTGATCGCCGAAGAATTGGGCCGCGTACTGGCGCCGGTGCCGTTCGGATCGTCGGCGTTCTTTTTTGCCGAGGCACTGAAGCTATATGGGACCGACGCGCAAAAGCGGGAATATCTGCCCAAAATTGCGTCGGGTGAATTTGTCGGCTGCTTGGCAACGAGCGAAGGGCCGGGCGAACTGGATGCTGCAAAAATCCGGACGGCGTTTGGCGCGGGCAAGGTCAGCGGCAGCAAATTGCCGGTCACCGACGGCGATATTGCGACCCATGCGCTGGTGCTGGCGAAGGATGGTTCATCGGTGTCATTGGTGATTGTCGCGCTGGATAGGGCGGGCGTTGCCCGCACTTCGCTAAAAACGCTCGAACCCACCCGCAGCCATGCCGAGATTGTCTTTGACGGCGCGGCGGCGGTGCTGCTCGGCGGCGCGGCTGGCGATGGCATGTCGCAATTGGAACAGATATTGAATCGCGGCGCGATATTGCTGGCGTTTGAACAATTGGGCGGCGCGTCACGCTGCCTTGAAATGGCGGTGGCGTATGCCAATGAACGCAAGGCGTTTGGCAGGCCGATCGGCGGGTATCAGGCGATCAAGCACAAGCTGGCCGATATGTATGTGAAGAATGAGGTCGCGCGGTCCAACGCTTTCTATGGTGCGTGGGCGTTGTCGACCAACGCGGCGGAGCTGCCCGAAGCGGCGGCAGCGGCGCGGGTTGCGGCATCAGAGGCATTTTGGTTCGCCGCCAAAGAAAATCTGCAAACCCACGGCGGCATGGGCTTTACGTGGGAAGTCGATTGCCACCTTTATTATCGCCGGTCAAAATTGCTGTCGGTGCAAGTCGGCAGCCCCGCCGTGTGGAAAGAGAAACTCGTCGGCGCATTGGAGCGCCGCAACGCAGCGTAGCGTAGCGTTGAGCAACCACAAAACCGTAGCCCTGAGCCTGTCGCAGGGCGCTTGGCCGACAAACACCCTTCGACAGGCTCAGGGCTACGGTTAAAAGTTAAATGCAATTTTGTACTTGAAGGAATTAGACATGGATTTCAACGATACCACCGAAGAAGCCGCGTTCCGCGCCGAAGCCCGCGAATTTCTGGAGAAGAACCTGATGGCTAAGGACGCAGGAAACGCGCGCGGCGACCGCGATAAGGCAGATTTTCTTGTCCGCGCCCGTGCTTGGCAAAAAGTAAAAGCAGCCAATGGCTATGCACAAATCACTTGGCCCAAGGAAATGGGCGGACGCGGCGGGACCGCTATCCAACAGGTGATCTGGAATCAGGAAGAGGCAAATTATGCCGCGCCGACATCGCCGTTCACCATCGGGCTTGGCATGTGCGTGCCCACGGTGATTGCGTTCGGCAGCGATGCGCACAAAAAACGCTACGTTGAAAAGGCGCTGGTTGGCGAAGAAATCTGGTGTCAGCTTTTCTCTGAACCCGCCGCCGGATCGGATGTCGCCGGGCTGAAAATGAAGGCAGTGCGGGACGGTGATGACTGGATCATCAATGGCCAGAAGGTATGGACCACGGGCGCGCAAATTTCGGATTTCGGCATCGTCCTTACCCGCACCGACCCCGACGTTCCCAAACATAAAGGGCTGACGATGTTCATCGTCGACATGAAAGCGCCCGGCGTCGAAGTGCGCCCGATCCATCAGGCATCGGGCGGCAGCGAATTTAACGAGGTGTATTTCACCGATGTCCGCATACCCGATAGCGACCGGCTGGGGGATCCCGGGCAAGGTTGGAAAGTTGCGCTGGTCACGTTGATGAACGAACGGTTGGCGGTGGGCGGATCGCCCGGCCCGGACTGGAAAGAAATCATGGATTACGCGCGCGAAGCTGGCAGTATGACCGACGGCGCATTCCGTGCCAAACTGGCCGATTGGTACGTCGCGGCGCAGGGGTATAAACTAACTAAGTTCCGCACCCAGACGGCGCTTTCGCGCGGCCAGACGCCCGGACCAGAGGCCTCGATCGGCAAGGTTATTACCGCCAATCATTTGCAAGATATTTGCAACAGCGCGGTGGAAATGCAGGATCATTTCGGCATCATATCCGACCGCGACCGCGCGCCCGCCAGTGCGATATTCCAAGAAAGCCTGATGTGGGCCCCGGGATTGCGGATTGCCGGCGGCACCGACGAGATCCTGAAAAACATCATCGCTGAACGGGTGCTCGGCCTGCCCGGCGATGTGCGCGTGGATAAAGACAAGGCGTTTTCAGCGGTGTGATGATCGCACTTAGGGATTGTTCCTAAGTTCCGTGTGCCCCGGCGAAGGCCGGGGTCCAGTATTGCATAAGCCAGCTTTGCATAAGACTGTGCGCATCATTCTGGACCCCGGCCTTCGCCGGGGCACACACAAACCTGACAGTTTCAAACTTCAGCGGCAATCAAACCCGCTCGATAATGATCGCCGGGGCCATGCCGCCTGCTGCGCACATTGTCACCAGTCCGCGTTTCAGGTTCCGGCGTTCCAGCTCATCCAGCAAAGTTCCGATCAGGATCGACCCGGTCGCGCCAATCGGGTGGCCCAATGCGCACGCGCCGCCATTGACGTTCACCTTGTCGCGGTCGAGTTTCAGGTCGCGGATGAATTTTTCGGCAACCACTGCAAACGCTTCGTTGATTTCCCAAAGGTCGATATCATCCGCAGTCAGTCCCGCTTTGGCCAGCGCCTTTTTCGCCGCAGCAACCGGCGCGTTCAGCATCAATGTCGGGCAATCGCCGACATTCGCGGTCACGACGATCCGTGCGCGCGGCGTCAACCCGTTCTTTTTGGCGTATTCAGGCGAGGCCAGCAAGATCGCTGCTGCTCCGTCCACGACGCCCGACGAGTTGCCGGCATGATGGACGCCCGACCATTCGAGATCAGGATATTTTGCGGTGATTGATTGGCGGAATGTCTGGCCATCGGGCTGGATCGACATATCAGCGATGCCGTCAAACGACGCCTTGAGCGCAGCCAATCCCTCGGCAGTGGTTTGCGGACGGGGAAATTCTTCATGGTCGAGCGCAACGCTGCCGTCTTCGTTGTAAACAGTGATCAGGCTCTTGTCGAAACGGCCTTCTTTGATCGCGATGTCGGCGCGGCGTTGGCTTTCCAGGCCGAGCGCGTCGACGGCTTCGCGGCTGATCCCTTCCATCGCCGCAATCGCGTCGCCGCATACGCCCTGATGCGATTGCGGGTGGATCGCTTGCAACGCAGCGTTGCCCGAACCCATGCCCATTGGTTTCACACCTGCGGCCATATCTTCGGCCATCATTGACGAGGTGAGCGACATCATTTCGGTGCCGCCAGCGATAACGAGGTCTTCCATGCCCGACATGATCTGTGCCGCCGCCAAGTTTACCGAGGTGATCCCGCCGCCGCAAAACCGGTCCAGCGTCATGCCCGATGCCCGGATATCATATCCCGCCGCCAGCGCCGCCATCCGTCCCAAATCGCCGCCTTGCTTGCCCCTTTGCGTGCTGGTCGACCAGATGATGTCGTCGACTTCGGCGGTGTTCAGATTGTTGCGATCCTTCAAAGCCTTCAACACTGTCGCCGCCAAATGTTGCGGATGCAAATGCGACAACGCGCCTTTGCCGGGTTTGCCAATGCCGCGCGGCGTGCGAACTGCGTCGATGATGTAAGCTTCGGTCATTGGGTTGGTCCTTTAACGTGAGTCTATAATGTCGTGACGGTGGTTTAATCGTTTGATTAAATTATGGCAAGTAGGGTATTCGTGCCATCTAAATTCCTCCCCGGAACGGGGAGGGGGACCACGAAGTGGTGGAGGGGTACGCACATAATATAGAATGGAAATGACATCACCTGCCCCTCCGTCAGCCGTTCCGGCTGCCACCTCCCCGTTCCGGAGAGGAATAAGATTCTAATACGACCGGGGCAGGCCCAGGACATGTTCGGCGATATAGGATAGGATCATGTTCGTGCTGATCGGCGCGACCTGATACAGCCGCGTTTCGCGGAATTTGCGTTCGATGTCGTATTCAGCGGCAAAGCCAAAGCCGCCGTGGGTCTGGATACACGCCTCACCCGCGGCCCAGCTGGCTTCGGCGGCGAGCATTTTGGACATATTGGCTTCCTCGCCGCAATTCTCGCCTGCTTCATATTTGTGCAGGCCTTCGTGGACCAATAATTCCGCCGCGCGCATTTGCGCATAAGCGCGCGCGATCGGGAATTGCACGCCTTGATTCTGGCCGATGGCGCGGCCAAACAACACCCGTTCATTGGCGTAGGCGGTTGCCTTTTCGATGAACCATTTGGCATCGCCGATACATTCCGCCGCGATCAGCAGGCGTTCTGCGTTCATGCCTGATAATATGTAGCGAAATCCCTTGCCCTCTTCGCCGATCAAATTGGCGGCAGGGACGCGCACGTCTTCAAAAAATATCTCGGTGGTCGCATGGTTCATCATCGTTTCAATCGGACGAATCGTCATCCCTGGCGATTTCATATCGATCAAGAATACGGACAGGCCGCCGGTTCGGCTTTCGGCATTTTCACGCGGCGTTGTTCGGGCCAATAGCAGCATCAGGTCGGAATGTTCGGCGCGGCTGGTCCACAGTTTTTGGCCGTTGATGATATAGTGATCGCCGTCTCTTTTGGCGGTGGTTTTTAGCGCCAAGGTATCGGTTCCGCTGGCCGGTTCGGTCACACCAAAGGCTTGCAGCCGCAATTTGCCGGTCGCAATTTTGGGCAGATATTCGGCTTTCTGCGCGTCCGATCCATGGCGCAGCAGCGTGCCCATAATGTACATTTGGGCGTGACACGCGCCGCCATTGCAACCCTGTTTCTGGATCTCCTCCAGTATCGCTGCCGCCCCTGAAATCGGCAATCCTGCGCCGCCATATTCTTCGGGAATTAGCGCCGCAAGATAACCGGCATCGCCAAGTGCGGTCACAAACTCGGTGGGATAATCGCGGGCACGGTCCTTGGCACGCCAATATTCGCCGGGATATTGCTGGCACAATTTGGCAACCTCGTCGCGGATGGCAGTGTAATCTTGGGTCATTATTTAGTTCCCGTGTTCCCTAAAACCGTAACCCTGAGCCTGTCGAAGGGTGCCCAGCCGACAAGCGCCCTTCGACAAGCTCAGCACTACGGTTTTGGAAAATTCAATGTTTCAATTTCTATCCTGCAATTTGCCGCGCGCGATCACCTGCGCTTGAATTTCTGCTGTGCCCTCAAATATGTTCAATATCCGGGCATCACACAATATCCGGCTAATCTCATATTCCAGAGCATAGCCATTGCCGCCGTGGATTTGCAAGCCGGCATCGGCGTTCGCCCAAGCCACTTTTGCAGCAAGCAGTTTTGCCATCCCGGCCTCAATATCGCACCGTTTGCCTTTGTCCTTTTCGCGCGCCGCAAAATAGGTCAGTTCGCGCGCCATGATAAAATCGACGAGCATCATCGCCAGCTTGTCGGCAACGCGGGGAAACTCGATCAACGATTTGCCGAACTGTTTGCGGCCCATCGCATAATCAAGGCCCAATTCAAATGCCCTGCGTGCAACGCCGACGGCGCGGGCGGCGGTTTGAATGCGCGCACCTTCAAATGTCTGCATCAATTGTTTGAACCCTTGGCCCTCGGTTCCGCCAAGCAAAGCGCCTTCGGGCGCACGCATTGCGTCGAACTGCAATGCATATTCGCGCATGCCCCGGTATCCCAAAACCTTGATCTCGCTGCCGCTCATGCCATCATCTGGAAACGGTGCATCCGGTGTCCCGCGCGTTTTGGGGACGAGCAGCATCGACAGCCCGGCGTGCCCCTTTACATCCGGCAAGGTGCGCGCCAGCAACGTCATCAAATCGGTCCGTGACGCATGGGTAATCCATGTCTTGGCGCCAGAAACTTCCCAACCTTCATCCGTTCGCACCGCGCGTGCCGACAGGCTGGACATATCGGAGCCAATATCGGGTTCGGTAAAAACGGCGGTCGGCAACACTTCGCCCGATGCAATTTTGGGCAACCATTGCGCCTTTTGCGCGTCGGTTCCGGCCAGCATAATCAGCTCGCCCGCAATCTCGCTGCGGGTGCCCAGCGATCCGCTGCCAATCCAGCCGCGTGACAGCTCTTCGGTGACCACACACATAACCAACTTGCCAAGGCCCAGCCCGCCATATTGTTCGGGAATGCAAATGCCGAACGTGCCAAGCGCCGCCATCTGGGCAATCACTTCGTCCGGGATCAGGGCGTTGGTCAGATGCCATTTGTGCGCGTTCGGCAATATCTGTTCATGGGTGAACCGGCGATATTGATCGCGGATGGTATCCAATTCCGCATCGCCCATGCTCTCGTCTATGCTACCGCCACCCCGAATGAAGCTGATCAGCGCGGCGCGGTTTATCGCTGTACTGCCGTTCTCCATATCATGCGCTGCGGCAAGTGTTTTGGCCGCGCCAGTTATGCCAAGATCGGCTGGACGGACAAATTCATTCTGCCCCATCGCAATTCCGCCCAGCAATTGCGCGATGGTTTCACCAAATCCGATCTGACAGATTAATCGTTCGCCGCGCCCAAATGCGCCGCGCGCAGCAAGTGTTTCCGCCCAATCGGCAAGCGCGGCCAGCGCCTGAACATATGTCGCAATCCAAGCATAGCCATGCACCGCGCGCTGGTGGTGTTCGATGCGTTCTGCGCTGATTTTGCCGTCGACTATGACCAGCGCGCGGACAGCCGCCAATGCCGCCGCCGCATAGTCTTGCGCTGCTTTTAGGGTGGTTGCGGTCGTCAAATGCTATGCCGCCTCAAATATCGCGGCGATACCTTGACCGCCGCCGATGCACATCGTTTCCAAGCCATAGCGCCCGCCGCGCCGATGCAATTCGCGCGTCAGGTTGGCCAATATCCGCCCGCCGGTCGCCCCTATCGGATGGCCCAATGATATGCCCGATCCGTTGACGTTGAGTATTTCATGGCGGCTGTCATCATCGCTCCATCCCCAACCTTTCAGCACCGCGAGCACCTGCGGCGCGAACGCCTCGTTCAGCTCGACCAGATCTATATCTCCCCAGCCAAGGCCATTGCGGGCGAACAACCGCTCGGCCGCAGGCACGGGCCCAATGCCCATCCGCGAAGGCTCGCATCCTGCCGCCGCCCAGCTGTGGAACCAAGCGGTAGGTTCAAGGCCCAGTTCCTCCAGCCTGTCTTCGGCGACCACCAAGCACGCCGCCGCTGCGTCATTTTGTTGGCTGGCATTGCCTGCGGTTACCACGCCGCCCTCCAACGGGCGCAGCAACGCCAGCGTTTCGGGGGTGGCATCATCGCGGAAACCTTCGTCCTTGATAAACATCACCGAATCGCCGCGTTTTTGCGGGATAGGCACGGGGACAATTTCATCATCGAACAGTCCGTTTGCCCACGCGGCGGCGGCGCGGGCATGGCTGCGCGCGGCATAGGTGTCGCACGCTTCACGGCTGATACTGTAATCCTTGGCCAGGTTTTCGGCGGTTTCGATCATACCGCTGATGACGCCAAACCGTTCCACCGGCTGCGACATTACCCGTCCGCGTGACAGCCGGTCGTGCATCGTCACATTGCCCATGCGAACACCGCCGCGCAGATCGGTGGTGTAATGTTCGGCGTTGGACATGCTTTCCACGCCGCCCGCAACCACCACATCGGCTGCCCCGGTCTGCACCATCATCGCTGCGTCAATCACCGCTTGCAGCCCCGAGCCACAGCGCCGGTCCAGCTGATATCCCGGTACCGAAATCGGCAATCCCGCCGCCAGCGCCGACCAGCGCGCAATGCAAGGAGCCTCGCCATTGCCGTATCCTTGCGCAAAAATGACATCGTCAATGCGCGTTGCGTCAAGCCCGGTGCGCGCGATCAGGCCGCGCAATATAACCGCGCCCAATTCGCCCGCCGTTACCGAGGATAGACCGCCCAGGAACTTGCCCACAGGCGTGCGAAGCGGAGAGACGATGGCGGCGCGGCGTAATGTCATGTTTGATTTTCCTTACGGTAAATTGCAATGGTTCCATTGGCATGAAGCGCGCCGATTGCGGCGGTGCTCAAACCGGCAATATCGGCAAGAACGGATTCGGTATCTGCGCCCAGCATTGGTGCCGGGCGCGGGGCACCGCGTTCAATTTGAGGAATATTGGCAAAGGCTCCTGCCGCGGGATAATCAAAACCGCTCGGATTTTCGCAAGATCCAAATATCGGATTGTTGCCCACCAACACGGGATCATAAGCGGCTGCGTGCATCGTTTGATACGGGCCATAGCAGCCGCCAACTGCGTCCAGTGCGACTTTTAAGTCGGCATATTGCCACGCCGCCACTCTTGCCTCTACTAATGCAAATAACACTCCGCGATGTTGAAACCGCACGCCTTCGTCGCGCTCAAAAGATACGCCGTGTGCAGTCTCGATCGCTGCAATCTCATCAGCAATCGCGAGCACCTTGACCAGCCCTGACCATTGGCGCGGTGTGATCGCCATCAACATCAATCGCACGCCGTCGCGGGTAACGAAATCGCGCCCGAATGCCCCGTAAACGCTGTTGCCCAGACGCTCCCGGTTTGCGCCAGTATAGCGCATTTCGGCGAGCGACCCCAAATTTGCCACCGTTCCAATCGCCACGTCGGACAAAGGAATGCGAACCTCTTGGCCTGCGCCCGCTGCCACCCGGTGATGCAACGCCGCCATCATCGCAAATGCGGCGTACGCGCCGGTTAGCAAGTCCCATGCCGGCAGGACATGGTTGACTGGATCTGGCCCTGCGCCCGTCAAATCTGGGTAACCGACCGCCGAATTTACCGTATAATCCAGCGCCGGGCTGCCGTCGGCCATGCCCATCACGCGCACGGTAATCAGGTCGGCGCGGCCTGCGCTCAACGCGGCGTGGTTCAGGAAACCATCGACTGGAAAGTTGGTGACGAACTGCCCGGTTTTACGGATTAATTCCTGCAACAATTCGCGGCCTTGCGGCGAACCCAAATTTATCGCCACTGACTTTTTGGCGCGGTTCAAATTTTCCCAGTACAGGCTTCGTCCCTCAATGGTTTTCGGCCAACGGTTATAGTCGGGACCGCCGCCAATTTGATCGACGCGGATAACCTGTGCGCCCATTTGCGCCAGATATAATCCCGCCGTGGGCGATGCCACGAACGACGATGCTTCGATGATGGATAGGCCGGATAAGAGCGGGTACATTCAGGTCAGCGCCTTCACCAGACCGCGCCTTCACTGGCAAATTCGCGCAGCATCTGTTTGGCGATTTGCAACTGCATGATCTGCGTCGTGCCTTCGTAAATCCGCAATATGCGGGCATCGCGGAAAAAGCGTTCGGCTTCATATTCCGCCAGATAGCCTGCGCCGCCATGGATCTGCACACAGCGATCGGCAACGCGGCCTGCCGTTTCGGACGCAAACATTTTGCAAGCTGCGGCTTTGCGCATGATATTTTCACCCCGGTCGGCGCGGCCGCAGGCGTCGGCGATCATGCATTCGGCGGCATAAAGTTCGGCATCGCTGTCGGCCAACATCGCCTGAATGAGCTGGAAATTCGATATGGCTTCGCCAAATGCCTTTCGTTCGGTGGCGTAACGCACGGCGGTGTCGAGAATGCGGCGGCCCATGCCAACACCCATCGCCGCAACCGACAGACGGCCATTGTCCAAGCTTTGCATGGCAATTTGAAAGCCCTTGCCCTCTTCGCCGCCAACCAAGGCATCGCCGCTGATCTGGACATCCTGCATGATGATATCGGCAATCTGCGCGCCCGCTTGACCCATCTTCTTATCGGGCGAACCAACCGTTATCCCCGGCGCATCCATGTTGACGATGAACGCGCTGACATGGGCATTTTTGGGCAAAGCCTCTTTCGATGTGCGCGCCATAATCAGGCCGATTTTGGCGAGCGGCGAATTGGTGATATAGCGTTTGGTGCCGTTCAACACATAGCCATTGCCGCTGGCCGTTGCCATCGTCGCCATTGCCGCTGAGTCTGAACCGCTGCCCGGCTCGGTCAGGCCGAAACACGCAATCTCGCCCGATGCAATACGCGGCAACCAATGCGCCTTTTGTTCTGCCGTGCCAAATTTGCGAATGGCACTGCCGGTCATGCCGACATTGATCGACATCGTCGACCGGTACGCGGGCGCAGCATAAGAAAGCTGCTTCACGGTTTCGATATACTGGCTGACATTCATCCCCGCGCCGCCAAATTCTTCGGGAATGGTAATCCCGAACAAGCCCATCTCGCGCATCTCGGTCAAGATATCTTGCGGTATCATGTCGTCTGCAATGACTTGCGCTTCGGCCGGGATCAGCCGTTCACGCACATAGCGTTTCAACTGGCCAATGAATTGATCAAAAACTTCGGTGTCCATGCCTGCGGTAATCCTCATGCTGCCGTTTTATCAAAGATACGGCATGTTAATCGGTAACTTAATCGCCAACGTCAATCGGCAAAGTCAATCGCCAACGTCATCGTGTCCTTCACTTCTTCCATCACCGGATATGTCGATGTTTGCGAAACACCGGGCAAGCAAGAGATCACATCGCCAAGAAAGGTCCGGTATTCGTCCATATCGCGGGTGCGGATTTTCAATAGATAGTCATAGCCGCCCGAAACCATGTGGCAGCTTTGTATTTGCGGGACCGATTGCACCGAGCGGTTAAATTCTTCCAACTGCAACCGCGTGGTATTTGCCAGTTTGACCTGCACATATACCAAATATCCCTGAGCCATTTTCTTGGCATCAAGTTCGGCGATGTAGCGCCTGATATAGCCCTGCTTTTCCAGACGGCGCAACCGCTTGAGGCATGGCGATTTGCTTAGGTTCACCCGCTCGGCAAGTTCCACCACCGGCATCCGCCCGTCATGCTGGATCTCGCGCAATATCCGCAAATCGGCGGCGTCCAATTGATCTAGATAATGCATAAAGGCGATCCAAATTCTGCAAAAATATCGAAAACAAGATGAAATCGGCCTTGATATGGCCAAAAATAAGGAACTATTCCTTTTGCCAAGGTTTATACCTTAGAGCAATGACAAATCCGCCCGAAACCTCGCCGAACAGCCTGCCGCTAGCGGACGCACAGCGGCTGGCTGCGCTTTATACCGCAGACGAAAATGCGCTGGTCAAATCGCTGGCGGCGGCAATCGGTCTGGATTTGGGGCAACGTGAACAGATCGGCAAACGCGCTGGTCAATGGGTGGAAACAGTGCGCGCCGAAACCCACCGCAACGGTGTCATCGATGCGTTCTTGCAGGAATATGGCCTGTCGACCAATGAAGGCATCATATTGATGCGGCTATCCGAAGCGTTGATCCGCACCCCCGATTTCGCCACTGCACAAGAACTGATGCGCGACAAGTTGATCGCTGGCGAGTGGCACACACACGCGGGATCAAGCCCGGCTTCGCTGATCAATGCAGCAACCACAGGCTTACGATTTTCGGCCGCCTGGATTCAGGCAACCGGCGGCAATGCGGCGGTAAAGCTGGCCGCCAAATTGGGTGACCGGGTGCTGCACGCGGCGGTGGTTCGCGGCATGGGGTTGATGGCCGGGCATTTTGTTCTGGGCAGCACGATTGCAGATGCGGTCACGCGCGCCAATAGCAATGCGGGCAAAAACGCGCTTTATTCGTTCGACATGTTGGGTGAAGCGGCCATGACGCAGGCCGATGCACAGCGTTATTTCGAAGCCTATGCAGGTGCCGTCCGGCACTTGGCACGCGACGCGCATGCGGGCGCTGCGGCGGCAACATCAAACGGACTTTCGGTCAAGCTTTCTGCGCTGCACCCGCGTTATGAATACGCAAAGCGTGCATCATGCGTTTCGGTGCTGATCGATAAGGTCCGGCAATTGGCGATGATCGCGAAGTTGGCTGGCGTCGGGTTAACTTTGGATGCCGAAGAGGCCGACCGGCTGGAATTGTCGCTGATGATTTTTACCGCGTTGCTGAACGATCCGTTGCTGGCCGGTTGGGACGGATTGGGCATAGTCATTCAGGCCTATCAACGCCGCGCGTCTGTCACCATCGACATCGTCACCAGCGCCGCCAAAGCCGCCAATCGTGCGATATCAATACGGCTGGTAAAGGGCGCGTACTGGGACGCTGAAATCAAACGCGCGCAGGAAATGGGGCTGGATAGCTATCCTGTGTTCACGCGCAAGGAACATACTGATGTCAGCTATCTGGCTTGCGCCGCGCAGCTATTGCAGGCGGGGCCACCGATTTATCCGCAATTCGCGACCCACAACGCGCACACCGCCGCGGCAATTATCGAGCTAGCCGGGGCGGATAAAAGGTTTGAATTTCAACGCCTGCATGGCATGGGCGAAGCACTGCACGATGAAATCGGCAGAGCGACGGGTATCCGCAGCCGCGTTTATGCGCCCGTCGGCAATCATAAGGAATTACTGCCGTATCTGGTGCGCAGGCTATTGGAAAACGGCGCGAACAGCTCGTTCGTCAATCAGCTGATGAACCCGCAGATCGAGGTTGACGAAATTGTTCGCGATCCAATCGCGGTGGCGCAGGAAAATGGCTATAGTCCGCATCCCGATATCCCGGCACCGCGCGACATGTTCGGCGGTGAACGGCGCAGCGCACGGGGCACCGATTTAACCCAATCAATGACCGCGCAACAATCGGAGGCCGCACTTCCAGAGCAGACCAATTACGCCGCCGCGTCATTGGTGGACGGAGTTTCTCCGGGCGGGCAAAAACTCGATATCAGATATCCTGCCGATGTCGCCCGCATTGTTGGCGAGGTTGTTTTGGCCACGGACGCCGACGCCAGTCAAGCCGTTGCCGCCGCCCGCCAGTCCAGCTGGCAGACAGATTATACAGCAAAAATGCGCGCGGCGTGCCTAGTCCGTGCCGCCGACATTCTTGAAGATCGCATGCCCGAATTGACCGCATATTGCGTATTTGAGGCGGGCAAATCATTGCCCGATGCAGTGTCGGAAATTCGCGAGGCCGCCGACTTTTGCCGATATTATGCCGTGCAAGCCGATACTGTCCGGATGGCGGACCGCATGCCATTGGGCGTAATCGCTTGCATCTCACCTTGGAATTTTCCGCTGGCAATTTTCTTGGGTCAAATAACGGCGGCACTCGCCGCAGGGAACAGCGTGATTGCCAAACCCGCCGGACAAACGCCGCTGATCGCTTATGCTGCCGTGCAGATATTATATGCGGCGGGCGTTCCGGTTGATGCCCTGCAATTGGTAATCGGCGGGGCAGATATCGGCGCGGCCCTGATCGGCAATCCGGGCGTTGATGGTATTTGCTTTACCGGATCGACTATCACCGCAAAACGCATCGCCGAAACACGCGCCGACATTGGCAAAGCAGGCAGCGTATTGATCGCGGAAACCGGCGGCATCAATGCGATGATAATCGATTCAACCGCATTGTTGGAACAAGCGGTTGGCGATATCGTTGCAGGCGCGTTTCAAAGCGCAGGCCAACGCTGCTCCTCTTGCCGGTTGGTATGTGTTCAACACGATATTGCCGACGATTTCGACCGGATGCTGGCGGGCGCAATCGCCTTGCTGGAAATGGGCGAGCCGCGATTTCTGGCCACCGACGTGGGCCCGATTATCGACGCCGCCGCCCGCGCGAAAATTGCAGACTATGTCCACGCAGCGCGCGCAAAATTCCGTGTTATCGGTGAGGCCAGAGACAACCCTGCCGTTGCGGGCGGCAATTTCATCCGGCCAATCGCCTTTGCCGTGAACCAGGTCAGCGACGTTGAACAAGAGATATTCGGCCCGGTTTTGCACGTGGTCCGGTTTGCAGCGGGCGACATCCACGCCGTCGTTGATCAGATTAATGCGCTTGGTTTTGGCTTGACCTTGGGTGTGCATTCCAGGATCGATTCGCGAATAAGCGCCATTGCGGCCCAAGCGAAGGTCGGCAATGTGTACATCAACCGCAACCAAATCGGCGCCGTTGTCGGCGTCCAACCGTTTGGCGGGGAAGGCCTGTCTGGCACCGGGCCAAAGGCAGGCGGACCGCATTATTTGCTGCGGCTGTCGCGGCCAAAACCGTTGGCATTGGTGGGCGGTGAAAACCTGCCGCTATTGCAGCGGCAGCATGCGGACTGTTTTTCCGCTGTATCAACCAAACAGGATTTGCCCGGGCCGACGGGCGAACAAAATAGCCTGAGCCTGGTGCCGCGTGGCCGCTTAATTTTGGCCGGTGATGCCGATCATTTGCCCGCCCAAATTTGCGCCTGCCTAGCCAGCGGAAACAGCGGCATTGTTCCGGTGGAACTGGCCGATCAGGCCGCGGCCATATTGGCAGAGTTAGGCGAAACGAATCCCGATGTCGCCGCCGCAATTCAGGTATCTGAAACCGGATTTTTGGGGCTATTACAACGCGAAGTGGACGGCGTTGTGGCGGACGGAATCGACCGGGATCTGGCCGCCAACCATTTGGCCCGGCGCAAAGGTGCGATCATCCCGTTATTATCTGCGTATGACGATCCGGAGAGATATTTTCACGAACGGACGTTGACAATCGACACCACGGCGGCTGGCGGAAATGCATCGCTGCTTGCCATGCAGGGGTCCGGTGATACATGATCGCATTTATGGCAGGAAAAGAACCTTTCTCCGCTCGTCCTGAGCCTGTCGAAGGATGAGACCAGCAACCTGTACTTCGACAAGCTCAGCACGAACGGTATTTGTTTCGCTCATATGCCATCATGCTCTAAGGACGCCCAATGCACCTGCTTCACGACCCGGAAACGCCGCCCGCGCCGCCGATAGATTTTGACCAGTTTCTATCTGTTGATATCCGCATTGGCCGCATATTGTCATGCGAACCGTTTCCAGAGGCGCGCAAGCCTGCGTATAAACTGACCATTGATTTTGGCAGCGCGGTTGGTGTCAAACGATCCAGCGCGCAAATTACCGAACATTATAGCCTTGCCGAATTGCCGGGCCGCATGGTTGCCGCCGTGGTCAATTTCCCGCCGCGCCAGATTGGCAAATTTATGTCAGAGGTGCTGACACTGGGTTTCCCCGACGAAGCCGGGGCAGTCATCTTGTTCGCACCGGACAAAGACGTACCCATCGGCAGCCGCCTGTTTTAGAGCGCCCTGACATCAGATTAAATCATTCATTCAAAACCGTAGTGCTGAGCTTGTCGAAGTACGTCTCTCAGTGAAGCGCCCTTCGACAGGCTCAGGGCTACGGTTAAGTTTCAACCTTATTGTCATCCCGCTCTAGCGTTGCTCATCACCTAGTCTTTAAGCGTTTTGGGTGCAGTTTTGTTGGTGAATGCTTCCAGCCGTTCCTTTGATGCTTCCTGCGTGTTGGTGATCCCGGCGATAAATGCCTCGGCAAAAAACGCATCGGTGGCTGGCATATTGCCGATCCGGGCAATCGCCGAAGTGATCGCGAAATTGGAAAGCGGCGGATTTTCAGCAGCGCGCTGTGCGATCTCGATCGCTTTTGGCAAGCAGCTTTCGCGGTCCACCAAATACTGGCAAAGCCCGACGGCGACCGCTTCGTCGCCCGAATAGACCCGGCCGGTGAGCATCATGTCGACCATCCGTGCTTCGCCAACCATGCGCGCGACCCGCACCGTTGCGCCGCCGCCAGTGAAGATTCCGCGCTGTCCCTCTGGCAATGCAAAGTAAGTTGTCTCGTCCGCCACGCGGATATGAAACGCCGATGCCAGTTCCAATCCGCCGCCAACAACGGCTCCTTTTAGCGCGCCAATAACCGGAACGCCGCAATGCTGAATCCGTTCAATGCAGCATGCCAGCGGCGGCAGATGTACATGAAATCGGATGCGCTGCGATCCTCTTTATGATGTTCGACCAAATCCAGCCCGGCGCAGAAATGTTCACCTTCTGCCGCGACCACAACCGCGCGGATTGCCGAACCTTCGATGGCGTGGAACAGCGAATACAATTCCTCGACAAATGCGGTATCGAGCGCGTTGCGCTTGGCCGTGCGTGCAAGCGTCGCGATCAAAATTTCGCCGTTAACTTCTGTCTTGATGTTGACGAAATTCATGGCCGCGATTGCGTCGGCGGATTTGGAAATTAATGGCATGCCGCCCTGTACCCCGTTCAAACTGTTCTGATATGATCGAGGCTACTTAATGCGATGAAGATCAAATGCAAATGCGTAATAGGTTAATTCAAAGCGCCAACGTGACTGGTCCCGTTCCCGCCTCTGTCGGGCCGCATCCGCTCGCGGCAATTCTGCGGTTGGAGATGCCAAGCGGAATGTCGTTTTGCGGCGCTTTGTCGAGCGCGAATATTGTGTCCGCCAGCACCGCAACATCGGCATCATGGTAACCATAGCCCGCGACCGTCATGTTGGGGGCAATGAAGTAGATCATCGAGCTATGGTTAATGCTGTGCCCGGTTTCGAGAGGGCGCGGAGGAATGTGTTCGCGGATGACGTGGTAGGCGATGCCCGCTTCGGAAAGCTGTTTGCGGTTACCGGTTAGGACCATCAAATCATTGCCATATTGCTGCGCCACCAGCCGCATTGCATAGCGTTTTTCCCAATTGGCACCGTGCGGCATCTCACGCTCGCCGCCCGTTTCTAACCGCGTTATCCCGAGCGGAGGGGCATCAATATCGACAAAGGCGGCTTTGGCAGCCAGTCCGCGCGCGCGCAATTCCCGCGCCGCTGCGGCGATTAGAGGAATCGCTTTGGTGCAGCTTCCGGTGCAACGGCAATATCCGAAATACAGCAACGTCCAGCGTCCGACAAAATTCGCGGTGCCAACGGGCTGATCGCGCCAGTCGGTGAAATCCAATACTCCGCCAATTTCGTCGGGCGATGGCTGGGCATGGCCATAGACATGATTGCCTTGGTTAAGTTTCGCCCGCAGCCGTTTTGGCACATCATATCGCGCGGACAGCAGGATAGGGGAGGACATCATAATACCACCACCTTTGTTTGAATGACACCAGCGCCATTGTTCTGGACCTGGCGCGTGATCCAATGGAGAAATTCAAGCTTTGCATTATATGTGCCGCGCGCCGGGGGACGCAGGATCAGATCATAACGCTGCGCGGTGCCCAGCTCAAACGGCACCCCGGCGGGGAGTATCTTGGTATCACACCAAGGATTGACGCCCATCGCATGGCCGTCGGCACAGGACCAAACCGCATCGCAATCAAGCGTAACGCGGAGTATCGAGTAGCTCGCGTTCAACAAACGGATGAGAATATTCTGACCCAACTGAGCCGTCACCATGGTCTTGGGGTCGGTCATTGTCTTGTTCGAAAATACGCCACTGAGAAGGAAATATTTGGGTTCAAAGCGGTTGAGGCCGACGTCGAGACCACAAAGCCCCGCATCATGATCCTGGATCGCGTGCCATCTGGGGTCCATGTCGTCAGCCACCCAAGCGCGTTCAACATCATAAGTTGGACCATTCACGAACAATCGGCCCGGCCCTTCGGGAGGATCAACAATCAACAGTCCGAGCATCCCCATTTCAAAGTGCAGAACCGTGTTTCGGTGACAATGATAGAAGAATGTCCCTGCGTGCATTGGCTGCCATTGATAGGTGTAGGTATCGTTGACTTCAAAAGAGACATGGCCAACGCCGTCATTCGCTGTCGTCGGCTCGATCCCGTGATGATGGATCGTGTGTGGGCCTTTTTTTGTGGTCAAGATGTTATGCACAATCTGGCCTTGCCGCACGCGGATGGTGGGGGAAGGGTAGGTCAACTTTTGCTGCTCCAATGGCAGGCTCGAGTCAACGAAACCCCATATCCTGATCTTCTTGCCGTCTGGTGTATTCATATCGCCGGTTTCGGCTCCGCGCCGCCGGATTATGACGTCCGGTGTTTGCTTGTCGGGCGTCGCCGGCGAGTTCTTAAAGGCATTACAACCAAAGGTCGAATAGGTTACATTCGCGCCTATTCCCGTTTTTGTCCAGTCTATTGCTGTCATAATCTTGTCCCGTGAGAATTCTCGCGGCTCCTTTTTTCGCCCTAAAGCGGTCCGGTCATTTCCCAGTGCGTAACCGCGCCTTGCGGATAGTTGCCGCCGGCCGCAGTCTGCGACAATTCATTGTGGCAATGCATGACATAGCGCAGCGGGAAAGGTTCGTCGCGCGGCGGCCAGCTGGCGGCCGGTATATCGGGCGGACGCTCAAAAGGCAGCATCACATCAATACGTTCAAGCGGACGAAGCAGCCAGGCATCGTGTTCGTATACATGCGTTTCGCAGACGCTGTTTCCAAAGCCATCGTGCTCGGTGCAGACCATCACATGATTGCCATGGATGTGCGGGGAATGCGTGCACAGGCCCGCGTTCATCGACCTTATCAGACAAGGCTGGCCTTGCCGCCCCGTTGGCTCAATTAGCCGTCCACCTTCATGACCCACGCTAGGGGTGTTGCCACCATGCACGGCCGTATCAAAACCCGACAGCCCATTGATAGTGAAGTAACGCGGCAAGAAATTGGCGACCACATTGGCCCCTGTTGTTGTCGCGCCCGATGCCACAGCCGCGTTCAGCGAAGGGTCTGTCTGCGAAAACAGCCAGATCTTTTCGCGTGCGGGATCGCCGGGATTCCATTTTTCACCCGGAAAGCGCGGATGCCCGCCGCCCAGCGCATCAAAGAACGACTGCACCTGAACGGTTTGCGCCGAACGGCTATACGGCGTGTCTGAACCAGCAGGCGTGGTGCCGTCGGTTGGCGATACGATGAAGGCGCCGTGGAGACCGATCACGCGATTGAGAGGTGCCTCATAGGGATCGACATAAATAAAGCTGCCACCCAACGGGGCCGCGAACGAGACCGTAGCTGTCGCTCCCGGCGCGACGGCGGGGATTGTTGCGGCGGGGACACCGGTGATTGCAAACCCATGGGGCCGG
Source organism: Sphingomonadales bacterium (assembly GCA_043750535.1). Taxonomy (GTDB): domain Bacteria; phylum Pseudomonadota; class Alphaproteobacteria; order Sphingomonadales; family Sphingomonadaceae; genus Sphingorhabdus_B. The sequence continues at coordinate 75,234 of JAYVBJ010000062.1, read as the reverse complement.
GTATCATTGTTGGTTATTCTAAAACTGATTTGTTGGCCTTCGGACACCCGGATCACCGGGCGCGGCGTTTGATTGTCGAGAAAATAAAGCAGCATATAGACATGCGTGCCATCGATCATTTCAACATTGGCGGGCGCGATGGTTAGCGCAAATTGCGTCCGCCCGGTCCCAGCAATGGCTTTGCTGGCGGGGGCAGCCAATGCCGCTGCGCTCCCTAAAGCTCCGATTTGTAAAAATTTCCGGCGACGCATCGTTCCAGCCTCTGTTGGTTAAAGGGCGAACTGCATCATTCAAAACCAGCGTTCAACAAAGGTCATGACCGTTTACAGTTCACATTCGATACTGTCTGACACAATTATCTATATCAGCAACGCGACCCTATTTTTTTGAGCATTAACAACGAACTTAAACCGATTCATTGCAACAGTACACTCGGCCATTCGGACTAGACCATTTGGGTAGGCCGCATAGCTGACTGGACAGCAATCTTTGCGGACAGGCTTTCGATTGCACTGGCGATGATATTCGGAAGGTGGTTGGCGGGCGGTGGGTAAGGAGGCCCTGAGACATCCGACATTCAAATCCAATAACTGTCAACACCGCCACAAAGATAGGCGGCACGGCCCAGCTCCAGACCGTAAAGTGACCGGGCAGACACAATCCATTTGTCATTACATCCGGCATAAGATCGCGTGTCCCACGTTTCTTTGGCCTCCAATTTAAATGACACAATGAATAGGCTTTGAAACGGTCGATACCGGGCAAATCCTGCCTTCGCGATCCGCAGCGCATTTTCGCCATCCGAAACATTCGTCGTCCGGTTCTGAATAGACCATTTGCGCACCGCGCCAACCGGCTGGACGATGAACCCGGCCACAACAAATGCTGATATCGCTCCAACAACGAGCGTCCAGTTAAACCAGCTACGGCTGGCCATCAGATACCGAAAAGTTCATATTTGTCCACAATGCTCAGCTGCGACTCTGGCCTCACACCATACGCAGCTTGAACCCCATATAGACGTTAGCCGCAATGGCGGTGCACAAATCGCGATAAGCACCGACGCCGCCAACATAGGGCATGAAAACACGCGGCTTGCCGGGTATGTTGGCTCCCAAATACCAGCTGTTGGCATAAGGATAGACGGTGTAATTGGCGATTTCATTGACATGGTCGACCCATGCGTTTTGCGCGTCTGCGGTGGGCTCTATTTCGGTCATCTGGCTTTGGGTCATGAACGCAAACAGTTCCGCCAGCCATTCGACATGCTGTTCAATCGACACCACCATGTTCGACAATACCGACGGGCTGCCCGGTCCGGTGATCGTGAAGAAATTCGGAAAGCCCGCGACCATCAGGCCAAGGTAAGTTTTCGGTCCCTCGGCCCAGGCGGAATTCAACGTTTGGCCGTCTCGGCCGCGAATGTCGATCCGCGAAAGTGCGCCGGTCATGGCATCAAATCCAATCGCAAAGACAATCGCGTCAACCGCAAATTCCCCGTCGCTGGTCGCAACGCCGTTGGCGGTTATGGTTTGCATCGGTGTTTCGCGCAGATCGATCAGCTCAACATTGGCCCGGTTGAATACCTCGTAATAGCCGATATCAACGCACAGCCGCTTGGCACCAAAGGGGTAATCTTTTGGTGTAAGCCTGTCGGCAACCTTCGGATCATCGACAATCTCGCGGATTTTCTCGGCGGCAAAATTGGCGGCTATGGCGTTGGCCGCCGGATCGGCCATCAGATCACCAAAGGAGCTGAGAATTGCAAAGCCGCCCAGCGCCCATCGGTCTTCGAGTATCTGCCGCTGTTCATTGCCGCCGGTATCAGCCGCCAGTTGTTCATTGCGTTCAGAGGATATGAACCCGCCAAGCGTCTGCCGCTGTGCCATCCGGTTTTCCGTCCGGTTGGCCAGCCAAGCACGCCGTACTTCGGGATCATGCGGGCCGTTATGGGCAGGTATGCTGAAATTGGGTGTCCGCTGGAACACATAGACTTGATCCGCCTGCGCCGCGATTTGCGGGATCGATTGAATGGCCGATGACCCGGTGCCAATGACGGCAACCCGCTTGCCCGCAAAATCGACGCCCTCATGCGGCCAACGCCCGGTGTGATAACTGGGTCCGGTAAAGTCCGACTGGCCGGGGAAATCGGGATCATTGGGCACCGACAAACAGCCAGTGGCAGAAATGCAGAAACGCGCGCTCCTGGCGTCACCGGCCTGTGTGGTCAGCTGCCACCGGTGCGTGGCTGCGTCATAATGCGCGGATTTTATTCGGGTGTTGAATTCAATATCACGGCGCAGGTCGAAACGGTCGGCGACGTGGTTCAGATACCGCAAAATCTCCGGCTGGCTGGCATAACGTTCGGTCCATTGCCATTCCTGCTCCAACTCTTCGCTGAATGAAAAGGAATATTCCTGGCTTTCAATATCGACGCGCGCGCCCGGATATCGGTTCCAATACCATGTGCCGCCAACGCCGCTGCCCGCTTCAACGACCCGTGCCGACATACCCAGCGCGCGCAGCTTGTGCAACATATACATGCCCGCCATGCCAGCGCCGATAATTACCGCATCATATTCCTTGCTCATTGCATCACTCCCGCGCTGAATATCGGTCCGTTATCACAATGGAACGCAGCAGTGGCAAGAGTTGTTTGGCGATAGGGATCGGGAAAGGGATTAGTATAGCGACAACCCCTAAATTAATTCGTTTTGATGTCTGATACTTCTCTATATCTCAAGCGTAGTTTAACCGTCGCGTTTTCGCCATTGCAGAGGGCTCATCCCTGTCCATTTGCGGAAGGCCGATGTGAACGGCGCTGTCGCCGAATAGCCCAGAAGCCCCGCAACATTTCCCACCGGCGCTGCTGCGCTCGCGATCATATCCTGCGCCATGCCCCTGCGGACATCCTCCAGAATTGCCGAATAGCTGGTGCCTTCTTCCCGGAGCAAGCGTTGCAGCTTTTTGGGATGGATCATCAGCGCGTCGGCAACGGTTGCGGCGTCAGTCTCTCCAGTACCCATCAGCGCGGAAATGGCCAGCGCGACGTTGGTGGCAACAGACGCGTCGTAAAATTCCATGCGGTCAATCCGCGCCTGAATGTGGCGCCGCACGATCGGCAATAGCGGCGTGAGCATGCTGCCCGTTCTATAGTCGAGTATTTCCGAGCGAAATTCGATTTCGTTAAACTCACAACCAAATTCCACCGGACACCGGAACCATTCTTCATGGAGGCGAATGTCCTGGGGTTTGCGGTGGCGGAAGCGGACCACATTGGCGTTCTCCGCCGGGCGCCCAGTGCATTCTCGAACAAGACCGACGACGTTTGCGATCACATGTTCGGTGATCTGGCGCGTCACCAGCCCGGTCTCGGTATTGGCCTCCCGCATGATGCTATTTTTCCCATCTATATTTTCGATCAATTCCATCGAAAAGGCATTGGAATGATAGGACCAATAGACCAACGCATCGTTAAGCCATTCGCGCGCGGTGCTGGTGAAGCGGGCCAGCGTCAGCAGCGGCCCTGCATTGGTGAAGTGCGGCGCCATGCGCTGCGTCAATTGGAGGCCCAAATTAGGCAAGTCGAATTCTTGGGCAATGCGTTCGGTGATCATGGCGACACCGCGATAGGGAATCAACAGATCCATGTTTTTCAGCGCGCTGGACGGCAGGCCGGAAAACGCCATTAGCTGATTGATGCTCCCCCCCCGCTCTTCAACGATTTCTTCCAGTCCGACCAGTGCCACGGCACGGATGTAGCGGCCCTGCATTAGCTCGACTTTTGACACATCGTCCCCCTGCGATTCGATTATTCTGTCCATATATGTATAAAAATTGATCTCACAAAGCAAAAAATACTTCAAATATATAAAAAATATTACAAATAAAATGTAAAACTATATCGCCAAAAATTAAGTTAATCAATTTTACATTTCAAGTATAAATTATATTTGCTTTGTATTGTTTGCGATCATATTGGCTCGTCTATCGCAAAGAAACTGCGATTTAATAAATCTCTCGGGGGGGTATTCTATGACGCGTCGTTCGATGTCTATTTTTCGTTCATCTAATTTATCTGCAATTAAAGAAAAAGATACTGCAAAAGAATTGCTTAAAGCAACTTACGGCGCAATTTCAGCTCTTCAATCATCGAACATTCTATCGTCGAACAATGTTCTACAGATAGCTCATTTTGGGACGACCGCGTCTGCGGGCATCAAGGTTGGGCGCAAAGTAATGCAGCGCGCGTTGCTGCTTGCCTCCGCGGTTGTCGGATTGGCAACGCCGTCCTTCGCGAATGACGCGACCGTGGGCGGCGCGGCGGTTCCCGTTGGGCCCGGATTCAACCTATCTCCGATCGCGATTTGGGTTCCGCTCCCGCTCGCTCCGACGGTCGTAAACGTCAATACGGAAGATTTGAACGGTCCCTTCAATGCAGTCTGGGTTACTGGTTCTGTGGCCAATACCGATGTGAATGTCAGTGCGGGGCGAACTGTTACGTCCACGGTCGGCTGGGGTATTGCCGTCAGCGCAACCACCGGCAATATCGCGATCGACAATAAGGGCACAGTCAACGGGGTCCTCCACGCGATCTACGCCCCCGGCTTGACCGGCACGACAACAATCAATTCCGCAGGCGTGTTAAACTCGTCGGCTCAAGACGGCATCTTTGCATCTACAACGACGGGTAACATCATTGCTGATGGCCAAGGTACCGGTTCCATCACTGCTGCATTCAATGGCGTGGAAATGAACACAGCCTCGCTCACGGCAGGCCAAGGCACGACGACAGTGCAAAATTTCACAGGCGGAATTACCGGTGGCAATGACGGCATTTCCGTCAACTTCGGCACAGGCGGCACGCTTGGTGACATTCTGATCACGGGTAACGGCAACATTACCGGCACGGCCCGAAATGGTATTGAAACCTATGGATTTGGCAAGACTACGATTACCAACAACGGCAACGTCACCGGTGCCATCAACGGCATAGCCGCAAACTTTGCTTGGGCTTCGCCGGGCGATGTAGCTATCTCTGGAAATGGGAATGCCACCGGCGGCGCTGCTGGCAGCGGCATCGTCGCGGGCACTGGTACGGGCAACATCAACATTTCGGCGGGTGCCGCGAGCACCGGTGGTGCTGGCATTTGGGCGCTGTCCAGCCTTGGCGGCAATGTCGTCGTTGACGGCGCGAGAACTGGCGTTGCCACTGGCTCCGTCACCGAAGGCGTGCTTGCGCAGACATTGGGCAATGCGACAGTGAGCAACTTTGCAACTGTCACTGGCTTTCGCAACGGTATTTATGTGCTTGGCACAGGCGTAGGTACAACCACCAACATTCAGGGCAACGGTCTGACCGGCGGCGTCACTGGTACGGCCGCAGCCAGCAGCGGTATCGTTGTCGGACCTTCATTGGGCGATGTGAACATCGGCACCGTGGCGACCAACGGCGTTGCGACCGGCGTGGCCAATGGGATCTGGGTTAACAATTCGGCTGGCGTTGGCAATATCACAATCGTCCAGAACAGAAATACCACCGGCACCGCGGGCAACGGCATTTTTACCGGTGCAACAACTGGTGCCACCAGCATTACCGCCACGGCAGCAAATGTCGGTACCGGCGGCTATGGTGTCGCGGCGGCGTCGACGACTGGCAGCATCCTGATCGATGGTAACGGAACCGGCACGGCGACCGGCGGCGTGTTCGAAGGCATTGGCGTCACGACGTCCGGCGGTGCCACAACAATTCGAAACTTCGCGACTGTCACCGGTCTGCGCAACGGCATCTGGGTGCTTGGCTCCACCGGCGCGACCAGCGTGCAGGGCAACGGGCTAACCGGCGGAGTCACCGGCACTGCGGCAGGCAGTAGCGGTATTGTTGTTGGCCCCTCGTCCGGCAATATCAGCATTGGAACCGTCGCCACCAATGGTGTTACCACAGGCGCTCTTCATGGCATCTGGGCTAACAATACCGCTGGCGCAGGTACAATAGCGATCAAGGTCGACAAGAATGTAACGGGTACGGCCGGTGACGGCATCTTTTCCGGAACACTCGGCGGAAATCAGACGATTGACATTCTCGCCCCCGCGGTTGTTCAGGGCGGCCTATATGGTTTGGCGACGGGAACGACGACCGGCACCGCAACCACCAACAACACCGGCACTATCCAAAACATCGGTGATGCTATCGGTGCGGCAGGTAATGCTGGACGTCAGGCAGTGTGGCTGGGAACCGGCAACAACATCGTCAACAATAATGCCGGCGGCCGGATCATCGGCGGCTTCACCACCGGCGGCATCGCCAACACATTGAACAACAACACGGGTTCCATCTGGACGCCAAGTTTGTTGAATGCCTTTGGCGCGGCCACCGATACGGTCAACAACACTGGCCTGATCAACGTCCGCACCGGCGCTACATTGTTCACAGGCCTTGAACGGTTGAACAACAATGCGGCGGGTGTAATTGATCTGACCTATGGCGGCACGCAAGCGACCAACACGCTTTGGACAACTGGCAATTTTGCGCCGGGTGCTGGCAGCACGATCAAGGTGGCGTTCAATCCCACACTGGCAAACAATGCGGGCATGGGCACAGACAGTTCATCGAATGCAAAAGGAACGTCGGACACGATTTTGGCGGCAAGCGTTTCTTCTGCGGCCACATCGACAATTAACCTGACCACCGTTGGTTCGGTTGACAGCCTGATCGGCACTTCGGGTTCGGTTGCAATCATTCAGGGCGCAGCGGTGCTGGGCAATCCTGGTTTGGGCGCAGTCGGTACATTTGTGGCATCAAGCAAATATACGCTCGTCGGCGATCCTTCGACCGGTGCGGTCAAGTTCAACCTGTCCGATGCGGCCGATGGCGGGGCGTTCCTGCAATGGGCCCCGAACATTACATCGGCCACAATGGGTGCATTTGGCGGCGGTGACCTGACCACCAAATCCGGCACGGGCAGCGCCATTGGTGCAGCACGCGGCGGCGTTTCTGGCGCAGGCAGCGTCGCAACGATGCTGGGCGGTCAAGGCGCTACGATTGGCAGTTGTCAGCGCAGCGATCATCGATCAAATTTTTGGACCACCATGGATATCGGCGGTGCAAATTATAAAGGCGGCGGTTCTGGCAGCAATTTCGGCGGCGCTTTGGGCTATGAAGGCAAAATCGGCAAGCAAGGCGAAACCGATTGCTCCGCCACTGCTCTCGGCTTTTTTGGATATGGCAATACCGGCAAAACCAGGTTTGCATCGGGCCGTTCCAATGCCGACGGCTACGGCGTAGGCACTTATATCCGCACCGTTCGGTCCAGCGGCTTTTACGCCAGCATTTTGGGGACGGTGGGTGCAATTGACTCGAAGCTGACCAACAACATCTTTCAGTCGACAGCAAAGTCCGATGCACTCGGCGTAATGGCGGATGCCACAATTGGCCTCGTCAAGCCAGTTGGCAGCAAGGCGAAACTGGATCTGCGCGGATCGGTGACTTACCTCTCCGTTGATACAAATGCCTTCACCGATACCAAAGGTATCACCGTAACCAGCATGAAATCAGACCTTTGGACGGCAGCCGCCAGCCTTGGTTTGATTGCGCCATCGGGTGACAAAAGTGCATTTTATGTGCGTGGCGGTGCAAAATATGCCGACATCTCGCGGACGACAAATGCGTATGAAGTGATCATCTCAAATTCGGCAAACGAGATCGCGGGCACAGGCGAGATCGGTTTCAATTCGCAAGTGTCAAATAACACAACTGTCGGCATCGGTGCGTATGGCGATGTCAGCAGCAGCACGACCAACTATGGTGGCCGTGCTTCCCTTCGGGTCGCATTCTGATGGGAAAAACCGGGCCGGATGCTTTTTGCTTCCGGCCCGGTTACTTTTTTAGGCGTGCCTGCGGACACAATCTGGTCCGCGCTTACATTGACGCCAGCAATTCCTTGATCGACAAAAAGGCAAAGGCCACCGAGCTATCGGCGACGCCATAAGGCAGGAACAGGTCATCGCCGATCCGCATTCCGCCGCAGGAATAGACGACGTTGGGCACATAACCTTCGCGGTCTTCGTCGACCGAGGACAATATCGGCTGGCTGGTCCGGCCCAGCACTTTCGAAGGATCATCCTTGTCGAGCAGCACTGCACCAATCGAATATTTCCGCATCGCGCCGACGCCGTGGGTCAACAATAGCCAGCCTTCGTCAATTTCAATCGGCGGACCGCAATTGCCGATCTGGATCAGTTCCCAGGGATAGCGCGGTTCAAGCAGCAACTGCCCATCCCCCCAATTGCCGAGATCGTCTGAACTCATCAGAAACAGATTTTGTCCGTCATGGCGGCCGATCATCAGATAACGCCCATCAAAAGTTCGCGGGAACAACGCCATCCCTTTGTTGCGCGCGGCGCTTCCCTCCAAAGGCATCAGGTCAAAACGGCAAAAGTCGGACGTTCGCAAAAGCTCCGACCGGATTTCGCGCCCCGAATAGGCGGTATATGTACCGATCCACTCTATCGAACCGTCGCTATGTTCAAACCGCGTGATCCGCAAATCTTCCAGCCCATTGCGCTGGGCATCGGTTACCGGGAAAATGACCGTGCCGGACAGCGAACTATCGGGGTTGCGGTGCACCGATATGACATTGCCCGCAGCGATTTCTGCTTGTGCCAAGGTGTTGGCGGCCATGGCGCAGCGCGGCTGCGGTACCAATTCAAACTTGCGGTCATTGGTCACCACACCTTCGCGGAACACGATGGAAGAGATATGCCCTTCACCGACCGCCCGCATCGATAGCAATATGCGGACAAAGCCCGCCGACATCTCGCCCTGATCGGGGTGCAAAGTCACGCTCGGGTTCATCAACGCGGCGGCGGCATAGCTATATTCGTGACAGAAATACGCCCCGATCAGCAGCTTTTTTTCTTCCCGAATACGCCGCCCGTCGAGCTCCAGATCGGCCTCGACATCTTCATAGCGTTTCATGAAGATGTTCTGCGTTTGCACATGGCGCGTTTCGAAATCGTGAAAGACCAGAGCCAGCTCGGTGCGCGCGGTGCGCATATCAAGCGCGCGCACTTCATCGACCAGCTTGCGCATCCGCCCCTTGGGCGCTTCGGCGTTCCAAGCCAAATGAAACGGGCGTAGCACGACCCGCGACGGATCGGCGCGCAAACGCACGCTCGATTGGTGCAGGCGCAGCATCAGCGGATCACATGCGGCTGGACGGCAATCGTCGCCAGATGGAACGCCAGTAACGATTCGGCGCCTTGGTTCAGGTTGACGCCCGTCGGGGTCAGGGCATCGAAACAGCCGCCAGTTGCCACGTCACCCACCGCCAAACCATTGTCATTTTTGCCCAAAAACCAGCGATAGGCGTTTATCGCGCGGTCCTGCCAAACTGGATCATCGGTGGCGGCAAACGCGGCATCGCAGGCATCAACCATCGCGGCGGCCTCAACCGGTTGCTGATCATGTGGCAATGGAGCGGCGAACGGGCGATTGAAACTGTCGGAGCCGATGGCTGAGAAATGACCGGTGACGCTGGTCTGGATCGCATACAACCATGTAAGCGACTCCACCCCAACGCGCAAAAAGTCATCGCGGCGCAGCATCACGCCTGCACGGATCAAAGCCTCTGGCAGCCGGGCATTGTCATAAGCGAGCACGGGTTCAAACCAATGCCAGTCGTCGCGGCGGGTATCGCGGTAGAGCCGCAACAATAACTCGCCCCATTCGGTGATGAATGTCCGCAGCAGGGCGTGACTTGGCAGCCCGCTTTGCACGGCAATACTGCCGAGCATTTTGAACGCTTTGGCACGCGGCGAATCGATTCCGGCAAGATGGTCGATCGTCTCACCAAACAATGATCGCGCCCAATCCTGTACCCCGGATGTCGGCGCAGATGCGGCAGCGATACCAAGCGCCCAGATTGCCCGGCCATTGGAATCATTGGACCCGCTATCTTCCAACCATTGCCGGTCAAATCCCATAAAATTGCGGAACCGCCCGGCACCGGGATTCCACGCATGCGAGACAAAAGCCGCATAGACCGCAATCCAATGGTCCCGCGTTACTGGATCGATATTATTGTCCCGGCAGGCCAATATCAGCGCGCGCGCATTATCATCTATGCAGTATCCGTGGCGGCGGTCGGGAACGGTGTATTGGCTGTGCTGCAATATGCCAGTGGCGTCACTATGCCGGATGATAGCAGCGAACGGCAAGCTTGCGGGCGCGGCTGGCGGCCGGATCGGCCAAGCCTGGGCATTGGAAAATTTTGGCTGCTGCGCAAAACGCTCCATGGCGTTCTCGGCCAGCCGCGGCCAGATCATTTCGCGCCCCAGCGCATAAGTGCGTTTACGAAGGTCCATCAACCCAACCTCATCTTCCAACAGATCAATAATAGCATCGGCGAACCCGGCACTGTCGCCAAAATCGACCAGCCGCCCGTGCCCGCCGCTCAATAATTCGGCGGCATGCACATACGGCGTTGATACCACCGGCTTGCCAAGGCCAACGGCGTAAGCCAGCGTGCCCGACGTAACCTGCGCTGGATTTAGATAAGGCGTTACATACACATCGGCGGCGGACAAATAATCCAGCAATGCTTCTGTTTCACAAAATCCGCCGATCCAATGGACATGACCTGCGACCCCCAGCTGATCGGCCATCGCCTGCAACTGATCGCGGTAAGTTTCGCCGTCGCGGGCAATGCAATGCGGATGGGTGGCGCCCAAAATGACATAATGCGCATCGGGAATTTGGCAGATCACTTTCGGCATTGCCGCAATCATCGTTTCAATTCCCTTGCCGGGCGACAGCAAGCCAAATGTTAGAATGATTTTGCGGTCTTGCCAGCCAAGACGGCGTTTCATCGGACCGGTTGGAACAAAGGGGCGGTCGGGAATTCCGTGCGCGATGACGCTGATTTTTGCCGGATCGCAGTCATAGATTTCGATCAGTATCTGCTTTGCCGCTTCGGCCATCACAATCAGGGTGTCGCACCGTTCGGCCAAAGCATCCATCACGCGGCGCTGCGCGGGCAATGGTTCGCTCAGCACCGTATGCAAAGTGACCGCCACCGGTATCGCCAACCGGTCAATCAACTTCAAGATATACTCGCCTGCTTCGCCGCCGAAAATTCCGAACTCATGCTGTATCCAGGCCATGTCAGCGCCGCTTGCGCTAATCTGCGCAGCCGCAAGCCGGTAAGACGCCGGGTCATTCTGTTCAATTGTGCCAACGACGCCTGCGGGATAGTCATAATCGGCGGCACCATCATTCATCGCCCAGACGTTCATCGTTACAGATGGAAAACGCGACTGGAATGCGCGGTGAATGTCGGTGGTAAAGGTTGCGATGCCGCATCGGCGCGGCAGGTAATTGCCGATTAAGGCAATGTGCGAAATGCGGGGGAGTGCCTGACCGGGTGGCCCTTGATAGTCATGAACAAAATTAGTGGTTTCGCGGCGAGAATATGACAAATCCATTCGAGGTCCATCCTTGTAAAAGTTTGCCCCCCGCTTGCCCCTTCCCGTTTGCCCCTTATTTGTGCCTGTTGCGCGCCCTCTGTCTAATCCGGTTATATACTATATTGCATTCGGCACTAAGCATCAACTCTGCTTGATTTACAACATGGTTCCGGTGAAGTGCCCGACCAATGCCGTCAACGCCATCGCCGCCGCCCAGAATGTAACGCGAAAGGTCGCAGGCAAAATGGCGCTCAGGGTGGGCAGGCAGCCGTGTCACTTTCCGGCCGCCGGGATCACCGCTGGAATCGCAACCAATTCTTCGATGGCATCCTCGGCAATAAACGCAATACGAAGCGCCTCAGACAAGCTCCGGACTCTCAGTTTTTCCATCATATTCGCGCGGTAAATCTCTACGGTACGGGGCGATATGCCAAGGTCATAAGCGATGGTCTTATTCGGATAACCTTCGACCAACCCGTTCAAAACGTCTCGTTCCCGTCCGGTCAGGCTGGCAAGCCGGATTTTGGCTTCGCTTGCCTTCATTTCGCGGTCATGCAAACGGTCAAGCCGGGCAAAAGCCTCTTCTATTGCCCGCAACAATTGCTCTTTCTCATAGGGCTTTTCGATGAAATTTACGGCGCCGCCTCGCATTGCTTTTACCGCAACCGCAATATCGCCATGTCCGGTCAGGATGACCACCGGCATGTCAATGCCGCGCCTCGCCATTTCCTGCTGCACTTCAAGCCCGTCCATTTCGGGCATCCGCACGTCCATCAACACGCAGCCGCGCTCGGCTGACTTGGCTTTTTTCAGAAATTCCACGCCAGAGATATGGCTTTCAACTCGGTACCCCGCATGCTTGAGCATGAATGCTGCCGACCGGCGCACACTGTCATCATCATCGACAATATGGACAAGCTTTTCAACTTGCATCGAGGCACTCCTTTGAAATGCGTGACAAAGTAAATTTGAAAATCGTTCCCCCATTATTATCTGACTCGACCGACAAACGCCCACCATGCGCCTCTATGATGGTTCTGCAAATCGACAGGCCCAAACCCATGCCCTTGGCCTTGGTGCTTATGAAAGGTTGAAACAGCTGTTTGATCAAATTGCCCGGAACACCGTGCCCGGTATCTGCCACCGAAATCTCGACATGTTCTTGGTCCAAAAGCCGGGCGCGGACGGCGAGAATTTTAACCGGCGTATCTTCCATCGCCTCAATAGCGTTACGCATGAGATTGACCATGACCTGCTGGATCTGCACGCGGTCGGCGAAGACATTGTCGATGTCGGGCTCGATTTCTATCGACCAGGATACACCTTTCTCGCGGGCACCAACTAACCCCAACGTGGTCGCATCGTTGATCAATTTTCCAAGCGGTAATATTTGCGTGTCAATTTCACCTTTGGCGACAAAATCACGCAGCCGCCGGACGATCTGGCCTGCGCGCAAAGCCCCCTTATTCGATTCATCCAGTGCGTGGTGCAGCGTGGCCGCCGTTTCCGGCTTGAAATCATCAACCAGATCACGGCCCGCTGCCATATAATTGGCAATGGCCGTTAGCGGCTGGTTAAGTTCATGCGCGAGCGCCGAGGCCAGCGTGCCAACCGCGCTCAACCGCGATGTGTGCACCAGCTCCGCCTGTAATTCCTGCAGCCGGGCCTCTGCTTGGTACTTCTCGGTCAGGTCGCAGATAAAGCCGGTAAACGCGCGATGATCGCCGATATGTGCTTCGCCCACCGACAATTCCATCGGAAACACACCGCCATCCTTGCGCCGCCCTTCGACGATGCGGCCAATTCCAATGATCCGCTTTTCGCCAGTTTCCAGATACCGCCTTATATATCCATCGTGCGCGCTTTGATGCGGTTCGGGCATCAGCATTTCGACATTGTGTCCCAGCACTTCGCTTTCGCTATAGCCAAAAAGCCGCTGGGCCGCGGCGCTGAACGATGTGATATGGCCGCTCTCGTCAATTACGACCATTGCATCTGGCACGGTAGATAATATCGCATTCAAAAGCGCATTGTGATCGGCAGAATCGGCCGAAAGTTGTTCGCGCTCCGACACGTCAATGCCGGTTACCATCACGGCCGCTATCTGCCCCTTCGTGTCACGCAGCGGTGCCAAATGGCATTCGATCATGCGGCAGTGTTTATCAAGCGCACGCAGCTCGACAACCAACGGCGCATCCGCCCGGGTGGCATTTCCCTTCAACGCCTCAACGAACTGCTCCCTAAAATCTGAAATATGTTGCGGCGCAATCAGCGAAACAGGGGCGCCGTCCAGCAAATCCGCAGGCGAATCGATGCCGATTAGATTAAGTGCCGCTGGATTGATTTCGATCAACTTGAGATCGGCACTGAAAATTGCCACCCCATGCGGCAAGGTCTCCAGAATGGAGTTGAGGAACCCGATCTGGTCAAATTCTATGGTGTGCAAACCTGTGTTCAACCGACTCGGCCTCCTGATAATCAACCTACGCCCTTTCCGGGTGGTTGACCAATCGGGCTGGCCACCGCACTCGGCGGTACCCTGCCGGTGCAAACTTTAAACAAAAGAGAGCGGGCCTTGATCCGCAATGGAATCAAGGCCCGCTCAGTCTGCGCCTCCCGGGTCGCAAAGGGGCGCTGGTGGTTCAGACAATCATGATATTGTCTTCGATCCGGTTGACGCCCGGTGCTGCCCAAGCAGCGCGCTCAGCAATCCGGCGTTCATAACCCGAATGCACTTTGCCAGAGAGTTTGACGGTGTCGCCATCTGCCACCACCGTGATCGTGCTGGCGTCAAGGTCAGCGGAACGCTGGAATGCGTCCATGATCCTTTGCCGAATATCCAGCGGCGATGGTGTTTTCTTCACTTCGATCAGATTGGTCACACCTTTGACGCCGCCGATCCGCGAGGCTGCATCACGCGCTGATTGGCGGTGATAATGATAGCCGACATCGCCGCTAAGCGTGACCCAGCCATGCTCCACCTTCACGTTGATCTTGCCCTTCGGAATCGTCACGCTCCAGTCGAACATATCGGCAATGCGCTTGGCTATTTCAGGGTCGGCGGTTTTGGCGTCGCCCGCGAAACGCACCTCGATCTCTTCGGCAAGTCCGCGCACGCCCTTAACCCGCCGAGCAGCCTCTTCGGCGGCGAGTTTGGACGCATAGCTGGCGACATAGCCAGACAGTGTGATAACGCCGTTGTTCGCTGCTACGCCAATATTGGCATGGTCAACACGCGGTTCCCACTCCAGTTCGGCCATCACATCCTTTTGTAATTGACTGTCGGTTTTCATCGGAATTCTCCTCACATTGAAAGCTTCGATAGTGCCCCCAAAATGGATATTGAAGATGCAGCCATCCGCCGCAAATCGGGAATGCCCCCTAGGTGAAATTCCCTAGCTCCCCTCGGCGCATTCCAATGTGCGGGCTAGCGATGCCAAAGTTTGCTCTCACGGCAATATGGCGCTTTATCGTCCCATGATCAGCGGGATTGGGCAATCTTTCAAAAGTGTGCGGGTCACCCCGCCAAACAGGAATTCTCGCGCCCGGCTGTGGCCGTATGCACCCATGACAATATAGCTTGCGTTCAGCGATTCTGCAGCCGAGATCAGCGTATCGACGATTGATTTTTTATCGGCTTGCCGGACATGCAATTCTGATGTGATGCCGTGCCGGGAAAGATATTCGGATGCCGATACCGACGGGAAAGGCGGTTCAGTGTCGCATTCGATTGTTACGATATGAACCGCCGATGCCATCGCCAACATAGGCACCGCGAACCGCACAGCATTGGCGGCTTCAAAACTGCCATTCCACGCGATTACCGCCGGACCTAGTGGATCGAAAATGGTCCGGTCCGCAGGCTGGACCAATATCGAAGAGCGTGCTGCAGCAAGAACGTCGCCCAATAATGAAATGCCGGGATAAGCCGTTGTCCCGATATGGTGGCCCCGGCCCAAAACGATCAAATCCGCCAGCGCACTTTTGCTGACAATTGCGTGCGTGGGTTCGCCGGTTATCTGATTATAGTCCCAAGATACATCTTCTTGAGCAAGCTGCATTTCGATGCGCGCACGCATTTTGTCTTCGTTTTCTTGAAGGGCATCCAACACCCCGCTCATCACAAACGGCCCGCCAAAACCGTCAAATGCAACATAGGCGTTGATAGGCGTCACATGCAGGCAACTCAAATGCCCCTTCGATGCGCGCACAACGGCAAGCGCCGCTTGCAGCTTGGCATCAAGATCTCCGTCATTTTGAACATGCAGCAGAACCGATTTCATCGTTCTTCTCCAATTTTACACCGCATGGAAACGGCAACGAGAATGATTGAAACAGGTTAGAGCCTAAATGCCTTCGCCCATATCAGGGACAATACGGATGCGATTCAAAAATTCGGTTTTTGAAAAATGATGTCGTCATTCCCGCCTGACCTTTGGTCAGTTCGTTCGGAGCGGCTGCCTTGGCAGGCAGTCGAAAGGCGGGAATGACGAAGCGTATGTATTTATGTGTTTTGTGTTCTGAACTTAATGCGCGATCACAGCCGCCGAAAGATCGGCTGACGCCTTTCGATTAGGAATTCGGGCGGCATTTTTAATGGGCTTGCCGAGAAATTCGGCAATCGCCGTTCGCACATCACTGCCATGCGAAATTAACAGATGGCCGCCGGTTTCAAAGACCTTTAATTTGGCGTCAGGAATATGCTCGGCGGTGAAACGGGCGCCGGGCAGCGTGTGATACAGATCATCCTCGGCGGAAATTATCAGCGTCGGCGCATAGATATGCTCCAGATCGGATTTGACCAGTTCGCTCCTGGTGTCTGCGACGATGCCGCTCACCCGTGCAGACAAAGGCAACATATCGGCGATCAACGCCGTGACCTTGTCGCGTTCTTGCGGATCGGCCTTTGCCTCTAGTTCGGGATCAACCCCAAAGAACCGGACCAACGTCTTGCGCCCGACCTTGGTTGACACCCAATAGGGGAAATCCGCAGAATTTTCGAACAAGCGCACTACAGTCTTGTTTTGCGGCGTCTGTTCCACACCTACTTGATTGTCTGGATCATAAGCGCGCGGCACCACCAATATCAGCGCGGCTGTCCGGTCGGGGTAGCGAACCGCAAATTCGATTGCACTCGGCGCGCCTGCGGATACGCCCATGATGATGGCTTTGCCCACACCAAGCTTTTCCAAAAGGGCAGCATGGGCATCGGCTTGCGCGCTGTGGGAGCTGTCTGCCGGTACTGGTGTGCGCAGATAACCAAAGCGCGACGGGGCAATAACATCAAAACCATCACCCAGCATTTCATGGGCAAGGTAGAGGCCCTGATCGTAACCGCCGCCCGCGCCGTGAATGACGAGCGTGGCAGACCCGCGGCCTTCGCGCGCATATTCAATCGGACCGCACGCGGTTTCCGCGATTTCACTTTTTGCATCAAGCGCCTGCGACTTGGCGTTCAGTTCCTGCCGGTAACGCATATAGGTTCCGCCAGCGACAGCGGCGGCACCGACCGCAGATGCCAATCCAATCCAGTTCCGGGTTTGCATGATAATCTCCTATTGAAAGAATTACCGTAGCGCAGTCGGCAGACCAATTCGCTCCGTATTGACACGGATTGACAGGATTTTGTCGCGCGTTTCACGATGAGGACCATGCGTGGCTCGCTCCAGTCGCGGATCGAACAACCACCGATGGAGCCTGAACCAAGCGCCAGTCGCCGCTCGGGTCAGGGGCTAGTTGAGCGCGAACCTGAAAAATGAATGGCGGAGACGGAGGGATTCGAACCCTCGAAGCCCCGATAGGAGCTTGCCTCCTTAGCAGGGAGGTGGTTTTAGCCGCTCACCCACGTCTCCGGTGCTTAGCATTTCCGGCGCTATAGCTGGGCAAATTCCTTGCTGCAATGTCTTTCGCATAGTTAAATTTTGGCGGTGGCAATTCATGCCAATTTGCACATCAGCAGACAGGCCGTTGGCCAGTCATCGGCAAAACGACTCGCCTTGGCGCAAATAGGACTCTGCTCATCGCCGGTTCATTGTACTGCATCTATCGAGACCGCAAGAATTTGGCAGCTGTCCGGAGATCACGTATGAAGAACAATATGTTGGCATTATTACTCAAACGGGTAATGATCCTGTTGTCGTTCGGTATTATTCTTGGCGGTTCACCGGCCATGATGCTGGCTGCTTCGCCCGCGATGGCGCAGATCAGCCAGATTGATCCCAATGAGGCAATTGGTACAGACAGCGGAACACCGCCGCCGGTTAGCAATTCGCCAAGCCCGGGTGCGCCCATCGACGACGGAGTGCCAACCGATCCGATCCCGAATAGCGGAGTGGATTCTTCATCCACTGATGTTCCGGTCACTTCCGATCCTGACAGAACATTCCAGAAAGACGATCTTATCGGCGCCGCCGAAGGTGTTTTTGGCAAAGGCGCAGCCGGGCTAGGCGGATTGATTGAGAAAATCCTGAAGAAGCAGGGGCAACCCAACGGCTATATCGTCGGCCGTGAAGGTGGCGGTGCGTTTGTGGTCGGATTGCGTTACGGGTCGGGCACGTTGACGCACAAGGTAGAAGGTGAACGGCCGGTATATTGGACGGGGCCATCGATCGGCTTTGATGCCGGTGCCAATGCCGGCAGTACATTTGTGCTGGTCTATAATCTATACGACACCGAAGACCTTTACCGCCGCTATCCGTCCGGTGAAGGCGTGGCCTATTTGGTGGGCGGATTCAACGCCAGTTACTTGCGGCGCGGCGATATCGTTCTGATCCCCATTCGCGTGGGCGCAGGTTTACGGCTGGGCGCAAATGTCGGCTATATGAAGTTTTCAAAGAAGCAGCGTTGGTTGCCGTTCTGATAGGATAGTCACGCCGGGCGGTGTTAACGCGCCGCCCGCAAATCTTCCATCCGTTTCAGGTACCGCGCCAACACGTCGATTTCCAAATTCACGTCGTGTCCTGCCACTAGCCCCCCCAAATTGGTAACCTCGCTGGTGTGCGGGATGATATTGAGGGTGAAGATTGCAGCGCCGCTGTCTGTATCGCGGACATCATTGACCGTTAATGAGACGCCGTTGACGGTGATCGAACCTTTCGCCGCGATATAGGCGGCAAGTGCAGCAGGGGCTTCGATCTCCAATGTCCAGCTATCGCCGCTGCGTTCAAAGCGGATGACACTGCCGACGCCGTCAACATGGCCGGTCACAATATGACCGCCCAGTTCATCGCCGACCTTTAATGCGCGTTCAAGGTTCAGCTTGCTGCCCGCGTTCCACATACCGGAGGCTGACCGCGCGATGCTTTCGCCGGATATATCGGCGGCAAACCAGCCGCCATCTTCGCCGGTCTGGCCCTTGTCAACGACGGTTAGGCACACGCCCGAACACGCAATGGATGCGCCAATGGCAACGCCTGACATGTCATAGCCGCATGCTATAACCGCGCGCAAATCGCCGCGTTGTTCGGCGGATGATATGGTGCCGATATCGGTGATGATGCCCGTGAACATTTTTGATTACTCGCGCGGTTGTCTGGTGTTGGTATAAACGTCCAGCCGGTCCATGCCAAACATCCGGCTATCGCGCAATTGCCATTGTCCATGCACCGAACCAAGGTCCGTTACCCCGATGTCGCCCAAACACGGTATGCCGCCGCCGATCAGGATAGGCGCACGATATATCAGCAATCGGTCGGCAAGACCCGCGCGCAAAAATGATGCGGCGGTTTTTGCCCCGCCTTCGACCAGCAGATGATTACATTGCAGCGATGCAATGTCCTGCGGCTTACGGATCACTTCCCAGCCACCGGGCGGATCGCCGCTGCCAAGCATGATCCGGCGCGGACTACGTGTTTCCAGGCCCGCAAGCCGGACGTCAAGCGAGGGTTTGTCGGCACGCACGGTTCCCGCGCCAACCAGAATAGCGTCACATCTCGCACGCTCAAGATGGGTGTGCGCGCGCGCCGCTTCACCCGTAATCCAGCGGCTGCTGCCATCGGCCAACGCAATCGCACCGTCGAGCGAAGTGGCCAGTTTGATCGTGACGTAAGGACGGGCGTTTGTGCAGCGGCTGAAGAATCCAGCCAGGTTTTGCGTGGCCCGCGCCGCCAATACCCCGGTTTGGACATCGATGCCCGCCGCCGACAACAACGCCGCGCCTTTGCCAGCGGTTCGCGGGTCCGGGTCCAAACACGCGATCACGGCGCTGGCCACACCTGCGGCTGCGAGCAATTGTGCACATGCCGGGCCGCGGTCGCTTTGGTGGGCGCATGGCTCCAATGTTACATAAGCCGTGGCGCCTTGCGCGGCGGCCCCAGCCTGCGCCAGTGCCATTGCCTCGGCATGCGGGCGGCCACCGGGCTGTGTCCAGCCGCGGCCGACAATCCGGCCTTGATTGACGATGATGCAGCCAACAGACGGGTTGAGCCCGCAACGGCCAACGCCGCGTTCGGCCAAAGCAATCGCCGCCGCCATGTAACGGGCAGCGTGCAGTTGGGTGCTGGGCCCCGAAGCTATTGCGCTGCTCCGGCTTCGGCGCTTAATTTTTTCGATTGAGCCGCCGCGACCTGCGCCTTTTTGGTGGCTTCGGCGCGGGCCGCTTGCTCGCGCAATGCCATCGCCTCGCGTTCGATTTTTTCAACGTCCATGCCAACGGCGCGGCCCAATGCTTTATAGCTTTGCCGCTGCTTTTCGATCAGAGCATCTTTCAGCTTTTGACGTTCGGTGATTGCCGCCTTTGACTCCTCGATACTGCGGTCAAGCGGCCAGCTTTCGATATAGGTTACCGTTGGCGGCGGCGGAATAGATTTTTCAAACGCATCGAGAGAAAGCATGTAAAACAGCAACACTGGCGGCACGCACGAGGCCACAACCAGAAACGGCTTTAACGGCCGGTCTGCGCGAAAATAGTCAAAAATATCGCGCAGCGCGCCCGCAGGGGAAATGTCGTTCTTGAAACTCATATTCCCCAAATAGTCGGTTACGGGCATAATTTCCAGCGTTGCTTTGCATGCCGCCGCTCTTGTGGGTTTTTGCTATTCGTTGATGTCAAAGCGCACCGTTAATGTCTGCCAATCTTCAACCGGTTTGCCGTCGCGCGTTGCGGGTTTGAAACGCCATTCGGATAGCGCCTGCCGCTGGGTTACTTTGGCAAAATCGGGATGTGTTGCGGCGATCACATTCGCCTCACGGACGCGGCCATCGGTGCCGACAAGGACCTTGATCGTGACCTTGCCCTCAATTTCGCGTTGCAACAATCCGACGGGATAATCGGGTTGAAAGTCCCGTGCGAATTTTGGGTCACGCGCCGCCGCTTTAAATATGGGCGGCGGCAAGGCGCGCTCGATTACGTCTTTGATGCCGGTATTGACGGCAATTTTCTGGCCATCCGGCTCGGTCAAAAGCGGCGTTTCGCTGAAAACATCGGTGGTCGTTATTCCGCCGTCATTCTTTACCGGGATATCGACTATCGGCTTATCGACAAATGCGGGTTTCGGTTTCTGCAGCACAATTTCCTTGTCGGTTTTTGCAACTTGCTCGGGCGGCGGCTTATCGACCGGCACGTCAAAGGTCTTGATGCCCTGATCCCGGATTTTCGGCAGAATGTCGGTCGACATCAAGAACGCGGCGGCAACAACCCCGCCGTTGATCAATATCGTTGCGGCAAGACCTGCGGGATTGGTTTTCTGTTTCTGGGTTACATAACTCATTATACAACTCCTCTCTCGGCTCTGCGCGGCCCGGATCAGGAATTGTTACGCTACGAACATTCCCATTCGGACGACGTAATTGAGATGTTATACTATTTCATTTATTCTGCAAGCAGAAAGTTGAGCCTACAAATTACCCGCTACGGAATGCGTTGGTAATCGGATAGCGCCGGTCGCGGCCAAAATTGCGCGTGCCCAGTTTTGTGCCAGGAGGAGCTTGCCGCCGTTTATATTCGGCCAGATACAGCAGCCGTTCAATCCGGATGACGGTGTCCCGGTCATGGCCGCGTTCAACCAGATTATCGACCGAGGCTTCCTGTTCGACAAGGCCAAGCAATATGCTGTCCAATTCGGGATAGGGCGGCAAGCTGTCGCTGTCTTTTTGATCGGGGCGCAATTCTGCGCTCGGCGGCCGGGTAATGATAGCTTCGGGTATTACAGGTCCATCGCGGCCAAGGCCGATGCGCGGCTTGTGCTTGTTGCGCCATTCGCTAATCGCAAAAACCGTCATCTTATACGCATCTTTCAGCGGGTTATAGCCGCCTGCCATATCGCCATAGATGGTGGCATAGCCAACGCTCATCTCGCTTTTGTTGCCTGTGGTCATCAGCATGTGACCGAATTTGTTGGACAGCGCCATCAAGGTGACGCAGCGAATGCGCGACTGGACATTCTCTTCGGTGATATCCACTTCGACATCAGCGAAGCTGCCCGACAGCATTTCATCAAACGCCTCCACCGCCGGACTGATCGGGATGCTATCGAGTTTGCAGCCAATCATCGTTGCGCATTCGGCGGCAAGATCAAGGCTGAGCTGACCGGTATAGCGGCTGGGCAGCATCACGCACCACACCCGGTCAGGGCCGAGCGCGTCGGCGGCGATTGCCGCGCAAATTGCGCTGTCAATCCCGCCGGACATGCCAAGGACGACGCCGGGGAAGCGGTTTCGTTCAACATAGTCGCGCAAAGACAGCACCATCGCGCTGTAAATGTCGGCGGGATGATCTTCCCATTTGGCCAACGCGCCCGGAGCGCATTCCCACCCGGAATCTTTGCGGGACCAGTGCGTGACCAACAATGCCTCTTCCCAATCGGGCAATCTGTGCGCGGTGCTGCCATCGGCGTTGAGCACAAACGAGCAGCCGTCAAACACAAGCTCATCCTGTCCGCCAACCCGGTTCAGGAATATCAGCGGCAGACGGGTCTGTTTCACCCGGGATGCGAACACCACAAATTCGCGGCGGTCGTCTTTGTCGATCTCATACGGGCTGCCATTGACTGAAATCAGCAGTTCGGCGCCCTGTCCCAATAAATGCCCGCAAACCGCAGGCAACCAGCCATCCTCGCAAATCGGCAAACCCAATTTGACGCCGCGAAACTCCACGGGCGCGGGCAAAGGTCCGTGCGCAAAAATCCGCTTTTCATCGAACGTTCCGTAATTGGGCAGCTCATGCTTATAGCGTACCGCCGTGATCTTTCCGCCATCAAGGATCGCAACGCCGTTATACAGCGCGCCATTCTCCGTAAATATGCTGCCGACCAACATCGCCGGACCGCCATCTGCGGTCGCCTTGGCCAGCGTCTCCAGTTGCAACGCGGCGCGAATGGCAAATTCCGGTTTCAACACCAGATCTTCGGCGGGATAGCCAATCAACTGCTGTTCGGGAAAGACGATCAAATCGGCATCCGCTGCCTTTGCCCGCCATTCCAGCATGGCCGCGGCGTTTCCGGCAAGATCCCCCACGCGTTGATTTATCTGGGCCATTGCAATCGAAAGTGTGTCAGTCATTGGTCACACATATTGCCGCAAACAAAAGGGAGCAAGGCGATTGTCATATTCGCGCCGCGCGGCTAGAGCGGCAACCGAATCCATACATCGGGACGGGGAACCACATTCCATGAAATTAATGTCAGGCAATTCCAACCTGCCTTTGGCCCGTGCGGTTGCAGGATATCTCGAAATAGCGTTAACCGATACCTCCGTGCGCCGCTTTGCCGATGACGAGATTTTTGTCGAAATCCACGAAAACGTGCGCGGCGAAGATGTGTTCGTGCTGCAACCCACCAATCATCCCGCCAACGACAATTTGATGGAGTTGTTGATCATGATCGATGCGCTGCGCCGCGCATCGGCCAAACGCATTACCGCTGTGATCCCGTATTTTGGCTATGCCCGCCAAGACAGGAAGCCCGGACCGCGCACGCCGATATCGGCCAAGCTGGTCGCCAATCTGATCACCGAAGCAGGCGCAGACCGCGTGCTTTGCGTTGATCTGCACGCCGGGCAGATCCAAGGGTTTTTCGATATACCCACCGACAATCTTTATGGTGCGCCGGTGATGAGCGCGGACATCTTGTCGCGTTATGGCGGCGAAGATTTGATGGTCGTATCCCCCGATGTTGGCGGCGTTGTGCGCGCCCGTTCATTGGCCAAACGGCTCGATAATGCGCCATTGGCCATCGTCGATAAGCGCCGCGAAAAGGCGGGCGAGTCTGAAGTGATGAACATCATCGGCGATGTCACCGGCAAATTCTGCATATTGCACGACGATATGGTCGATTCAGGCGGCACATTGTGTAATGCGGCGGCCGCGCTGAAAGCCAAGGGCGCAACCGACGTGGTGGCATATTGTACGCACGGCGTGTTGTCTGGCGGCGCAGCGGAACGGATCAGCGCATCGGTGCTGAAGGAACTGGTCATTACCGACACCATCCAAGCCACCGACGCGGTCCACGATGCCCCCAATATCCGCCACTTGCCAATCGCGCCGTTGCTGGGCGAAGCAATCCGCCGGATTGCGGACGAAAGTTCGGTGTCGAGCCTGTTCGATTGACGCCGTCTGATTTAGAACTCGCCGCCCGCTTGGCCGATGCCGCCGGAGCCGCGATCCGGCCATTTTATCGCAGCGTATTTGCACATGAAGCCAAGAGCGATGCATCGCCTGTTACCGAAGCCGACCGCGCAGCCGAGGCCGCGATCCGCGCGATCCTTGACACCGAACGTCCCGATGACGCGATTATCGGCGAGGAATTTGGCGAAAAGGCCGGAACTTCGGGCAAGACTTGGGTGCTCGATCCTATCGACGGCACGATCAGCTTCATGGCCGGACGGCCACTATTCGGCACCCTGATTGCGCTGATGGAACAGGGTTTTCCGGTCATGGGCGTCATCGACCAATGCATCAGCGGCGAACGCTGGATTGGCGCAGCGGGCCGCGAAACCACGCTCAACGGCAAACCGGTGCGCGCCCGCACCTGCCGCCAGCTATCAGACGCCGTGTTGGCCAGCAGCGGGCCGCAATATTTCAGCGATCACGACGCCGAACATTTCATGGCACTGGCCGCAAAGACCAACAAGCGAACGGTGTGGGGCGGTGATTGCTATAACTACGCCTTGCTCGCCACCGGCCAGATCGACCTAGTGGTTGAGACCGGGCTGAAACTGCACGACTTCGCTGCGCTTGTGCCCATTGTCGAAGGTGCAGGCGGAATGATGTGCGACTGGAATGGCGATCCGTTGCATGCAGGCTCAGCAGGCGATGTAATTGCGCTGGGCGATCCGGCACGGCTGGAGGATGTGCTGGAGGCCTTGGCCTGCGCGCATTAACGGATAAATCTCCCTACAGCGTTCTATAAATACGTTATTAACTATATTTTTGGAAATCCGCCACTATAGCGTCCGGGCGGTGGGGCGGCTCCCCACTATTTCAGGGAAATATTTGTTATGAATAAGTTTATTGTTTTGGCCATTGCTGCCACTGCTATCTCCACGCCCGCGCTGGCTCAGGATGAAAGCCCTGCCAAAAGCGGCGCGCGTATCGAAGCCCGCGTGATGTACGAAACACCAACCGTCAGCAGCGTCATCGACAATAACGACGTTTTCAAAGTCGGCAGCGCCGTCGCCTTTGGCGCAGAAGCAGGATATGATTTCAAATTGGGCAATACTGTTGTTGCCGGACCTTATGTGAATTTTGAAAAATCATCGGTTTCCGCCTTTGATGCTGGCGATGGTATCGACATTAAAGACAATTTCGCAGCTGGATTGCATTTGGGATTGGCCGTGGGCGAAAAAGGCCAAGTTTATGCGAAGGTAGGCTATGCCAAATTGCGCTTGGAAGCGTTTTCGGGCAACGTCCAGGTTACGGAAAGCGGTTCTGGCGCTCAAGGTGCGATTGGTTACGAACATTCGTTCGGCAAAAGTTTCTATGGCCGGGTTGAATTTGGTTATGCCGACAATGGACAAATTGGCGGGATTAATTTCCAACGCCGTCATGCCGGCATTGGTTTGGGCGCACGTTTCTAAAACCAAATTTTAATGTCAAATGAAGAGGGCGTCCGGTTTGGGCGCCCTTTTTCGTTTGCTGCACTCTAATCGATCCGAAACCCCAACCCGAATCGCTTGCATTTCGTTTGCACAGCGTTATACGCGCGGCTTCCGAATAGATGGGCTGGCCAGTATGGGCTGCCATGTCGATCTGATACGGACTCAACCAAAGGAGACCAAAATGCCCAAGCTGAAGACCAAAAGTGGTGTGAAGAAACGCTTCAAACTCACCGCAACTGGCAAGATCAAGCACGGCGCCGTTGGCAAACGTCACCGTCTGAACAGCCATAACGCGAAGTATATCCGCCAGCACCGCCGCACCGATACAATTTCGGACGCCGATGCAAGAACAATCAAGAAATGGGCGCCATACGGGCTTTAAGCCTGCTGCGACTATTCGAAAACTGTGAGCATGGCGAGAAAAAGTGGGAACCGGTTTTTCGGTTAAGCCATGCGACCACTAAAGATATTAAGGATATAGATTATGGCACGCGTAAAACGGGGTGTTACCACCCGCGCCAAACACAATAACATATTGGATCAAGCAAAAGGCTTTCGTGGCCGCCGCAAGAATACGATCCGGATCGCACGTCAAGCGGTCGAAAAAGCCGGGCAATATGCCTATCGTGACCGCAAGGTAAACAAGCGCAATTTCCGCGCATTGTGGATCCAGCGGATCAACGCCGCCGTCCGTGCCGAAGGCATGACTTACGGCGTATTCATGCACGGCCTGAAATTGGCGGGCGTAGAGCTTGACCGTAAAGTGATGGCTGAAATGGCGATGCACGAAGCCGCGATGTTTAGCACCATCATCGCGCAATCGAAGGCAGCGTTGGCTAAAGCAGCGTAGGCATAAATTTCGAATAAAGCGCAAAAGGGCGTGGACGGTACTTGCCGTCCGCGCCCTTTTGCTTATTCAGGCAAAGCTATGACAGACTTATCGAAAATCGAAACCGAAACTCTTTCCGCCATTACCGCCGTCGATACATTGGACGCGCTGGATGGGGTGCGCGTCGCGGCATTGGGAAAACAAGGCAATATATCCGCATTGCTCAAAACCATGGGACAAATGTCACCCGAGGAACGGCAAACACAAGGCCCCATCATCAACGGCCTGCGCGAAACTGTAACGGCGGCGATTGCCGATAAGAAAGCGATGCTGGAAACCGCCGCGCTCAACCAGCGCCTCGCCACCGAAGGCCTGGACATGACGCTGCCTGCGCCCGCCACTCCGCGCGGCAGCATCCACCCGGTTAGTCAGGTCATGGATGAGCTGGCAGAGATTTTCGCCGACATGGGATTTGCCGTGGCCGAAGGTCCCGAGATTGAGGACGACTGGCGTAATTTTGGCGCACTCAATATTCCCGAAACGCACCCAGCACGCGCGATGCATGATACGTTTTATTTCCCCGACAAGGATGCAGAGGGCCGCGCGATGTTGCTGCGCACGCACACATCGCCGGTTCAGATCCGCACCATGACCACCCAGCAGCCGCCGATCCGGATCATTGCACCTGGCCGTGTGTATCGCAGCGACAGCGATGCAACGCACACGCCGATGTTTCACCAGATCGAAGGGCTGGTGATCGACAAGGGTATCCATCTGGGTCATTTGAAATGGACGCTGGAGACATTCTTAAAGGCGTTTTTTGAACGCGACGATGTCGTGTTGCGGCTACGTCCATCCTATTTCCCGTTCACTGAACCCAGCGCGGAGGTCGATGTCGGCTATAGCATCGTCAACGGCAAGCGCGTGATTGGCGGATCGGAAGGCTGGATGGAAGTATTGGGCAGCGGCATGGTGCATCCCAAAGTAATCGCCAATTGCGGGCTGGACCCCGACGAATATCAAGGCTTTGCCTTTGGCACCGGCGTCGACCGGCTGGCCATGCTGAAATATGGCATGGATGATTTGCGCGCCTTTTTTGACGGCGATGGCCGTTGGCTGGGCCATTATGGATTTGATGCGCTGGATGTTCCCACTTTATCAGGCGGAGTAGGCGCATGAAATTTTCCTTAAGCTGGCTGAAGTCGCATCTCGAAACCGATGCCAACATACATCAGGTCACCGATTGCTTGAACCGTATCGGCCTGGAAGTTGAAGGCATCGAAAACCCGGCGGATAAACTTGCCGCGTTTAAAATCGCCAAGGTTTTGAGCGCCGCTCCGCATCCGCAAGCCGACAAGTTGCAAATATTGTCGGTGGATGCTGGCGATGGCCCCAAGCAAGTCGTCTGCGGTGCGCCCAACGCGCGCGCCGGAATGTTGGGCGTGTTCGGTCCGGCGGGTGCAGTCGTTCCGTCAAACGGCATGGTTCTAAAAGTCGCAGAAATTCGCGGCGTCGAATCCAACGGCATGATGTGTTCGATTGCCGAACTGGAACTGGGCGACGATCATGCCGGGATTATCGCGCTTGATGAAGGCGCACCCGTGGGCGCAGCCTATGCGGCATGGGCGGGTCTTGACGATCCGGTGATCGATGTCGCTATTACCCCCAACCGCCAAGACTGTATGGGTGTGCGCGGCATTGCCCGCGATTTGGCGGCGGCGGGATTGGGCGTTCTTCTCCCTCTCTCCTTCAGGGGAGAGGGCCGGGGTGAGGGAGCCGTCATTGACGGTGCTTCCTCTGCTGACAGCCCCCCCTCCCAACCCTCCCCCCTGAAGGGTGGAGGGCTTTACCCCTGCCCAACCGAGATCCGCACCGATGATGCCGAAGGTTGTCCCGCCTTTTACGGGCGCGTCATCAAGGGCGTGACCAACGGCAAGTCACCCGATTGGATGCAGGCACGGCTGAAATCTGCGGGACAAAAGCCGATCAGCGCATTGGTCGACATCACCAATTACGTCATGCTCGATCTTGGCCGCCCGAGCCATGCTTATGACGCAGCAAAGATCACAGGTGCAATTGCCGCGCGCCGCGCCGTCGACGGTGAAACCTTGACCGCGCTCAACGGCAAGGAATACACGCTGACGTCCGCGATGACAGTGATTGCGGATGATAATGGCGCGCATGATATCGCCGGTATCATGGGCGGCGAGCATTCGGGATGTTCGGATAGCACCACCGATGTGTTGTTGGAGGTCGCGTATTTCACGCCGGAAAACATCGCCAAAACCGGTCAGGCATTGGCGTTGACCAGCGACGCCCGCACCAGGTTTGAACGCGGCGTTGACCCGGCGTTTCTGGATGACGGGCTGGCGATTATTTCTCAGCTGATATTGGAAATTTGCGGCGGTGAGGCAAGTGACGTCGTGCGCGCTGGTTCGCCGCCGCTGGTCACAAAGACCATTGCTTATGACACCGGACATTGTGCCCGGTTGGGCGGCATTGATGTCGCGCCGGAAGAACAAATGGCGATACTGGAACGATTGGGCTTTGCAGTTGACTCGGATTGGCACGTGACCGCTCCCAGCTGGCGGCGGGACGTGGAGGGCAGCGCCGATTTGGTCGAAGAAGTTGTGCGTATGATCGGCCTTGATAATGTCCCATCAACTCCGCTCCCGCGCGCAGACGGTGTGGCCAAACCCACCGCCACGCCGATGCAAAAGATCGAACGCAAGTTACGCCGGACGGCGGCATCACGCGGGATGAATGAAGCCATCAACTGGGCGTTCTTGCCGCAGAAGGACGCTGCGGCATTTGGAGGCGGAGACTGGACATTGGCCAATCCGATTTCCGAAGACATGAAAGTCATGCGGCCAAGCATGCTGCCCGGACTGCTTTCGGCCACGCGCCGCAATTTGGATCGCGGCGCAGCTTCGGTTCGGCTGTTTGAACTGGGCCGCCGCTATTTCAAGGCCGCAGACGGGACAAGCGATGAACGTCTGACCTTGGGCTTGATCTTGGCCGGAGATAAATCGCCGCGCAATTGGACCGCTGGCAAGGCGCAGAAATTCGATGTTTATGATGCCAAGGCCGAGGCGCTGGCGTTGCTGGCGGCGGCGGGCGTTGCCACTGACAATCTGATGGTCATGGGCGATGCAGGAAACCATTACCATCCCGGACAATCCGCGACATTGCGTATGGGACCAAAGATCATATTGGCGGCGTTCGGCACGTTGCATCCCGCCATTGCCAAAGCGTTCGATTTGCCTGCAAGCACAGTGGCAGCAGAGGTTTTTGTTGACGCGATACCCGCCAAAAAAGCTGTCGGCGGATTCATGCGTCCAGCCTTTACGCCGCCAGCTTTGCAATCCGTCACCCGCGATTTTGCGTTTCTGGTTCCTGCCGAATTGGTTGCGGGTGACCTTGTTCGGGCCATCAAGGGCTGCGACAAAATCAACATTCGTAGCGTCAATCTGTTCGACAAATTTGCCGGACAAGGCGTCGGTGATGGGCAAGTTTCCCTGGCCGTCGAGGTGATTATGCAACCGGTTGACAAGAGCTACACCGACGAAGAGTTGAAGGCCATTGCCGACAAAGTGATCGCTGCAGCGGCAAAGTTGGGCGGCACGCTGCGCGGTTAGCACTTCGTCATTCAGCATCCAGAAAGCCAAGGTTGAATAATCCGCTTTCACAGGCGGGGCGAAACGGGTAGCTTGCCGCCATTGTTTGGGGAGCGTTGCATGGCACGGAAACATCTAAAAAACATCATCTTTGCAGTGACCGCAGCGGCGACAACCGCCGCGTGCGGCGGCGGCGGCACGCCTTCCAGCGCAGTCATCGGGCCGCCGATAGGCACGACGCCGCCAACACCGCCAACGTCCACGACTTGCAGCCTAAAATCGCGGCAAGACTGGGCATTTAGTGTGCTGAATGAATGGTATTTGTTTCCTGAGACTCTGCCCGCCGCGCTCGACACTGCGGCGTTTACTTCGGTCGATGATTATATTGACGCGCTGACTGCGACCGCGCGGAGCCAGCGCCGTGACCGCTTTTTCACCTATGTGACGTCAATCAGAGAAGAGAACGCATTTTTCGCATCCGGCGCGACCGCAGGATTTGGTGTCCGGCTATCTTACGATACCGCCGTTGGCCGTGTTTTCATCGCCGAAGCGTTTGAGGGCGCACCGGCATTGGCGGCAGGAATTGACCGCGGAACAGAAATCCTGGCGATCGGAACAACCGCCGCCAATTTGCGCACGGTTAGCGCCATAATCGCGGCCGAAGGCAATGCCGGCGTGTCCAACGCGCTTGGGCCAAGCACCGCAGGCACAACACGGGTATTGCGGGTCACAGACGTTGGCGGTACACGCGAGTTGACAGTGGTCAAGGCCGACTTTGATCTGACGCCGGTGTCATCGCGCTATGGCGCGCGCATAATCGACGATGGCGGGCGCAAGGTTGCGTATCTGAATTTGCGCACCTTCATCTCGTCCGCCGACAGCGAACTGCGGACGGCATTTGCAGATTTTCGGGCGCAAGGCATCACTAACTTCATCATCGATTTCCGTTACAATGGTGGCGGATTGGTTTCGACGGCGAATTTGATGAACAATTTGCTTGGCGGCGCGCGCACGACTTCTGAAGTTTCGTCGATCACGACATTCCGCGCGTCAAAGGCGGCCGAGAATGATACCACGCGGTTCGCTCCGCAATCCCAGTCTGTCAGCCCCGTCAAGATTGCCTTCATCGGCAGGGGCGGCACGGCATCGGCGAGCGAGTTGGTAATGAACAGTTTCGTACCTTATTTGGGGGCAAATGCGGCGTTGGTCGGCACCAATACTTTTGGCAAGCCGGTGGGTCAAATCGCGATAGACCGGGCAACATGTGACGACCGGCTGCGTGTGGTCGCTTTTTCATTGCAGAATTCTGCCAATCAAGGTTTCTATTATGACGGCATGGCGGGCGCGATGCGGGCGACGTGTCAAGCCGCCGATGATTTGACCGCACCGCTGGGCGATCCTGCCGAGAGTTCGGTGAAGGGTGCACTCGATTTTATCGCTGGCCGTGCGTGCTCGCCTGTAAGCACAAGCGCAAGCCCAACCGCCAGCATCTCCAGATCGCGGACCACGCAGGCCCCCGAACGCGAATTGCTTGCGCCCGATGCGCCGTCACCGGCACAGCGCGAAGTACCCGGGTTGTTCTAGAGCCAAGAGTCAACCATCCCCCGATAAGCATGGACGCCGCCGCCGCGAACCGCTAATCGCGCGGCTATGACCAATAATAGACGTACCTTTGCGATTATCTCGCATCCCGATGCGGGCAAAACAACGCTCACCGAAAAGCTGTTGCTGCAAGGCGGGGCCATTCACCTTGCGGGGGAAGTCAAAGCGCGCGGTCAGGCGCGGCGCGCCCGGTCAGACTGGATGAAGATCGAACAGCAACGCGGGATTTCGGTGACCAGTTCGGTGATGACCTTTGCCAAGGACGGCATAATTTTCAACCTGCTTGACACCCCGGGGCATGAGGATTTTTCGGAGGATACGTACCGCACGCTGACCGCCGTCGATAGCGCGATCATGGTCATCGACGCGGCAAAAGGGATTGAACCACAGACACGCAAATTGTTTGAAGTATGCCGCCTGCGTTCGGTTCCGATCATTACCTTTGTCAACAAAGTAGACCGTGAAGGCCGGGATTGTTTTTCTTTGCTCGATGAAGTTGCCGACGCACTGCAGCTTGACGTGTGTCCGATGAGCTGGCCGATTGGCATGGGCGGCGAATTTGAGGGGATATATGATTTTGCCCGCAACCGGTTGATGCAACCAACCGGCCCTTCCAAGGAATATAATGGCAAATGGAGCGAGCATAGCGGCATAAATGATCCGGCGTTGGCCGGTCATTTGTCCGAGCGCGGCCTGGCGAAATTCCGCGATGAAGCCGAATTGGCGCAGGGCGGTTACGCTGCATTCGATTTGGAGGCATATCGTGCAGGCGACCTTACTCCGGTTTTCTTTGGATCGGCGCTGAAGGAATTTGGCATATTTGAAATGATTTCCGCGATTGCCGAGCATGCCCCGCCGCCGCGTCCGCAACCAAGCAGCGTTGGTGAAATATTGCCAAGCCGCACAGATGTGACCGGGTTCATATTCAAGGTGCAGGCCAATATGGACCCACAGCACCGCGACCGGATTGCGTTCATGCGGTTATGTTCCGGCACGTTCAAACGCGGTATGAAATTGACGCCTTCGGGACATGGCAAGCCCGTCGCCATCCATTCACCGATCCTGTTTTTTGCCCAGGACCGGGAAATTGCCGACACCGCAGAGCCAGGCGATATCATCGGCATTCCCAACCACGGCACGTTGCGCGTCGGCGACACAATGTCGGAAAAGAACGATGTCCGGTTCACTGGCCTGCCCAATTTTGCACCAGAGATTTTGCGGCGCGTCGTGCTTCGGGATCCCACCAAAACGAAGCAATTGCGAAAGGCGCTGGATGACCTTTCCGAAGAAGGCGTGATCCAGGTTTTCTATCCCGAGCTGGGCTCTAACTGGATCGTCGGTGTGGTCGGGCAGCTGCAACTTGAGGTGCTGATTTCGCGGCTGGAGGCGGAATATAAGGTTGAGGCGGTATTGGAGGCTGCGCCATATGACACCGCGCGTTGGTTGATCGGCAGCGAAATCGCGCTCAAACAGTTTGCGGATTTCAACAGTAGCAGCATGGCCAAAGACCGGGACGGCAATCCCATATTTTTGGCCAAATCGATTTGGGATGTCGGTTATCAGCAAGAGAAGCATCCCGATCTGAATTTCAGCGCAACCAAAGAACGGTGACGATACCAACTCCCGAACGCGCTTGACCAAAATGCCCGTCCGCTTATGGATAGGGGCTGATTGAAAGCGAAGTTAGGGAAACTGATGTCACAAGCCACGTCCACGCCGCGCGATGAGTTCGTCGCTGTTCCTGCATCCGCCGCCGCACGCACCAACTGCACGGCGCAGCAATATGACGCGATGTATGCGCAAAGCCTGACCGATCCCGATGGATTTTGGGCGCAGCAGGCTAAGCGGATTGACTGGATCACGCCGCCTGCAAAAATTTCCGGATGGAGTTTCGATCCGGTCGAAATCAAATGGTTTGAAGATGGTGTCCTCAACATTTGCTATAACGCGGTCGACCGGCATGTGGCGGCAGGCAACGGCGATGTGATTGCGTTCATTTTTGAGCCCGATGATCCGCAAGGTCAATGCCGCAAGATCAGCTATGCGCAGCTGCAAACCGAAGTCATTCGCATGGCCGGAACGCTCAAGAAAATGGGCGTGCAAAAAGGCGACCGGGTAACCATCTATATGCCGATGATCCCCGAAGGCGCGTTTGCGATGCTGGCATGCGCCCGGATCGGGGCCATTCACAGCGTTATCTTTGGCGGCTTTTCGCCAGAAGCCATCGCCGGACGGATCGAAGATTGCCAAAGCGACTGGGTCATCTGTGCCGACGAAGGATTGCGCGGATCAAAGACGATCCCGTTAAAAGCCAATGTCGATGCGGCGCTGAAAAAGGTGGCGGTAAAATCGGTTTTGGTGGTCAGCCATACCGGCAGCGACGTCGCGATGATGCAGGGACGCGATCATTATTATCACGAATATTCGGCGGACGTCTCCGGAGAATGTGCGTGCGAACCGATGCATGCAGAGGACCCTCTGTTCATCCTGTATACGTCGGGTTCGACAGGAAAACCCAAAGGCGTTTTGCATAGCACCGGCGGTTATGCGGTATGGACGGCGGCCACATTTCACTACACATTCGATTACAGCGCCGGAGAGATTTTTTGGTGTACCGCCGACATCGGTTGGGTCACCGGACATAGTTACATCGTTTATGGTCCGCTGCAAAATGGTGCGACGGCATTGATGTTTGAAGGCGTTCCCAATTATCCAAGCCATGACCGTTTCTGGCAAGTGATCGACAAGCACAAGGTCAATATTTTCTACACCGCGCCAACCGCGATCCGCGCCTTGATGCGTGAAGGCGACAGCTATGTCACCAAGCATGATCTGTCGTCCATTCGGCTTTTGGGGTCGGTCGGCGAACCGATTAATCCGGAAGCATGGCGTTGGTATCATGATGTTGTCGGCCACGGCAAATCACCCATCATCGACACATGGTGGCAAACCGAAACGGGCGGCGTGATGATCACGACCTTGCCCGGCGCGCACGCGATGAAACCGGGCAGTGCTGGCAAGCCGTTTTTTGGCATACAGCCGCAGCTGGTCGACAATGAAGGCGGCGTGCTGGACGGCGCGGCATCGGGCAATTTGTGCATCACGCATAGCTGGCCGGGGCAAGCACGCAGCGTGTACGGCGATCATGAAAGGTTCGTGCAGACCTATTTCAGCACGTATCCCGGCAAATATTTTACCGGCGACGGTTGCCGCCGCGACGCCGATGATTATTACTGGATTACTGGCCGCGTCGACGACGTAATCAACGTGTCCGGCCACCGGATGGGTACCGCCGAAGTTGAAAGCGCGCTCGTCTTGCATGATCTTGTCGCCGAAGCTGCGGTTGTCGGATTTCCACATGACATCAAGGGACAGGGCATTTATTGCTATGTCACGTTGAACGCCGATGTCGAGTCCAGCGACGAACTGGCGGTCATATTGCGAAACCATGTGCGCACGGAGATTGGCCCGATTGCCAGCCCCGACCATATCCAATTCACCCCCGCCCTGCCCAAGACCCGTTCAGGAAAAATCATGCGGCGAATATTGCGCAAGATTGCGGAGAATGACTTTGGCGCTTTGGGGGACATATCGACATTGGCCGACCCGTCGCTGGTCGACGGATTAATTGAGGGCCGCAAGGTTGTTTAACCCGGAAGGGTGTTACACTGGATAGCAACTAAACCGTTCGTGCTGAGCCTGTCGAAGTACAGGTTGCTTGCCTCATCCACAGGCAGGCTCAGGACGAACGGAGAGGGAGTTTTGTTGCCGTGTGATGTGATCATCCCGCTTTAACCCGGCAGTATGGCAAACCGGTTTGCGGCCCATATCAAAAGCGCGCAGGCAATCAATGCCACATAAGGCAGCATGCCCGCACGCCGCGCCACCACATCTTCACGCGCGGCATAGCCTTCTTCGACTATGGCATTTGGAAACACGCCGCGATCTTGCACATAGTGCCGGTATAGAAAGACCGGGATGATCAGCGCCGCCGCGATCAGGCCGTTGCGCAATGTTCCTTCGCCCCACACATTCGCGCCCGCACCCATGAAAATCATGTTGACGAAGCCAAAGACGGCGGCAAGCGCAAGCAGCCAGGTCGGGCAGCGAAAAGGCCGTTCCCATTCTTTGCGGTCAATGCGGTGGATCCATCCGGCTTGCAGATTGAGAAAATTGAAGATGAAGTAACAGACATTCGACATCATCAGCACCGCAAAATAATCCGACGCGAGCAGCAGGATCAGGTTGAAGCCCAAATCGGTCCACATCGCCGACGTCGGCGCGCCATGCTTGTTGACGCGGGACAGATAGCGGGGCAGCCAGCCGTCAACCGATGCCTGATACAAAGTGCGCGAAGACCCCATCATCGATGTCATCACAATCAACAGCAAGGATAGGATCAACGTCGCGATGAAGATGTTGGTGATCACAACGCCGCCGCCCAATATCTTCGCCAGCGCCAACGCGACGCCGGAACCGTCGTAGATTTTGGGATCAAGCATGCCGTCCAGCCCCAACGTCGCCTGGAATGCCAGCGGGACAAGCGTGAAAATAACGATGCAGAGCAAGCCCGCCGACAGGATTGCCTTGAAGGTATCTTTCTTAGGATCCTTAAACTCGCGGGTGTAGCAAACGGCGGTTTCAAATCCGTATGTTGACCAGCCCGCGCCGAACATTGCCCCCGCCGCAAGGGTTAAGCCCAGTCCGTCCCACGTCCCGAATGTCATCTGCCCCGCCGCATCGCGGATCATCGGCAACAGCGGGAACAGGTTTTGCGAGGGCAGATCGCCGGTCACCAGCGGCACAATTCCGACCAGAATCAATGGGGCAAGACAGATCAAACCCAAAATCTTCTGTGCCGCCGCCGCGCGCGCAGCACCGTGATGTTGGAGCAGAAAGGTCAGCAGCAGGAAACACGCCGCGATGATCGAGACCAGATTGATCCGCAAATTCAACCCTTCGCGCACCATCCCCAGATCGAGCAGCTTGATTTGCCACAGGTTGATCGCAGCATCGGGCGCAAACAGACTCGCCATGATATAACCTGCGCCCAGGCTGGTACCCAGCGCCATGACCGGAGACCACGCCAGCCAATTGCACCACACCGATATCGGCGCAATCATCTTGCCATATGGCAACCATGCCGACGCCCCATACACAGAAGCCCCGCCCGATTTATGCGGATAAAGCCCGGCAATCTCGGCATAGACGAATGCCTGGATGAAACCCATCATGATCGACACAATCCAGATCATCCATGATGGCTGGCCGATGATTGTGGCGATACCGCCCATGGTCAGCAAAACGCCAGCGGGCACCCCGCTCGACGCCCAGAATGCACCCCGCCAATCGAGTTGGCGGTTCAGTTGCTGCGGTAATGCCGTGCTCATTCTGCGCCGAAGCGCATTTTTGCATTCAGGCCCCATGTCCGCGGCTTGGCATAAACACCCGCAACCACCCCGGCGAACAGCGACGAGTCAAACGCATAAGCGCGGTATTCCCGGCTGAACAAATTGTTCACATAGGCCGCGATTTCCCAGCGATTGTCCGCCGATGCAAAACCGACACGGATATTTTCAGTGTGGTACGCGGCTTCGCGTTCAACCGGCGCGCACAATACTGTGAAACAGAATTTGCCGGTGAACAGCGCATCTGCCTGCACCGACGCGGTTCCGCCGCCAAGTCCGAATTCGTACCGGATCAAGGCATTGCCCGATGCACCTGGGGATTGCGGCAAATCATGTTCAACGATCGACGCCAAATCCGGAAGCAAGATATTCTTCACTTTGCTCTTCAGGAATGAAGCCCCGATTTGCAATGTCAGACCATCAACCGGACGCGCGGTCATTTCGGCCTCCAGACCCTGTGTCTTTGCCGGCAAATTTATCACCGACTGGATCGGGCCGACCTGAGCAAATGCCTGATAGTCTTTATAGTCGTAATAGAAGGCGGCGAGATTGAACGAAAGTGCGCGGCTCGCCTTTACCTTTAGACCAAGTTCAAATGCGTCGAGCTTTTCTGGACGGTAAGGAATGCCGTTGAGGAACGCGGCTTCAAAGCCCGCAAACGGCGTACCTGTCGAGAAAGTGAAACCACCGCTTTTGCTACCCCGGTTGAAACTGGCGTAGATCAATGTGTCGTCATTGGGCTTGTAATCAAGTTCGGCGCGCAGCGTTATGCCGTCAAATGTCGGCGTTGCCGCTGCTCCTGTTACGTTGACGCCAGTGGTCTGTGCGGGGCCGCCAAAGCTGGTGAAGTTTGTTCCGGCGCTGGAAAAATTGATGCCAACGCCGGTGCTGGCTTCGGTGCCGATATAGCTGCCGACTTTCTTGTCTTTCCAATACCGAATACCACCGATGGCCTTGAACTGATCAGAAAATTCATATTCCGCCTGCCCAAAAAAGGCGAAGGATTCGGTGCGCTGCGAAAACGCCACGCTTGGATCATAATCGTAGAACGGCGAAGCAAATTTGCCGGTGTAATCGCCGTCAATAATCAAGCCATAAGCGCCCGCAACCAGATACGCCGAACCAATCTTGGTTGAAGCC
This sequence comes from Sphingomonadales bacterium, assembly GCA_043750535.1. Classification (GTDB taxonomy): domain Bacteria; phylum Pseudomonadota; class Alphaproteobacteria; order Sphingomonadales; family Sphingomonadaceae; genus Sphingorhabdus_B. The sequence continues at coordinate 37,141 of JAYVBJ010000062.1, read as the reverse complement.
CGAAACTCCTGTGACACCTGATGTGATTTGGCGCCTTGAAAAAACACCACGCCAAGATCAGGCGAAGAATCCCCGCCCTCGGTGTAGAATTTCCGCAACGTTTGATAGTCGGTAATCGAAACCAGATCGACATTACCAGCAGCGACATCAAGCCGCAGCGTCGATCCAAACAGCTTCCGGTCGACATAAGAAGGCGAAGTTTCCCGCGTTGCAAACGGTGTGCCGCCGCGCGACGGGGTTATCGAATCGTCACGGAAACCGCTGGCGGCGGTACCCGGGCCGGGATTACCCACGCCAAAATTGACCCAATAAGCGCAGGTCGCGGTGGGCGCCAAAAACTCGCCCTGAAACTGTGCATTGGGGCAGGCGGGTTCGCTCGAATACAGGCCAGCCTGACGTTCCTTGTCCGCCTGTGCATAGCGCACGGTCAGCTTGGCCTTGAAACTGGCCGATGGTTCCAGCGCCAATATGCCGCGCAATGCCCAATGGTTGTTGGCACCCAAATCCTTGAATCCGGGGACGCGGTGTTTGATATATCCATCGTCGCGGTCGTAAATTCCGGCAATCCTGATGCCTGCTGTGTCGCCAAGCGGGGCCGAAACCGCGCCTTCGATGATGGCCTGATTATAGCGGCCATAAGTGCCCGAAATATAACCACCAAACTCCTTGGTTGGCTGATTGGAAACGAATTGGACCGCGCCGCCGGTGGCGTTGCGGCCAAACAATGTTCCTTGCGGTCCGCGCAGCGCCTCTACCCGCGCCAGATCGAATACCGGAAAGCTCGCGGTGTTGATCGAGCTGGCATAGGAATCATCCTGATACACCGCAACCGGCGGTTCTTGCTGATCACCATAATCATTCTGCGAAACGCCGCGCACGTTGAACACAACTTGTGTTGACGAATAGGCGTTGAATTTTAGATTGGGGACGGCGCGAGTGATATCGGTAGCATTCGCTATGTTGAGATTGGCAAGCGCCTCTCCGCCCAGAACCGTTGCCGAAACGCCGACATCTTGCAGCCGTTGTTCGCGTTTTTGCGCGGTCACCACAATGTCGGCTTCATCGGCCGCCGTTTCATCTGCTGGTGTTGGCGCAGCTGCTTGCGCCCAGAGCGAAACCGGCGATGTCGCCAGCAAAATTGCGGCCAGCGATAGTTGGCGGCGCGGCAGTATTTGAAGCCGGCGAAGGCTGGAATTGTTGGTCATTTTACCTCTCCCTTGAAGCTGGTAGCCTTTCTGGCCTCACCCATATCGCCATGAAATAGATAAATCCGCAGTTCTGCAAGCCGAATAACGCTGCGGTTTAGTAAGCGCGCCACCGGGCAACGCAACACATGCCTAAGCATCTCATATTATTAGTTTGTTCATGGCATTTCTGGCGAGTGCCGAAAATTTAATATCAACAATTAGTTTTGGTAATTAACGCCGGTTGGCTGCGATAACGCGCCCTAACCGGGCTTGGCGGGCGCATTCACTGCTTTCCACTCCATCGCAGCGCGCACGCGGCGTTCAACCGAGGGGTGGGTGTAGAATAGGAACTCCGCAACCGGATCGGGACGCGGATTGCGATATTCAGCGGTCTTGACCAATGCCCCCGCCAACGCATCGGGCAGGTTCACGGTTCGCAAGGAATAAGCGTCTGCCTCGCTTTCGCCCATGCGCGCCATTCCTTTCGTCACTGGCAAGACAAACAGACCTAACAGCGACACGATGAATATCAGGACGGGAATTCCAGCCGGATCGGCGATTGTCGCTTTGCTGCCGAACAGCCGGGTGAACCGCGGGAACAGGCGGTCCGCAAGAAAAAACAACAGGACCGCCAGCACCGAAAATACCGCCACGCTGCGCCAAATATGGCGCAGAACATAATGGCCGATCTCATGCCCGGTCACGGCCTTAACCTCGTCCAGCGATGCTTTGCCCAGCGCAACATCGGAAATCGCAATCCGCGCCGACCCGAACACGCCCGAAACATTGGCGGTAAAATTGTTCGATTGGCGCGATCCATCATAGACAAAGATGCGGTCATGCGGAATCTTCGCTTCGTCCGCCATATCGAGCAAAGCGGCGCGCACCGGTCCTTCGGGAACCGGCTTATAGTCGTTGAACAGTGGCTCGATCAGGATCGGCGACACAAGCAGTCCGGCCGAAATGGCAAATGCCGCCAGCCCGCCCGACCATAGCCACCACGTCCGGCCAGCCTTGCGGATCAGCGCATAAATGCCGAGGAAGAACAGACCGCCGAGCACTGAGCTAATGCCCAAGCCAATCGCGCCTTGCCCAAGAAAATCGGCGAGCGGCTGGCTGGTTCGCCCATAGCTCGTTTCGCGCCAAAATTCCTCGTAAAGTTCCCACGGCAGTGCCAGCAACGACGACACCAGCATGAACGCCGTGCAAACCAGCCAAGTACGCAACGCAAAACCGCGCGCCGCCAGCTTGTTCGAGACCTTTTCAAGGATGCCAGTCCGAATGATAATCCAGCTAACAAGGCCGGTAACAATCAGCCCCCACAGCAACAACCAATGCCCGCCGCTGGTATAAGCCGCTGCCTTTGCCAATGCCTCAGGGCCAAGCCCGTCTATATACTTAGCCGTGGCTGCCGCCGGATCGATTGTCATAATGCCGCCTCCTTTGCCGTGCTGTGTTAGGCGGGATGACATTTGAGTGAAACAAAAACCGTTCGTGCTGAGCTTGTCGAAGTACAGGTTGCTTGTCTCATCCTTCGACAAGCTCAGGACGAACGGAAAAGGAGTTTTATTTCACTCAAATGTCATCGCCGCTCACTGCTGTGCTGTGTTAGGCGAATAATACAGAATAAGCATAGCTGGGCAAGTAATTTTCCGGCGCCTTGGTGCGCACCGTTACGGCATCAACGTTGCGATGTTTGCCAATTCGGTGCGATATGGAACGGCGCATTTGACGGTGCGAGCAGGGGCTTGCCCAATATGTGGTCTGCGCCTTTTTCGCCGATCATAATCGTTGGCGCGTTCAAGTTGCCCGTGGTAATCGATGGCATCACAGAACTGTCGACGACGCGCAGGCCCTCGACGCCAATCACGCGCAATTCGGGATCGACGACGGCCATCGGATCGCTTGGATCGCCCATTTTGCAGGTGCAGCTGGGGTGCAGCGCGCTCTCGACATGATCGGCGATGAAGGCGTCGATTTGCGCATCGGTCACGCACTCCGCACCCGGCTGAATCTCGCGTCCTCGGTAAGGGGCAAAGGCATCCTGCTGAAAAATCTCGCGCGTCAGGCGGACACAGGCGCGCATCTCCGTCCAGTCGTCGGGGTGGCTCATATAGTTGAACAGGATCTTGGGCTTGTCATGCGGATCGGCGCTCTTCAAAGTTACACTGCCCCGGCTCTTGGACCGCATCGGCCCGACATGCGCCTGAAAACCATGTTCGGTGGCCAGCGAGCTGCCATCATAATTGATCGCCATCGGAAAGAAATGATATTGGATGTCGGGATATTGGATGCCCGCGCGGCTACGGATGAAACCGCAGCTTTCAAACTGGTTGCTCGCCCCTTCGCCGGACCGCAGGAACAGCCACTGCGCCCCGATCATCGCCTTGCCCAGCAGATTGGCTTTGCCAAACAGCGTGATCGGTTTTGTGCAGGCCATCTGGAAATAAAATTCGAGATGATCCTGCAAATTCGCGCCAACGCCCGGCCGGTCGGCAAGTACAGCGATGCCATGCTGCGCCAGCTCCGCCGCTGGACCAATGCCGGACAGCTTAAGCAGCTGCACCGAATTGATCGGCCCGCCTGACAGGATCACTTCGCCCGATGCGAAAACCTGATGCAGCTGTCCGCCGCGCTCATATTCAACGCCGACCGCGCGCTTGCCCTCAAACATTATCCGTGTGGCCAGCGCGTGTTCAATCACGTGCAGATTGGGCCGCTTGCGAGCTTCATACAGATACGCCTTGGCCGCCGAACAGCGCGTGCCATCGCGCACGGTCATGTCCATCCGGCCAAAGCCTTCTTGGGCGTAACCATTATAGTCTTCGGTCAGGCTATATCCCGCCTGTTGCGACGCATCCAGCCACGCGCGGTGCAGCGGATTTTTGAGCGTGCCATAGGTCGTCGACAGCGGGCCATCGCCGCCGCGATATTCATTGCCTCCCTCGGCCCGCGCCTCGGCGCGTTTGAAATAGGGCAGCACATTGGCATAACCCCATCCGCGTGCGCCGTCCTCATTCTGCCATTTTTCAAAGTCGAGCGCATTGCCGCGCACATAAACCAGCCCGTTGATCGACGACGATCCGCCCAGCCCCTTGCCGCGCGGACAATGCAGGCGGCGGCCGCCCAGATGCGGTTCGGGTTCGCTTTCATAGCCCCAATTCCACCGCTTGCTGTTCATCGGGTAGGCGAGGGCCGCGGGCATCTGGATAAAGATCGACCTGTCCGACCCGCCATATTCGATCAGCAAGACTTTGTGTTTGCCATCCGCGCTCAGCCGGTCGGCGAGCACGCAGCCTGCTGATCCTGCTCCGACGATGATGTAATCGAACGTCTCAATAGGGCGCATCAATCGGCTCCATCGCCACATAGACGCTTTTCAGCTGGGTATAATGTTCAATCGCTGCGCGCCCGTTTTCGCGGCCCAACCCCGATTGCTTGTTGCCGCCAAAGGGCATTTCAATCGGCGTGATATTGTAAGTGTTGATCCAGCAAGTGCCCGCATCCAGCTGGGCAATAACGCGGTGGGCGCGGGTCAGATCGTTGGTAAAGATACCCGCCGCTAGTCCGAATTCGGTATCATTCGCGCGCGCGATCACTTCGGCTTCGCTCTCAAAATCGAGCACCGCCATCACCGGGCCAAAAATTTCCTCGCGGACAATGCCCATATCATCGCTGCAGCCAGTGAAGATGGTGGGCTCAACAAACGCGCCCTTGGCAAGATCGCCCGCCGTCACCCGTTTGCCGCCCAGAAACAATGTCGCCCCCTGTTGTTGACCAAGCGCAATATAGCTCAGCACTTTTTCCATGTGCGCCTGCGAAATCAGCGCGCCGACATGCGTTGCGGGATCAAGTGGATCGCCGATAATCATCTTTTGCGTCCGTGCCTTCAGCTTGGCCAGGAATTCATCGCGGATGTTTTTGTGCACGAAAACCCGCGTGCCGTTGGTGCACACTTCGCCCGCCGAATAGAAATTGGCGAGCAAAGCGCCCGACACCGCCTCATCCAGATTGGCATCCTCAAACACGATCAACGCCGATTTCCCGCCGAGTTCGAGCGTGACATATTTGAGCGTGCTCGCCGCGTCGATCATCACTTTCTTGCCCGTGCCCACTTCGCCGGTCAGCGACATTTTGGCGATGCCCGGATGCAGGCTGAGCAGACGTCCGGTATCGGCTTTGCCCTGCACGACCTGAAACAGTCCTTCGGGCAGGCCTGCTTCAAGGTATATCTTCTCCAGTTCGATGGCGGTCAACGGGGTCAGTTCGGCAGGCTTGAATATCATCGCATTGCCGCACGCAAGGGCTGGCGCAGATTTCCAGCAAGCTATCTGGACCGGATAATTCCACGCCCCGATGCCGCCGACAACGCCCAGGGGCTCGCGCCTTGTATAACCAAATGCACCGGTGCCAAGATCAAAATGTTCGCCAGAAATCGTCCGCGCAAGGCCCGCATAATATTCGATGCAATCCGCGCCGGACAACACATCAACCGCGATCGTTTCCTGTATCGGCTTGCCGGTATCCAGGCTTTCCAACCGCGCCAGATCATCATTGCGTTCCACCAGCAACGCCGCCGCGCGGTGCAATATCCGGCCCCGCTCTACGCCCGGCACCTTGGCCCACAGCTTTTGCGCCGCCGCCGCGCGGGCAACGGCACGGTCAACATCGGCGGTCCCATCAATGCGGATCGTGGCCAGCACTTCGCCCGTAGCGGGATTGACCGTGTCAAAACTTTGTTCCGGCGCTGGCACTGGTTTGGACCCAACATTGCGGGCAATAAAATCGGATATCAGATCGCGGGCGACGCCGCTTTGCAACGCCGACCCTCCGGTCATCGCCGAACGCAGCCACACACCGTCAATCATCGACGCAATCGTCTCCGCTATCCGGCCAACCTCTCCCGGTTCGACCAAGCGGCGCAGATCATATCGCAAGTTGGACAGCAATCGTTGTTGGTGTGCGCGTTGCACCCGGGCCAGTTTCGGCACGTGCAGCGCATGCCCCCAAAATGACAGCCATACCCGGGCGGTTTCCTCGGCAAAATCATTATGGCCAAGATGCGCGTCGACCAGCGCCTCGACCCGCGCGCGCGGTCCATCAGCCATGCCGATCCGCGCCGACGCATAGTTGTTCAGCCGCCGGGCAACCGTGCGAAACGCTGCCTCCAGCAGCGATTCCTTGTCGCCAAAATAATGCACAACCAACCCCGCCGACACATCCGCCCGCGCCGCCACTGCGTTGAATGTGAAATCAACAAGGCCAATTTCAGCCAAAGTTGCAATAGCTGCATCAATAATCTGATGGCGACGGGTTTCTGGTTCTGTGCGCATGTGCGGCAGAGTAAGCAAAATTGAACGATTGTTCAATAGTGTTTGGTACGGTGAAAAAAAGACCTTGCCGGGCACAGGCGTGGCCTGTCGCGATGGAAAATCTGGCGTCATTGTCTTGCCTCTTCCCAAACCCTGCGCCGTCCCTTACCTCCACATAAACAAACCGCGCCAACCGCCCCGCGCAAATATCGGATATTCGGCCACACATCATGTCAAAACTGATCCTGTTCAATAAACCCTTTGGCGTGTTGCCGCAATTTACTGATGCCGGAACTGCTGGATCGCCGCGCCCGACATTGTCCGGCTATATCGATGTGCCCGGCGTTTATCCGGCGGGCAGGCTGGATATGGATAGCGAGGGATTGATGTTGCTAACCGATGACGGCCGGTTGCAGGCACAGATTGCGGACCCCAAATACAAGATGCCAAAAACCTATCTGGTGCAGGTCGAGGGCGAACCGGACGCGGCGGCGCTTGATTCGTTGCGGGCCGGGGTGCGTTTGAAAGACGGCATGACTTTGCCCGCCGAAGCGGCGCGCATCGCAGACCCCGAATTGTGGCCCCGCGACCCCCCGATCCGCGTCCGTAAGAACATTCCCGATAGCTGGTTGCAACTTACCATCCGCGAAGGCCGCAACCGCCAAGTGCGCCGGATGACCGCCGCTGCCGGATATCCGACGTTACGGTTGGTGCGTTGGAGCATCGGTGATTGGACAACCGAAGGGTTGCAGCCGGGGGAATGGCGGCAGATTGATGTTTGATGTTTGATGGTTTTACTGCCGGGATGAACGCGCAAAACCTAGTGTATGATGACATTAGATTGAACCAATACCGTAGCCCTGAGCCTGTCGAAGGGCGCTTCACTGAGAGACGTACTTCGACAAGCTCAGCACTACGGTTTTGAATGAGTGATTCAATCTGATCTCACCCCGCTCTAGCATAGACCATTTAGCTCAGCGATTTTCGCGCGGTTATGCTGGCGGCCGAAATACCCGCTTGCCTTTGGTCCGGCTGGTCAGATGGAATTGCCAGCATCGCTCACAGCGATAGGGATGAAGCGGGAAGGGTGCGCGGGACGCTGCGGCCAATGCTTCTGCCTCGGCCGGGTAACGCGCCTTTTTGCGGCAAATGCTTAAGCGCGTTCGCATATTTTCCTCTCTTCATTGCTCTTCAGGGGACGGACCGAGGGTAGAAACTGGGCATTGTTTCAAAAACTTCGTCATTGCGAGCGAAGCGCGGCAATCCAGTGTTGCATTTGCTTGCTCTGGATTGCTTCGTCACTACGTTCCTCGCAATGACGATTCAACATGATCAAATGTGGGGCTAGCACACATGGTCATCAATCCTCATCCTCGTCGTCATCCGCATCCTCAAACGCCACGCTGCCCATGTTCATCAGCTGCGCGATCAGCTGCATCGCGGCAGCCGATTGCGTAACGTCCGTTGCGGCCACAAAGCTAACTTGCGCGCAAAGCATCTCGGCAAAGGCAGCGGTTTCGCCCGAGCATTCAAAACACACGCCATCGGCGAACAGCAGCACGCCGCCCGCGTCCTGCCGGATAAACGAAAAGCGGCTTGCCGGATTGCGGCATAGCGCCTCTCCGCCTGACAGCCGCGCGTGCAATTCGGCGGCGTCCACCGGCATGCCCGGCGACCAATCAATCTCGGGATATTTGGGTGTGCTATTGTATGCCCCGAACCAGCGGGCAAAGGCATCGCGGTCGCCCAGTCGCTGCGTAATCATTTCGTGCAACGCAGCGACAGCATCGGCAGAAATTTCGCCCGGGTTGTTTTGCGCGGCCAAACCCGGATCGGCATAACGATCATCATCGGGCATTTCGGCGAGCAGGTCATCGGCAAAATGCCCGATCAGCTCGGCGCGCGATGGCGCCCGGAATCCAACGGAATAGGTCATGCAATCATCACCAACAGCAACGCCATTATGGGCAACGCGCGGCGGAATATAGAGGATGTCTCCGGGTTCAAGCAGCCATTCATCGGTCGCTTTAAAGTCGGCGAGCAGGCGCAGATCATCGTGCGGCAACAACGCGGTGGCGTCATCGCATGCCGACGCCCCGTGCGGCCCCACTTGCCAGCGGCGCGTGCCCAGCCCCTGAATCAGGAACACGTCATATTGATCAAAATGCGGCCCGACGCCGCCGCCATCGCTGGCATAGCTGACCATCACATCGTCGATCCGCCAATTGGGGACAAACCGAAACGGTTCGATCAACGCCGCGACCTCTGCCACGGCATGGTCTACTGCCTGCACCAACATTGTCCATGGCGCTTTGCCAAGCTTGCCAAAACGCGCTTCGGTTAACGGGCCATGCTCTACAATCCAGCCGGTCTTGGTCTGGATGATCAGCCGCGATTCAACTTCTGGTTCACACGCCAGTCCCGCCAAATCGTCGGGCTCAAGCGGATTGTGCCAAGCAGCCCAAGGGTTCTTAATCAGCAGCGGCTTTTTCTGCCAATAATCGCGCAGGAAACCGTCTATGTCGAAATGGGCAACGTCGAAATCGGAAAATTGCATGGGCACTCACAGGCGGAATTGGACGGGGCAGGGACTGTCCGGCTATTCGGCTTTGGCATCCTTGTCTATACTCATTACCCGGCCATAGGCCCAGCCGATACCGATCAAAGTGACGCCCAAGCCAAAGAAGGACAATATCCGCAACAGGCCGCTGAGTGCGGCCGCGTCGATCAAGAAAACCTTGAGCGTAACCACCGTCAGCAGCGACAGACCAGCAACCCGCAACAGCTTTGTACCGCGCGTAATCCCCAGCACCAGCCAACCGATTGCCAGCGCGAGCAAGGCAGCAGAATAGAGATAGTTTTCACCTGTCCCAACCGCTGCACTCGACACCAGATTGCCTTGAACCAGCTGGCGTACCGACGCCAAGACGGTCAATATCATCATGCCAAGGCAAAGTTGCTTGATCGGCGGTATGAAGCGTTGCGGCACATCATGGGCCAACAGCCACAGCCACAGCGCGGCCAAGCCGAAATGTGCAGTCAGCAAATTTGCGACCGGAACCGGGCCAACCATTTGCGCCACCAGTACCGGATTGAGCAACATCAAGTCGAACCAAATGACCCGGAACAATGCCGCCGCCGTGAAGACCCAACCGATCATGCGCAACAATGGCCAGTCCGGGCGGGATTTCTGCTGACGCGTGATCAGCCATCCCAAACCAAACAAGATTTGCGTAAGCACCGCACGCTCGGCAAAACCCAAGCGGATGAAATCGCCGGGCGATGCTATTGATGCAGGCTGTTTGGCAATCAGCCAAATCATTGCCGCAATCCCGGTGCCGCCAACGACACAGGCGATCAACCGCGTTTTGCGTCCGGCGGCAAACCAAGGTTGCCAAATTATGCCTGCGATCAAAAGCGCGGGAAGCAATGTTGCACGCAACGCATGTCCGATGCTTGGCAAGCTGTCATAAAAGGCATGCTGACCGGAGAGAGATTGGCCAAGCGCGCCCAAAAACTGATAGGACATGCCAAATGCCGCAAGCATCGCCAGCGCGAGCGGCACGATTGCAAGACGCCGGACTTCGGCAAAGCCGACGATCTTTGCCCATGCCGCAACGCCCAGCGCCGTGATCGCGATGCTGCTCGCTATCCAATCTTCGGCAATCCAATATGCGCCCGCGACCAACACCATCAAAGTGGCGGTGCTGGTCGCCATCAATTGTATCCGGCCAATGACATCCTTTGCACGGTAATGGCGGTCCCATGCCATGAACCCACTTGCAATTGCGACCAACGCGGCAGATGCGCCCCAAACGAAGTCGGTCAACGCATCCTGATTGGCAATTGCACCCGCGAACCAAGCCAATATCGGCGCAGCCAATCCAATCGGTGCCCATATATTTATCAAGGTATCGGTACGCCGCGCATGCGCTTGTCCAGCACCGCCAAACAGCGCCGCAATGCCGATTGTCGCTGCTATGGTCAGTGCATCTGCTCCGCGCTCGCTCCATGCGCCCATCAACGGTACTGCGGAAAGCAATAGCGCGCAGGCGACCAGAGGCAGCAGTTCCTTGTCACGCCACGTCAACGCAATCGCCAACGCCGACAGTGCAAAATAGAACAGCCAACTGGTCGTAGAAAAATTCATCAGCGGTAGCAATATCGCCAGCTGCACCAACGCAAGTGCCATCGGCATATAACGCGCCGCTTCGCTCCAGCCCGGCTTGGTTTCATCAAAGCGTTTCACCGCCAACAAAGCGCCTGCGCCCGCGACCGCGATAAAGCCGCCGAGTAAAGGCAAATCGGTCTTGGCCTCCATCAACATGGCAAAGCTCCACAATGCCCCGCCGCCCGAAGCCAGCACCAACAACCAAAGCCAACGCCGCCAGACCGCCAATCCGAATAATGTGGCGATGAATACGGCGAGGTAGAGCAGCAATGTTGGCAAATTGCTTTCCCCCATACCCGCAACCCAAGGGGCAGCGAACCCGCCAATCAGGCCCATTAACGCGGTGGGCGGTCCGTGACGCAGCGACAGCATAAAGGCGATAGCTGTGACCAATACGACCAGCACAAATGACGTAGGCAAGACAACCAGGCCATAGATCTCGGAAGCCATATAGAGCGTGCCGTAAAGCGTGGCGACGCCCGCCCCGGCAAGGCTTTGGCCCACACGCGGGTCGGCGGTGAAGGATTCGCCGATTTTCGGCAGCCGCCCACCAAATTCGCTCGCGGCGATCATAGCAAAGGCAAAGAGAGTTGCAGCAATCGAACGCGCGCCGGGCCCGAACAAGCCGGCTTCGATGGTGTAGCGCACCAAAAAAAATCCTGCGAATACCAACGCAATGCCGCCGACCCAGATCGGCAACTTGCCGCCAACCAGCGTTTCAAAGCTCATGTCGGCGAAGGCCGAACGGCCGGGTGTTTCCTGCTCTTGCTCTGTCTCTTGCCAATGCTCTGGCCCTAGTTCTACTTCTGGTTCGGCGGGCGGCGGTGATATCGGTGAACCGACCAGAGTGGCGGAACGCCGCACCTTTGCGGCGACACGGATTTCCGGTTCGGGCGTTGCCTCGAACGTGGGTTCTTGTTCTGGCACCTGATCTGGTTGGTAAGGTGCTGCCGCTGCCTGCGCCGCGAAAGTGCCATCGGCGGGACGGGATTCCAATTCATCGACCCGCCGGCGCAACAAAGCCAAATCAGCGCGGGTGATGAATAACATTAAACCAAGGACAAACACGGTCAGAAAAAATAAACTTGTCACTACAACGCCCCCGGAAGATTTGCGCTGTAGCTATGCAGTGCTTTGGTGGCAGAGCAAGGTAATATTGCAATTGCAGTGAACCGACACAATCGGGCGCAGCAATTTCTGTCGCTGCGCATTAGTCTACGGAAAATCAACATGTTCGATTTACCCGCCACCGGCCCGCAGCTTCGCTTACACCTCGGATCTTCAGACGAATTGCAGATGCCGGTGGTTCAGAGGGGCGTTATGACAGCCCCAACATCTTACGCTCGCGACCGATCCAATCGCCCATGCTCGGCCGTGTGTGGATCGCGGCGAGATAGGCGGTCAGTTTGGGATAGGCCGCTGCGTCCGGCACAAATCCGCAATGCGCGGCATTCACAAACGGGCTTGCCACCGCGATGTCGGCCAACGTCAGCGCATCACCAACCAAGAATCCTGACGCGGGAATTATACGTTCCAGATAATCGCAGACTGGCGGCACCAAAGTGGCCTTGGCATTTTCCACCGCGTCCAAATCGGGTTCTTGCTGCATGAATTTCGGTTTGACAATCATGTTGAAAAAGATCGTGCCGAACGCCGCCGTCAACATGCTGTCGGCAAATTCTTCGAACCAGATCACGCGGGCGCGGTTGGCCGGATCGGCGGGTAACATCGGATGCTCCGGATGCTTTGCCTCCAAGTAAGTGATGATCGCCGACGAATCCGATATGCTGAAATCACCATCTTTGAATGCAGGCATTTTCTTAAACGGGCTGCATTCGATGAACTCTGGATTTGGGTCGCCGATGCCGACGGGTATCAGTTCCAACGTCAATCCTTTTTCCGCCGCATAGGCCAAAACCTTACGCACAAAAGGGGAAACCGGCGCGCCAAATAACTTCATCACATACTCTCCATTAATGGCCCAAATCAGCCGTGGCGCGCACAGTATCAATCCAGTGGCGATTTGCTACTTTTATTTGCCCTCTACGGCGAAAGCATGCACTACCTTTTGAATGATTAGACAACGCGATATTTTTATGGCTGCAGGCCTCACTTTGGTCAGCATGTTCTGCATCATCATATTACTGAGCGCGCTCGGGCCGGACTGGGCGATTTATGCGCCAGCGACCTGTACCACTACGCGCTGTTTTTGCGAATGGCCGCGCGCCGGATCGCTGATCGTCCAACCGGCAAACAGCTGGTCGAGCTATGGCTATGCCTTTGCCGGATTTTTGATGATCCTGCTGGCACGCGGGACGAACTGGCGTTCTGGCTTTCACCGTTCTGGCTTTCACCATATTGCCGCGATCGCTTTCGGCATAACCGCAATCTTCGTTGGCCTTGGTTCGGTTTTGTTGCATGCAACCTTGACGCTGTGGGGTCAGTTCTTTGACGTGACTGGGATGTATTTCACCAGCGGATTCATGCTGGTAAGCGCGCTTGCATGCTGGCTCGGGTTATCGGGCCGCCGCGCCGTCACGCTTTATGTCGCGCTGGTAACAGCGTTGCTCGTCATCCTCTATACCCAGCCCGAGGCCCGGCGCTGGTTGTTTGCGGTGGTGCTGATTGCGGCAATCGTGACCGAGCTGGTGTTCGCCCGCCCGCGCCGCCCGGGGATCAAAGTGGGATATTATGCCGCCGGGATACTCACCAAAGCTGCGGCCTTTACGATATGGAACCTTGACCAGCATGGCGTCGTCTGCGCGCCGCAAAGCTTGCTGCAAGGTCACGCCGTCTGGCACTTGCTGGGCGCGGCATCATTGTGGTTCACCTTCCTCTATTATCGCAGCGAGGCAGCGGCGGTGGAGCGAACCGCCTAAACCAGCGGGGCGGCAAACTGATCATTTGAATGGGGGAGTATATATGGACATCACACGGCGCAAACATCTGGCATTGCTTGCCGCCACGCCGTTGGCGGTCGCGGCGTCCAAGGGTGCGGCACCATATCCAAAGATCAAAGTCTACGAAGCGGCTAAGATCATCACGATGGAACCCTCCAATCCGTCGGCGCGCTTTGTCGCGGTCGCAGGCGGAATTATCTTGGGCGTTGCCAATTCGCTGGCGGAACTCGAACCATGGACAAAAGGGCGAACAGTCGAGATCGACCGGCGCTTTGCCAAAAACGTGCTGATGCCCGGCCTGATTGATCCGCACGTCCACCCAATGCAATCGGCGATCATGCTCAACATTCCCTTTGTCGCGCCCGATGACTGGGATTTGCCGGGCGGATTTGCCAAGGGCACACAGACGCCTGCAGGCTGGCGCGCGCGGATTACCGAAGAACTGGCAAAGTCAAAGGACGACCCGTTCATTTGCTGGGGATATCACGAGCTGTTTCACGGGCCACTTGACCGCGCGCTGCTGGACCAGATTGCGCCAGACCGGCCGGTCATCATTTGGCAGCGCAGCTTTCACGATGTCATCTTAAACACTGCCGCGATGAAGGATTGGGGTTTCGCCGACAAGGCTGCCCTTGATGTCGCCATTACCGCCGCGAAAGCCGATCCTGCACATGTCGATTTTGCGCGCGGCGTGTTTTCTGAGACCGGTCTGCTGATCGCACTGGACAAATTGCGCGCCTTTATCATGACCCCGCAAAAAATTCAGTCCGGCATGGCCGCCTTGCAGCGGATGATGCTGAGCAAAGGCGTCACCACCGTATCGGATATGGGAACCGGTATTTTTGCTAGCTTTGATTTGGAGGCGGGGTTGATTCGTGCGGCGTTTGAACGGCCGGGCAATCCGTCGCGGGTCATGCTGATGCCGCTCGCGAGCTTGCTTGCCGAAGAGGCTGATCCTGATGCGTGGTTGCAGGCCGCCATCGGCAAATTTGCCAGCCCCCATGTCCGCATCGACCGGCGCGTGAAGATGCTGGCGGACGGCGCATTTTTCGCGCTCAATATGCGGATGAACGCGCCCGGTTATCTCGACGGTCATCTGGGCAAATGGATTACCGAACCGGCCGTGCTCCGCGCGCAATTCGGCCGCTTCTGGGATGCAGGCTTTTCGCTCCATATCCATGTCAACGGCGATGAAGGGCTTGATGTTGTGCTGGGTGCGCTGGAACGCTTGCCCACGAAGCCCTCGCAAACGATTACGCTGGAGCATCTCGGCTATTCGACCGAAGCACAAAACCGGCGGATCGCGCGCATGGGCTTGATGGTCTCTGCGCAGCCCAATTATATCCGCGTGCTCGGCGATGTTTATGAACAGCATGGCCTTGGGCCTGACCGCGCCGCCAATATCAACCGGCTCGGTTCGCTTGAGCGCAAGAACGTACCGCTGGGGCTGCACAGCGATTTCAACATGGCCCCGATTGATCCGCTCTACCTCGCGTGGGTTGCCGCCAACCGCATCACCATCGCAGGCAAGCCGAAGGCACCGAACGAACGGCTGAGCCTCGACAAGGCCTTGCGTGCGGTCACCATAGAGGCCGCGCAAGTCATCGGTATGGACGCGCTGGTCGGTTCCGTTGCGGCCGGCAAAAAGGCCGATTTTGCGGTGCTCGATCGCGATCCTTATGCTGGCGGTGCTGCGCGCTTGCGGGAGGTGAAAGTGCAAGGCGTGATCTTTGAAGGTGATTTCACATCGGCAATCGTGCCGCCACGATTGACCAGATCATAATCACTCATTTTGGCGGCACGGCACTTCGGGCTTGAATGTTGAGCCGATTTACCGGCACGTCAATCCAGAACCGAATCAATTGAGGAAACGACATCATGAAAGCTATCCAGTTAAAATCCCCCGCTGGCCTCGATAATCTCACGCTTGCCGACATTGCCGATGCCGCCGCGCCAGCCGCTGGCGAAATTAGTGTCCGGTTGCGTGCGTCGAGCCTCAATTATCATGACTATGCGGTGGTGATGGGGATGATCCCGAGCGCGGATGGCCGTATCCCGATGTCCGACGGTGCCGGCGAAGTAACGGCGGTCGGCGCGGGCGTGACCGATTTCAAAGTCGGCGACGCGGTGCTCACCACTTTCTTTCCCTATTGGCTTGATGGAACCGCGCCCAGCGATGCCTTCACCCGCGTCCCCGGCGACGGAATTGACGGCTATGCCCGCGAAGCGGTGACCGCGCCGACAACTTGGTTCACCCATGCCCCAAAAGGTTACTCACATGCCGAAGCGGCAACATTGACCTGCGCAGGATTGACCGCGTGGCGCGCGTTGGTGGTCGATGGCGGCATTAAGCCGGGCAGCAGCGTGCTGATCCAAGGCACCGGCGGCGTGTCGATATTCGCGCTGCAATTTGCCAAGGCGATGGGCTGCACCGTGATCGCAACATCATCAAGCAACGCCAAGTTGGAACGGTTAAAGGCGCTCGGCGCGGATCATCTGATCAACTATAAAGAAACCGAAGCCTGGGGCATGAAAGTGTTAGAGCTAACCGGCGGAACCGGCGTTGACCATGTCGTCGAAATTGGCGGCGCAGGCACGCTCGATCAATCGATGATCGCGGCGCGCAACGGCGGCCATATCGCGGTGATCGGCATATTGGCGGGCTATGTTGGCCCGGTTATGACCGTGACCCTGATGGCCAAACAGCTGCGCGTACAGGGCCTGACCGTCGGCAGCCGCCAACAGCAAATCGACATGATCCGCGCCATCAACGTTTCGGGGATCAAGCCCGTGCTCGACAAGAGCTTCCCACTAGCAAACCTTGCCGACGCGTTCCGGCATCAGGCATCGAACACCCATTTCGGCAAGATTGTGGTCGATATTTAGGGGGCGGCGTCGAGCTTCGCTATCGCGTTTGAGTGCAGCAATGCCGTTCGCCCAGAGCCTGTCTGCGGATGAGGCAAGCAACCTGCCCTTCGACATCGACCCACCGGGGAGACAGGGCGAACGGGGTCACGGTGCGGTGCACTTAACCTTGTTTGCAAACCGCTTACAGCTTGGTATGCAGAGCCGAGGGGAATAATTAAGTGCACTCCCACCGTAATTTTGTCACCTTAATTGTGTCAACGTAATTCGGCTTTAGGGGCAACTCCCGTTTCACGCATCGATCCTAAAATGGCCTCCAACTTTTCACAAACATTTCGCCAGATTCAATAAACAATTCGACGGGACTTTCCTGAAAACCTTGCGATGCCCGCATTGGGCGTTGACTAACTAATTTAGCTATTCGGATTAGCTCGTCGGCGATAGTGAGCGCATCTTTTTCAGGCCACCATTGGCTGTATGATCGGGCGATCTCGGCCTGATCTGAACCCAAGCTCCATAACGAGGCAACTAAGGCCAAGTTCTTGTCGGCGGTGGCGAGAATATACCAAACTTCATCATTCTCTTGCTCCCTCACCCGCCTTATGAAATCGCTGATGTAAGTTATGTCCCAAGCTGCGTTTTTTACTCCGGCAATTGCTCTTTCACGATCAGCTGACCGGAGCTGCTTTATCATCCCGCCTCTCGGGGCGGTAGGAGAATAGTACATTGCCGCGAAACAGCCTGCAGGCCCGGCATAGATGAAGTCATCGACCATCCAATGCAGCAAAGTTAGGAGTCGGTCCAAATTGGGCATGTTTTGGAGTTCTATCTCTGCCATCTTTAAAGCAACCGCATAGTTTCGTTGCCATCGTCCAGGAGGGCTTTCAAAATCCATCGCCTCTTCAACTATCGGCGTTACCGACGGCAACCGTGGCGTTCGTCCTAGCGCAATGTCAATCCATGCCAACTTTTGTGTTTCGTCGGCAGCTCTGAACCATGATAACTCCACAAGCGCGTTATCATTGCCAGTCCGTGATGCAAGTTCATGGAAGGCAACTGAAGGCTCGATGGTCATCTCCAAAGCTTGAGCGAACGCCATCAGGTTTGCTGCCATCATAGTGGGTTGTTTCGCGGAAACTTGCACTCCGGATTTAGCAATTGCCGCCATTCGCGTTATCAAGTTTCGGTCTGGCAACAGAACGGTTGTTGAATCCTCAAAATTTGCTTCTAGTATCAGTTCCTCAACAGACAGCATCCCTGCTGTTTCAGGAATGTATCCTGGAACGAGAATATCCCAACTCTGCAATTTGCTAGAAATCTGCTGGATATCCTTCATAGGAAACCGAGGATCGGTGAACATGACCACGGAGCCGCCTTCTGACGATAGAACGTCTTCGAAGATTCTTCGTCTCATTCAATTCAACTTACGGTGAAAGTGCAATTAATTATCTCCCTCGTCGCAGCTTACCAAGCTGTAAACCGATTGCAAATAGAGTTAAATGCCCTTTTACCGTAATTGCCATAAGGTCGTGGGTGAAAAACTCTGCGCCTCTGCGGAACTCTGCGACCTCTGCGCGAAACCATTTTGCTTCACGCGGAGGTCTGCGGAGGCGCAGAGGGAGGTTGCGGCGGGGGATCATCGGCGGAGCGCAATGCTGACAATCCCCACCCCAACCCCCTCCTAAAGGAGAGGGGCTTAACTCGATCTCGGCCAGGATTGCTGTGACAGTGCATTTTCCTCGACCGCAATGTAGCGGGTGCGAAAATGGCTCGATCGCTCTTTGGCAATTAGCGCTTGCAATGTAGGATTTGTTTTGGGATCGAGGGTTTGGCCACTTTTATCGGGCTGGCTCTTTGAAATGGTAAACCGCCTTTGCAGCATGATCGCATCGGCATTTGTGGCGGTGTTTGTTGGCACATTTTGGGCGGCGACAAACAACCAGCATCACCGCGATGTTGGAAATTATATTACGCCGGACTGCTGATAAATTTCGAAATAGGTGTCAATCTTGTCAACTAGGTGTCAACTTGGCGTCTTGGGGGCTCGGCGGGGTCCAGGTTTTGGTGCTCGTTCTGGTCCTACTTTTGGGTTCAATTTTGGTCCGGAAATGGCGATTTGAAGTGGCTCCCCGGCCACCGAATCAACCCTGTATAAACAGAGCCAGCGAATTACGGCGCGGGCATCCGCCAGACCGATATTTGCGCGGGGCCAAGTGTAGCCGAGCCGATGATGAAATCTGTGTCCCCGGCGCGGTCCAGCGTGACCGGCGACGTGCCATAGTTGAACGCAAAACAAAGGTCGCCTGCACGCCTGATCCGCAATGATTTTGAAGCAAGATCAAGCGCCTTAAGCCCCGCCGCATCCGCGGTGCGTCGCAATACGCGTTCCAGCAAAGCCGCATCCGGCCACGCCGCGATATAGCGGATGCCGCCATTGGCGAAGACGACGCCTTGGCCAGACAGCAGCGTTTCTTCTGCCGCCACATCGGTCTCGGCATGTTCGATCCAGCGCGAGATGGCAAACCCGTCGCCTGGTTCGGACACCCCATCACGCAGCGATTCAACGCGCACGATTTTAACGGGGATCAACGACTGCAACGCTCCGGGCGCTAGATTTGGCGGAATCGCAAATGATTGCGTCTTGCTGCCGGTGCGCGGACCGATCACAACCGGGCCATCAAACGCCGCCAATTGCGCCGCCAATCCGTCCGGAAGGATTGGCAGTGACGGGATGACAACCATCTTATAGCCATCAAGCGCGGTGCCGGGCGGAATGATATCGACGTCGAGCCCGAGCAAGCGCAGCCCCGAATAAAACTCGAATGCCAGCCGTAGCGCGCTGAACCCGCTGCCTTGTGGTTGGATGCCGGTCACCCAATCGCTTTCATAAGAGAAGATCATGGCGACTGATTTGGGCGGCGCACCGACGGGACCGATTGTGGCAATATCCGATGCCGCTTGCCGTGCTTCATGCGCGCCAACATCATCGGCGCGGTCAGGACGGAGTAGCCCGGCATGCATCTGTTCCTGAGCGAAAGGAGCCTGACGCCAACGAAAATAGCTGACCAGTTCCGCGCCGTGCGCCATCGCCTCCAACGTCCACAGCCGCACCATGCCCGGCAGCGGCGCCGGATTGAAGCGCGCCCAGTTTACCGGACCGGGTTGCTGTTCCATCACCGACCAGCGGCCACCGCGTGTACAGCCACGATAAAGGTCGTGGTGGAACGCCGCAATGTCGGGATGTCCCTGACGAAAATAGGCGTTCTTTTCCTCGCTCGAGAACCAGAATTGTTCAAGGAAGCCAAGCGGGTAGCTATCCCAAGCGGCAACATCAAGATCGCGGCCAACCGCGTGATGGTCAAATTCGGTAAAGAAGCCCATGAAGTTATGGACCACGTCACGTCCCGGAGAATGGGCGCGCAGGATGTCGCATTGACGGCGATTGAAACGCACGACTTGATCCGATGAAAAGCGCCGGAAATCGAGGACATGCGCTGGATTGGGTTCGGTCACCGTCAAATTTGGCAGGTCGATTTCTGCAAACGACCTATACTCCATGCTCCAAAAAACATTGCCCCAAGCGGTGTTGAGCGCGCCGATTGATGGGTAGCGTTCGCCGAGCCAATCGCGAAAAGCATGCAGCGCCGCCGCCGAATAACTGACTGCAGTATCGTGGCAGCCATATTCATTGTCGGTTTGCCAAGCGGTGACTGCCGGATGGTCGCCATACCGCACGGCCATCGCCTTAACGATCCGGTCAGCAGCCCGCGCGTACCCGGCATGTGAGAAACAATAATGGCGGCGCGATCCGAACCCACGCGGATTGCCCTGTGCGTCAATCGCGACCATGTCGGGCATGCTATCGGCCAGCCATTTGGGCGGCGTCGCAGTGGGAGTTCCCATAATGATCCCCAAACCGTGGCGGTGCAGTGTCGCAACGGCGCGGTCGAGCCAATCCCAGTCATACTGGCCGGGTTCCGGTTCGATCCGGCTCCATGCAAACTCGCCGATACGCACCCGCGAAAGCCCCATCGCGGCCATGCGCTGTGCGTCATCTTCCCAATATTCTTCGGGCCAATGTTCGGGATAGTAACAAACGCCCAGCCGCATCAAATCATTCATCGGCACACTATGCCTTTGCAACCTGCATTGCGTCAATAAGATTGCGGACCAAGATTGATCTCGTTACTAACTTGGCCTAAAGCATAAAGGGAGAAGCGAGTGACAACCGGGAGCATCACCGATCTGCTGCATAAATGGAATGGTTCGTTGCCGATGCCGATCCTACAGGCCTTCATTGATGGCTTCATTTTCGGCAATAAGGCGGCCTATGTCGGACCGGGATCTGCCAAGGCGAAACATGTTTGAGACAACGCATGTTTGAGGCAACGCATCGCCGGAAAAATCCGCTTACCGGAAAATGGGTGCTGGTTTCTCCGCATCGCAGCCAGCGGCCTTGGCTCGGCCAAACCGACGCGGTTGCTGATGAAGCGCGTCTCGGCTATGATCCAGACTGCTACCTCTGTTCTGGAAACACCCGTGCCAACGGTGTGGTGAACCCTGCATATTCAAGCACCCATGTGTTTGACAATGACTTTCCGGCTTTGGCTCCGGCCCTAGCTCCAGTCAGTGCGGGCGACCCTGATCCCGATCCGCTGTTCCGGCTGGAACCTGTTTCCGGGCAATGCCGGGTCATCTGTTTCTCTCCCGATCATTCCAAAACGCTGCCCGAACTTACCCGGGCGGAAGTTCGCGCCGTCGTCGATTGCTGGGCAAGCCAGACGGCGGAGCTTGGCCGCGATTATGCCTGGGTCCAGCTGTTCGAAAACAAAGGCGCGATGATGGGATGTTCCAACCCGCACCCGCATGGCCAGGTTTGGGCCAGCAGCCATTTGCCCGACGAAGCAGCGACCGAGGACGATAACCAACGCCGATACTTTGCCGAACATGGCCGGTCATTGTTAATGGACGTGATGGCGCGAGAAACCGGCGGCGAGCGCGCAGTTTTTGCCAACGATCACTGGCTGGCCATCGTCCCTTGGTGGGCGACATGGCCATTTGAAACGCTGTTGCTGCCGCGTCAACCGCTGCAACGCATGGACCATCTGGACAATGATCAGCGCAATTCGCTTGCCGCTGCGGTGCAGGAATTGACCGCGCGCTACGACAATCTTTTCGGTTGTTCGTTTCCTTATTCGATGGGGTGGCATGGCGCGCCGTTTGTCGCCGGTGACCAGTCGCACTGGCAATTGCACGCGCATTTCTATCCGCCGCTGTTGCGTTCGGCGACCGTCCGCAAATTCATGGTTGGCTATGAAATGCTGGCTGAGGCCCAGCGCGACTTAACGCCCGAACAAGCCGCCGAACGTCTGCGTAAAGCCGTGGGCGACACCGCATGAACGACCCCGCGACATCGGCGATTGACCGGGCGGTAGCAGGCTTCTCGCGCATTTATGGACGGCAGCCTGATTTGGTTGCGTTCGCCCCCGGCCGGGTCAATTTGATCGGCGAGCATACCGACTATAATGACGGCTTCGTTCTGCCTTGCGCGATTCCTTTTGGCACAGCGGTGGCATTGGGACGCCGCATTGATAACAATGTTGAAGCAGCTGCACTCGATCTGCAAGACCACAGCACGCGGTTCGATCTGACAACCGAAATTCCTCCCGCCGCAGCAGGCGATTGGACCAACCATGTTCGCGGCGTCGCGGCTGGATTGATCGCGTCCGGCGTGCCTTGTGAGGGCGCGGATATCGCGATTGCGGGCAATGTGCCGCAAGGTGCGGGGCTTTCATCATCGGCGTCGTTGGCGGTGTCGCTTGGTTTAGGATTGTCCCGGCTGGGTGGGATCACCGATCCCGATCTGACTGAGTTGGCAAAAATAGCGCAATGGTCGGAACATCATTATGTCGGATGCGCTTGCGGAATTATGGACCAATTGGCGTCGGCGCGTTGCGCCAATGGCCATGCACTGCTGATTGATTGCCGCAACCTAGACGCGGCGTCGGTGCCTGTTCCCGGCGATGCCGCTATCGTCATTGTCCATTCCGGCGTGACGCGCGGATTGGTCGGCAGCGCCTATAATGAACGGCGCGCGCAATGTGAGGCGGCGGCGCGCCATTATGGTTTAGAATCCCTGCGTGATCTGGACGAGGCACGCTTATTGTCTGCTGCCGGTGATCTTGACCAAGTCGCATTTCGCCGGGCGCGTCATGTCGTTAGTGAAAATGCGCGAACGTTGGCGGCGGCGGCGGCACTGCGCGGCAATGACCTTTCCGCATTAGGGGTGTTGATGCGCGCTTCACATGCGTCGCTCCGCGATGATTTTGAAGTGACCGTTCCTGCTGTCGACGCGCTAGTCGATTTCATGGCAGATATCATCGGCGATGCTGGCGGCGTGCGCATGACCGGCGGCGGATTTGGCGGTTGCGTTGTTGCGGTGCTGCCCAAATCTGGCGTCGCAGAGCTGATGGCCGCACTCGAAATACGCAGCAACGGCGAAGGCACGAACCTGCCGCTAAAGCTACAAGTCAAACCGGCACAGGGCGCGTATTGCCAAAAAATCTAACGCCATCGGCGTGGACCCGAAAAGCGCGAAGTTGACACCTAGTTGACAAGATTGACACCTATTTTGACATTTTACGAAAGCTTAGCGTTCGAATATTTCCAACATCGTGGTTTTTTTCATTTTCCGTCTCCGCAGATGCTGCTGCGAAGGGTGGTAGTTTGGCCGCCAACAATGTCAAAGAGCGAACCGCCAAACAAGCGGCTATGGCCTGCATTCCCAGAACAAATCCTACATTACAAGCACTAATGCGCGGTGGGGATTGGCTTCACTCAAATGTCATGTCCCGCTCTACATCAAAGAAAACGAGTATATCGTTATGCTCTTGAAACGCTGCCCCGGGCGCAGGATGGTATCGGGAAAATGCGGCCAGTTCGGCGAATCCGGGAAATGCTGGGTTTCCAAAGCGACGCCGCCATGCCTGCGGTAAACCGCGTCGCCGGTATCATTTTCGAGCGCATTTCCAGTGTAGACCTGCAATCCCGGTTGGTCGGTTTCAACCGTCATACAGCGCCCGGAACCTGGATGGCTGAGTTCAGCGGCGCACCGCAACCCGGTGCCATTTAATACCCAGCAATGATCGTATCCGTTCCCTCGGTGCAGCTGGACATCGTCCATTGCAATGTCTTGGCCAATCGGTTTCTTCGATCTAAAATCAAACGGCGTTCCGGCCACGGGGCACAATGCGCCGGCCGGTATCAAGCTGCTATCGACAGGAAGATAGGCGTCGGCATGCACGCTAAGTTCGTGACTGAGCACGGCCGAATTACCTTCTGCGCCGCCAAGATTCCAGTAACTGTGCTGCGTGATATTGAACGGCGTCGGCTTGCTGGCGGTGGCATCATACTCGATGATCAGGCGGCGGTCCTGCGTCCAGACATAGGTGACAGAGACCAATACTTCACCGGGGAAACCCGCGTCGCCATCCGGGCTGATTAATGACAGGCGCACGCCCTTGCCATTTGGGTGTGCTATTGATTCGCCATTCCATAGGCGTCTGTGAAAACCATCGTCGCCGCCATGAAGCATGTTCGCGCCATTGTTGACCGGTAACTGGTAATCTTGGCCATCGAGTGAAAAACGGCCCCCGGCGATGCGGTTCGCAAACCGCCCGGCTACGCAGCCAAGATGTGAATTATCGGCAAGATAGCCTTCGACACTGGGCAGGCCGAGCGCAACGTTTGATACCAAACCATTCCTATCCGGAACGGCAAGCGAGACAATGGTCGCGCCAAGATTGATTACCGTCGGTCCGCATCCTCGGGCGTCGCGCAGATCCCAATTGATGGGCTGTGGGTTGCTATTCATGACTATCCAGTAGCCCGGATTTGCTATCTGGAACAAGATGCCTTGCGAAATACGCCTGCCATTATTGCGAGGTCGCGTTGAGGATCAGCCGCACCGTCATCCTGAACTGGGGCGACCCGGCCAAGCCAGATCAATTTTCCCTGCCCGCCAACCACAGCATTTGGGTAAGTGGCTCGGTCAAATAGGTAAACGCGGTCCGTTTGCGTAACGGGACAACGACCTCGGCAGGAACCCCTGCCTGCAATCCCTTGTTGCCGCGGGCCTGACGGATCTTGCCAAGTTCAGCCTCAGGGACCATCACTTCGATCATGAAGTGACGCATACCCGTCCGCTCGTCTTCAAAGCTGTCGGCGGATACTTTGCTGATATTGCCGTGCAGCACTGGGATTGTCTTTTCCTGCAGCCCGCTAAAACGGACCTGGGTGGCCATGCCGACCTTCAGATCATCGGCGTCATTCGGCGATGCTTTGGCCTCCACCACCAGCGCGCGGTTCTGCGGGACGATCTCCATCATCGTTTCCCCGGCGGACACAACGCCGCCGACTGTATGTACTTTCAAACCGACAACCCGCCCTGTTGCAGTGGCCCGGATCTTGGCGCGGCCCAATTGTTCGCGCGTCGCCAGTAACTTTGGCTGCAGATCATCGAGGCGGACTTGAACATCGCGCAACTGGGCGGCGGCTTCCTCCAACGTCTTGCGTCCCTGCGACACCATCTGCAACCGCGCTTCGCCAATGGCTTCTGAAGACCTTGCGATTTCGGCTGTGTATGATCCGTAACCGCCATCGAGTGCTGCAGCATTGCGTTCCATTTCACGGATGCGGTTCTTTGATACAAAGCCGCGCCCTTCCAGCTCACGCAGCCCGGATAGTTCGTCCTTGATCAGCCTTTGTTGTTCCAGATTGGCTTTGATTTGGTGCTGATAGCCGCCGATTTGGGCATTGAACTGTTGAATCCGCTGACCAATCACATCACGCTCACCGCTCACCGCGTTGAGCCGCGCCGTGTGCAACATCCGTTGGCCGTGGATGGCTTCCTTCGCCAGATCAGCATCTTCGGGAGCGATCGCGGCAAATTCGGCGGGTGTTCGCACCGATCCTGATCCATCACGTTCGGCCCGAAGCCGTTCACGCAGCGCCAACAGATTGACAATTTCCCCCGCCATGCCGCGTTCAGCAGCGACAAGCTCCGACGCCGAAATAGTGAGCAGCAAGTCGCCCTTTTGAACCATTTTTCCTTCGGTTACATTCAGCGCGGTGACAATACCGCCGTCACGGTGCTGCACAGATTGGCGGTTGCCTGACACCGCAACAACACCCTGGGCGATGGCCCCGGCATCCAGCGGCGTCATCGCTGCCCAGCCCAGAAACCCGATGAAGAAAACCCCCGCGATCATCAACCCCTTGCGGACTTCAACTTTCGCAGTGCCAAGTTCTTGAAAGATATCATCGGTTTCGGATGCATTTGCCGTGCTACTCATTGTTTTAGTTCCGTTTCAAATTAACGACATTTTGGCGGCTCGCTGCTTCACGAAGCGTTTCGATGACTTCGGCGCGTGGCCCCTGATGTTCAATAGTGCCGTTTGCCATCACGATTAACCGGTCGGCATTGTTCAGGATGAAAGACCGGTGGGCGACCATCAAGACAGCGGCCCCGCGCTGTTTTGCGGCATCGATTGCGCGCGCGAGTGCTTGTTCGCCTTCGGCATCCAGCGCCGAACTGGGTTCATCCAATATCAAGACTTTGGGATCGTTGTAAAATGCGCGGGCCAGCGCGATCCGCTGCGTTTGTCCGCCCGACAAGGCAAAACCGGGCCCTTCTATTTGTGTGTTATAGCCGTCGGGCATCCGCAATATCAATTCATGGATTCCCGCCAGCTGCGCAGCGCCAACGATATTGGCCGCGACTTCTTCTGAATTGCTATCCCGGTCCGGGCTGAAGCGGGAAATATTTTCCGCAACCGTCCCAGGCAATAAGGCGCAATCCTGAGGAAGATAGCCAATATGCTGGGCCAGGCGCTCTTGATCCCAATCGTCAAATGTCGCGCCGTCAATACGCACTTCGCCAGCATCGGGTCTAATCGCGCCTGCGAGTATGCGTGCAACCGTGGACTTGCCGGCACCCGAATTACCGATCAAGCCAACGACTTCGCCGGGAACGAGCGAAAATGATACGTCGTGCAAGATGAACGCGGTACCTTGCGGATTGCGTAATGTTACACTGTTCGCTTCGACATGACCCTTTGGCGTGGGCAACAAAAGCGGCGCGGCGTCATCGGCCTCGGTCTGTTCAAAAAGCGCGGTCAGTGTCGACATGGCATGGCGCGATTGGTTGATCACCGGCCAGCTGCCGACCAATTGTTCAATCGGTTGCAGTGCCCGGCTTAACAAAACCGACGCCGCGATAATTGTGCCGATGGAAATCTGCCCGTTGATCGCCAGCCAAGCGCCGACGCCAAGCGACAATGATTGCAAGAACATGCGTACAAATTTGACCAATGCGGAATAACGGCTGCTCGACAGCTGGGTTAAGGTTAAGCTGGAAAGCCCCGCACTTCGCGCCACTTTCTGCCGCGCGACCACCGCGCGGCGCATACCCAGCGCCCTGATTACCTCGGCCTTGGTCGTCAGCATCTCTTGCGCGGCGTAAGCGGCGGCATTGGCCTGATGCCCCTGCTTGCTGCGCTCCCTAACGACGCGCTCATTGACAACAGCCAACGCGATCAGCACAGCCCCGCCGCAACAAATCAGCAGTCCCAATATCGGATGGATTGCGAACGCTGCGATCAAATAGATCGGTGTCCACGGCGCATCAAATGCCGCCATTGTTACAGGCCCGGTCATCGCCTGCCGCAAATTGTCAAACTCTCGCATCGCCGATGCGGTGCTGGTCTGATCCTTCGAATGCGAGCTGCGTGCCACAAGCCGGTCAAGAATTGTCCCGGAAATCTCGATATCCAAACGTAGCGCGGCGCGCATCATCAAACGCGAACGGATATTTTCAAGCGCCGTTAACGTGCCGACTGCGAATGCAATGATCAGCGTCAGCCAGAACAGCGTTATGACACCGCCCGTCGGCACAACCCGGTCATACACCTGCATCATGTACAATGTCGGTGCCAAATAGAGCAGGTTGATCAGCGCACTGAACATCGCGGCGCTGACAAAAAATGACCGGCACTTTGACAGCGCGGCTTCCATTGGTTCGGGCAGATTTCGAAATAGCAGCGTCATTTCATTTTCTTTCACGTTTTAAAAAAGGCCGGGCTGATGATCTATCAGCCCGGCTTTCTTTTTGGCGTTAGTTGATTATCGCGCCATGCCATTTATCAAACAGAATGTGATGCTGATCAATGTCATCAAACCAATCAAACGTCATGTCCGGTGCTTCCACAATCGATGCCGCCGTGACCGCAGGAGCCAGTGCCGCCGAAGCGCCATTTGCCAACGGAGCAAGCTGTTGAATCATTGCCGGGGTCAGATGGTACGATCCCAACATTCCGTCGTTGAACTTAAAGCCATCGTTGCCGCCGAAGTAGTCATCTAAGTTCCAATCAGTCGCCGGATTTTGGGGGGCTGCTGGTTGAGAGGCTCCGTTGACGACGTCTTGTGGACGAAGTGTACCAACAACCGAATCGGTTCCTCCGGCGGTGTTGAACACGATACGGTGGGCAGAGGTTAGGCCAGCAATATTCACCACGTCATTGCCCGCTGTACCGCCGATCGTGATCGTGTTGAAATCAAGGCTGGTCTCGGTGAAATCGCCGATGATGTTGATTGTGTCACCGCCGTTGACGCCGCCATTGACCACACCATTGCCATCATTTGCCGTCGTATCGAGCGCGTTGACCGTAATTTCCTCGATATTATCAAGCTCGGCAATGATGTTCGTTACCGCAGTACCGTTGCGTGTCACGACAATTTCGGTATTGGCATTGAGCACTGCTGTTGGCACCAAGGCGAGGTATGCAGACCGGGTGTAAATGTTGAACGTTTCGGCTGCCGCAACGCCGGTCAGGCGATAGGTGTCCTTTTCAGCATCAACCGAAGTTCCGCCGCCATCGATGAAGTCACGTCCGTCGGTGCTCAGCTGGTTGATCGTATTGCTGCCTGCGCCGCCATCGATCGTATCATTATGAGCACCGCCGTTCAGGATGTCATCGCCGTCACCACCGAACAGCCGGTTGGCCAATGCGTCACCCGTGAGGGTATCGCCGTGGTTACTACCGGTCAGATTTTCGATGGCAGTGAAGGTATCCTGTCCGCCAAAGCCGTTGGCAGTCGCGCCCACTCCCGCCACGAGTGAAGCTGTAACAGCTCCCGTTGCCGTGGTGTAGCTTGCGGTATCAGACCCGGCGCCGCCATCCAGGCTGTTGTTGCCAGCCAGGCCGATCAGCGTATCGTTTCCGTTTGCACCGCTCAGAGTATCGCCCAATGCGCCGCCGGTTAAGACATTCGCCGATGCATTGCCCGTACCTGTGAAGGATCCCGATCCCGTGTAGTTCAGATTTTCGACAAACGCCCCCAGCGTATAGCTGGCCGCAGCCGCGTTGACCGTATCCAAGCCGCCAGCAACATCTGACGATTCAAGGATGATATCACCTGCCACATCGACAAAATAGGTGTCATTTCCAAAATTGCCGACAAGTGTATCGACACCTGCGCCGCCGTCGAGCGTATCATTTCCTGCGGCACCGACGACCATGTTGTCGAGCGCATTACCCGTACCAGTGAAGTTACCGGCACCAACGAAAAAGAGACGTTCAACATTCGCACTTAGACTATAGACGTTCGCCGTTGAATTGACTCTATCCATGCCGCTGGTTGCAGTGGCAGTCTCACTAACAACGTCGCCAGTTTCATCAACCGAATAGATGTCATTGCCATCACCGCCGGTAAGCGCGTCGATGCCCGCCCCGCCGTTCAACCTGTCAATGCCATCACCGCCCGACAGTGTATCGGCACCCAATCCCCCGTCGAGTACATCATTTCCTGTGCCGCCGGTGATCGTATTGGCCAGCGCGTTACCCGTACCGGAAAAACCACCAGTACCTGTGAACGTCAGGTTTTCGATGTTGTCGCCCAAACTATAGACGTTCGCGGTAGATTGCACCGTATCGGTTCCACTGGTTGCCGTAGCACCTTCATTGACGACATCGCCGGTTTCATCAACGATGTAAGTGTCATTACCATCACCGCCGGTAAGTGCGTCGATGCCCGTACCGCCGTCGAGTGTGTCATTTCCTGTACCGCCGGAAAGCGAATCGGCACCGGCACCGCCGAACAACGTGTCGTTCCCGCCAGCGCCATCAAGAGTATCGCCAAATGCACCGCCGGTTATGACATTCGCACGTGTATTGCCCGTTCCGGTGAAGGTTCCCGATCCAATATAGTTGAGGTTTTCGATAAACGCGCCCAGCGTATAGCTGTCCGCTGTTGCGTTAACAGTATCCAAGCCGCCAGTAACATCCGACGATTCAAGGATGATATCACCCGCAACATCGACAAAATAGGTGTCATTTCCGAAATTGCCGGCAAGTGTATCGATGCCTGCACCGCCGTCGAGCGTATCGTTTCCGGCTGCACCGACGATCATATTCGCCTGCGCGTTACCCGTACCGTTGAAGTCACCGGTACCGACAAAAAAGAGACGTTCCACATTGTCGCTTAGGCTATAGACGTTGGCGGTTGAATTGACTCTATCCGTTCCGCTGGTTGCAGAGGCAGTTTCAGTAACAACGTCACCAGTTTCATCAACCGAATAGATGTCATTGCCATCGCCGCCGGTAAGCGCGTCGATTCCCGCCCCGCCGATAAGCCTATCAATGCCATCGCCGCCCAAAATTGTGTCGGCACCCAATCCACCGTCGAGTACGTCATTTCCTGTACCGCCGGTGATTGTGTTGGCCAGCGCATTACCCGTACCGGAGAAGCCGCCAGTACCGGTGAACGTGAGGTTCTCGATATTGTCGCCCAAACTATAGACGTTATTAGTTGATTGCACCGTATCGGTTCCACTGGTTGCAGAGGCACCTTCATTCACGACATCGCCGGTCTCGTTAACGACATAGGTGTCGTCGCCATCGCCGCCGGTAAGGGCGTCGATACCCAATCCACCGTCGAGCAGATCACTTCCTGTACCGCCGATGATCGCGTTGGCCAGCGCGTTACCCGTGCCGGTGAAGCCGCCAGTGCCGGTGAACGTCAGGTTCTCAACGTTAGCGCCTAGACTGTAGGCGTTCGCGGTTGATTGCACCGTGTCGGTTCCGCTGGTTGCCGTCGCATCTTCGTTTACGACATCGCCGGTCTCGTTAACAACATAAGTGTCATCGCCATCGCCGCCGGTAAGGGCGTCGATACCCAATCCGCCGTCGAGCGTATCTGCTCCGCCATTGCCATTGAGAGTATCACCGCCATCACCGCCCATCAGCACATTGGCATTTGCATCGCCGTTTAACGTGTCGGCAAACGCGCTGCCTGTCAGGTTTTCAATCGAAACCAAAGTATCCGTGCCAGCGCCTATTGTGTTCTGCGCACCGGCAACAATCGAGACAGTAACGCCCGCCGCCGCACTGGCGTAGGACGCAGTGTCCAGACCAGCACCGCCGTCGAGCCGGTTATTGCCCGCACCGCCGTCGAGAATGTCGTTGTCGCCAAGCCCGTTGGCCACATCGTCAAACGGGGTGAGCACAGGATTGTCTACACCGGCTGTGCCGTTGAACAGATCGCCTACGCCAGCGGTTGGAGCAGAAATGAAGTTTTCAACGATGCCAATGCCGTCCGTAAACGAGGTGACAATCCGCAGTATCTGGCCAACTTGGCCCTGCGTTGGCGTGAAGTCTTGGTCTGTCGCACCGGCAATGTCGGTCCAAATTCCGCCAGGCAGAGTGCCGACCGGCGCAACTTGCCATTGGTAGCTGAATGTTCCCAATCCGTTGAGGTCTGCAATCGTTCCCGCGTTGGCAACCAACTGCTGGCCTTCGGTTGGCGTACCGCCATTGCTATCAACGATGACAGGGGCACCTGTCCCGGTTGAGGGCCGCAGGAACACGTCGGTAAACGTACCCGTTGGAACCCCATTGGCATCGCGGTTGGTGAAACGCGCAATTTCAACATTTGACAGCGTATCCGAACCTTCGTTGGCGATGCGGTTATCAACTATAAGCGGACCACCCGCAGGATCGGGCATCAACAGCGACGCAACAACATTGTCGCGTATTGTGATGGTGCCATTGGGATTGGCTATAATCGTATAGTCCGACCGGTTGCCGGCATACATGACGACATCAGAATCCGCCGCCGTTGCGCCTGTCGTAATGATTTCACGGACGATCTGCAGCTGGCCAGGGTTGATCCGTCCAGCCAACATGTCGGCCTTGATTTCATTGAGGCTATCGACCGAACCGTCGGCACCGACCGAAGCAAGGTTGGTGACGAGTGGACCCGTGCCGTCCTTGTTCTGGTGCACTTCAATCCGCACGTTGAGCCAGCGGTCGCCATCGAGGATGTCGTTGCCGCCCTTGCCGGTCAGTACGTCACTGCCGCCGCCGCCAATGAGGACGTTGCCGTCGCCGAAGACGCGCTCAAGCGGGGCCCCCGGCTTGAGGTCGCCGAACTCCGCAGTGTGGACGCGGCCGTCAGTCATGTCGGCGTTGGAAATGATTTGATCGAGACCAGTAATGCGATCCCGACCCGTCGTATTGATGTCGTCGCGGAAGAAGGCGGCTCCGGCAGCCGCGTTGATGTTCGCGGCGACGTTTGGATTGTAGATGCGGTCGTCGCCAACCAGCACGTCGTTGGCAGTGTAGCCCGAAGCCGCCTCAACCTGGTCGAACCGGTTGCGGAGGATGTCTTGCGCTTCGGTCGGAAAGATCGGACGCCCGAGATCGACGTCGGCGGCGTTGGGGTTGCCTTTGTATGTCACCCAGTCGAAGCCCGCCTGGCCGCCGTTGCGCATTACGCTCTCGCCCTGGACCATGATGTCGTCGCCGGATTCGCCTTCGAAATCCTGCTCTTCCGATCCGGAGAACATGACGTCGTGCCCGATGATCTTCGAGTCGAAGAACAATTCTGACATATCGCCGTCAATGCCGTCGAAACCGGTCCCACCTTCGATCCAGTCGTCGCCCTCGTTACCCATGATGACGTCCATGCCGTCGCCGCCCAGCACGAAGTCGTTGCCCTGGCCCGCGAACGTTTCCGAAGCATCGACGCTCATGAAGATGACGTCTTTGCCCTCGCCGCCCATGTAGATGTCGAGGCCGTTGCCGCCCAAGATGACGTCGTCGCCTTCGTCACCCTTGAGGAAGTCGCCCGTGTCGCCCGAGTCGGTGATGACGTCGTTGCCGCTACCACCGTTGACCAGGTCGACGCCCGCGCCTGACTCGATGCGGTCATTGCCCGCATCGCCCCAGATGCCGTCATCACCGAAGTCGGTGATGATGGTGTCGTCGAATTCCGTTCCGCCGACAGCGGTGTGCTCGCCGCCCTGAACGCGGATGTAGTGCGTCTCCACGGCAGCCGTAGACAGGTCATCGCGGATGACTTTCCCAAGCCCCATTGCCTCAAGGACCGGGTTGTTTCCAACCGGGTCTTTGCCGGGTGCATGACCTTCCGTCTGGAGCGTGGTCAACTCAGCCTGGGCGGCGGCTAGAGTGGCGGCCGCCGTGGTTTCAGCAGTCGCGGCGGCTATGGCCGCTGCAGTTGCAGCAGCAGCGGCAGCGGAAGCGGTTACCAAAGCAGTATCGGCAGCTTCCGCAGCGTCTGCTAGTGCATCAGCCGAAGCAGCAGCTGTGTCCGCAGCTTGGTCAGCAGCTACGGCCGCGATGTAAGCGTTCAAGGCCGGCATCAGAGCAGCGTCCGCACCTGCCGCAGCCGTAGCGAGCGCCTGAGCGTTTGTCGCAGCGAGATCGTCCGCAGCTGCCTGAGTCGCCTGAGTCTGGAGCACGACAGCATCCGTTGTGGCGGCTAGGGCTTGGGCAGCAACTGCAGCGGCGTCATCCGCCGCAGCCTGAGTGGCCGCAGTCTGGAGCGCCGCCGCGTCTGTTGTAGCCGCCGTTGCTGCTGTGGTGGTCACGAGCAAATCGGCCGCGTCCGAAGCGGCCACGGCGGTTTGATGTGCCGTCTGCGCATTGTTGCGAACGATCGTTGCAGCGTCGATATCAGCCTGCGACCCGCCGCCGCTTGTTAGGGTTGTCAGGGCCGTTTGCGCGGCGTTGAAGGCAGCCAAAGCGTCCGCCTCGGCATCCGCGGCAGCAGCAGCGGCGATGACCGCATTCGCAGCTGCCAGGTCGGCAGCGGCCGCCGCATCTGCAGCGGCCTGAAGCGTGGTAGCGTTAGTTGTAGCGGCCAGGGTAACTGCAGCCGCCGCTGCTTGGTCGGCGGCAAGCGCAGCATTGGCAGAAGCCTGAAGCGTCGCCGCGTTTGTCGCATTTGCGACCACAAGCGCCGCATTCGCGGCAGCTTGTAGCGCAGCAGCATCCGTCGCATTAGCTCCGACGACCGCCGTCAGCAAGAGACCGAACTCCGCATTTGTGGTGAGCGCAGTAGCCTGTGCCTGGGCTGTGTTGGCCGTAGCACGAAGCGCTACAGCGTTAGCAGACGCAGCAGCCTGTGCGGCGACCAGCGCCGCCGCAGTTGTGACGACCGCCTGATCCGCCGTGTTGCTGGCTGTGACAGCCGCAGCGAGAGCGGTCTGGGCAGCCCCAACGGCACCCTGCGCCGCGGCGATTTCCGCCGGCGTCGCGGCAGTGTAATCGACCTGGTTCGCCACGTTCACTTCCAGCACGTGGTCGTACACCGCGAACGAATCGACGCCCATGTGGCGGGCGATGATGTCGTCGGCCGTTCCACGGATGCCGTCCGCGCCCGGCTGGGCCAGGTCGGTGTTCGCCATGATCATCTTGGCGAACGAGTTCTGCTCCAGCGAGACGAGGAAATTCTGACCCTGCGTACGTGTGAGGTAGTAGAAGCGGTCGCCATTCTGCAGGTTTTCCATCTGCAGTTCGAACACGGCGTTGAAGGTCGAGCCGAGGAAGCCGCCGAACGGCATCT
Organism: Sphingomonadales bacterium; assembly: GCA_043750535.1. Lineage (GTDB taxonomy): Bacteria > Pseudomonadota > Alphaproteobacteria > Sphingomonadales > Sphingomonadaceae > Sphingorhabdus_B. The sequence goes on along the minus strand of JAYVBJ010000062.1, from coordinate 2,781 downwards.
TCTTCTCGGCCAGGCCACCGATCCAGAGGTCAATCTCGTTGAGACCGCCCTTGTTCGTGTTGGTGCCGCTGGCAGCCCATGAGCCTGTATTCGTCAGGAACTGCAGACGGTCGGCCGGAGCCACCTCCGCGATGCCGTCGCCCGTCACGTCGGAGTTGCCCATAACAAGCAGCCAGGCTGCATCGCGCTTGGCTTCGGCGGTCGTCGCCGTCGTGATCGTGGTATGCGTGCCGTAGGCCGCGATAAAGTTGATCACCGAGACCGGGTTCTTGAGGTTTGCGGCGAAATCGACCCAGTTGTCGTAAGGCTCGAGGAAGGTCGAGCCGCTGGCGTCGAAGAGCGCCTGACGGGTCTGGTTCAGCGACGGCATGCCGGTGTCACGGCCGCGGGCGATGTTGATCGCGCCGAGGTCGAGCGGCAGGCCGAGCAGGTTGTTGCGCAGCGCATCGACGAGGAATTCGTCGATCTCGTTGCCGCGCTCGATGGTCATGCCGCGGATGATCGCAGCAGCGCCCTGATCGTCCGTGATCCCGCCATTGTTGTCGAACGAGATCGGGTTCAGGAACGATGCGACAAGGCCGAATTCCTCAGCGCTCAGCGGCGTGCCGTCCGCCTTCATGGCGGGCATCGGGTTTCCGTTGGCGTCGAGGCGCGGCATGTTGTCGGTCAGCATCGAGTGGCCGAAACGGTACACGACGTGCGCGAATTCGGCGAAGATGGCCGGGTTGATGTCGGGCGAGGAGTTGAACACGAACGGGTCGATCATCGGCTGGATTTTCCGCGCGAACTCTTCGAACACCAGGTGCTGGTACTGCATTTCGGTGCTGAAGCGCGCGGCTTGGAACAGGCGCTCGCCGTCCCATTGCAGGCTGGCCGGACTCAGCGCCTGAACTTGCACGGCCGTGAGGTTGGCTGCCACGTCGACGCGGAGCCACTCGTTCAGGAACGCGACGTTGCCGCTGGCGATGATCGTCGCCTTGTTGACCTCGAGTATGCGGTTGTGCTCTGAGTGAAATACCGAGTGCATCGCGGAGAGCGCGATGTTCTCGTTGCCGCGGCCGTCGCCGGTGATGAAATGCGAATTGAGCATTTCGTTGTCGTAGGTCAATTCATTCAGGCTGCCGTCTACTAGGTTCTTGTCCGCCGCGAAGAAGTCCGCGGTCTCGATGATGCCGTTGCCGTCTACATCGGTGAGCGTGTCACCTGCGTCGTAGACACCATTGCCGTTTGCATCAATGTCCGCATCCGCAATTTGTACCGTGCTTTTTATTCCATCGCGTTGCCCGAGGGCGTCGACATCAACGATGCTCGGCGCGGCATGGTGCGCGATGTCGTTGAGGAACGCGTGGTTGGTCCTGATGGACCCAACAGTGGTGATACCGGCGGCAGTGCCTTCCTGCAGCCAGTTGGTGGCGTGGGTCGCATCCGGCGCCATGGCCATCTGGGCATAGCCGTTCACGCCTGGAATGAACTTGCCATACTGGTCGGTCGCCAGCAGCGGCACGTTGTGCACGTCGAAGTCGTTCAGATTGATGCCCAGCATGGTGTGTGCCTGGGCCTTGACTTCGCCCCAGTTGCCGATCGCGCCGTCGAGCGAGCCGCTCGCGGCACTGCCGTCGATCAAGCGGCCGGTGGCCAGCGTCTGCTGGCCGGTGTTAGGTATCAGATTGTCGACGCGCAGGTACTCACGCAAGAACACTTGGTGCGACGCGTTCGACGTATAGGTCTGGTTCTGGTCGATCCACGACGTGGTGGTGTTCTCGTGCTGCGGGACTCCGAAGGCATCCAGCGTGACGGTGGCGCGCGTGAGCGCCATGAAGCGCAAGTGCGCGGGCAAGTCGTCCGCGTTGCCGAGTATGCCATCGGTGCCGGCAATGAGAGGATCGTCCGCCGTCAGCGGGACGTAGACGGTACCAGCGTTGCCCTTGGTGACCAAATCGAGACCGTGGTCGAAGAACTGGCCGAAGAATGTCATCCACGAGTTGAAGCCGGGGGATAAGCCGATGTCCGGTGAGAGGTTGGGGATGATCAAGCTGCCGACTGGTTCGTGCCCGACGCCGTAGGAGTCCAGGGTGGTATTGAGGGCCGCATCGGCCGCTGTTACGGTTGCAGGGTCGTTGGCGGCGCTATACGCCGTCTGCGCAGCTAACAATTCCGCATTGGCCGTAATGAGGGCGGTCAGGGTCGTGGCGACCAGACCACTTTGATCTACCAAGGCGGTCAGGTCGGCAGTGAGGCTCTGCGCGGGCGCGACATTGGCATCTGCCAGCGATTGTGCTGCCGCCAAGGTTGAACCATCTGTTCCATCGACTATTGAATCTGCCAAAGCAATGGCGAGCGCTTCCATGGCTGCGTCCAGCGCAATTGCACTGGTCTCAATGGCCTGTGCGTTGAAAAAATTCGGGTGCGCCGCACCAAGCTGTGTCACCAAAGCCGATGCAGCGACACTCGCGGCGTCGGCGGCAGCAACTGCCGCGGCCAAGTTTGCAACATCCAACACATTGACATCGAGCACGCCGTCAAAGGGACTGTCCGTGTCCACGATAATCGATGCGTATAGCGCGTCCACCTTTGCCTTCGCGTCGGCAACAAGGTTGCTCAATGCAGCGGCGTCGGCCGCGTTGACGGCATTTCCGGCATCGAGCAGAACCGCAGCGTTATAGGCGGCCTGTGCGATGCCTTGTTCGGTGGTCTCCGCAGTGAGCGTCGCCAAGAGCGCGGCCACGTTTGCCGGCGCGGCGGCGACCCTCGTCTGAACGGTCAGGGCGTACGCGGCTGCGA
>JAYVBJ010000061.1:0-17465 GCA_043750535.1 Sphingomonadales bacterium | reverse complement strand
TGTCCAATATTCCCCACTGCTGCCTCCCGTAGGAGTCTGGGCCGTGTCTCAGTCCCAGTGTGGCTGATCATCCTCTCAGACCAGCTAAAGATCGTCGCCTTGGTGAGCTTTTACCTCACCAACTAGCTAATCTTACGCGGGCTCATCCTTAGGCGATAAATCTTTGGTCTTTCGACATCATACGGTATTAGCACAAATTTCTCTGAGTTATTCCGTACCTAAGGGCAGATTCCCACGCGTTACGCACCCGTGCGCCACTAAACTTCAGGCCGAAGCCTTGGTTTCGTTCGACTTGCATGTGTTAAGCATGCCGCCAGCGTTCGTTCTGAGCCAGGATCAAACTCTCAAGTTTGTATCCAAAACTTAATCGGCACGGATAAATCCGCTAACCGATACAGTTCGAACTTTCAGGCGTTGTTCCTGCACAATAATTCTATACATGGTATAGGACATATGCGCTGAACGACTATTTTATTAACCAAGCACCCGGGGCCTAAAAACCCCCGGACCTGGCGCCGTCGCCCACATGTCCCTTCATCTTTTTATCACAATGTCAAAGAGCCAATCGACAAAAAAGTGGACACCCAGCCTTCCCTGATATTACTACCAGAGGAGCAGGTGACCTGTTTTTTGACGACCGGGGCGGCGAAACAGCGTCTCGTTCGCCCCGTTGGAGAGGCCTATATGGGGGGCATTTGATTCGGTCAACAGCCTTTTGCATATTTGTGACAATTAATTTCGGACAGTCGGGAATATCGAGGTTTTGGTAAGCATTAATTGCTATTAAGCCCACATGACGGAAACCACTACCCATACCGGCAGCGCCGACAAAGACTTTGGAAACCGCGTGAAATCCGCCGTTATCTGGCGTTCCGGTACGCAAATCTTTGCACAAGCGATCAGCTGGGTGGCAACCTTTGCTGTCATCCGGCTGTTGTCGCCCAGCGATTATGGTTTGTTTGCGATGACATCGGTTATTCTGGTTTTTATGAATTTCCTAAACGGCCACGGCTTGGCAAGTGCGTTGATTCAGTCCGAAAAGGTCGATCAAATGCGAATCCGGCAAGCGTTCGGCATGCTGATTCTGCTGAACGGCAGTCTGGCCATCATCCAATATCTAGCCGCGCCGCTTGCTGCGATCTATTATCGGGAACCGCAAGTGACCGAAATGCTCCGCTGGCAATCATTAATCTATCTTGCCACGCCGTTTCTAGTGCTGTCCGAAGCATCGGTCAGCCGCAATCTGGAATTCCGCAAGCCTGCCGTGATCAATCTGACGACCGCATTGTTGGGAGCCATTCTTTCGTTCACGTTCGCGTGGAACGGATACGGCGTGTGGACATTGGTTTGGACACCGATCATATTGTTTTGGTCGCGCGCCATAATGCTGGTGGTTGCAACCCGGTTTTATTATTGGCCCAGTTTCAATTTCAAAGGCACGGGCAGCATGCTTGGCTTCGCCGTGACGGTTCTTATCACGCAAGGCTTTTGGATTATACAAAGCCAAAGCGACCTGTTTATCGCGGGACGCGCGTTCAACATCCATGAACTTGGCCTCTATGCCGAAGCATTGTTCCTTACGCAGATATTCGCCGCAAAATTCGTGCCGCCTCTAAATGAGGTCGCTTTCCCGGCCTATTCGCGGTTGCAACATGATCCGTCGGCAATGGCGTATGCATTTTTGAAAGCGATGCGCTTGATCATGCTGATCGCCTGCCCGCTTTATTTCGGGCTTTCGGTTACTGCAGGGCCGGTGGTCGCAACCCTAATGGGACCAAAGTGGCTTGAGGCGATACCGTTGATCCAGATTTTGGCGCTGGCGATGCCGTTCATGACCTTGCAGATTCTATTTGGCCCGCCGATAAATGCGATCGGCAAGCCCCGCATCACCATGCATATTGCAATAATGGGCGCACTCATCATGCCGGTTGTCTATCTTGTCGCTATGCAATTCGGTACGATCGGGCTGGCTTGGGGCTGGTTGATCGGACTGCCGTTGCTGCTGCTGTTTACGATAATCCATGCCGGACGGCTGATTGGCGTCACCTTAGGAAATGTCGTCCAAGCCTGTTGGCCCGGATACTTGGCTGCGGCATTAATGGCAATTATAGTATATGGTGCAGATTACATATTTATCGCGCGGACCACTGCAGCGATGCCTGCGATAGTGCACCTTGCGATCCTGGTTGCAATCGGCGGTGCCGCCTATGCCGCGATATTGTGGATGACAGCGCGGGACAGCGTGCTGGAAATTGCAGCCATGATCCGGAAACGCAAGGCGGAGGCAGAAACCGCAAGTGTCGCGGGTTAAGCCGAATCCAGCTCAATCCTTTTCTGCAATAGCCCAGACGGTTAAGGGAAAGCGCGGATCATTGGGAAAATTGCGGCGCCAACCCACGCGCGACCATGTTTTCAGGTTGGATTTGACCGCCGCCGCGTTCCCCCAACTGCCGGTCTCAATCTTTGCCGGATCAAAACCCACTTCTTCCAAGAAATGCGTCATGCCCAGCTCTGTCCAGCGGCTGCAATCGGTGGGCACGGCATGATACCGGATCATAAACGGCGTAATGTTGATGAATATACCGCCGGGCCGCAACATGGCGAACACATTGCGTGCCGCGCGATAGGGGTACAACAAATGTTCCCAGACATTGTCGGCGATAATGATGTCGAACTGTTCGTTCAATGATTCTTGGCAGATGTCATATTCGGGCCAGTTCATTTCGGTATAGCTGTGCCATGTGCGTTGCCGCCATTTCCAGCCTGACGAAATTTCGAGCGCGTCGAGTTTCTCGCTGCCCCGCTGGTCAAGCCAGGCATCTATTTCACGGTACGCGATCATTCTTGTGAGATGGAGTTTATCGAATCCAACGACCTGCGCCGCTTTTTCAATTAAGCCATGCAACTGTCCAGCCATCCCGCATCCCTTCATCCGAGCGCCGCAAAGTTGACGGCTCTGTAATGATACAGAAAAAATGTTTATGGGACGTAAACATGCGCTTATACCTTCAAAAGGCCGATTTCGATCAATCGCTCGCGCAGATAATCATCGGCCAATATCGGTTCGGGATACAGATCGGGTTGATTGGCATCGATGCACCGCGGCAAGGTTTCAATCAGGAAATCTGACCGCAGATGCAGGAAAAACGGCATCGAATATCGGCTCAGCCGGGCGCGTTCACCGGCCGGGTTGACCACGCGGTGGGTCGTCGAGGGCAGTTTGTTGTTGGTCAACCGCTGCAACATATCGCCGACATTAACCGCAAGCCCGCCTGCGGGCGGCGATACGCCCATCCATTCCCCATTCGGCCGTAATATCTCCAGTCCCGCCTCTTCGGCGCCAAGCAGCAAGGTAATCAAGTTGATATCTTCATGCGCGCCGGCACGGATCGCGCCATCCGGTTGCGTTTCAATTGGCGGGTAATGGAGCAGCCGCAAGACACTGTTGCCGTCCGCAATGGCGGGGTCAAACCAATCGGCATCCAGACCCAGATAGCGCGCCACCGACGATAATATCCGTGCGCCAACGCGGTCGAATTCTGCGTAAAGCGCCGCGAACACCGTTTCAAATTCAGGCATATCGGCGGGCCAGACATTGTCCGGCATCGAACTGCGCAGCGGATTATCGGCCTGCAAAGTGCGTCCGATATGCCAGAACTCCTTCAGATCATGGTGCGCCGCGCCTTTCGCGATTTCGGTTTTGAACGGCGTGTAACCCCGCGCCCCGGCGATGTCGGCATTATACCCGGCTTGCTTATATGCCGCATCCTTTGCAAAAAGCTGCGTCGTCAATTCCCAGCCGCGCCTGACCAAAGCGGGGTCAAGGCCATGATCCAAGACGATGGCGAAACCATAAGCGCTGAAACTGTCGCCCAAAGCCTTGCCCAGAACATCAAGATCATTTTGGCCAAGCGAGATAACAGGTATCTGATTCATAGACATCAGACTAGCGGTTGGCGTAAGGCGCAGCTAGAGGGATTTTGAGTGAAGTGGAAACACTTCACGGCTCGGAAATCCCGAAAAACAACGAAACTAGACTGCGATTTTGTTTCAATCAAAATCGCAGTCTAGCGAAAACCGCCGCAGCATTATCAGGAGCAGAAAATTGGCGAAGCAGTATTGGCTTATGAAATCCGAACCCAATGTCTACAGCTATGACGATCTGGTGGCGGAGGGCGAAGGCACATGGGACGGTGTGCGCAATCATCTGGCCGCGATCCACATGCGCGCGATGAAAACGGGCGATCAGGTCTTTTTCTATCACAGCAATATCGGCGTCGAAGTGGTCGCGATCATGACCATCAGCCAGAAACATTTCATTGACCCCAGCGACGAAAAGGGAAAATTCGTCGCGGTAAAGGTCAAACCCGTCCGCAGGCTTGCCAATCCGGTGACGTTAAAGGCGATCAAGGCCAACCCGAAACTGGAACAAATGGAATTGGTCCGGATGTCGCGGCTGTCGGTTGCGCCTGTCCGCCCCGATGAATGGCAAGAAATTCTCGATATGGCGGGGGAGTAAGCGGCAACATCATGGCTGACATTTGTGTATTGATCCCCGCGCCCGATTATTTTGAGGACCCCGCCCCGCATTGCCAGGCATTGGAAGCCGCGTTCGGCTTTGTTCCAGCATACCGGGCGTGGACCAATCCCGGCGACCTGCGCGCATTTGATCTGGTTTTGCCGCTGATCGCGTGGGGATATCAAAAGGACCCAGTTAATTGGTACGCGCTGTTGGCGGCATTGGAAACGGCGCGGGTGAAGATCGCCAATCCCATCAGCATATTGCGGTGGAACAGCGACAAAGCTTATTTGATCGAGCTGGCGGAAAATGGCGTCGATGTGGTGCCAACATTGATGGCGCAGCAACTGGATAGCGCAGCGTTGGCAATGGCTGCCGAACATTTTGGTACGGCGAACCTGATCATCAAGCCGCCGATTTCGGGCGGCGCATTCGGCACCTACCGGATGAACGATGGCGATCCGATTCCTGATGATGTGGCCGGCAGCCGGATGATGATCCAGCCATTTATGCCCGCGATCACCACTGAGGGCGAATATTCTTTGTTCTATTTCGATGGCGAATATAGCCACGCGATCCTCAAGCGCCCGGCGGCTGGCGATTTTCGCGTCCAAGACTATCTTGGCGGCACCGAAGCGGCGACCATCCCGCCCGATGATGCGGTAACCCTCGCCGAAGCCGCCCTAAACGCCGCCCCCGCCAAGTGCCTGTATGCCCGCGTCGATATGCTGCGCGATGCAAACGGCGTGATGCGCCTGATGGAACTGGAACTGATCGAGCCGTCATTGTTTCTGCAATATGCCGGGGACAAAGGCGCAATGTTCGCCAAAGCAGTGCATAAATGGCGCAAATTTAATCCAACATGGCCGGGTGCCGAAAACGCCCAAATTGACACCTAGTTGACAAGATTGACGCCTATTTTGACATTTCGCGAAAGAGCGGCGTTCGATTATTTCCTACATCGTGGTTTCTTGTAGGATACTGACTGCGCCGATTTAACCGCCAAAATTTACACCGCCAACAATGTCAAAGAGCCTGCCCTGAAACAGCGGCCACGCCCTGTGTTCCCAGAACAAATCCTACATTACAAGTGCTAATGCGGGTCAGGACCGCGACGTAAAGGGGTCATTGCACGTGTCACAGGAACCCTGTCACCGGAACCCCGCGGGAACCCAGAGTGTTATAGTGCAACGCTGCCCCAGCGCAGGCTGGGGCCTATCACGTCTATTAATCATAAATTGGCGTTAGTTGATAACGCAACGCGCGATAGGCTCCAGCCTTCGCTGGAGCAGCGGTCGTTTGAACCACAAGCTTAACACCGCCAGCCCCGTCATCTTGCAAACCCGCCGTCATCCTGAACTGATGACAGTAGTTCTGTAGTATGTTGAAATTTATTGATAATAATCAACATAATTTGCCTGTGCAGGAACTGTGTTGAATAAATTAGGGTTTTGTACAGATAATTGCGGTTTGACCATGCTTTTGCATGTGGCAGCGGTGGTGGGATTTGTCCATTGCTTCGTTGTTTCTAAGCCTAAAAACCACTTCGGTCTCGGGATCTGTAAAATTTGGGCCTTATCCAAACAGTGCGAAAACTGGGAGCGGCGCGTGGAAGCGACATGCTACGCCTTTAGTGCAGCAAGATCATCGCCCAATATCAATCAGTGACCGAACAAACACTTTGACGATGCACAGCACGCGTGATCAGGAAAATTGCGCACAGTCCTCAAAATAATTGTGAACTGTTTGTCTGCCAGATACGCATGCTACAAGGCAAATACTGTCAGAAAAAAGATGGCTAACATATCAAATTTGCTCTACCCATGCCGGGTTATCTGGAGAGTATAGTGGACAATCGAGTACAGCATGTTGTGGTCGTTGGCGGTGGCAGCGCAGGGTGGATTGCGGCCGCGCGCATCGCCGCGAGAAATAGCACCGATGGTACTGATAGTGTCAGAGTAACGCTGGTTGAATCTGCAACTATTGGCACTATTGGTGTCGGTGAGGGCACTTGGCCGACAATGCGCAACACCCTCAAAAAGATAGGTATTTCAGAAACCGAATTCATCCGTCAATGTGATGGAGCCTTCAAGCAAGGCGCAAAATTTGTTGGGTGGACCGATGGCACTCCTGCAGATGGTTATTACCACCCACTCAATCCGCCTCATGCCGCGACGCAGATAAACCTATCCAGCCACTGGCTACGTAACAAAACGAGGGATGGCCTAGATTTTGCTGACGCGGTGGATTTTCAAGCGGCCCTTTGTGAAGCCGGGCGCGCGCCAAAGTCGATCACAAGCCCTGAATATGGTGGATTGGCAAATTACGCCTATCATCTTGATGCAGTAAAATTCGCTAAGCTGTTACGCGATTTCAGTGTTGAGAAACTAGGTGTGCGTCACATTATCGACGATGTTACGACCGTCAATCAGTCCGAAGATGGTGATATTGCGAGCATCGAAACCAAGTTGCATGGCTGCATCGGGGGCGATTTGTTTATTGATTGCTCTGGCTTTGCTGCGCTTATGATCGAGGGAGTGTACGGGGTTCCATTTGTCGCATGTGACGACATTCTATTCGCCGACCATGCCCTGGCCTTGCAGGTTCCTTACGAACGGGAGGACGCGCCCATTGCAACCCACACAATATCGACAGCCCAGGATGCAGGCTGGATCTGGGATATTGGCCTGCCCACCCGGCGCGGCACCGGCTATGTCTATTCCAGCAACCATACTAGCCATGACGAGGCCGAAGCGACGTTGCGGCGGTATCTCGGCCCGGTAGGCGCAGACGGATCGGCACGCCTAATCAAAATCCGTGCCGGTCATCGCGAAACATTCTGGGTCAGAAATTGCGTGGCGGTCGGTCTATCAAATGGATTTTTGGAGCCGCTCGAAGCCTCGGCGCTGATGTTGATCGAAACTGCGGTTGACTTCATTGCGGATAGATTGCCCGAAAACCGTGATGCGATGACTGTCCTATCAAAGCAATTCAACAGCGCGTTCACCCACCATTGGGCGCGAATTATCGAGTTTCTGAAGCTGCATTACGTCCTGACCAAACGTGACGACACGCAATTCTGGCGTGACAACCGCAACCCCGATTCAATTCCAGAAGGCTTAAAGGAACGGCTTGAACTGTGGCGATACCATCCTCCCAGTGCCCAGGATTTCCCTTATCACAAGGAAATCTTCTCCTGGCCTAGCTATCAATATGTTCTGCACGGGATGGGCTTTGAGGCAAATTATGCTGCAAAGGCCAGTTCTGTCCATGACCAGCAATTGGCTGAACGTTGCTTTGCGGCGGTCGCCCATTCCCGACAAAAGTCAGTTGCAGACATGCCAATGCATCGCGACCTTCTGAACAAAATCTACCAATACGGATTGCAATCGGTTTGAAAAATCTGACTTCGCTTAACCAGTTTAACGCAGACCGCCACCGCGATGTCCGGATCATATCCGGGCCGGATATGGCATCGTCACTGCGGCTTAATCACGCTCAAATCGGCTTGTCTGAAACAGGTGTGGCGGCGTCGGATTATCCTTTGCTGTTTATGAAAGACAGCGAAAGCGGGCGTTTCCGGCTCGTCGCTTTGTTCGGATTAAGGCCGAATACGAATTTTTATGTGGTCAATGATCAATGGCAGGCGACCTATTTGCCGATGAAAGCTATGGCCACGCCGTTTCATCTGGCGGGGCCAGAAAAAACGCTGTGCATTGATGAAGCCAGCGACCTCGTCAACACCGATACCGGGATCTCGCTTTTTTCTGAAGATGGTCAGGAAACCGCAGAGCTATCGCGCATCCAGTCAATGTTCGCCTATCTGCGGAGCGATCTGGATTCTGCCGATGATTTTGTGACTACACTCGCGGCGTTAGGGTTGATCCGGCCTTTATCCATCACATTGGAGTTTGACGAAGACGCAAGCGAGCAGGTTGAAGGGCTTTACTCGATTAGCCCGCCCCGATTGGCGGCGCTGAATGATACAACGATATTAGAACTGCACCGCCGTAACTTTTTGGACAAGGCCCACATCATGATCAATTCGCTCGGGCAATTGAACCGCATTCAGCAGCTAGCCCAATTCCACATCGATCAAAAAATCACACGCCTGCTTACCGAGATGGACGCTTAGCAGTTCGTTACCACTAACGCGGTTGATCCGATCGGCCATCGCGCATTTCCAAGCCAAGCGCCCATCGCCTCTGAAAGCCCTGCCAGTTGCCGCTTTCCTTTTCGGTGGCTGTTTTACCGCCCACATTTTCCAGCGGCGTTAGTGGCCATACACTATCGCCACCGCGCGCGGTCGGCACATTTAGGAATGCGGCCTTGGCAGCATCACCTTTAAGATGGAGATCGAGAAAGGCGGTAATGAAATGCTGATTGATGGCATTGATCCGCTCCGCGCGCCACACCGGTTCAGCAAAATACTCCCTCATCGAAAAATCGTCATTTGCTTCGGGTGGCGGAGGATTTCCGCCGACATTGTGGCGCGCGTTGAGGAATACCAGCATGTGACGAGACTTCACCGTCATCTGTTCAAATATCCAGGATACGCCATTTTTCATGTCGACAATATCATCATCGCTACCCGCGATCACCAGAATGGGTTTTTCCGATTGCGCCAGCGAGGTCGCTGTCCACGCCCGGCTTTCGGGGCGACCACCAAATGGGGCCAAGGCAATAACGGCTTTGATCTTTGCGGCAACCGGCTTGCCTTTAGTTTGGCTGTCAAAAATGGCTGCCTGTGCTTCGGGCGGCAATTGTTTGAAAACGCCGCTTGCGGGATCATAGTCTATGCCGGCGGTCGCCAACGCACCGAAACCGCCCATCGAATAGCCGATCACGCCAATATTATTGGCATCGATTATCTGGCCGAGGGAATCCTTTCGGTTGGCAGCGCGGGTCGTCAGATGATTGATCACCGCGCGTTGATCGGCTGCCCGATTGATCAAGACATTCCCAAATGAAATGCCAAATTCTGGCCCGCTGATCGCGCGTTGATCGGCATGGTTGATCGCTACAACGATATAGCCCTTGGTCGCCAGATTCTCGGTGAGCCACGTCATAAAGCTGTCCCAGCCATTGTAGCCGTGGGACACGATAACCAGAGGATGGCGAGCGCCCCCCGCGGCCTGCGCATTCTCGACGGCGAGACTTGGGATCGTGAACTGAACACCCTTTCCGTCTGGCCGCGGCAAAATATGCGTAAAACTTGCCCGGGCTGCGTCAGGCGTCGTTTTCGCTGGATACCAGACGCGAAATTTTATCGTTCGCGGCGCGCGTGTGACGCCGGCCGTTGTTAGCGTAACGACATTTTGGGAAACGACCTCTGCTCTTTGCATGCCGATTTGATGTGGCCCCAGCGCCGCAAGCAAAGGGGCGTCCATCGGCGGGACTGCATAGGGTAGCGGTTTGGTTGGTTGCGACATGACGGGGCCTGACAACAGAACGATCAAAGCGATTAGCGCATTCTTCATTTTCATCATGAGACAATCAACTTTGCGGAGTGGAGGGCTAAAAAAAGCCCCTCCCTGGACCAAATCCAAAGAGGGGCTTATTATCTTATTAGATCAAGATCAGCTTAGAAGTTGAAACGCACACCCGCTGCATAACGCGCACCGGTATCGACATAATCAAGAACCTGATTGTCGAAGCGGCCGGTGGTGATGTTGCGAGAGTTGAACACGTTGGTCCCTTCCACAAAGATCTGGGCGAAGTCGAGCAAGTCATAGCTGGCGCGCATATCGATTTGTTCATAGGCCCGGCGGAACACTGGATCACCACCTTGCCCCGGTGTAACCAGTGCTTCCAGGAAACGACCGCGGCGGTTCCAGGCTACTCGCGCCTCAAATCCGCCCTTCTCGAAAAAGGCTGTGGCGTTATAGCTGTTACCAAGACCTTCGACGGCGAACGATGTGACTGTGGTTGCCGGATCGAATGTTGCATTGCTGTCTACGAAGGTGGCATTCAACGCCACGCCAAAGCCATTCAGCGGGGATGGAAGATAATCGAATGTGTGAACCGCATTCAATTCGATCCCACGTACATTGGCAGATTCGGCGTTACGCGGGCGGCGCACGTTGAATGTCGCCTGGTTGGGGCCGGTTATGCCGTTACCGATTGGTAAAGCGCCTGCATTCGCGATTGCGAAAACCTCTGCCGACCGAGTTTGTACGATGAAGTCTTCGATGTTTTTGTAATAGGCGGCGACCGATAGCGTCGTTGTTTTCGATGGATACCATTCAAACGACAGATCGAAATTGTTCGACGTATAAGGCTTCAGGTTCGGGTTGCCACCACTTGCATCAAGGCTGGCTGGGCGTAACACATCAAAATTGGTGCGCGGTGCCAAATCGCGGACCTGCGGACGGGTGACGGTGCGAGATGCCGAGAAACGTGCCACGACATCGTCGGTCAAATTAACCTTGATGTTCAGGTTGGGCAGGAAATAGTCATAGCTTGACTTGACCTGCGACGCCTGTGGCACGCCGCCATTGGCAAACACACCCTGATAGATCGTTGGGTCACCAAGCACCGGCAATAAATCCAGCAGCCGCTGTTGTTGGCCGTTTGCGGTCAGTTCGGTGTGCATATAGCGCGCGCCGATGTTCACGACCCATGGCATCGAGCCCAGGTCGCCCTTGAAATCGGCATCGAGATAGCCCGCATAGACCTTTTCATTGATCGAAAATGAATTCGACTGAACCGCAGCGTCGTAGCCGTTGGTTGCAGCCAATAGTGCAGCCGTGGTTCCAGGAGCAAGCCCCCGTGCCACATCGCGTGCTGCCGCCTGGGCTGCGCTTTCTAGGAAGGCAAAATAGGCATTGGCATCATAGCGCTGAAATACAGTTGGCACCGATCCGTTGCCGCCCAGGAACCCACCCAAGTTGAGCGGGCTGAGCAGCGATGGGCTCGATGTCTCATTATATCCGCAATACAGACACAATATGTTGCCGTTGGTCGCGATCGTCTGGCTGCTTTTCTTGCGGTTGGTGTTCACCAACCCGAAACGCACCGCATCGAGTACGCCGCCGTCCGACTTCCATTCGGTGTCGAACTTATACTCCATCACACGCTCGGCTTCGTCATTACCTGTCCGCAGTGCGATATGGGTCCGGCCAAGCGCCGGGTTCGTCAGATTGCCAGTATAGTTTATTGTCGATGGGAAGCCGCTGCCAACTGCCTGCTGGAACGTATAGGCGCTTGGGATACCGATAACAGTGAAGTAATTCTTGCCGCCGGCGTCATCGGTTGCGCGCGACCAAGAGGCATCGAGCATCACTTTCAGGTTGCTATTGACGTTCCATTCCAAATTGCCGCCAACCGCGCGCGTCTTCACAAAGCGGTTGTTCGAGGTTTGGATAAGGTCGCCAACGCCGTTGGTGGTTAATGATGTGACGGTCCGGTTGCTGTCGATCGTGGCGGCGGTGTAGCTTGACGGTTCAAACCAGCTGCCCAGCGATTCCACCCGGGAATCGACGTCGAACTTGTTGTACAAACCATCGACCGTGAAGGTCAGAGCATCGCTTGGCTGGAACTGCGCGGTCGCGTTAAAGCCCAGGCGCTCACGCGATTGCGTGTCAATCCCGGCGTCCTGATTTCGAGGCGCAAACACGTTGGTGAACAGCGGCGTAGCCGTTGGGCCAACGGAGACCCCCGGCAGGTAACCACGGTTCTGGGTGAATTGAACCTGCGAATCGCGCTTCTGGTAAGATACCGATGCCAGCAAGCCAATTGTACCGTCGGCGAAAGTATCGCTGATCAATCCAAACACCTGCGGTGTGATTTTGTCGCTGTTGCGCTCATACTGGCCTTTGGCGGAGACCACGGCCTTGAAACCGCCCAAGTCGAGAGGACGAGGCGTCTTGACGTTAAGGGTAGCGCCTATGCCGCCATCCTGCAGATGCGCCTGCGTGCTTTTGTAAACCTCGGCACCGCTGATCAATTCGGCTGCGAGAAGATCGAAACTGAACTCGCGTCCCTGATTGTCACTGGCAAATGTGCGGCCATTGACGAGCACAGTGTTAAACGCGGGTCCAAAGCCGCGAACGGTAACGAAGCGACCTTCACCGCTGCTGCGGTCGATCGCGACACCGGGAATACGCTGGAGCGATTCAGCTACGTTGGAGTCAGGGAACTTGCCCAGATCTTCGGTGCTGATGGCATCAACTATGGCATTGGAATCACGCTTGATTGCAGCCGAAGTGGCCAAGCTGCCGCGAAAGCCCGTGACGATAATTTCCGCGCCGTCGCCGTCCGCTGGCGCCGCATCTTGCGCATAACCAGCTGTCGACAACGACAAGCCAAATGCCATACCTAAAAGTAATTGTGCCTTAGTTCTCATAATATCCTCCGCTCCATATTTTTTAGAGTGCAATCCGAACAGGCTGTATCCAACCCGAGGCCCACCCCTCAGTTACAAATCTTTATTTTGGGTTGAATCTTTGACGGTGAATGCGACAGCCTAAAACGGCGCTGGAACATTACGTCCGGTCTGGAAAAAATAAAATTTTCCATTCTCCCAAACCCCAAAAAGATGAGGGCGGAGACGCTGAACCTTACAGGGGCTTGCTCTTGTTTGCGCTGAAACCAATAAGTATTAGCGTTCATGTACAATAAATTCCTCCGCCAGTAAGTTCTAATGCGAATGTGTAGTGTTTGCAATCGAAAATTTACACTTCGAAGGCTCACTATATATTGGCGTCACTGCAAACTTTTACACCCACTCTGCCAGCATCGGCAATGCCCTGAAAACGCTCCGGCAGTTCCCTGTCGGTGTATAGCCAGTCAATTTGTGAGAGATGGCCGAACCGAGACATTGCACGGCGACCGAACTTACTGTGGTCGGCAACCAATATCGTTTCTCGGGAGTTGGCTATGATCGCTGCGGCATTTCTGGTTTCCTGATAGTCAAAATCCAGCAAAGACCCATCGCTATCGATGCCGCTCACTCCAATGATACCGAAATCCAAGCGAAACTGTTGTATAAACTCAGTTGTCGCTGGTCCTATTATACCGCCGTCTCGTTTGCGGAGAAGCCCACCTGCGATCATCACTTCAAAATCATCATTTTTTGATAGAATCATTGCCACATGCAAATTATTGGTGACGATTTTTAGATTCTTGTGATTTATCAACGCCTGTGCAACCATTTCTGTAGTTGTCCCGATATTTAGGAAGAGTGAACTGCCATTCGGAATGTGTTTTGCAGCATGGGCAGCAATATTCAGCTTCGCATTGACAAATGAATGCCGGCGGTGATCATAAGCTTCATTTTCAATACTGGTCGCCTGTCCCGCTCCTCCGTGAAAGCGTTGCATCAGGCTTAGTTTACATAATATATTTATGTCACGCCTGATGGTTTGCGGGGTCACTTTAAACTGGTCAACTAGCTGCTCCGTCGCAACAAACCCCTGACTTTTGACTATTTCTAAAATTGCGCTTTGCCGCTCGCTGATTACTTTGCCCATGTTTCCGCCTTCTACACGCAACCGCTGGTCGGACTTGTTTACGTATTTTGTCCAACCCAACGCTTTTGCATTATTCGACCTCGCACACACTGGTCCTGATCCCTGTATCCAGCAAGCGCTTTCTGGCATAGTGTGCGATTGAGCTAAAATTCCATGTTCGTATTCAATGCTTGTTATTTGCGAAAAGGAAAGTAGCCTTCAGTTGAGAAAATCTTGGTGCAGGATTATGTTTCCTGAAATCAGGAATACGACGGGGAGTTAGAGATGTTTCAAGAGGGCGGTTCTGCGGTACAAATTGCAATATTTTTTGGGCTGACCGGCCTGATTGCGCTGATGACCTATCTGAAAGTCCACGGCAAAGGTGCTGGCCGCGACGGCAGCGCCAAAGAAGTGTTTTTGGCTGGCGGCGGTCTGAGTTGGCTTTTTGTGGCCGGCTCGATCACGCTGACCAATCTGTCGACCGAACAGCTTGTGGGTATGAACGGCAACCAGATGCTGCTGCTCGCTTGGTGGGAATTGTCCGGCTTTGTCGGCCTGATGATATTGGCGTTCGTCTTTGTACCGATCTATTACCGTAACAAATGCACCACGGTTACCGAGCTGCTGGAGCGCCGATATAAGGGCGGCAGCATCCGGACGGTCATTTCGGCGATGTTCCTGGGCGGCAATATCCTAATCTATCTGCCCGCTGCGCTGTATAGCGGCAGCCTGTTTTTGCAGTCTTTGTTCGGCACCGAATTTTCGCTGCTCGTTTATGCTGCGCCAATGGCAATTATCGCTGCGGCCTATACGATTACCGGCGGATTGCGTGCGGTGGCGGTGATGGACACCTATTCGGGCATCGGCCTGCTTGCCATCGCGTTGCTTGTGGTTTTCCTCGCGCTGGCAGCAGTGAATTTCGATATCTTCACCGGGGTTCCAGAATTCAGAACCAGCATGGTGGGCGCGATTGATTCGCCTATTCCATTCCATACACTGTTTACTGGGATGATCTTTATCCAGATATTCTATTGGTCAACCAACCAGAATATCACGCAAAAAGCGATGGCTGCACCCACTGTCAAAGAAGCACAAAAGGGAGTGTTTGCCGCAGCCGCGGTACGCGTTTTGGTCATTCCCGCAATAGTGGTGATCCCGGGCGTGGTTGCCTTCAAATTGTTCGGCGATGTCAATGATGCCGCTTATGGCAAGCTTGTGGCGCAGGTCTTGCCCGGTTGGATGTCTGGCGCTTTCGCCGCCATGATGGCAGCCGCCGTGATTGCGCACACCAGCGCCATTCTAAACAGCTCGGTTGCGCTTTATTCGATAGATTTCCATGAAAAATTTGTGGCTCCGATTGCAAAGCCCTGGAAAATCGCGGCGATTGCCTCTGTCGTACTCACAATCACCTCAATCCTGATGGTACCGGTGTTCCAGAATGCAGAGAGCATCATCAATCTGCTACAGCAATTAAACGGGCTGTTTTCAATGCCAATCCTGTCCGCTTTCATTGCCGGACTTCTGTTCCGTAACGTAGATGCACGTGCCGCTGTCGGCGGGCTGGTATGGGGACTGGGTAGCTATGCAGTTCATAATTTCATACTTTACGTGCCCAATGCAGATTTTGGCGGACAAACCTATTATCAGCATTGGGGGCTGCCGGGGCTCCATTATATTGACGTGATGGTGATTGTGCTGGTTACTTCTGTCATTGTCGCGCTGATCGTCAACAGGCTTGTCTTTGGCAACCGTGCAACCTTTATCTTCAGCGCAGCAGGCCGCGCCATGCACCGCGCAGAAGAAGCGGCGCTTGATGCGGGATAGGGGTTAACCAAGTGGAGCCCAACTATCGAACATAAGATATAGGCTGTCGAAGCTGATCTTGAGTTAATGATAGCCAAGCAGGGTTGGCCAACACCATTAGCTGCCTTATTCGATCACATTTGCACAGCATGACGGAGCCGTTGGGCGTTTGCCGCATTTTCCTTGATCAAAGCTCGCGCCCTGAGAAGCGTCTCGATTTCCTCACCGCCAGGAGCCTCAAGACGCGCAGAGATCGTCGCCACCCCTTCGGCAATATCGGTCAATAGGCCCAATAATGGATCGTCTTGGCTTTCACTCATCTGCTTGGCCAGTTCGCACGGACGCGCGCCGAGACGCATCGCGCTGCTCGCCTGACAAGACCATCCCGCGCTCGGCCGCCGACGCGAGGCCGGAAGTGTAATACAAAAGACGCCGTATGGCTTATCCTGCATTAAAGACAAATCTGACAAACCCCCTAAGACAAGCGCACCCAAAGCGGCTTTCTACTTCTGACAATAAGGAGCATTGGGTGCGCTTGGGGGTTTGAGGTTTCAGGCAAGGTGTGAAGCGCCGCTTTCCATGCGGGCTGAAGATCGCCGGACGATTTCATGCTGACGGCTGGCGGTCGCACTCCCCCATTCGGCGATCTCGCCAATTGTGCGACCGCAGCCGGTGCAGACGCTGGAACCGGGGTCCAGCGTGCAAATTCCTTTGCAGGGGGACGGCGGACGCGGCGTCATCCGCTCGCTCAATCAACCTATCTTCCATACCGCAAGGTCACCGTTGGTGGCACGCGACATGACCCGTTGCGGCCCGAACTGCGCGATGTTTTGGCGGGAAAGTTATGGAGTCCGGAACGGCAGGTTTTGCAAAGCCAAAGCGGCCTAGCGGACATTCTGACGGGTAAGCAGTTACGGCTACAATGCGCCCAATTGTAGTCACTCGTTTACCCAGCCAGATCAGATCAGCGGATCGGTCTTCGTGGGGCCGCCGAAGAAACAATAGTCGCAGAGGCCATTGCGGTGCTGGGCGATGTCCTCGACCGGGAAAGGCAAGGCGTCGAGATATTCGAGCTCAAACTCAGGGGCGTCGCGGGGGAGGACGCGGTCGAGGGAGTAATAACGGAGCATGCGGCAGCGGCCGGGGATGGCGGTGCGGTGGATCGCCGAGCGGCGGCCGACGGCGGCCTCGGTGACAAGGGTGTGGCTGCCGCCGGACTCGACTCGGACGATCGGCACGACCGTCTGGTGCTGCCAGCGGACGAAGGGATGCGAGCGGTCGACATAGTCGCTGACCGGCATGACGACATGGCCGGAATAGATGTTGTCGAATTCGGCGCCCATGGCGCGATAGAGGCGGACCTCGACTAGGAGCGCGTCGATGGCGAGGAAATCGACGATCGAGCCGTCGACCGTGATCGAGAGATTGTCGGAATTGGGAAGATTGTCGTCGGCCAGGGTGTCGCGCTGGAGGATGATCTCATTGGTGTCGCGGCGGCGCACCGTCCAGGAAACGCGGAGCTCCGGGTCGTTCAAGAGGACGTCGACCGGTAGCTTCAACGCGAAGCGCGGGGCGGCTGTGTTCGACTCCTCGGCGGCGACCCAAGGCGTGCCGTCCAACTCCGCCCACCACCATGAATCGGGCCGGATACGGATACCCGAATAGAGACCTTCGTGGTGGCTCTCGAATTC
>JAYVBJ010000060.1:0-6633 GCA_043750535.1 Sphingomonadales bacterium | reverse complement strand
AGCATGCCTGCAGCCGCTGTGGCGCAAATAGAAATGAAGTGCATCACTGCGGCAGAAGCGCAAAATTTGATTAGTTTTGCTCTGCCCGACATCCTGTCAGGCGTTATCAATCAGTGTAAGCCTCAACTTGCACCAAGTGCATTCATGGTGACATCTGGGCCGTCCTTGGTGGCGCGTTATCAAGCGACGGCGGATTCTGCTTGGCCAAACGCAAAAATTGCGATGATGAAGATGATTGGTGATGATGCGCTGTTATCCTCCGTTCCTGACCAGGTGATCAAAGGCTTATTAACAGCCGGTATTGCTAGTGGAGTAGGCAAAGACATTAAACCAAAGGATTGCGGAACAATTGACCGTGTGGCCGAAGCATTGGCCCCGCTTCCGCCGCAAAATGCATCAAATCTGATTGGTGTTTTCCTTGAAATGCAAAGCAATAAGCCGAAAACTGGTAGCAAGGCACCTGCGCTAAATATTTGTCCTGCCCTTACCGCCGCGAAGTAACAACCAATGCTTGACGATTCCCTTCCGATCATCCTGATTGATGCAGCACGCGCAGTCATTGAGAGTAACCTTGCCGCTGGCCGCCGTATTGCGATAGCAGAAAGTTGCACAGGCGGGCTTGTATCCGCTGCGCTAACTGCGATTCCTGGCTCCTCAGCGGTTGTTGAGGTTGGGTTCATAACCTATTCAAATGAAGCAAAAATGTCTGTCTTGGGGTTGGATCGTAACATCCTTGAAACCTTCGGTGCCGTCTCTATTGCCACGGCATGGGGCATGGCGCAGGGTGCACTTGACCGTTCTGGCGCGGATGTGGCTGTATCCATCACGGGCGTTGCGGGCCCAGACGGCGGGACGGAGAAGAAGCCTGTTGGAACCGTCGTTTTTGCGCGTGCGCGACGCGGGGCTAACCCCGATGATGTGATTGCCGACGTAAAGCAATTTGGAGATATCGGGCGTGGCCCAATCCGGATTCAGGCGGCTTTGGTTGCGCTTGAATTGCTCATGCCGGGGTCAACACCGTAAAGTGCCTCTGCGCGCATCACAAAAGCATCGGTCATTTTACGCAACGCCTTGTCAAAATATTGGCCAGCAATGGCTTCAAAAACCCGGTTCTTAAACGCGAAATCGACAGTGAAATCGACCTGGCACCCGCCCTGCCCGTCATCACGAAACACCCAGTCATTGGTTAAATGTTTGAGCGGCCCGTCTAGATAATCGACGCGCACTGCGGACATCGGCGTTTTGTGGACGCGTGATGTAAAGCTCTCTTTCAACGCTTTGAAACCGACGATGAGATCGGCAACCATTTCGGAGTCGCTATCTGACCGGACCCGCACGGCGCTAACCCAAGGCAAAAATTCACCATAACGCGCGACATCTGTCACCAGACCATACATTTGCGCCGCGCTATAAGGCAGAATGCGGGTCTCGCTATGCCTTGGCATGGGCCAACTGCGCCGCGCGTGCATCGCGCATTTTCGCAAAATCACTGTCGGCATGATAGCTGGACCGTGTGAGCGGGCTTGATGCAACCAGCAGGAAACCTTTGGCACGCGCAATCGCCGCATATGCATCAAACGTCTGCGGCGTAACAAAATCAATCACCGGTGTGTGGCGCGGCGTGGGTTGCAGATATTGGCCCAATGTCAGGAAATCGACATCGGCGGACCGCATATCATCCATGACCTGATGGACCTCCAACCGGCCTTCTCCCAGTCCCATCATCATGCCAGATTTGGTGAAGATGGTGGGATCATGCCGTTTGACACTCTCCAGCAAACGCAGTGAGGCATAATAGCGCGCTCCCGGGCGGATCGTGGGGTAAAGGCGTGGGATTGTCTCCATATTATGATTATAAACATCTGGCCGTGCAATTATGATCGATTCTACAGCAGCTTGTGCTTTATTTCTAAAATCAGGTGTAAGAATTTCAATCGTAGTCTGCGGTGTAGTGCGGCGGAGCGCCTCAATAACCTTAACAAACTGCGACGCGCCGCCGTCTGGCAGATCATCGCGGTCAACACTGGTCACCACAATATGCTGAAGGCCCAATTCGGCAGCGGCATCGGCAACATGTTGCGGTTCGGTTTTATCAACCGCCCGCGGCATGCCGGTTTTGACATTGCAGAATGCACATGCACGGGTACAGGTGTCGCCAAGGATCATCACCGTGGCATGTTTTTTGGTCCAGCATTCACCAATATTGGGGCACGCCGCCTCTTCACACACAGTCGCAAGGTTCAAGCGGCGCATCAGCGCCTTTGTTTCCGCAAAACCAACGCTGGTTGGTGCTTTAACCCGAATCCAGTCGGGTTTACGGGGGCGGATGATGGGATCAGCTTCTGACATGTAGGGCCATTAGCGCCTTACGTTACGGCTTGCCACCCCTTGCCCGCCCGCTTAACGCCATAATATGACAGATTTTGCAACATTACTTCATGGTTACGCCCGTTTCAAAGCCAATGGCTGGCACAAGCAGCGCGAGAGATGGGCTGAATTGGCAGAAGGACAGTCACCAAAGGTGATGGTGATCGCCTGTTCGGACAGCCGCGTTGACCCCGCGATGATTTTTGACACGTCGCCAGGCGAAATGTTCGTCGTGCGCAATGTCGCCAACCTTGTGCCCCCCTATGAATTGGGCGGCGGACGCCACGGCGTATCAGCAGCGTTGGAATTTGCGGTCACCCAAATCGAAGTGCCTGAAATTGTCGTGATGGGACACGGCGGCTGCGGGGGGTGCCGTGCCGCGCTTGACCAAACGTTCAAGCACGCAAAACCGGGCGAAGGCGGCTTTATTTCAGGGTGGATCGACCTGCTGGACGCAGCGCGCGAACGGGTTGTCCACGAACACGGCCTCGGCACAGCGGCTCACCGTGCAATGGAACATGAAGCGGTCAAAGTCAGCCTCGCCAACCTGCGCACATTTGCCTGCATCCGTGAACGCGAAGCCGATGGCCGCCTAAAACTCCATGGCGCTTATTTCGCGATTGATGACGGGCAATTGCACTTGTTGGATGAAGTCACGTGCGCGTTTGAGGTGGCATGAGAAAGGTTACCGCGTCAGCTTCTTATACGCCAACCGCGTCGGCCTATCCGCTGCATCGCCCAGTCTGCGCCGCTTGTCTTCCTCATATGCCCCGAAGTTGCCCTCGAACCACTCCACATGGCTATCGCCTTCGAACGCCAGGATATGCGTCGCCAGCCGATCCAAAAAGAACCGGTCATGCGAGATCACCACCGCGCAGCCGGCGAAATTCTCGATCGCGTCTTCCAGCGCGCGAAGGGTTTCGACGTCGAGGTCGTTGGTCGGTTCGTCGAGCAGGAGGACGTTGCCGCCCTCTTTCAGCATCTTGGCGATGTGGACGCGGTTGCGTTCGCCGCCCGATAGCTGGCCGACCTTTTTCTGTTGATCGACGCCCTTGAAGTTAAACGCGCCAACATAGGCCCGCGTCGGCGTTTCGTGCTTACCTAGCTTCATGTAATCCGCGCCGCCGGAGATTTCTTCCCAAACGTTTTTGTTGGGGTCCAGATCGTCACGGCTTTGGTCAACAAAGCCGAGCTTCACCGTTTCGCCGATATCAACTTCGCCGCTGTCGGCTGTTTCCTGACCTGTGATCAATTTGAACAAGGTTGATTTACCCGCGCCGTTCGGCCCGATAACGCCGACAATTCCGCCGGGTGGGATCGAGAATGAAAGGTTCTCAAACAACAGTTTATCACCGTAAGCTTTAGAAACATTCTTAACTTCTATCACCTTGCTGCCCAGCCGTTCAGGCGTTTGGATGACAATCTGCGCCTTACCCGGTACGCGGTTCTCTTGCGCCTCGACCAATTGATCGAACGATTTGATCCGGGCCTTGGACTTTGTTTGCCGCGCCTTGGGGCTTTGCCGGATCCACTCCAGCTCGTCTTTGATCGCTTTCTGGCGGCCTGAATCCTCGCGTGATTCCTGTTCCAGACGCTTGCCTTTTTTCTCCAGATAGGTCGAATAATTGCCTTCATAGACAAAATAACGCCCGCGATCGAGTTCGAGAATCCAGCTGACGACATTGTCGAGGAAGTAACGGTCATGGGTGACAAGGATCACATTGCCCTTGTAATCGACCAAATGCTTTTCCAGCCACGCGACGCTTTCGGCGTCCAAATGGTTGGTCGGCTCATCGAGCAGCAGGATATCGGGTTTTTCCAGCAGCAACCGCGTCAGCGCGATCCGGCGTTTTTCGCCGCCCGACAGGCTGGTAACCGGGCCATCGGCAGGCGGACAACGCAGCGCATCCATCGCCAGTTCAAGCTGGCTATCGAGCGACCAACCATCAACCGCGTCGATCTTTTCTTGCAGCGTGCCCATTTCTTCCATCAGCGCGTCAAAATCGACGTCTTCGGGCGGATCGCCCATAATCATCGAAATCTCGTTGAAGCGGTCGACCAAATCCGCCACCGGACGCACGCCGTCCATCACGTTTTCGCGGACCGTCTTGGTGGGGTCCAGTTCTGGTTCCTGCGCCAGATAACCAACGGTAATCCCCTCGCCCGGCCACGCCTCGCCGGTAAATTCCTTGTCCATACCGGCCATGATCTTCATCAAGGTCGATTTACCTGTCCCGTTGGGGCCGACGATACCGATTTTGGCATCGGGATAGAATTGCAGGTTGATGTTACTCAAAACCGGCTTGTTCGCGCCGGGGAAGGTCTTGGTCATCCCCTTCATCACATAACTATATTGAGCGGCCATATTGGTCTTTCCTAAAGGTGTATCGCATGCAGATTTGCCGCTTCCCTAGCCATTGCGCGGCGCGGGGGCAAGCGGGATTGGCAAACGCGCGCGGGCGGGTTAAGCCGTCCCGATGAAAAATATTATATACACGCTCACAGCCGCGGCTTTCGTAATCGGAACTGCGGCCCAGTCCGCTGCAACCCCGCCCCCGCCGCCGCAATATACTGCTGCACAATTGCGCGACGCCGCGCTCGCGGATGATGTCACGGCCTATGACATTGTCGAAGGCCTGACCACGGAAATCGGGCCGCGTCAGGGCGGAACCGAAGCAGAGGCCCGTGCGCGCATTTGGGCCAAGGATAAACTCGCCGCCCTGGGTTTCAAAAATGCCCGCATCGAAACATTCCAAATGCCGACATGGGTGCGCGGTGAAGAGCGCGCCGAAATCACTGCGCCGTTCATCCAAAAACTGGCCGTTACCGCATTAGGAAACAGTGCCAGCACGGGCGAAGGCGGCCTAACCGCGCAGATCGTGTATTTTCCCACAATCGGCGACCTGCGCGCCGCTGCCGATGGCAGTTTAACAGGCAAGATCGCCTTTGTTAGCCACGCGATGAAGCCCACGCAGGACGGGTCAAGTTACAGCGCGTTTGGCCCTGCCCGTTTTGTCGGCCCCAATATCGCCGCCAAAAAGGGCGCTGCGGCGATCGTGATCCGGTCCGCTGGTACCGACTATCACCGCAATCCGCACACCGGCAATACCAATTTCGAAGGGGGCGTGACCCCGATTCCGGCGGGTGCATTGTCGATACCCGATGCCGAAAACCTGGAACGCATGCTATCGCGCGGCAAACCGGTGACGATGAAGCTTGTCCTGACCCCCAAGAATATCGGCATGCAGCAATCGGGCAATGTGATCGCGGAGATAAAAGGCAGCAATCCCGCGCTGGGCATGGTCATCATCGCTTGCCATCTCGACAGCTGGGATTTGGGTACCGGCGCAATTGATGACGCCGCCGGCTGCGGAATCATAACCGCGGCCGCATACCGCGCCAAATGGTTCGGGCAGCCAAAACGCACGATCCGCTTGCTGTGGGCGGGCGCAGAAGAAGTCGGCATTTGGGGCGGCAAAGATTATGCTGTCAAACATTCCGGCGAAAATCACGCGTTGGCAATGGAGGCGGATTTTGGCGCTGGCCGGGCATGGGCGGTGGACTTCAACCTGCCCGAAAGCGCCGCATCGTTAAAAGATGAAATCGCCCGCACCCTCGCCCCGCTGGGTATCGCACGGCGCGAACAAGCGGCGGGTGGCGGTGCAGATGTGGGCGCGATTATCGCGGCGCAGAAACTGGGTATCATCGATCTGCAACAGGACGGCACCAAATATTTCGACCTGCACCATACGCCCGACGATACGCTGGACAAAATCGACCGCGCAGAATTGCGCCAAAACGTCGCGGCATGGACCGCCGTTCTGACCCTGCTCGGCCAATATGAGGGTGAGTTGAAACCCGAAGCAAAGCCGGAGGTTACCAAGCCATGAAGCGCCTGATCGTAATCGCTTTAGCTTTGCCGCTGGCCCTCACCACAGCCTGCTCCGCCCCGAAAGAAGCCGAAGGCCCCGCAAACACCGCCAGCGCAGATAGCAACGAAACCGGCGAAACCATCAAACAAGAAGCCAAATCGATAGAAGCCGCCGCAAACGAAGCCGCCGCGCTGATCGAGGCAGAGGCGAATGCGGAGATCAAGGCAATGGACGGCGATGCGGACGGGGACGCGGGGGCGGAGTGATGAAGGCGATAGCGGTGAATAAAGGCATCGGTGCGGTTCGGTTTGATCAGGACGGGGATTATTTTGCGGAACGCTCGGGCTGGATCAGCGGCGATGACGGGTTTTTGGTGCATGATGCCGATGGGTCG
>JAYVBJ010000059.1:0-18255 GCA_043750535.1 Sphingomonadales bacterium | reverse complement strand
ATAAGCAGGTCGAACGTTTCGCGCACAAGCGCCTGCGACAGCATGTTACCGTCGGTAAAACTAACAGCGACATGCCCCAGTTCTTCGACAATAGGTTTGAGAAACGCGATTACATCGGTTTCATCATCGGCAATAACTACACGCATAATCTCTCCATTCCCGCCACCTCGCGAATGGCCGTCATCACAGTTACATGTTGATAGAAAAAAATATGCATTTTAGCGATATAAACGGAGTTACATTTACAACCATTTACATAGCTTGCTGAGATGTGAAGCGGAGTAAAGTGTAAAGATGGCTGGGGCGGCAGGGATCGAACCTGCGAATGCCGGCATCAAAAGCCGGTGCCTTACCGCTTGGCGACGCCCCATCAGAATCAATTGATCCTTGGCCTAACAGGAAAAACGGCCTGTTGCCGCGCTTATAGCGAGTCAATTTGATAAGGCAATCGCCGAAAAGCCGCGAATCCAACCTTTTTTTGTTCAACCTATCCGCTGTACCCAGCCATAGGGATCGGCCGCTATCCCGCGCTGAATATCAACCAGCTGACTGCGCAGTTTTTGCGTTATTTGTCCGGGGCCGCCAGCGCCGATATCGAAGCTAGCTTGGCTGCTATGGACACTGCCAACCGGCGTAACGACGGCGGCGGTTCCGCATGCGAACACTTCGGCCAATTTGCCCGAAGCCGCATCAATGCGCCATTGATCGATGCTGTACCGCTCTTCGCGAACAGCCAAGCCTTGGCCGCGCGCCAACGTTATCAGCGAATCGCGAGTGATCCCTTCCAAAATTGTGCCGTCGGTTGGCGGCGTTAACATGCTGCCATCGTCGAACAGGAAGAACAGGTTCATACCGCCCAGCTCTTCGACCCAGCGCCGCTCGGCGGCGTCCAAATACACCACCTGATCACATCCATTTGCGGACGCTTGCGATTGCGCGACCAAACTGGCCGCATAGTTGCCGCCGCATTTCGCAGCGCCGGTTCCGCCCGGTGCTGCGCGGGTATATTCTTCAGAAACCCAAATCTTGATCGCCGATGCACCGCTTTTGAAATAACCGCCAGCCGCCGACGCAATCACCATGTACAGATATTCGGACGAGGGTTTTACGCCCAGAAACGCTTCGCTTGCGAACATGAACGGCCGGATATAGATTGACCCGCCCTCAACTTCGGGAAACCAGTTACGGTCGATATCGACCAAGCCGCGAACCGATTCCATAAACAATTCTGCCGGTAATTCCGGCATCGCCAGCCGCTTGGCAGAACGGTTAAACCGCGCCGCGTTCGCGTCTGGCCGGAACAATGCCATGCTGCCATCGGCCAGCCGGTAAGCCTTCATACCTTCAAAAATTTCTTGGGCATAATGCAGCACAGCGGTGGCGGGATCGAGCAAGATTGGGCCGCGCGCGCAGATTTTGGCATCATGCCAGCCAATGCCGTCTTGGTATTTTACCGTCACCATATGGTCGGTGAACACCCGGCCAAAGCCTGGATCAGCCAGAAGTTCCACGCGTTTTGCTGCATCAACCGGATTGGGGTTCTGTTCGATAGAAAACTTCATAAATTCACCATATTGTATAACAATAAACGCCATTCTGGCATGCAAAGTTTAAGGAAATGCTTGAACTCTTCTATGGCGTGCGCCAAGATACGTCAATATGGCTGTCCCATCTTCTTCTTCTGCCCCGCGTGAGGGCAATATCACATCGGCCTCTCCGCTTTTTTTGCGTGAAGGCGAAGTACGGCGCGGCATGGAATTGCTGTACTTCGGCTACACCAGGCTAACGCGCAGTATTGACGAAGGCTTGGCTAAGCAGGGGCTGGGCAGGGCGCATCATCGCGCGCTCTATTTTATCGCACGGCGGCCAGACCTAACGGTCAGCGAATTGTTGAAGTTTCTGGCGATTACCAAACAGTCTTTGGGCCGCGTCATCAATGACCTTTCCCAGCGGGGGCTTATTGAAACACGCCCGGGAATGGCCGACCGCAGGCAAAAGCTGTTGCGGCTTACGCCCGATGGTGAAGCATTTGAAGCGCAACTGTTCGATTCGCTACGGACCAAATTGGCGGCGGCCTATAGTGCCGCAGGGCAGGAATCTGTTACCGGTTTCTGGCGGGTACTTGAAGGGTTGATACCCGATGATGAACACGCGATGGTGATTTCGCTGCAAGGTGAACCAAAATGATCGACCGGTTGGAAGCGCTTATCCGTGAGCGGCGCGATGCGCCGATAGACAGCAGCTACGTCGCATCGCTGTTTGCCAAAGGCCGTGAAAAAATGGCGCAGAAATTGGGCGAAGAAGCCACCGAAACAGTCATCGCTGCATTGTCAGGTGATCCCGCCAAGCTAACCAGCGAGGCGGCGGATTTGTTGTTTCATTTGTTGGTGTTGCTGCAAGAAGGCGGCGTCCAATTTGCCGATGTACTTGCCGAACTTGAACGGCGAGAGGGCATTTCGGGCATAACCGAAAAAGCCGCGCGAAAGGATTGAAATATGCCCATCAATGCCAGCCTGCCTTATGATGATCAAAACATCTTCGCCAAGATATTGCGCGGGGAAATCCCAAACAAGACGGTCTTTGAAGATGAATGGACGCTGGCATTCCATGACATAAATCCGCAAGCGCCGGTGCATGTTTTGGTGATACCGAAAGGCGCGTATGTCAGTTGGGATGATTTTAGCAACAATGCCAGTGATGCCGAGATCGCCGGTTTTGTGCGAACAGTCGGCGCGATCGCGCGTGATTTTGGACTGGTTGAGCCGGGATATCGCCTTTTGACCAACGTCGGATTGGACGCGCATCAAGAGGTTCCGCACCTGCATATCCATCTTTTCGGTGGAAAACCTATGGGGCCGCTGCTTTCACGGTGAAATTATGTTGCGCGGACGGGATTAGCGGCTAGGTTCGAGGAAATGAGGATTTTTGGGAGTGCAAAATGATATTTAAGCGCGTTAAATCAATCGACGCTATATTGGCGACGGCAGAGAAGAAGTCTCTGCACCGAACGCTAGGGGCTTTTCAGCTAACTTTGTTCGGTATCGGCTGTGTTATCGGCACGGGTATTTTTGTTCTTACTGCTGCAGGCGCGCAAAAGGCTGGTCCCGGCTTGATGCTGGCATTCGCAATTGCAGGTGCAATTTGCATTGTCGCTGCGCTTTGCTACGCCGAAATCGCGTCTATGCTTCCAGTAGCTGGATCGGCTTATACTTATACATACACCGTTATGGGTGAATTGCTCGCTTGGACGGTCGGTTGGGCGTTAGTGCTGGAATACGCAGTCGCGGCTAGTGCTGTTTCGGTTGGGTGGTCTGGCTACTTCAGTGGTACGATATTAAACGAATTTATGGGAATTCAGCTACCGGCAGCATTGGCTGCCGGACCTCTTGCACTCGGTGGCGCTGAAGGCGGGGTTATCAATCTTCCGGCAGTTATTATTGCCTTGCTGATGACTTGGTTGCTGATGGTCGGCACCAATGAATCTGCAAAATTCAATGCCATTCTGGTTGCGATTAAGGTAACAGCGTTGAGTGCGTTCATTATCCTAACATTGCCAAAGACAGAAATGGCAAATTTTAACCCGTTCCTACCCGCTGGTGTATTCGGTGGATTTGGTTCGGGCGTTGGTGCTGTTGGTGCCGCTGCCACAATCTTCTTTGCTTATGTCGGCTTCGACGCGGTTTCTACCGCTGCAGAAGAGACTAAAGACCCGCAGCGTAACGTGCCCATTGGCCTAATCGGTTCGTTGGGTTTCTGCACAATATTTTATATTCTTGTCGCGGCCGGCGCAGTTGGCACTATTGGCGGTCAGCCGATCATGGGACCAAATGGCATACCTTTCCCCGCAGGTTCGGAAGCATTGGCAACGCAATGCGCGCTGCCGCAATATAAAGAGATGCTCGTTTGCTCCAATGAAGCACTGGCCCATGTGTTGCGCCAGATTGGATTTGGAACGATCGGCAACATGCTCGGTATCGCGGCGTTTGTTGCGCTTCCCTCAGTGATCTTGATCCTGTTATTCGGCCAAACCCGGATTTTCTTTGTGATGTCACGTGACGGCTTGTTGCCAGAGGGGCTGTCGAAAATCCACCCCAAGTGGAAAACACCTTATGTCGTTACTGCGATTACGGGTGCAGTCGTTGCTTTTGCAGCAGCGTTTTTGCCAGTAGGCCAGTTGGCGGATATCGCAAACGCCGGAACGCTATATGCGTTTATGATGGTGGCGATTGCGGTGATGATGCTGCGTAAGTCTGAACCCAATCGCGTGCGTTCATTCAAAACGCCAGCGCTTTGGCTGGTTGGGCCGTTGACGATTGCAGGGTGCATTTTTCTTTTTCTCAATTTGCCATTTGAGGCGATGATTGTCCTGCCAGTATGGGGCGGTATTGGCGTCGTGATCTATTATCTTTATGGTTATAAAAAGAGTCATGTTGGGCAGGGGATCATTGATGTTCATGAAGATGATCCGGACTTACCAAAGCCGCCTGTTGACCAGCATCTGGCCTGATGCTTCAACAGTAAAAGTGAATGAAAAGGGAGGCTGTGGCCTCCCTTTTTTATGAGCACATATTTATGCTCTCACAACGGCATTTTGCGGGTTGTACCGGGGCGGGTAAACAGCTTTCCATTCTCGCTCCATAATATCAGCAATAAGCACATCAAACCGCACAACATGAAACCCGCCGCCATTGGCAAAACGCTGCCATTAAATTGCTGGCCAATCACGGCACCAACTGCGGCGGCAACCAGCGTCTTGGCAAAGCTTTGAAACGATGAAGCCGAGCCCGCCATCTCTCCAAACGGGGTCATAGCGATGGCGGAGAAATTTGCTCCGATAAAGCCAACCATCGCCATATTGGCGGTAATTAGCACCAGAAAAACAGGCAAAGAGACCGGCGCAAAATAGCCCGCCAACAATTGCAAAAACCCGAACAGTATCGATAATAGCACTGCGGCATGTGAGACCCGCCGTGCGCCAAAGCGTTCGACAATTCGGCCATTGGTAAAGTTGGCCAAGGCAATGCCCAGCGCGACAATTGCGAAACCGATGGGGAAGAAATCCCGCGCGTTAAACACCACATCGAATATCTGCTGAGAGCTGTTTAGAAACCCGAATAGTGCGCCCTGAACCAGCCCTGCTCCAAGCATATATCCCGCTGCACTGCGATGAGAAACCACCGCCTTCCACGCCCGCGTTAACGGCCCAAAAGCAATTGGAATGACGTTATTGGGGTCAAGCGTTTCCGGCAAGCGCGACCACGACCAGAGTGCGACCGCCAATCCGAAAATCGTAATGATGTGAAAAATTGTCCGCCATCCGGAAAACAGCAGAATGACTTGCCCGACGCTGGGGGCGATAATGGGGACGACCATAAAAATCAGGAACACCAGTGACATTCGCTTTGCCATCGCATCGCCAGCGAAACGGTCGCGGATGATCGAAATCACCAACACACCCAATGCCGCTCCGAATAATCCGTGGCAAAACCGCATCAGCAACAAAAAGGAATAGCTCGTCGCCGCGCCGCAGGCGACGGCGCAGATTGCGTAGCCAATGATGCTGGCAAGCAGCACTGGCTTGCGGCCAAAGCGATCCGAGAGCGGACCGAATATGAGCGATCCAACGGCGGTACCAAGTAAATAGAGTGAGATGATATGCTGAATCGAGTTGACATCAATTATCGACAACGACCTGATAATGTCAGGGAAAGCGGGCAGCATCGTATCGATAGCAAGCGCGTTTAACGCCATAATTGACGCCATCATCACGACCAGTTCACGTCCGCCGATTTCTGACCGGGATGTTTCGTTTAATTTTTGCATTGCGCGCCTATGGGACTTTCCGATGCAATTTGCTATCCCGCTTCCATGCAAATTGCCAATTCTATTCTGATTCCATGAGCCAGGTTAGAAAGATCATCCATATTGATATGGATGCGTTTTTCGCGAGTGTGGAACAGCGCGATGATCCGGCATTGCGCGGTAAGCCCGTCGCCGTCGGTGGCTCTTCCAAACGCGGGGTCGTGGCGGCGGCGAGTTATGAGGCGCGGGCTTTCGGCGTGAAGTCTGCGATGCCGTCGTCGCGAGCACTGCAAAACTGCCCCGATCTGATTTTTGTAACGCCAAGGTTTGAGGCGTACCGAACAGTGTCGAAGCAGATACGCGCGATTTTCGCCAAGCACACCGATCTGATCCAACCCTTGTCGCTGGATGAGGCGTATCTTGATGTGACCGAAGACAAGCAAGGGATTGGCTCGGCGGTGAAGATCGCCAAACTTATTCGCGCTGACATCGCCGCCGAAACCGGCCTGACGGCAAGTGCCGGTGTCAGCTACAACAAATTTATCGCCAAGCTGGCCAGCGACCAAAATAAGCCCGACGGAATATGCGTCATTCTGCCCGAACAAGGAGCCGCGTTTGTTCAGGGATTGCCGGTGCGGCGATTTCACGGTGTTGGCCCGCGCACGGCGGAAAAAATGGCCAAGCTGGGGGTTAGCACCGGCGCCGATCTTGCGGCCAAAGATGAAGCCTGGCTAATCGCGCATTTCGGCAGCTGGGGCAGTTATCTGTTCAAAGCGGCGCGCGGTATCGATCACCGCCGCGTCAACCCGAACCAGATTCGCAAATCATTGGGCGGGGAGCTGACTTATTTTGAAGACAAGCGCAGCGAAGAAGAATTGCGCGAGGCTCTGGACGAAATTATCGAGATCGTTTGGGGCCGGATCGAAAAATATGAAGCGCGGGGGCGGACTATCATATTGAAGGCGCGCTATGCCGATTTCCGGACGATCACCCGGTCCCGTTCGGTCCCTTATGTCTTGACGGATCGTACCGAATTTGCCGCCATCGGCCATGCCTTGCTCGGCGCGATCCTGCCAGCCCCGATGGGCATCCGGTTGCTTGGCTTGACATTGTCGAACCTTCTCGGCGCAAGCGAGGATGACCGCGGCGATGCAGAAAATGCTGGAGGCCAAGTGAGTTTTTTATTCGGCAGCATAGAAAAATGAACGGCTTCACAAGCGAACGCTCTGATAGCCGTTTGCATAGGCTAATCGCCACCTTCGCCGCGTTTCCCTTGACGTAAACGTAAATCTCCCCAAATACTGTGGCCGACGACTCAACGGGAGGTTGCAATATGATTCAGAACCGCATCACCGAAATGCTTGGCGTCGAATTTCCAATCGTTCAGGCTCCAATGGGTTGGATTGCACGGGCACCATTGGCGTCGGCGATGTCCAATGCTGGCGGCATGGGAATCATTGAAACGAGTTCCGGCCAATTGGAAGAGGTGCGCGAAGAAATCGCGAAGATGGCGGACCTTACCGACAAACCCTTTGGCGTAAATATCGCGCAGGCATTCGTGCGCGATCCCGGCATCGTTGATTTTGTCGCGTCGCAGGGCATCAAATTTGTCACAACATCTGCGGGTGATCCCAACAAATATTGCAAGCCGTTAAAGGATGCGGGTTTGACGGTGTTCCATGTCGTGCCCAATTTGGCCGGTGCGCTCAAGGCGATTGATGCCGGTGTCGATGGCTTGGTGGTAGAGGGCGGTGAAGGCGGCGGCTTCAAGAATGGCCGCGATGTGGCGTTGATGGTGCTGCTGCCGCTGATCCGCGAAAAGGTCGATGTCCCGATTATCGCAGCAGGCGGCATGACATGCGGACGCACCATGGCGGCGGCATTCGCATTGGGAGCAGAGGGCGTGCAATTGGGCACGCGAATGGTCAGCGCGGCGGAAAGCCCGGTGCATCACAACTGGAAACAATCGATCATCGACGCCAAAGAAACCGATACCGTGCTTTTGAACCGGCATGGTCCCGGCCCGGCACTGCGCGCGCTGCGCACCGAACGCACCACTGCGTTGGAGCTTGATGCGGGCGACAATATCATGGGCAATATGTCCCGCGCACTCGATCTGTATTTTGGCGGTGACATGGAGGCAGCGATTGCGCTTTGCGGGCAAGTGGCGGGCAGGATCGACGAGATCAAACCCGTGAAACAAATCGTCGGCGAAATGATATCGGAATTTCATGCTGTCATCACGTCGCTATCTGCATATAAATAAGACCAATCAGGAGATTTAGAATGAAAACCCGCATCACAGAAATGTTTGGCATCGAACATCCGATCATCCAGGGCGGCATGCACTATGTTGGATTTGCCGAAATGGCGGCCGCCGTTTCCAATGCGGGCGGTCTCGGCATTATCACCGGCCTAACCCAAAAAACGGCGGCGGATTTGGCCAATGAAATTGCCAAATGCAAGGACATGACGGACAAGCCATTTGGCGTGAACCTGACCTTTCTGCCTGTCGTCAATTCACCGGATTATCCCGGCATGGTGAAGGCGATTATCGATGGCGGCGTAAAGGTTGTGGAAACGGCCGGTAATAATCCGGTGCAAGTGCTACCCGCGCTGCATGACGCGGGCATCAAGGTCATCCACAAATGCACCAGCGTGCGTCACAGTTTAAAAGCCCAGTCAATCGGCTGCGATGCTGTGTCGGTTGATGGCTTTGAATGCGGCGGACATCCCGGTGAAGACGACATTCCAAACATGATTCTGTTGCCACGCGCAGCCGATGAATTGGAGATTCCGTTTGTCGCGTCTGGCGGCATGGCCGATGGACGCAGCTTGGTTGCGGCGTTGGCGATGGGCGCGGATGGCATGAATATGGGTACGCGCTTTATTGCCACCAAAGAAGCACCGGTGCATCAGAATGTTAAGGACGCCATCGTCGCGGCGAGTGAATTGGATACGCGATTGGTGATGCGCCAGCTGCGCAATACCGAGCGCGTGTTGACCAACCCTGCAGTGGAGCGCCTGTTGGAAATCGAAAAAGAAAAAGGCGCAAACTTGCAATTTGCCGACGTGATCGAACAAGTGGCCGGCGTTTATCCAAGGATTATGATGGAAGGCGATATGGATGCGGGGGCATGGAGTTGCGGCATGGTTGCCGGTCTGATCCATGACATTCCGACCTGTAAAGAACTGATCGACCGGATTATGGCAGAGGCCGATGCGATCATCCATGACCGTCTGGCAAAATTTGCTGCGTGATGGAGGATGCTGAAAACCTTGCCGCAAAAAAGGCATTGATGGATGCGGGTACCATCGAAACCATGCTGCAAGATGCAGCAAGGGAGGAGCGGACCATAAGCTATTCCGATCTGCTGATGCAGCTCGGGATCAGCTTTACCCGTCCTAAAATGCGGGCCTTGTGCAAGGTGCTAGATGCGATTGATGCGCGTGGGGCCGGTCGCGGCGAACCTGAATTGGCAGCGTTTGTGGTGCGTGAGGGCGATAATATCCCCGGCCAAGGATGGTGGCTTGGCCGACATGATTTCGTCGGCGAATATGAAAGCCATGCTGCACGAAAATATCTGAAAGAAGTGCAGCAATTGGCGACAGATTACTGGCAAAATCGCAAATGAATGAAGCCGCACTTGCGGGCGTGATGTTGCGATGCATCGGCGCGGGCACTGTGGAAAATCTCGTGCGGCTGTCTGGCGGTGCGACGATGGAAAGCTGGTCGCTTGACTACGCAGGCGAGGGATATGTGCTGCGCCGCGCGCCATCGCTGGAAATGATGGAGGGGCGGCCCTTTGGTCATGCCGTAGAAGCGGCCTTGGTGCAGGCGGCGTTTGCCGCTGGTGTGAAAGCGCCGCAGGTTGCCGGTGTGCTTGCATCCGGCGATGATTTGGGCAGCGGGTACATCATGCGACGGGCCGAGGGCGAGGTTAACCCTGCCGCGATACTGGCGAACCCTCCCTCCGCCCTGATCGGCGACATCGCCAGCGAGCTGGTGAAGATCCATGCGATATCACCGCGCGCCGACATCGCGATTCCCGAAATGAACATCGCCGCCGCACTGGATGAGTTGAAGACGCGTTTCATACATTACGGCGGCGATAGGCCAATCATCGCGCTCGCCATTCGCTGGTGTCAGGATAACTTGCCGCCGCCTGCGCCGCCGGTTTTGGTGCATGGTGACTTTCGCATGGGCAATTTGATGGTTGATGCGGACGGAGTTTCTGCGGTGCTCGATTGGGAATTGGCCCATTGGGGTGATCGGCATGACGATATTGCTTATGGTTGCCTAATGGTATGGCGATTTGGTCACGCCGATAAACCTGCTTATGGCCTGACTAGCCTCGATGAGTTCTTTGGCGCATACCAAGCCGCAGGTGGGGCGAAGATTGAACCAGACCGTTTCCGCTTCTGGATGATTTATCGGACATTATGGTGGGCGCTGGGATGTTTGCAGATGGCCGATTATTGGCGCAGCGGCGCTGACCGCAGCATGGAACGCGCCGTTATCGGTCGGCGAACGAGCGAAAATGAACTCGATCTGCTGATGCTGCTCAGCGAAGGAATGACTGCTACGGTGGCGTCAATGCCGTCCCAAATCTCGGCTGATATGTTCACGCGAACATTGGGCGAACCGTCGGCGGTTGAAATGCTTGAAGCCGTGCGCGAATGGATCGCCAGCGATGTAAAGGCCAACAGCAGCGGCCGCGACAAATTTCTGGCGGCGGTTGCGATGAACGCTTTGGGCATGGTGCAACGCGAATTGGCCCATCCAGTTGACGTACATGACGCCGAACTGGCGGCGCAGATATTGGCAGGTGATCGCGGCTTGGGCACGCCTGGATTGCTGGAAGGGTTGCGAGAAAAGGCCATGGACAAGCTCGCCAATGATGTCCCCAAATATGCGTCGCTGGAACAGGCGCGGCGAATGTGGAATCCCGTTAAACCGAAGCAGGCACCAAAAGAAGAGGTTTGAAAAATGCTGTTTGAAATTCCCCAAGATATCAACGACTATCTCAATATTCTCGACGACTTTATTGAGCGTGAAATCAAGCCGATCGAGAACCGCGACGACAATATCCGCTTTTTCGATCACCGCCGGGAGGATGCACGGACCGACTGGGACCGCGCAGGTTTGCCCAATGATGAATGGTGGGCGTTGCTCGGTGAAATGCGGCGGGTGGCCGATGCTGCGGGGCATTACCGCTTTGCCATTCCTGAAGAGTTTGGCGGCAAAAATGGCTCCAACCTTGCGATGGCGGTGATCCGCCACCACCTCGCGCATAAGGGATTGGGCTTGCACAATGACCTGCAGAACGAGAGCAGCGTTGTTGGCAATCTGGTCCAAGTGTTGATGCTGCGCGACTTCGGAACCGACCAGCAAAAGCGTGATTTCATTCCGCCGATGCTCGATGGCAAAATGGGTTGGGCGTTTGGTTTGACCGAGGAACATCATGGCAGTGATGCGACGCACATGGATACAGTTGCCATACCCGAAGTGCGTGACGGCGTCGCCGGATACCGCATTGATGGCAACAAGATGTGGATTACCGGTGTGCATGTGACCAGCCATATTATGACCTTTGCGCGGACGTCGGGCGAAGACGGCAAGGCACGCGGTATTACCTGCTTCATCGTGCCGCGTGATGCGCCGGGTTTTGAAATCGGTGAGTATCTTTGGACGTTTAACATGCCGACTGACCATGCCAAATTGCGCTATGACGGGGTATGGGTTCCCGAAAGCGCGATCCTTGGCAAGTTGGATGAAGGGCTCGCATTGGCGCAGCATTTTGTCCATGAAAACCGGATCAGGCAGGCGGCATCATCGCTGGGCGCGGCGCAATATTGCATCGATGAGGCGGTCAAACATGCAAAAGCGCGCAAACCATTTGGCAAGGCGCTGGCGACCAATCAGGCGATCCAGTTTCCGCTGGTGGAACTGCAAACTGACGCAGAAATGCTGCGGCTTTTGATCTACAAGACCGCGGCAGAAATGGACACGATGACCAAGCCCGAGGTTGCAATTCGTCTGTCGGACAAGGTCAGCATGTGTAACTATAAAGCCAACCGGTTGGTCTGCAATGCCGCTGATTTTGCGATGCAAGTGCATGGCGGCATGGGCTATTCACGCCACAAACCGTTCGAACATATCTATCGCCACCACCGCCGGTACCGTATCACAGAGGGCGCAGAAGAAATCCAGATGCGCAAAGTTGCGGGGCATTTGTTCGGGTTTATGGGGTGAGTTCAGACTGAAAATACTGTGACATTCCTGCGAAGACGGGAGTGACATATTGTTTTTGATACGAGGTACCAAATGCAACAAGCACAAGATTTTCTTGACGAAAGCACAGCCCTTCACGCCTTACTTGCTCCGCTCGACGATGCGATGTTTGAACAAGCAACCCAGTTCAAGGGCTGGACGATCAACAATATCCTGCGCCATTTGCATGTATGGAACATTGCCGCCGATTTGTCGTTGACTGACGAGGCGGCTTTTACTGACATGCTCGGCACATTGATGAGCGGTGGTAAAGGCATCCGCTTTACCGAGGCGGAGGCGAATTATCTGGATGGTGTTTCAGGGCATGTATTGCTGTCTCGCTGGATTGAGCACGCCCGCGATACTGCCGCGCATTTTGCCGCTGCCGATCCCAAATTGCGCCTGAAATGGGTCGGCCCGGATATGAGCGCGATTTCGTCGATTTCTGCGCGGTTGATGGAAACCTGGTCGCACGCACAGGCGGTGTATGATGTGCTGGGCGTTGAACGCAATGATACCGACCGCATCGGCAATATCGTCCGGCTTGGCATCAATACTTTCGGCTGGACGTTCAAGAACCGCAACGAAGAAACGCCGGGAGCAATGCCTTACGTTCGGCTGATTGCGCCATCGGGTGCGGTTTGGGAATATGGCGCGGCCAGTGATGAAGAGCGTATCGAAGGCAGCGCCGCCGAATTCTGCCAAGTCGTAACCCAAACCCGGAACATCGCTGATACGAGTTTAGCCGTCATTGGCCCGGTTGCTGCGCAGTGGATGAGCATCGCGCAATGCTTCGCCGGTGCGCCCAATGATCCGCCGGCAAAGGGCGTGCGGCACCGCAGCCAATAACGCCAAAGCGGCGAACAAGATTGGCAATGACGAAGCCCTTTTTAACAAGCTAATCTTCAAACTTCACACCCGCAATAGTCCCCAAGATTCAATATTACGGCCTGATGATGATCCCCATTGCCGGGTCGACTTCGCCTTTGAATGTGGCCACAAATGCTTCGGCTGCGGCGACCACGCCTTCGAGCACGTCGATGGTTAGGCTGCCATCGGTAGCATCCAGAAAGCTTTTCCACTGCACCGCCACGGCTGCGCCAAAGGCTTTGGGACCGGACTGCTTAATCGCCGCGACTGCGTGATCCGGGGCAAAGAACAATATCGGCGCCGGGCCGGGGAGCGGTTCGCCGCCGCCGCGTTCACCGACATGGGTGACGCCGACCAAACAGCTGTATTTCAACGCATCGCCCAACGCCTCATGCACGCTGCGCAAAATGGCGCTACTGCCTGCAAAATCGACCGAAACGCTTGCGGCTTTGGACAGGTTTCCGGCGTCTGCATAGGTCAGCACTTGATCATACAGTCCGGTAGCCATGGTAAACTCCACATTGCCCGCCGACGTAAGCCCGATGCGCTTAATCTGCGGCGATGTGTTTTTGGCACAGCTGGCCAGCCCCATGGCGGTTTTGGATGAGGCACTGGTCATCACCAAATTTTGCGCTCCAAACCAGTCATTACGGCGGAACATGTCTTCGATCAAAAACCCTGTTTTGAACAATGGCGCAAACAGCATCCTTTGGTTTTCGCGCAGTGGATCATGTTCAGGATCAGCATTCAGGCGGCTGTATTGATTGTAAATGGGGGACATCGGCAACCGGTGGGCGGCGGCGTCGCTAAAGCCGCTGGCGCTAATATTCGCAGGCAAAACGTCGAGATGCGTGCCCATTGGCAAATATCCGTATACGCGCTCATCCTTTTTGATATCGTCGCAGCGTGACTGTTCGACCACCGCATGGCCCCACATCGGCACG
Organism: Sphingomonadales bacterium; assembly: GCA_043750535.1. GTDB lineage: Bacteria > Pseudomonadota > Alphaproteobacteria > Sphingomonadales > Sphingomonadaceae > Sphingorhabdus_B. Next base: position 4,365 of record JAYVBJ010000059.1, on the reverse strand, counting down.
ACTCCAAACCCTTCTTGTGCCGGGAAGAAATTCCAATAGCCGAACTGGTTGCCGATCACGGCATAGGTCACATTGTTGGCGGTAACAGAAAAGCTTTCGACGCGCAGCCTTATCTCACCGTCGCCAAGCAGGGGCATCGCCTCTTCATTTACCGTCAAGTCGGTTAGGTCGGTCAAGTTCGTCCAAATAGTTTCCGCCATGTGCCGCTCTCCTGATTCAATCTGCTCTAATCCACTCTGCAATGTGAATATTGCCTTGACGATCACACTGCAATGTGAAAGTGGAGTCGCAACATCTCACCTAAGTACAACTTTCGTAAACTTCGGAGCATTTATGTCCACTCAATTAATCGAAAAACTCCGCAGTCTGGTCAACGACGGCGGTTTGTCGCGCTCCGGGCTCGCCCGCGCCGCCGGGCTGCATGCCAATACGCTGCGCGATCTGGATCAAGCGGATTGGAACCCGACAGCAGATACCTTGCGGAAATTGGAAAGCTATTTGTTTGCCAATGACGATACACCCACGCTGGTTCCGATCGAGGAAATCATCGAAGAAGCCCGTAACGGCAGGATGTACATATTGGTCGATGATGAAGACCGCGAAAATGAAGGCGACTTGATAATTCCGGCGCAAATGGCAACGCCCGATGCGGTAAATTTCATGGCGACGCATGGCCGCGGTTTGATTTGTTTGACGCTGACCAAAAAGCGCGTCGAGCAATTGGGCCTCGACTTGATGAGCCGCGCCAACGGAACGCGCCACGAAACGGCGTTCACCACGTCGATAGAAGCGCGCGAAGGCGTGACCACGGGCATTAGTGCAGGCGACCGTGCCCGCACTGTATCGGTTGCGATTGATGCGGCGAAGGGTCCTGATGATATCGTTACGCCGGGCCATGTCTTCCCCTTAATCGCCAAAGACGGCGGCGTGTTGGTGCGTGCCGGACATACCGAAGCGGGTTGCGATATCAGCCGCTTGGCCGGGCTGAATCCGTCAAGCGTGATCTGCGAAATTATGAAGGATGACGGCACGATGGCGCGTATGGATGACCTTGTGTCATTCGCCCGGATGCATAATTTGAAAATGGGCACGATCCGCGACCTGATCGAATATCGCCGCCGCAATGATCATCTGGTGGAAAAGGTTAGCGACGCGCCGTTCACCTCCGATTATGGCGGTGATTGGCGGGTTATGACGTACCGTAACAAAGTTGATGGCAGCAACAATATCGTCCTGCAAAAGGGTCATGTCGATCCTTCCTCGCCAACATTGGTGCGGATGCATGGCATGTCGGTTTTTGCCGATGTTCTGGGCCAACCTGGACCACGCAAACGGATATTGCAGCGCGCCATGGACGTGATCGGGCAGGTGGGCGCTGGCGTCATCGTGTTATTGATGCCCGATAGCGCAGAAAGCTTGCAGCGTGAAATGTCCGGCGGAAAACCTGATATGGATTTGCGGAACTATGGTATCGGCGCACAAATACTCGCTGACCTTGGCATTCACGACATGACGTTGCTGACCAATTCACATCGCAATGTGGTGGGGCTTGACGGATATGGCATCAACATCGTGGGTGAACGCCCAATTCCGGAGACAATATAATGGCAAAGTTCCTGATCGTCGAAGCACGGTTTTACGAGCATTTGAACGATATGTTGATCGCTGGCGCAAAGGCAGCTTTGCAAGCCAAGGGGCATGAGGTTGAAGTCATCACCGTTCCCGGCGCGCTTGAAATTCCCGGTACAATCGCGATGGCGGCGGAGAGCCAAGGCTATGACGGCTTTGTCGCTATCGGCGTGGTGATCCGGGGCGAGACATATCATTTCGAAATCGTCGCAGGCGAAAGCGCCCGTGCGATCATGGCGCTGACCATGGACGGTATCGCCATTGGCAACGGTATCCTGACGGTCGAAAATGAAATTCAGGCGCTGGTCCGCGCTGATCCTGCACAAAAGGATAAAGGCGGGGAGGCGGCAATTGCTGCGATGCGGTTGCTGGAGTTATCGGAAAAATTCGGGTAAGGCCGGATCATGGCTGGTAAATATTTTGATGAATGGCGCATTGGCGACCGGATCGCGCACGAGATACGGCGCACTGTAACCGAAACCGACAACCTGTTGTTCACCGTAATGACTCACAATCCGCAGCCCTTGCATCTGGACGCGGAGGCAGCGAAGGCCAGCGAGTTTGGGCAGATATTGGTCAACGGCACCTTCACTTTCAGCCTGATGGTCGGGCTGTCAGTGGGCGAGACGACGCTGGGCACGCTGGTGGCCAATCTGGGTTATGATAAACTGGTGATGCCAAAGCCGGTGTTTATCGGCGACACCCTGCGCGCCGAAACCGAAGTGGTGGCATTGAAGGAGAGCAAGTCGCGGCCTGACGCCGGGATCGTCACTTTCCTGCATCGCTGTTTGAACCAACGCGACGAGGTAGTATGCAGCTGTGAACGCGCGGCTTTGCTAAAAAAAGCAGACCATGATAACAAACCGTAGTGCTGAGCCTGTCGAAGCACGCCTAGCCGATAAGCGCCCTTCGACAGGCTCTGGGCTATGGTTTTATCTAAGGATTTCGGTTCGATGAAACTACGCTCGCTATTGTTTGTACCCGGAGACCGCCCCGACCGCTTTGCCAAGGCAGCGGCCAGCGGCGCGGATGTAATCATCATCGATCTGGAAGACAGCGTGTCGCTTGAAAACAAGGCGAAGGCGCGCGATGCGGCGGCGGAATGGCTTTCGGGTGGGCGCGGGGGCATACCCTGTTTTATCCGCGTTAACCCCGAAGCCAGCCACATGACGCAGGATGATCTGGACGCGATCCTGCCCTATTTGCCCGATGCCATCGTGTTGCCCAAAGCAGAAGGCGCAAAGTCAGTACATTGGCTGTGCGCGCTGGCGGCGGCGACAGCAGATGCCCCTGCGGGTGATGCCCCGCCGATATTGCCGATTGCCACCGAAACGCCGGGCGGCGTTTTCGATCTGGGCAGCTTGCGCGATGTCGCCAGCCACCTGATCGGAGTTACTTGGGGCGCAGAGGATTTGCCCGCAGCGATAGGCGCGATGACTTCGCGCGAGGATGATGGCCGTTATACACCGCCCTACGAACTGGCGCGCAGCCTGACATTATTCGCGGCCCATGCCGCAGGTGTCGCTGCAATTGATACCGTGTTTCCATCGTTCAAGGATGAAGCTGGCCTGACCGCCTATGTGGCGCGCGCGGCGAGGGATGGCTTCACCGGAATGATGGCGATCCACCCCGCGCAAGTGGCGATCATCAACGCCGGGTTCACGCCTACATCAGCGCAAATTGCTGAAGCGCAGGCAGTGGCTGATGCCTTTGCTGCCAATCCCGGGGCAGGCGTGCTGCAAGTGGCTGGCCGGATGGTCGACGCCCCGCATTTGAAAGCGGCGCTGGCGGTGTTGGCGCGGGTTTAGGCAATCCGAACTTGCGGTGTTTTTGCAATGTGATAAACTCGCAATCAGGAGAATATTATGGAACTCGCAGGATATCCGCGCATATCAATAGACTCAGACATCTGCGGCGGCAGACCTGTCGTGGCTGGTACACGATTGCGGGTTAGCGATATTCTTGAGATGCTTGCTGGGGGCGCAGACGCAGCTGAAATAGTAACCGACTTTCCCTATGTCACGGTGGAAGATGTTAGGGCCTGTTTGGCTTATGCTGCAAGCGTTGCCGATCATCCGGTAGTGATAGCTGCTGAATGAGGTTTCTAATCGACGCGCAATTGCCTCCAACTTTGAGTGACTGGCTAAAATTTCGTGGTCATGAAGCAACCCATGTTGTTGATGTTGGTATGGGCGGTGCAAGCGACAAATTGATCGCTGCCTATGCGGTTTCAGAAAACTTGATGCTGATCAGCAAAGATGAGGATTTTGTATACTTGCGGCATCCCGACCGCTTTGCATTGATGTGGCTGCGATGTGGAAATGCAACAAACCGATCGTTAACGGAGTGGCTGGATCATCGTTGGGACCGGGTAGAGATTTTATTGGCGGCTGGAGAGCGGTTTATTGAGTTGCGGTGATAATTTACAAACATTCAGGCCAAGTGTTTTTTAGCCACCTCGAATATGTCTTAGGTGCACCTTAATTCCCACATGCTTCTGAGCGAACAAAAAATTACTTCACGCAGAGACGCAGAGTTCCGCAGAGGCGCAGAGGTATGTTGCGGCTGGCCGCACCCTCTTAAAAATCTTTGCGGCCTTTGCGTGAAATAAATGGAGGCAGTGCAGGTCGCATCTAACTAGGGTGTGAACCGATATTAAGTACTTGATTTATTGTTCGTGTATTGATTCAATGCTCCACAAAGGAGATTGGATTATGCGTTTTGATTTATCGGACG
>JAYVBJ010000058.1:0-7076 GCA_043750535.1 Sphingomonadales bacterium | reverse complement strand
AATTCAGCTGTTGCGCCGCGCTTTGATGCTATTGCCCGGATATTGGCAACCCTATCGGAGCCATCGTTCACATCATATCGATCAAAATGCCGCTCAGGCAGCATTTCCTGATCCTTAACCAATGCAAACAGCGTTCGTCCACCCGAAAGGTCAACCGCCACAGCCTCTCCTGCGAATTTAGGGCCATAGGGTGAGGCTAAGGCGAGAGTTGGTTTAGACAGCGCAAAACTCCACACACTCGATCCTTTGCGGACCGTGCCATTGTCATCAACCTCAACGATCATCCGGTACCGAACCTCGGCGCTATCCTCAGCAGATGGCCCGCAAGCTGACAGCGCCGTTAGCGTAAATGCGCCCAGCAACAGTGAAGTAAACCCGCGCCGTCCAATCATAGGCCCGCTCATGCCGCGATCCTATCTAGGGCGGCGTTATCATTCCCCGGCGCGTCATAGGGCGTATTACCCGTCGCCGCCCGGTAGAATTCGATAGCAAGCCTTGCTTGACGGCCTGCAATCGAAGAAAAGCCGCTGAGACCGGTGCCGCCCGCGCTTACTGTCGAACCGTTTATTATGTCATCCCATGCAGGACTTTGAAAAAAGCTCGGGTTGAGGACAAAATTTGTACCCCGAAACGCAATCACCGTCTCGCCATCGGCAAACGCTCCGCCATTCGCCATGCCCGTCATGTCATACGCAAGCGCGTAGAAACCGTCGGCTTGCGAGCCTTTTTGCTCACCGTCTGCAAACTCACGGATTGTAGCATTGCCTAAACGGCCAGTTTCACTGAGGCCTTTCACACCAACGCCATAGCCACGGTTGTAAGAATCCATAGAGAGAATCGCGAGAAATAGATCACGGTTCATTGTCATTTATTGGAACTCCGTCGAGAAAAGGCCAGTGTAGTTTCCTAGTGGGATGCCGGCAGGCTTGTGGCTTGGATCAAATCGCTTTCGATTATTATCCCCCAGCCACCCCAACCGCCGCTCAATCCCCGCCGTCACTGGCTCATCGGTCACCTGCACGGTAACCGTCTTCAGCTTTACGCCCGCGCCAAAGCTGGCGGACAGATCCTGAGGATCGACCCGCTTTACGCTCGTGGCGTCTTTGATGTCGCCGAACGTCACCAGCATCGGATAAGCGCTCATCGGCTTTTCCCCTGCATGCCGGGCGGGGTAATAGGAGCTGGGCACGGTCCAGCTTTCTTTCGACCTGCGCCATTCGGGAAAATACTTCAAAAATGCTGAACGGTAATCCGCGTCATATCCCGGCATTTGCCCCAAGTGGTCTTCTATCACGTATCTTGGATAATCGGACTGGCCATCGCCCGAAATCAGCAAGGCAAATAATGTGCGTCCACCGGGTAAATCAACCGGAACGGCTTCCCCCCGATATTCGGTTGAATGGGGGGAAAAGCCGGTAACAACTTTCGTGACCGTATATTCCCATACCGAGTAACCGCTCTTTAAGCCTTCGGGCGTATCGACATCAACCTTGAGCCGGAAACGCAGCGTCTCCGTTGGTTCGATTTTTGAACAACTTGCCAGCGCCAACATCGCTGCGCTGCCAAGCAACAGTGAGGCAAACCCACGCCGTCCGAACGAGCCCCCGATCACAGGCTCGATCATGCCGCCATCCTTTGGTGTGTGGTGACTGCAAAATTACGGTGAAAGTGCACTTAACTCTCCTCATCAGAACACTTTCTTTTTGTAGGATCAGTGTGAACTGTACGCAAGCGCCGTATTTAAGTGCACCGTCAACGGGCGGTGTCAAGGTGAAGCGCGACACCTTTGATCGGCATTGCATGCTGCAAACTTGATGGCGGCAACTTGAACTATTTGTCATAACGTTCGCGCACGTTTAAACTGGCCCGATTGTACCGCTCCGATTGTCCCGTCCCGTCTCTCTCAAATTCAAGGAATACCCCCATGCCCGCAACTGATCCTATCGTAATCCTGTCCTATGCGCGCACACCGATGGGGGCGATGCAGGGGGTGTTGGCCGACGCCAGCGCAACTGATTTGGGGGCGGCGGCGGTTCGGGCTGCGGTTGAGCGGGCGGGGATTGATGGCGGCGACGTCGACCGGATCTATATGGGATGCGTGTTGCCCGCTGGATTGGGGCAAGCGCCCGCGCGGCAAGCCGGGATCAAGGCCGGGCTGCCCAAATCGGTTGAGGCGACAACGGTTAGCAAGGTGTGCGGTTCGGGGATGCAATCGGTGATCATGGGCGCAGAAGCGTTGGCGGCGGGTTCGGTGGAAATGCTGATTGCAGGCGGCATGGAAAGCATGACCAACGCGCCGTATCTGCTGAAAAAACATCGCAGCGGCGCACGTATTGGTCACGACACCGCGTATGACCATATGTTCCTTGACGGGCTTGAAGATGCGTATGAACCGGGCCGGGCAATGGGTACTTTTGCGCAGGATACCGCCAATGAATATCAGCTAACGCGGCGCGCGATGGATGATTATGCGATTGAATCGCTGGCCCGGGCCAAGGCCGCCATTGCCAGCGGCGCGTTTACCGCAGAGATTGTGCCGGTGACCATCACCACCCGCAGCGGCGACGTAATCGTCGATACCGATGAAGCGCCGGGCAAAGGCATGCCCGATAAGATCCCCGGCCTGCGCCCTGCCTTTGCCAAGGACGGCACGATAACGGCGGCAACTTCCAGTTCAATCTCCGATGGCGCAGCGGCGATGGTGCTAACCCGCGCCAGCGTGGCGGCGGCCAAGGGCAAAACGCCGGTGGCGCGGATTGTCGCCCATGCTGGTCATGCGCAGGAACCATCGGCATTTACGACGGCTCCGGTGGGCGCGATCACCAAATGCTTGGGCAAAGCAGGATGGACCATTGATGAGGTTGACCTGTTTGAGGTGAACGAGGCCTTTGCCTGCGTCGCCATGTTTGCCATGCACGATCTGGGCATCGCGCATGAAAAGATCAACGTTCACGGCGGCGCGACTGCATTGGGCCATCCCATTGGCGCATCGGGCGCGCGGATCATCACCACGTTGATTGCCGCGCTGCAACGCCATGGCAAAAAACGCGGCGTTGCATCGCTGTGCATCGGCGGCGGTGAAGCCACGGCAATCGCGATTGAGCTGGTTTAGGATCAGGGCGGACGGTACAAGAGCATCAAACTGCGGCCCGGCAATTTCCCGCTGGACCTTAACCGCATGATTAACTAGCCTCTTGTTTGAGAGATAATAAGGGGAGTCGCATCATGCGCACAAAGTTGATACCATCTGCTGTTTTGCTGGCCGCTGCATTGGCCACCATGTCATGCAAGAAGTCTGAGCCGGAGGGCGCGAAGAACCCTGCATTTGCGGCGATTGACGCGAACTATCTGAAAACTGGCGGCGATGGCAGCAATTGGGCGATGCCGGGATTTTCCAGCGATGAACAACGTTTCAGCCCGCTGACCAAAATCAACGATGGCAACGTACAAGACCTTGGCATAGCCTGGCATGCTGATCTGCCCGATGCGCGCGGGCACGAATCCACGCCTGTCGTCGTCGACGGCAAGATGTTCGTCACCGGGCCTTGGTCGAAAGTATTCGCCTTTGATGCCAAAACCGGCAAGCCATTGTGGACGTTCGACCCCGGCGTCGACAAAGCGCGCGGGGTGAAGGCATGCTGCGACGTCGTCAATCGCGGCGTTGCCTTTTGGAAAGGGCAATTGTTCCTTGGCACCATTGATGGCCGTCTGCTGTCACTCGACGCCGCCACAGGCAAAGAGATTTGGAGCGAACAGACGCTTGATACCGCTGGCAATGGCACGATCACCGGCTTTCCCCGTATCGTCAAGGACAAGGTCGTCATCGGCTTTGGCGGCGCGGAATTTGGCGCGCGCGGCTATGTGACCGCTTATGATGCGGCGACCGGCAAGAAAGCTTGGCGGTTCTACACCACGCCAAGCCCGGACGGCAAACCCGATGGTGAGGCCAGCGACAGCGTGATGCAGAAAATGTATGACACTTGGAGCAAGGATAAGAAACCCGGCGATTGGCACGAATCGGGCGGCGGCGGCACGGTTTGGGACGCCATTGTATACGACGCCGAACTGGACCAGCTGTATCTGGGCGTCGGCAATGGCAATCCGTGGAACCATGGCATCCGTTCCAATAGCGAGGGCGACAATCTGTTCGTGTCCGCCGTCGTTGCGCTCAATCCCGACACTGGCGTATATAAATGGCATTATCAGGAAACCCCCGGCGAAACATGGGATTACACCGCGACCCAGCCGATAGTGCTGGCCAATGAAGAGCGCGATGGCAAGCAGATGAAGGTGCTGTACCACGCGCCGAAAAACGGTTTCTTCTTCACGATCGATCGCACCAACGGCAAGATGCTGTCGGCAGAACCGTTTATTCAGGGGATCACTTGGGCCACGGGATATGACAAGACAACCGGACGCCCGATTGAAAATCCCGAAGCGCGATATGAAAAAACCGGCAAATTATATCTTGCCAATCCATCGGCATTGGGCGCGCACAATTGGCACCCGATGAGCTTCAATCCGGCAACCGGATTTGTGTATATTCCGGCGCAATATATCGGCGGTGCATTCATGCCGCCCGCTGCGCCCAATGACGGCCGCAAGCCGATTGGCTTCAACGTTGGCGGCGCAATGGCAACCGCCGATTTGCCCGATGATATCGCAACGGTGAAAGCGATCAAGGCGGCCACAAGAGGGCAATTGGTCGCGTTCAATCCAAAGACCGGCAAGGCGGCATGGACGGTCGATCAATCCACGCCGTGGAATGGCGGCACGATGACCACGGCGGGCAATCTGGTGTTTCAGGGCGACGCGGTTGGCATGTTCAATGCCTATGCCGCCGATACTGGCAAATTGCTGCTAAGCGTTCCGGTGCAATCGGGCGTGTTAACCGGCGCATCGACTTATATCGTCGACGGCGAACAATATGTTGCGTTTATGACCAGCAAGGGCGGGGCGTTTCCATTGGTAACGGGTTATGCGGCGGGGGCATCGGGGCAAATTCCGAACATCCCGCGCTTGATCGTGATGAAACTGGGCGCGAAGGGCAAATTGCCTGACCTGCCAAAGACCATCGCCCATGTTTGGAACCCGCCTGCACAAGTTGGCACTCCGGCGGATATCGCGGCAGGGCAATCCAGCTATCAACGCTATTGCCTAGTTTGCCACAATCCCGGCGCAGTCGGCAACGGCGTGCTGCCCGATCTGCGCAAATCCGGCGTGATCGCGGACGCCGCGACGTTCAAACAAGTGGTGATCGACGGCATGTTAAAGGAACGCGGCATGATCAGCTTTGCCAGCGTCCTGAACCCCAAAGAAGCCGAACAGGTTCGCGCGTATATTGTCTCCCGCAGCCATTATGCCAAGGCGAATGACGCGGGGTTACGGGCGGCGAAATAGCGGGGCAGGCTGCGGAGGCATCCGCCAAGTGACGCCAGTTTAAGCGGGGGAGGTGAGCAGCGTCCGCAGCAATGGCATGTTGGCAACGGAAAGGGGTGCAATTTGAAACGTGACGCCTGGTTTCTAATTAGGGGTTATCGCAACGGCACCGTAATTTGGGATATAACTGGTCACTGGTAAGGATCATCGCCCATTGAAGCGCGCAATAGTTACGCGTGCGGGGAACGGAATTGTGGAATTAAGTGTCTTTAATTATGGCACTTGCTTACAATTCACACTGATCCTAGAAAAGAACTCGTCTTGATGAGGAGAGTTACGTGCACTGTCACCGGTATGCCCAAAAGCGCGGGCCGAAAGCGAAGGTGAATTAAGTGTATTTAGTAAACTGGCACCGTAATTTAAAACTGGCACCGTAATTTAGCGTCTTCAAAAAAAGTCTGCGCGCGCCGATTCCCACGCTGCGTGACATGATAGGGAATGCCGGGAATAATGAGTCGAAGGAGGCGGGGCATTCTAGTGCTATGGGCTAATTAGTGTATTTAGTAAACTGGCACCGTAATTCCTGGCACCGTAATTCCAACGTAATTCCACGATTGTAAGAATCCATTGAGAGGATTGCGAGGAAAAGATCCCGGTTCATTTATTCAGTCCCTTTGCAAAATCGTCATAACCCAATGATTGCGCCAAGGTAGGATTTGTGGTCATCTTGAAGTCATTATCTAGGCTATGATTGGGTTCAATACCCAGCTTCTTCAACCTCTCCTCAATCCCAGTCGTCACCGGTTCAACGGTGCGCTGGATGGTTATCCGCATCAGCTTCACACCTTGACCAAAAGAGACTTCCAGTGAATCGGGTTCCACCTTTTCGACCGATTTGGGTTCGCTTATATCGCGAAAGCGAACCAGCATTGGCGGCTGTGCAAGCCCTTGTGGATTGTGCACATGCACTGGCGCCTTTGGCCACAATTCGATGATAGAATCAGTCAGATTGCCATTAACTCGAAGCGGAACTGTCGCTGCATAGTCCGTCTCGCCACTTGGCCCTGTAAGCAGTGCAAAGAGCGTCTGCCCATCTGGCAGGCCAACAGCAACCGCCTCACCCCGAACGCTTATGCTTCCGAGATCTTCGCCGAGCATCGGAATCGAAGGCGGCGTTCGACCGATAACTTCGCGGACGGCGGATCCACTTTTGATCCCTTCAGGCGTCTGTATCTCCACGGTCATCTTATACCGAACGGTTTCTTTTGAGCCACATCCAGCCAAGGTCGATGCAGCAATCGCGCAAAACACCATCCCCGAAAATGCACGCCGCCCGATCATGTGACAGACACCGAAAACAACATTGACACGGTAAAAATCTTCATTGGACGGCTCCTTGATTAGTCCGCAGCTTTTCCAGCAGCGCAGGGGATTACGGTGCCAGGATTACGGTGCCAGTTTACTAAATCCACTAATTAGGTTTAAGCTGACAGTGCATTAAACTATCGTTCAATTACGATCTCCCCGCGCCTACCCTCTTTTTTCCTTCTTTCCCTTTGCGCCTTGCGCGCTGTTAAGCGTGCGCTGAATCTGCATTCTATCTCGTTGCTGCGCCGTGGTGAGATTTTCATAAAAGGGTAGAAGGAAAAAAGGGTGAAAGGAGTTAAGGTGGGTAAAGTTTATAGGTGCAATAACGC
>JAYVBJ010000057.1:0-19210 GCA_043750535.1 Sphingomonadales bacterium | reverse complement strand
AGGAACCTGACGACGGGCTGGTCGCGATCGATGCCGGCATGACGATTGGCTATTTCAGCCAGGACGTCGGCGAAATGTCGGGTCAGAGCGCGGTCGCCGCGGTGATGGATGGCGTCGGGCCCGTCAGCGCCCTGGCCACCGAAATGTCCAGGCTTGAGGCGGCCATGGTCGATCCGGCCATGCTCGAACCCGATCGGGCCGCCGACCTGGACGCCATCATGGACCGCTATGGCGAGGTTCAGGAGCGTTTCGAGGAACTGGACGGCTATGCGCTGGATGCGCGCGCGCGCGAAGTGCTGGCCGGCTTGAGCTTCAGCCAGGCGCGCATGGATGGCGATGTCGGCCTGTTGTCGGGCGGCTGGAAGATGCGCGTGGCGCTGGCCCGCATCCTGCTCATGCGACCCGACGGCATGCTGCTGGACGAACCCAGCAACCACCTCGACCTGGAGAGCTTGATCTGGCTTGAGGCCTTCCTCAAGGGCTATGACGGCGCGCTGTTGATGACCTCGCACGACCGGGCCTTCATGAATCGCATCATCGGCAAGGTGGTGGAGATCGATGGCGGCGAACTGATCACCTATTCCGGCGATCTCGATTTCTACGACAAGCAGCGCGCGCTCGGCGAACAGCAACGCCAGGCGCAGTACGAGCGCCAGCAGGCCATGCTGGCCAAGGAAATCAAGTTTATCGAGCGGTTCAAGGCCCGCGCCAGCCACGCCGCCCAGGTCCAGAGCCGGGTCAAGAAGCTCGACAAGATCGAACGCGTCGAGGCGCCGCGCCGTCGCCAGTCGGTCCAGTTCGAGTTCCGCAGCCCGCCCCGGTCCGGCGACGACGTGATCAGCCTGCGCAAGGTCCACAAGGGCTATGGTGACCAGCCGATCTATGAAGGGCTCGATTTCCTGGTGCGCCGCAAGGAGCGCTGGTGCGTCCTGGGTGCCAACGGCGCCGGAAAATCGACACTTTTGAAGCTCGTGGCCGGTGACACCACCCCGGATCAGGGCACAGTCGGCATCGGGGCCAGCGTCCGGATGGGCTATTTCGCCCAGCATTCCATGGACCTGCTGGACGGCGAGGAGACGATCTTCGAGTCGCTGGTCGGCGCGTTCCCGCAGGCGGGCCAAGGGCCCTTGCGCACCCTGGCGGGGTGCTTCGGCTTCTCAGGCGACGACGTCGAAAAGCCCTGCCGCGTGCTGTCAGGCGGCGAGAAGGCGCGCCTGGTCATGGCCAGGATGCTGTTCGATCCGCCGAACCTGCTGGTGCTCGACGAGCCGACCAACCACCTCGACATGGCGACCAAGGAGATGCTGGTCGCCGCCCTGATGGACTTCGAGGGTTCAATGCTCTTCGTCTCCCACGACCGCCATTTCCTGGCGGCCCTGTCGAACCGGGTGCTGGAGTTGACGCCAGACGGCATCCATCAGTACGGCGGTGGCTATTCGGAATATGTCGCCCGCACCGGCCGGGAAGCGCCGGGGCTGCACCCGGGCGGGTAGCAGGCGCGGTTCCCTCTCCAGCGAAGCCGGAGAGGAAGGTCACAACGCAAAAGGCCCGGGGTATCGCCCGGGCCTTCGCAATTGTAGCTCCGGTGGAATTTACTCTGTCAGTTCCGGCTCCTGCTCCGGCCTCTCGATGACCGGGGCACCCTTTTCGCGTTCGTCGCCCTCGATGTCGAAGGCGAGTTTGCCGTCGCGGAGCACCACCTTGACGTGGCCGCCCTTGACCAGACGTCCAAACAGGATCTCGTCGGCCAGGGGCTTCTTGATGTTCTCCTGGATGACGCGGGCCAGGGGGCGGGCACCATAGAGTTCGTCGAAGCCGTTTTTCGACAGCCAGTCGGCGGCGTCGTCCGAGGTTTCGATGGTGACGTGGCGGTCGGCCAGCTGGGCTTCCAGCTGCATGACGAACTTCTGCACCACCAGGCGGATGATCTCCGGCGTCAGCGGCTTGAACGGCACCACGGCGTCCAGGCGGTTGCGGAATTCCGGCGTGAACACCCGCTTCAGAGCCTCCTCGACCTCGTCGTCCTGCTTGCCGCGACCAAAGCCGATGGTGTTGCGCTGGGCGTCGGAGGCGCCGGCGTTGGTGGTCATGATCAGGACCACATTGCGGAAGTCGATCTTCTTGCCGTTGGAGTCGGTCAGCTGGCCGTGGTCCATGACCTGAAGGAGGATGTTGTAGACATCCGGGTGCGCCTTCTCGATCTCGTCAAGCAGCACCACCGAATGCGGGTGCTGGTCGACGGCGTCGGTCAGCAGGCCGCCCTGGTCATGGCCGACATAGCCCGGAGGCGCGCCGATCAGCCGCGATACGCTGTGCTTTTCCATAAACTCGCTCATGTCGATCCGCACCATCGCGCTATCGTCATCAAACAGGAAATTGGCCAGTGTCTTGGTCAATTCGGTTTTGCCGACGCCCGTTGGTCCAAGGAACAGGAAGCTGCCGAGCGGACGGTTGGGATCCTGCAGACCCGCACGGCTGCGGCGCACGGCCTTGGACACGGCAGCAACCGCATCCTTTTGGCCTATGACGCGCTGCCCAATCCATTCCTCCATATTGAGCAATTTGTCGCGTTCGCCCTGCATCATTTTTTCAACTGGAATGCCGGTCCATTTGGCGACGACCGAAGCGATATCCTCCGGCGTCACTTCTTCGCGCAGCATGGCGTTGCCCGACTGGACGCTGGCTTCGGCGAGACGTTTTTCCAGGTTAGGGATCGTGCCATATTGCAGCTCTCCCGCTTTGGCGAGATCGCCGCCGCGTTCGGCCTGGTCAAGCGCGATGCGTGCACCGTCGAGTTCTTCCTTGATCTTGGATTCGCCGGCTATTTTGTCTTTTTCGGCCTGCCAACGCTGGGTCAGTTCGGACGATTTTTGCTCCAAATTGGCGAGATCACCCTCCAGCGTTTCCAGCCGGTCTTTCGATGCCTTGTCGCTTTCCTTGCTCAGCGCTTCACGCTCAATCTTGAGCTGGATGATGCGGCGGTCCAGTGTTTCGATCTCTTCGGGTTTGGATTCCACCTCCATGCGGATGCGGCTTGCGGCCTCATCCATCAGGTCGATGGCTTTGTCGGGCAGAAAGCGGTCGGCGATATAGCGGTGCGATAGCGTCGCGGCGGAAACCAGTGCGGCATCGGTTATCCGCACGCCATGGTGCAGTTCGTATTTTTCTTTCAGCCCGCGTAAGATCGAGATCGTGTCCTCGACCGTCGGCTCACCGACAAAAACTGGCTGGAACCGGCGTTGCAATGCCGGGTCTTTTTCGACATGTTTCTTAAATTCATCCAGCGTGGTTGCGCCAATACAGTGCAGCTCGCCGCGCGCCAATGCGGGCTTCAGCAAGTTCGATGCGTCCATCGCGCCCTCGCCTTTGCCCGCGCCAACCAATGTGTGCATTTCGTCGATGAACAGGATGATGTCGCCTTCGCCTTGCTTCACTTCGTCAAGTACACCTTTCAAGCGTTCCTCAAATTCGCCGCGATATTTCGCACCGGCGATCAGCGCGCCCATATCGAGCGACATCAGTTTGCGGTCCTTCAAGCTGTCCGGCACATCGCCATTGGCAATACGCAGCGCCAGCCCTTCGGCAATTGCGGTCTTGCCGACGCCCGCCTCGCCGATCAGGACGGGGTTGTTCTTGGTGCGGCGGGCAAGGATCTGCATGGTCCGGCGAATTTCTTCATCGCGGCCGATGACGGGGTCAAGTTTTCCGGCGCGGGCCGCTTCGGTCAGGTCGCGGGCGAATTTCTTCAGCGCGTCATAGCGGTCTTCGGCGCTTTGCGTGTCAGCCGTGCGTCCGCCGCGCAGTTCGTTGATCGCAGCGTTGATCGCTTCAGCTTTGACGCCTGCCGCCGCTATTGCCTTGCCCGCCGTCGTCGTCGTGGCCAGCGCCAGCGCCAGCAACAAACGCTCGACCGTGACATAGCTGTCACCGGCTTTCTGCGCGACTTGCTCGGCGTTATCGAGCACGCGCACCGCATCATTGTCCAATCCGGGTGTCTGCTGTGCGCCGCCGCCGGAAACAGACGGCACTTTGGCCAATGCAGCGTCGGTTTCACGCAACGCGGCCACGGCGTCGCCGCCCGCAGCCTTGATTAATCCCGATGCCATGCCTTGCTCGTCTTCGAGCAACGCTTTCAACAAATGTTCAGGTGATATCCGTTGATGGTTCATCCGAATTGCGACGGTCTGTGCGCTTTGCAAAAATCCTTTGGCGCGGTCGGTGAACTTTTCGATATTCATTTATATCATCCTTTTGCAGCCAAAATTGGTGACTTAAGTTCAGTCTCGCATCCCCAAAGATGTAATGCGGCATATCTGACGCGCAAGTGCCAAAGTCAGAATTGTCTTTGCATATCACCGCCGGTTTGCAATCAGGGGGATTACGGAGATGAGGCGATGAAATTGTTTAAAAGAATAGGTATTGCTGCGTTGCTGATCGCATTGTCGGCAGCCATCGTATCAGCCGTTTGGGAACCGATGGCCGTGGCTGCATCATCGCCGCCGCCAAAACGCGATTACGATGTGCAGATCGCGCGCGACAGTTTTGGCGTGCCGCATATCAACGGTAAAACCGACGCGGATGCAGCTTATGGACTGGCCTATGCCCATAGCGAGGATGATTTTTCCACGATCCAAGAAGTCGTCGCCATGACGCGGGGGCGTACCGGTGCATTGCTTGGGCAAGACGGTGCGGCTATTGATTATGTCGGCCATTTGCTTGGCGTTAGTCAGACCATAAGTGCGAAATACGCGCAGATTCCCGCCGATGTGCAGCTGGTGCTTGATGCCTATGCGGCGGGGGTCAACCATTATGCCGCGAAGCATCCCGATGAAGTGCGGCTGTCCAATCTGTTTCCGGTGAACGGGCAAGATGTCGCCGCTGGCTTTGTTCTGCGGTCACCATTTTTCTATGGTTTGGATAGCACCATCAGCAAGCTGTCAGAAAACAAAGATGCGCCCAGCGAACCCGTTGAAAGACTGACGCCTGCGGGCCGCGATCCTTCGATGAACGGTTCGAACGCATTTGCATTGTCGCCGCAGCGTATGGCGGACGGCAAGACGTGGCTGATTTCCAATTCGCATCAGCCCTATGAAGGCAGCGTTGCCTGGTATGAAGCGGTCGTGCATTCGGACGCGGGATTGGATATGGCCGGCGCTCTGTTTCCCGGATCACCTTTTGTGCTGTTGGGACATAATCGCAATTTAGGCTGGACCAACACAGTCAACCAGCCCGATCTGGTTGATGTGTATAAACTGGTGTTAAACGCCGATGGCACACAATACCGGATGGATGGCAAATGGAAATCGCTCACCAAAAAACGGGTATGGTTGGCCGTCAAATTTGGGCCTTTTGTATTGCCAATTCCAAAGCTGGTGTACCGTTCCGAACATGGCCCGGTGATCATCAACGAAAATGGCGCGTTCGCATTTAGCTATGCCGGGATGGACAGCGTCAAGTCGCTTGAACAATATTTCAGAATACAAAAAGCGGCCAATTATGATGAATGGACAGCGGCGATGCGGCTGCGTGGGATACCGGCAACGAACTTTATCTATGCCGATAAAACTGGCCGTGTGGGTTATTTCTACAACGCGCTTTTCCCGGCGCGAAACCCTGGATTTGATTACACCAAAACTTTGGCTGGCGATGTAAGCGCGAATTTATGGGGGCCGGTATTGCCATGGGAAGCCACGCCAATGATCGTAAATCCCGCTTCGGGTTTCGTCACCAACGCGAACAATACGCCGTTCTTGGCGGCGGGCGAAGGTTCCGAACTGGAACGATCTAAATTCCCGCAATCAATGGGTATTGAAGCGCGAAAGACCAATCGGATCGTGCGCGCGTTGGAGTTATTGAACGCGGATAAGTCGATTACCCCCGCCGAGTTGTTGGCGATCAAGCTCGATACAAAATATAGCCGGGCTAGTTTTGCCGGGCCTTGGATGACAAAACTGCAGGCGGCCGATTTGAGCGGTGAGCCTGATCTGCTTGCGGCGCAGAAGTTGTTGACCGAGTGGGATTGGAATAGCGACGGTATTGGTAAGGCCGACGCGCTTGGTGAAGGCATGATGCACATGGCAAACAGCGCAAATTATCATGGCGAGCCGCTGCCCGATGCAAAGGTAAAAATGCGTGAAGTCGTCGATAGCTTGATGAAGGGATTCGGGCGGATCGATCCACCTTTGCAAAGCGTCCAACGATTGATACGCGGCAATCAAAACCTGCCCGCCGCTGGCGGGACAGATACATTGCGCGCCGCCACAATTTGGGAACCACAACCAGACGGCAGAATGCGGGTCAAGCATGGCGACAGTTTTATCATGCTGATAAACTGGGACAGCGCGGGCAAGGTGTGGAGCCAATCGATTCAACCTTATGGTGCAGCCACGAATCGCGCCAAATCGCCGCATTACACTGACCAGATGTCGTTGTTCGTCGCCCAAAAGTACAAGCCGGTGCACTTTGAATGGAGCGATGCGATCGCGGCAGCAAAAGCCAAGGGGAATGCCATTTATCGCCCTTGAACCCATAACAGCCGTCGTTTGTCGAAAAATGGAGCTTGAGCATATATTTGTTAAGGCGCAGAATTTCCGGCTGCGCTAACAAGTTTCCATCCAAACCTGCATTTTCTTTCGGGGAGCCCGCATAATGATCCGTCAATTTTCCATTGCATTGTTGCTGTCAACATCGGCGGTTACGGCGGCGCAGGCCGCACCCAAATCGGCGAAACCCGCACCGGTCGCCGATCTTATCGACGCGGTTAAAATCCCTTATGAGGCATTCACCTTGGACAATGGTCTGCGGGTGGTGGTGCATACCGATCGCAAGGCTCCTGTTGTCGCGGTTTCGGTTTGGTACGGCGTCGGGTCCAAGCACGAGCCCAAAGGCAAAACCGGATTTGCGCATTTGTTTGAACATTTGATGTTCAACGGCAGCGAAAATGCTCCGGGCGACTTCTTTGAGCCGTTGCAGCAAGTGGGCGCGACCGATTTTAACGGCACGACCTGGTTTGACCGGACAAATTATTTCCAGACCGTCCCGACGGGCGCGCTCGATTTGACATTGTTCCTGGAAAGCGACCGCATGGGCCATTTGCTCGGCGGGATCACGCAGGAAAAATTGGATAATCAGCGCGGCGTTGTGCAAAATGAAAAGCGGCAGGGCGACAATCAGCCGTTCGGCATTACCGAATATGAACAGCTCGAAAACCTGTATCCGGCGGGCCATCCCTATCATCATTCCACCATCGGCTCGATGGCGGATTTGCAATCGGCAAGCCTTGACGATGTGAAAAAATGGTTCGTGGATAATTATGGTCCCAACAATGCGATCATCGTTTTGGCGGGTGATATTGATGCGAAGACTGCAAAGCCGATGGTTGCAAAATGGTTCGGTGACATTGCGCGCGGACCCGCAGTGGCAAAACCGGATGTGCCGGTACCGACCTTGGCGGCTCCCATTTCAAAAACGATCAAGGACCGCGTATCGACGACAAGAATACATCGCATGTGGGCGATCCCGGGTCTCGACAATCCTGATTATGTCGCATTATCAATGGCAGGATCGGTGTTGGGCGGCCTGTCCAGTTCGCGGCTCGATAACAGCCTAGTTCGCGGTCAACAGGTCGCAGTGTCGGTGTCTTCCAGCGCGCAGATCTTCGCGCAGGGCGGGCAGTTCATTGTGCAAGCAGATGTGAAACCCGGCGTGGACGCTGCTGTCGTCGCGGCCAAGCTTGATGAAGAGATTGCCAAGTTTCTTGCCGAAGGTCCGACGCAAGATGAATTGCAGCGCGCCACCACGCGTTACGTTTCTGGTCAGATTGCCCAGCTTGAATCGGTTGGCGGTTTTGGCGGGAAGGCACCGACATTGGCCGAAGGCTTGCTATATTCCGACAATATTGAACAATATAAGGTCGATCTGAATCGCGCCGCACAAACAACACCGCAGCAGGTCCGGGAAATATCGAAAAAATGGCTTTCGCGCCCGGCAT
Source organism: Sphingomonadales bacterium (assembly GCA_043750535.1). Taxonomy (GTDB): domain Bacteria; phylum Pseudomonadota; class Alphaproteobacteria; order Sphingomonadales; family Sphingomonadaceae; genus Sphingorhabdus_B. The sequence continues at coordinate 11,220 of JAYVBJ010000057.1, read as the reverse complement.
TTTCGCTGACCGTCGAGCCGGGTGAACGAACCGAAGGCGGCGAGAACCGCGGTGCATTTGTGATCGCTGCCGAAAATGCCAGTAAACCAGCGCAGATTTTGAACCCCGAATATTACAACGATCCAAACGAGGAGCAGGCCAGCGCCCCGGCTTTCATGGCCGCGGACCGTTCAAAGTTCCCCGAAGTGGGCGCGCTGCAAGCACTGGATTTCCCGACAATCGAGCGCGGCAAGCTGAAGAATGGCATCGAAGTTTTCTTTGCCCGCCGTGCGGCTGTGCCGACATTGCAAATGTCGGTTAGCTTTGACATGGGCTATGCCGCCGACCCAAAGGATGCACTCGGCACACAGTCGATGATGCTAGCAATGATGGGCGAGGGGACCACGACCCTAAACAGTACCCAACTTGCCGAGGCGCAGGAGCGGCTGGGCGCAAATATTTCGCAAGCGGCAAGCAGCGATAATACCAGCTTTTCGCTGTTTGCATTGAAGGCGAATTTGAAAGCATCGGTCGATCTGCTGATCGACGTGATCCGCAATCCTGCCTTTGATGCCAAAGAAATTGAACGTGGCCGGGCCCAGCAATTGAACCGGATCGCCGCAGAATTGAACGATCCGACGTCGATTGCCACGCGCGCATTGCTGCCCACCTTATACGGCAAGGCGCATCCCTATGGCATTCCGCCGTCGGGCACTGGCGACGCAGAAGTCGTCAAGAAACTTGACCGCGACGGGCTGGTTGCATTTCACCAACAATGGCTGCGTCCCGATAAAGCCAAAGTGTTTGTCGTCGGCGATACCAGTTTGAAAGATTTGAAAAAGATTTTGAACAAGAGCTTGGGCAAATGGAAGGTGCCGCTCACCCCTGCACCGACGAAAAATTTCTCGGCGGCGATCCCTGCGCAAAAATCGCGGATCATCTTGATCAACAGGCCAAATTCGCCGCAGTCGGTGATCGCCGCAGGAAAAGTTCTGCCGCTAAAGGGTACGGACAGCCTTGAATTGCTGCGCGCCGGAAACGAAGTGCTCGGCGGCAGCTTCCTATCACGCATCAACAGCAATTTGCGCGAGACCAAAGGGTGGTCCTATGGCGTGCGCAGCCAGATCAGCAACGCCAAAGAACAGATTAGCTATTTGATGTTCGCGCCTGTGCAAGCCGACCGAACAGGCGATTCGATCAAGGAATTGCTGAAAGAGAACACGGCCTTTCTAACGGACAAAGGAGTGACGAGCGGCGAGCTGACGCGCACAGTCAATGGCAATGTCCGCGAACTGCCCGGAAGCTTCGAGACATCGGGCGACGTTTTGCGGGGATTGCAAAATATCGTGAACTATAATCGCCCGGATGATTATTACGAAAAATTGGCGGACACATATCGCGGAATGACAACAGCCGCAATTGACGCTGCGTCGCGCAAGGTTTTGAGCACCGATGACCTGCTTTTTGTCGTCGTTGGCGATGCTTCGAAAGTGAAGTCTCAGCTAGAAACCGTCGGTTTGCCGATTGAAATGGCTACCGAAACTGCTACGCCCGTCGGCTCAGACAAAGACTGATTCTGGCAATTATTTAGGAGAATGAAAATGGCCGCAGTAGACGGAAAATACGATGTAACCGTGAAAAGCCCAATGGGTGACCAGAAATCCGTATTAACGGTAACCAGCGATGGCGCTGGTTTCACCGGCAATATGGCGGGCGCAATGGGATCGATGGATGTTGAAGGCGGCACTGTCGCCGGCAACACGTTGGCTTGGAAAATGAACATGACCGTGCCAATGCCAATGACGCTGGAATGCACAGCAACGGTTGATGGTGATGCGATCAGCGGCGAAGTAAAGGCCGGTGCGTTTGGTTCCATGGGCCTTTCCGGAGCGCGTCAGGCTTAACAGCGCACTTCAGAGGTAACCCGTTAATTTCGATTGGCGGTTCCGTCCCAAAATACATCAAGGCCGTTCGTCAATGACGAGCGGCCTTGTTCTATGCGAACACGCTGTTTAGTGTACAAAATTCGATTTTGCTGATTCTAGAGCGGGATAACATTTGAGTGAAACATTACTCCCTTGAATGAAACAAAACCGTTCGTGCTGAGCTTGTCGAAGTACAGGTTGCTTGTCTCATCCACAGGCAGGCTCAGGACGAACGGATAGGGAGTTATGTAGCAAAGTAATGTCATCGCGTTCTAGAGCGCGATGCGGCTGAATCTGATCGCATCTCGTTTTAAGGACATTCATAATGAACCAACTCGCATCGCCATCACAGCTTAGAATGTCGTTTTTGCGCTGGGCCCTTTTCGTGGTTCCCGCGATCATGTTTGTCGGTTTTTTATCGGGTGCCGTGTCCGGGTCGGGGGAAGAAAACGCCTGGTTTGCTGAATTGATAAAGCCCGACGCCCAGCCACCAGGATGGGTGTTTGGTGTTGCCTGGACAGTGCTATATTTCATGATTGCCATAGCGTTCTCGATGGTTTTGCATGCGCGGGGCGCACGTTCACGCGGTTTGGCTATCGGCTTGTTTCTGGCTCAGTTCGTGCTCAATTTGATTTGGTCACCAATTTTCTTTGGCCGCCATCAAGTGACCACGGCGTTTTGCCTTATCCTGGTAATTTTGATCCTGGCGATAGCCACAACGATGGTTTTTGGCCGCATTCGAAAGGCCGCAGCTTGGTTGATGGTGCCTTATCTGGCGTGGCTCAGCTTCGCTTCGATTCTGAATTTTCAGATCGATAAATTGAATCCCGATGCAGAAGACCTTTACGTTCCGGCTGCGAGTTCCCAAATAGGAAATATCGGCGCCAATTGACGCCACATGGAGACTGACAATGCAAAGTGAAAACCGGATCTTTGATGACCTGGCAAAAGTAATCAACGGCGTGGCAGGTACTGTCGCGGGGATGGGCCGCGAAGCCGAAGCCAATTTTAAAGAACGTGCCCGTGAATGGACCAGCGGCCTGGACAGCGTCAGCCGCGAAGAATTCGACGCGGTTAAACAGATGGCTGCAAATGCGCGTGAACAGGCGGATGCTTTGGCGGTCCGCGTTGCCAAGCTAGAGGCTGCATTGAAAACGGCGGACAAAGCGCCTGCACCTAAAGCATCGCCATCAGCCAAAACCGCACCCAAGCCGCGCTCTGCGAAAAAATAAATTCACGGATAGAGGGCGCGCCGGAACGGTTTTCCACAGCCAGCCAACAAGCAAATGTTAGGCGGCCTATCATCGCGCTTGCGCCGATTCTGCGTCCGATGCACAAGGCCATCTTAAAATGAGGCATGCCGTGATGCACGACCAAGACGAGGACTATAACCAATTTGAGCGCGAAGAGTCTGCGCCAATGGATATGCTTGCCGCATTGTTTGAGGCGCGCGGTTGGTCGTATGAACACACCAGCGAAGACGAAGTCAGCGCCGAATTCAAAGGCAGTTGGACCAGCTATCAAATCCGCGCGGTTTGGCGTGAGGAAGATAACGCACTGCAATTGATCGTGCTACCTGATGTCACCGTGCCGCCCGAAAAACGCAATGATGTGTATAAGGCATTGGGCCTCATCAACGAACAATTGTGGATTGGCCATTTCGATATCTGGTCGTCAAACGGCATATTGCTGTTTAGACACGGCTCGCTCTTGCCGCCCAATGGTCTGCTTGGCGTGGATCAGGCGCAAACCATAATTGACGTTGCTATTGACGAATGCGAACGTTTTTATCCGGTGTTTCAATTCATCATCTGGGGTGACAAAAGCCCCGAAGATGCGATCGCCAGCGCGCTCGTCGAAACCCACGGCGAAGCTTAGTTGGGTTGACCTTGGCGTGGAACATGGGCTCCCTGTCCGTTTCGAGCGAGATGTCATTTGACTTAGACAAAAACCGTTCTTGCTGTCTTTAGGCGGATCGATTTCGAAGCATGTGACAAGCAACCTGTACTTCGACAAGCTCAGCACGAACGGTCTTGTTTGACGAGTCTCCCTATCCGTTCGTCCTGAGCCTGTCGAAGGATGAGACCAGTAACCTGTAATTCGAAATCGATCCGCCGGAAGTCAACGCGAACGAAGAGGGTGTCCGTGTTACACCCAAACATCACCGCACATTAGCGCTTGTAATGTAGGATTTGTTCTGGGAAAACAGGGCATGGCCGCTGGTTCAGGGCCCGGCTCTTTGACATTGTCGGTGGCTCTTTGACATTGTGGGTGGTCAAATTGCCCACCCTTCGCGGGCATAAGCGCGAAGACAGAAACCTACACGAAACTGCGATGTAGGATATTATATTACGCCATTCTTTCGCAATAGTTCAAAATAGGCGTCAATCTTGTCAACTAGGTGTCAACTTGGGCGGTTTTGGTGATTTGGGCAGAGTGTCATTCTGCCCTAATTAAATAGTGCATATGGGCGATCGCAATCGGTTTGTCCCGGCCGCTGCCTTGCCATGCATGGGCATCGACATTGGCCATCGTCCGGCCAAGTCTGGTGACAATTCCCGCAGCATAAGTGATTTCCATCACCCCGGCGCGCATAAAATCGACGGTTACATTCACCTGTTTAATTTGGGCATCGCTGCCCCGTTCACGCAGTGCCTGATGGATCGCCGCCACCGCTGCCATTTCCAGCAATCCAGATATTGCGCCGCCGTGCAGATATCCGGGTCGGCCCTGCACGATATCGGAGAACGGCATTGACAGCATCGGCGCGGCGCCGCCGACAATTTCCATTTGCATGTTCAATGCGCGGGCATAAGGCGGAAGCAATTCATTGCCGTTCATACCCGGTCACCAATTCTGATAAAGGTTCCGCTGGCATAGGCCAGTGGATCGCCGATATCGCCGTTGTGGGCGATGCCGCGAACAAAGGCGATGCTGCGGGTCACATGATAGCAAATGCCGCGCCCATAGACTTTTTGCCCGGCCGGTGAGGGACGCAAATAGTCCAACCGCAAATCCATTGTCACTTGCGGACGGAACTCGCCCAGTTTGGTCCAGATCGCCATGCTGGTGGCGTTGTCCAATATACTGATCACCACCGACGAAGCGATGACGCCGGTTTCGGGATCGCCGACCAGTTCCTCTCGCCATTCGGTTGCTATTTCAACCCAGTCATCGCCATGCTCAACCAGGTCCATTCCCAAAAAGCCGCCATGACCCGTGCGGCCCATAAATTGATTTACAAACATGGGATCGAATTTCAGTCCCGGCGTTAGCGCGTTCGCAAAAGGGTTTGGATCGGAGTTTTCGGTCATTGTTGTATTTTTCCCAGCTCCACGCCGCGATCACGTGCCGCGCGAAGCGTCGCTTCGATTAAGTTTGCTAATCCGTCGTTTCTATCCAGCTCGGCAAGGCCCGCTGCTGTTGTACCGCCGGGACTGGTGACAAGCGCCGCCAACTGCCGCGGACTTGCTTCTGTCTTCGCTGCTAACAACGCCGCACCTTCGGCCATTGAAACCGCCAACTTCATCGCTTGCTGCGGCTCCAGCCCGAGCGTTGCCCCCGCCGCGCCAAGTGCGTCGATAAAGCGAAAGACAAAGGCTGGCCCCGAACCCACCAATGCGGTGACGGCGTCCATTTTCGTTTCATCATCCAGCCAAATCGGCAGTCCAAGCGGGGCCAGCCACGTTTCTAACGCTTGCTTTTGCGCGATTGACATTGCTGCTGCATAAAGCGCCAACGGCGACTTACCAATCTCGGCGGCCAAATTGGGCATCAGCCGCACGACATTTGCGTTCGGGAAAGCTTTGGAAATGCTGCCGGATTGCGCGCCGGCAAGGATCGAAATTAGCACGGCATTCGGCGCCAGCAGCGGGGTTAGCTCGCCCGCCAATTGCGTCAACAATTGCGGCTTTATGCCCAGCAGAACAGAATTAAAGCTGCCTTCCACTGGCGCGGCACTGGGGTAATGGCGCACGCCTTTGGGCAAATTTTTTACCGCCGGGTCAATCACTGTAAACCGTTCAGGCGCAATCCCGGACGCGGTCCAGCCGCGCAACATCGCGCCGCCCATATTGCCGCAGCCAAATATCAAAAAATTGTCGGGAAAGCTTGGATTGGTCATAACGCTTCCTTGCCCGATCATTCGTGTGCAGGCAACAACAGGTGCAGCACCAGTCCGCCGGGCAGCGGTGAAGTAGGATCACCTGCATGCCGCACTGCGTCGGCGCGGGCGCGGTTTAGTATCGGTGCCGGAACTGTTTCGGCATAGAATATATGATCGGCTTCGCCCAATAGTCTTGCCATGCGTAGCGTCAAATCTTCGGGATCAGTTGACGTCAGATGGATGTTTATTAAGCCCACTGTAGGTGCTTCAGTATCGCTGGCCAACCAATTGGCGACATGCGCTTCATCATGTTCCACCATCGGATCAAGCCGTGCGCCCGGTTGAAATGCCGCATCCAACGCACGGCGGCGGCCAGTTGCATCGGGCCAGCGGTGCCGGATCGCATCGCGCGCCGCGGATATAGCCGCCGCCAGCGTGCCCAGCGATTGCGGCAAAATAGCTTCCAGTTTTTGCCGTATCGCCTTCGCCAATCCAGCCGATGCGCCGCCGGTTCCAATCGCAATTAACACCGGATCGCGGTCGATGATCGCAGGCGTCGTAAAATCACAAAGTTCCGGGCGGTCAACGACATTTACCAGCAAGCCCTTGCCGCGCATACGGTTGGCGGCGGCCAATGCTTCGCTTTCATCTTCCAGGGCAATGAACGCAATACGGGCGCACGTGCACATAACATTGGCGCAGTCGCTGATGCACAGACCGCCAGCGCGTTCGATCAGCCGCCGCTTTGCGAACGCCGCATCACCATCGCCAACCAAAACGACCTTGACCCCTTGCAGGTTCACAAAGATCGGAAGCTGGTTCATCGCAAATCAGTCTAACCAATCCGGCACATGTTCCGCCGCCAAAATTGTGGCGGGCAAAATACGCTCGGCAACTATGGCAAACCGGTCATCATCGACCAACACCTCGGGAACAAGGCCGCGGCTGTTATAGGTGCTCGCCATCGTCGCGCCATATGCGCCAGCCGTTCGAAAAACTGCGAGATCATTGGCGGCGATGGCGTCTGTATCCCGGCCCATGGCAAATGTATCGCCCGTTTCGCAAACAGGGCCAACAATATGCGCCGTCATGCGTTCACCGTTTGGCTGGACCGCAACGAATTCATGATACGCATCATACATGGCGGGGCGGGCAAGATCATTCATCGCCGCATCGACAATGACGAAAGGCACATTGCCGCCGCCGGGCTTTAACCGAATGACTCGGGTCAGCAAAATGCCTGCATTGCCCGCGATAACGCGGCCTGGCTCGAACATTAACTGGACGTTCCAACCGCGTGTGACCCGTGCAACCATCGCCCCATATTCTGCGGGGCTTGGCGGGTTATCTTCGGGCCGGTATGATACGCCCAACCCGCCGCCCAAATCCACATGGGTAAGCAGTGCGCCCTCATCGCGAATGGCTTGGAGCAAGCTGCCGACCTTGATAAACGCCGTCTCCAAAGGATCAAGGCTGGTCAGCTGGCTGCCGATGTGGAGAGCGATACCGCGCACTTTCAATCCGGCTAGTCCAGCGAGACGCAAATAAATCCCCTTCGCCTTGTTGATCGGAACGCCGAATTTATTATCCGCCTTGCCGGTGGAAATCTTGCTGTGTGTGCCAGCATCAACATCGGGATTGATCCGCAATGCGACAACGGCTTGGCGGCCCATTATTTCCGCAACAGTGGCCAATTCGCGGCCCTCTTCCTCGGATTCTACGTTGAACTGGCCGATCCCGATTGCCAGTGCATGCGCCATCTCGTCGGTGGTTTTCCCTACGCCTGAAAACACTATATCTTCGGGCTTCATTCCTGCTGCCAAAGCGCGGTCAAGTTCGCCGCTGGACACAACATCGGCACCGTAACCTTCGCGCGCCAATATTCGCAATACTGCCAAGTTTGGATTGGCCTTTACCGCAAACGCAATGTGCGGGTTATCAAGCGCCGACAATCCGTCACGGAACACTTGGGCATGGCGGATGAATGTGGCGCGGGAATACACATATACCGGCGTACCGACTTCATCTGCGATAATTGGCAGCGCGACGTTTTCGGCGTGCATGACGCCATCGATTAATTGGAAATGATCCATGAAGGTCGCTGTTTATTCGGCTTTTGGAGGAGGCGTTGTTGCGGTTTCCGCAGCAGTGGCCGTTTGGTCGGCGCTTGCCACCTCAGCTTCGCTGCCGGGCGGCAGGTCAAACGGATCGTCGACACGGCGTTCTGATCTGCGCAGAAATTCAACGCTTCGGCCCGGGCGTTGCTGTGCAGATGCTTGATTCAACTCGTCAGAATTTGCAGGTTTTTCATTTCCATAAGCGACGGGAATCGGCTTGGCTCCCGCCCTCGGTTCCAGTTGGCCCACCTTGCCGCACGCGCATAGCAAAGAGACGGACAATATAGCGCAAATTTTGACGTGCAGTTTCATGGCAGTTTCGCTTGCTTGAGTTCCAAGATTCGTTGCCTTACATTTTCTGGTGCGGTTCCGCCATAGCTGGTTCGGCTGGCAACCGAACCTTCCACACTCAAATCCGGTAGGGGTATTTCAGATACCCGCGGATCGATCATCGACAAGTCCGCTATCGAGAGGTCGGAAAGGCCGCATCCGCGCTCTTCGCAAAGTTTGACGGCTGCCCCGGTGATATGATGAGCCTCACGAAACGGAAGGCTTACTTCGCGCACCAGCCAGTCTGCCAAGTCGGTTGCGGTCGAAAAACCGCTATCCGCTGCGGCGCGCATTTGTTCTGAATTGAAGTCCATGCTTTGAACCATTCCGGCCATAGCGGTGAGACACAGCCCCAACAGATCATGTGCCTCGAACACCGGCGGCTTGTCGTTTTGCATATCCTTTGAATAAGCAAGCGGCAGCCCCTTCATCGTCATCATCAGCGCATTCATGTTGCCAACAATGCGTCCGGTATGGCCGCGGACCAGTTCGGCGGCATCTGGATTGCGCTTTTGCGGCATGATCGAGCTTCCCGTGGACCACGCATCGGGTAACTTCACAAAGCCAAAGGGTTGTGACGCCCAAATTATGATCTCTTCTGCTAACCGCGACAAATGAAGTGCCGTCTGCGCTGCGGCCATCAGGTAATCAATCGCGAAATCACGGTCTGACACACTGTCCATAGAGTTCGCCGTCGGCCTTGAAAAGCCGAGCGCCGTCGCCGTCATGTGCCGGTCATTGGCAAAGCCGGTGCCCGCCAACGCAGCCACGCCCAAAGGGCATTCGTCGAGCCTGCGCTGTGCCGAGAGAAACCTGTCACGATCGCGTCCGAACATTTCGACATAGGCCAAAAGATGGTGCCCCAAGGTCACTGGCTGCGCGACCTGTAAGTGCGTGAATCCGGGCATGATCGTATCGGCATGCTGTTCTGCTCGTGCGATCAGCGCAGTCCGCAAATCGGCCAGTGCAACATCCACCTCTTCAATCGCATCGCGCACCCATAGGCGGAATGATGTCGCAACCTGGTCATTGCGGGATCTTGCGGTGTGCAGCCTGCCAGCGACAGGACCGATCAATTCGGTCAATCGCGATTCGATGGTCATATGGATGTCTTCGAGTGCGAGATCGACTGGCACTCCGTCCGCTGAATATTCACCGCGAATTTGTTCCAATCCGTTCTTGATCGCAGCGGCATCGTCGGCGCTGATGATCCCGGTCGCACCCAGCATTTCGGCATGGGCGATGCTGCCGATTATGTCATGCTGCCAAAGACGCTTGTCGAAAGGGATAGATGCATTTATCTCTCGCATTACAGCAGCAGGGCCTTCGGCAAACCTGCCGCCCCACATTTTATTGCCAGCCTTTTTATTGCCTGCCTTTGAACCGGAAACTGATATGCGCTTGTTAATGATCCCGCTCCTCTTGCTACCTGCAATGATGCTTGCGGGTTGCGATAAAGCGTCACAGCCTTTGGAGCAAGCGCAAGAAACTCCGGCGATAGAACGCAATGCAAGTCCAGTAAAAGGAACACCGCCCGATATTGGCCTGGAAAGCCGCAATGGCATGAACGCATTGCTTACCTATTCATTCGCCGGAAAAATTGCACCGGACGTGACGTTTACAGGCGCAGATGGCCGCGATGTCCACTTATCCGATTTTAGAGGACGTCCGTTGCTGGTCAATATTTGGGCGACATGGTGCGCGCCATGTAAGGCTGAAATGCCGACTTTGGATAGGTTGGCTGCGTTGGAGGAAGGCAAGACTTCTGTTATTGCGGTCTCACAAGATTTGGAAGGCAGAAAGCCGGTGGCGGCCTTTTTTGACGAAATCGGGTTTGAAAATCTGGAGCCTTATACCGACCGGCAAAATCAATTGCTCGCTAATATTGGTGGTAATGTAAAACTGCCAACGACAATATTGTACGACAGCCAAGGCAAGGAAGTCTGGCGCGTTGAAGGCGGCGTTGAATGGGATGACGCAGAAATGGCCAAGTTGATCGCCGAAGCCAGCTGATATTCCGCACCAGAGTGTGATGACATTAAGTTGATCCAATACCGTAGCCCTGAGCATGTCGAAGGGCGCTTCACTTAAAGGCGTACTTCGACAGGCTCAGCACTACGGTTCATAATGAATGGCGCAATCTAATGTCATCCGGCTCAAAAGCCGGGTCGCTGCTACATCAAAATTCTGCAACTTAAACAGCGCGTTCTTTTGCGGGTTGGCTGTTGGTCCGGGGAAGGGCGCGAGGGTTGCGACTGTGTCTCTTGCCGCGTTTCAACCGAATCAGAATTTCGCGCAGGCGATTTTTCTGGCGCAGCAATTGCGGGCGAACTTATGGCGCTTAATATTCCGGCCGCCGTCAACATTTGTAACTTCAGCAATTTCATAGCCGCAACTTATCTATCCCACATTACTGTGCGATGAATATGAATATCATATCTTGGGCCGGTGTTAAAAATCCTTGGTGGGCGCTAACGGGCTCGAACCGCTGACCCTCTCGGTGTAAACGAGATGCTCTACCAACTGAGCTAACCGCCCCACGACGTGGACGCGCGCAGATGCGCGGGATCGCGGCGGGCGTCAATGGCGGGATGGAACACACCAGGCTAAGCAATGGCGGAAACGCACGGAAAATAGAACGTTACGGGAAGCCCTGGGGGGTAATTGGCGGAGCGGGAGGGATTCGAACCCTCGATACGCTTTTGGCGTATACTCACTTTCCAGGCGAGCGCCTTCGACCACTCGGCCACCGCTCCGCATGCCT
>JAYVBJ010000056.1:0-19695 GCA_043750535.1 Sphingomonadales bacterium | reverse complement strand
CCTGCACCCCGCAGCGGCGGGCCTTTTTTTGTGGGCTATTGCGGTTGAGGATTGGTGCACCCAACTGGATTCGAACCAGTGGCCCCCAGATTAGGAATCTGATGCTCTATCCTGCTGAGCTATGGGTGCGATATTACGGCGGGTGCGATTTTGCGGTTGAGACCTAGCTGGGTAACGACGCAGGGTCAATTCTTTGCCTCTGGCGGAATGACGGGTAACGGCAACGCGCGAATTGCGATGCCTTCGTCCGCCAAATCTTTGGCTTCCTGCGGGCTGGATTCGCCGTGGATCTGCTGCGGTTCGGTTTCGCCATAATGAATCGCGCGGGCTTCTTCGGCGAATTTGCGGCCGACCCATTTCGAATCTTTCAAAACCTCGCTCTGAAATTGGGTCAGTTTATCAATGACGGCAGCCATGGCTTCGGGCACTGGTGGATTGGTTTCCTGATTTTGCGCTATCTCAGTTTGCTGCAAAGAATTGCCGGGCCGCAATGCTGCGCTTTGGTTGGTTTTGCGTCCAATGTTGGGCGCGCTCAATTGTTTGGTGATTTCGCCATCGTCGCAAAACGGGCAACGCAACAAGCCCTTTGTCTTTTGCAGATCATAATCGCTGGCGCAGGAGAACCAACCTTCAAAACGGTGCGCCGCAGCGCAGCTTAAATCATACGCAATCATCGCACGGCCAATGCGGCCAACATCGGATCCAGCTTTCCGGCCTGTTCCAAAGCAACCAAATCGTCGCAGCCTCCGACATGCGCCGCACCGATAAAGATTTGCGGCACGGTTCGGGCGCTTGGCGCGCGCTGGTTCATCTCGTCGCGCTTTGGCCCGCCAAAGCTGATGTCATGTTCGACAAATTCAACCGCCTTGCTGGTCAGTAATTGTTTGGCGCGGCTGCAAAAGGGACAGCCAAATTTCGTGTAAATTTCAATCAGCGTATTCATCATTAGAAGATGGGATTGGTTACAGTCGCTGTCAAGCCTGCTGCGTGAAGGTTGAGGATTCGGTCCCAAATTCTCCCCGCAAAACGCGCGCCCAACAAAAAATCTGGACCCACCCTGCCCCGCCCTTCTTTAACGCCTTGGCGCAGGCGTTGCTGGTGGCCCCGCTGGTCACCACATCGTCGATCAATAATATCCGGGCGCCGTCAATGCGCCCTTGCCATTTGGGATTGATCGCAAACGCCTTGCCGACCATCTTGCCGCGTTCTTTGCCAGTCATCCCGCGCAGGAACGGCGTCCGTTTCTGGCGCACCAGCATATCGGGGCAAAATACCGAGTCCGCGGATTTGGCCATTGATTTGGCGATCAACGCCGATTGATTGAACCCCCTGCTCCAAAGCCGCGTCCAGTGCAGCGGCACAGGCACAATCAGCAGATTGCTCGTCACCTCTGGCATATGGCGTGCGAGATGCTTGGCGATTAGGGTCGCCATCCCAATCTTTCCGCCATGTTTCATGCGTAAGATAACTTGCCGAGATGTGTCATTGTACGCGACCGCGGCGCGTATTCCGTCGTGCACGGGCGGGGTTCCCATACAAGCGGCACATATCTGGTCTTCGCCGATTGCGAATTCCAGTGGCAGCGCGCAGCTGGCGCACCAAGGCGGCGTCTGGAAATGCAATTGCTGCCAACATTCGCCGCAAAAATTCCCGCCAGATGGCGTTATTGCCCCGCAGCATGGGCAACGTTCGGGCAAGACCAAATCAAGCGCAGGCCGCAAAAATTCATAGCTTTTGATCACAATGCTATTGTCGAACAGAAATTGCATCGGCACAAGAACGGAAATGACAACGCAATCGCCTCCCGTGATTTTTGACAAGCAGCGCAAGCAATCCGTTTTGAACCGCGCCGTCGGTCGCGGCATCGCCCACAGCTTCCTATGGCAACAGATGGCGGACGATTTGACCGATCGGCTCGGCGCCGTGACCCGCGATTTTGGCAATGTGCTGTTCGTTGGCCCCATCGGATATTTTGCGCCGCAGATACTAAGCGGGCGCAAAACCAAGGCGAGTTTTGCGGCGGTGTGTCAGGCCGAATTGAACGCTGGCAACCGGCAACTGGTCGATGAAGATCATCTGCCTTTTGCGGAAAAAAGCTTTGACCTGATCATTTCAGCAGGCACGTTGGATAGTGTGAACGATCTGCCCGGCGCGCTCATTCAATTGCGGCGCACGTTGATGCCGGATGGGCTGTTGCTTGCCACGCTGTTTGGCGCAGGCACGCTGCGATCTTTGCGGTCTGCGATGATGACGGCCGATGGAGCGAGTATCAGCGCGCATATTCACCCGCAAATCGAGCTGCGCAGCGCCGCCGATTTGCTGTCGCGCACCGGCTTTGCGCTGCCGGTTGCTGACGTCGATTATGTGACGGTCCGCTATTCGGCGCTTTGGAAGCTGATCACCGATTTGCGCGACGCTGGGCAAACAGGCAAGTTTGCCGGCGCGCGGCGGTCTCTTGGCGGTCACTATGCCGCGCGGCTGATGCAGGCCTGGCAAGAGATGGCCGATGCTGACGGCAAGGTGAGCGAGCAATTTGCAATTATCAGCTTAAGCGGCTGGGCTCCATCACCCAGCCAACCCAAACCGGCACGGCGCGGCAGCGGCACGGTATCATTGGCCGACGCGCTGAAACCGAAATCGGGCTAATTTCTTTCAAGGAACCCAATAAACGGCGCGTCGGCGGGCGGCATTTGCAGCATCTTCATTGCTTCGGTGTCGACCCACCGGATTTCCTGACCATCCAGTGACATTGGTTCGCCGCTCCATTTCCTGCACCGGTACAGCAGCAAAACTAGCCGCTTGCCGTCCAAATCCTCGCTCGCAAAAGTGCATGGCGCTAGATCGCAAGCCTCTACAACTATGCCGAGTTCTTCGTTTAATTCCCGAATCAAGGCTTCTTCGGGCGTTTCAGCCGCGTCAAGCTTGCCGCCAGGGAATTCCCACAGTCCTGCCATGACGCGGCCTTCGGGTCGCTTTTGGACAAGGATTCTGCCGTCTTCGGTGGTTAACGCGGCGGCAACTACATATAACATCGTCGGATTTTCTTCCATATTCTTTGCTGCTGGTAAGTATTTCTTAATAGATTTGTGGAAAATAGGGAACAGTCACAACCCAATCTTGAAACGGGACCAAAGAAAATGTTGGAAACAATTCGCAACATCGCGAGATGTGAACAGGGTGCGACGGCAGTAGAGTATGGCTTAATAGCATCGTTGATAGTTATCGCCATGTTAACGGCGCTTGGCAACGTTGCAACGTCTACTTCAGAAATGTGGAATACAGTTTCCAATCAAGTTACTGAGGTGAACAAATAAGTGTTTTATGAATTTAAATTAAACATTTATTAATAGACATAGGTTACTGTCATTATTGGATGGTTGTTTGACCAGAAAAAACAACTAGCCGGGTATTGAACATTTAAATGGAGACCTAACATGAAAATTCTTGCAAAAATCAAAGCAAAATTCAACCAGAACGAAGAAGGCGCAACTGCAATCGAGTATGGCCTGATTGCCGCTCTTATCGCTGTCGCTGCTATCACTGCAATGACCAGCCTGGGTGAAAACCTCAGCAACACATTCAACAAAGTTAACAACGAACTCGACGGCGCTAAGTAAGCCGAACGCGAACGTTGATCCAACTTTCTAGTTGGAAACGAATTAGGGCGGTGACCTTTGGTCGCCGCCCTTTTTGCTATTACCTGAAATCAAATACAAATTTCAGGCGATATCTTCGATGAGAACGCCTTCGATCAGTAAGTGACGATTTTCACCTTGCGTCCTGATTGTAAGATCGCCCCGTTCTGCAATCCGTTCAGAGCCATAAACCGCTCTACTTGCAAATCCCGGTATGCCATCTTTGCCGCCAGCGACGAAGTGGTGTCCCCTTTACCAACGGTAACAATCTTGATTTTGCGCGGTTTAATTCCATCCGCTTCCGCCTTGGTGAGCTTACGGACGCTCTGATACATGCTATCGAACGGGCTGGCATTGGCGGGCGCGATCGTGACAAAATGAAACGCTTGCGAATTTGAGAATTCATATCCGAAAACGGTAATCGAATTGCTGCCCCCGTTTTGGGTGGCCACCGTCGCGGTTGAATAAAATGCCGGAATGCCGTTGACCGTCGTTTGACTGATCGCGCCATAATTCAACTTCTGATCACCGGCAATACTCTTGAACGCCGCGTCGACATAGGCTTGCTTGTTTCCGCTATATGCCAATGTTGAAAACATAGCCTTGCCGCCAGTTCCGTTGATAATGACGGCCTGCGTGGAATTCTGCATCCCATATCCGCTTGGAACGCTGAATTTCAAAAGCAGATCAGGGTGCAGAAAATCCCGACCTTCGACAACACCCTGCCTCGGATCATCGCCATAAAGCATATTATTGATCGCGGCAAAGTGCGTGTCTTGTTTGCGAACACCGTTGGATGTGTATTGTTTGGCGTTCGTCGCTGCTCTTGAAACCCGTTTGATCGGATCGGGATGCGTGCTTGCCCATTCAGGAACCGAGCGTGCTTCTTGGCCTGATGCCCTTACGTCGAGCGAGCTCTGCATGGCCAACGAAGCCAGCATTTCCGATAGTGCCGCAGGTTCATAACCGGCTTTGCTCAGATATTTGATGCCCAAATCATCGGCTTGCTCTTCTTGCCCGCGCGAATAGGACAACGTGAAAATTTGCGCCAGCGTCCCGGAATATTCTTTTGCGGCACCGCCCAAAAGCCCAGCCAGTCCGCCCTTATCGCCCAAAATAGCGCCGCCAATTGTGCCAACCGCACCCAAGATTCCAGCGATAGTGGCGCGCTTTTGACGCTTCTTGCTGTGCCTTGCCGCGACATGCCCGACCTCATGACCCAGCACACCGGCCATTTCCGCTTCGCTGTTGCACAATGCCGCCAACTGGCGCGTGATGTAGATATAGCCGCCGGGAATGGCGAACGCGTTGTTTACCGGCGAGTTTAGAAAGCTGACCGTAAAGTCACTTTCGGCGTTGCCAAGTCCGGACTGGACCGCAATATTCTTTCCCACGCGGACAACATACGCCGTTTGCGCGCTTTCATAGTTTCCGCCAAATTCTTGCAAAATCTCGGGATGCGCCTTAGCGCCTTGCTGTTTTTCCGCCGCTGTAATTGCCTGCGGAACAGTGGACTCAGCCTTTTTTTTCTTTCTCGCATCTAAAGCGCCAGTCGGGGTAAGGGACATCGCCAATGCGACGCCAGTCCACAAAAACAGTTTCGTTTGCAATGCCATAATCCTTCTCCTTGCTGATTCTTTGCCTATGCTAACATAATATGGAATTTGGCAGCGTAAAAATTTGAAACGTCCAAATGTCGGGTTTGTTACGCGGTTCCTATGGCGAGAAACTTCTCACGCCTGCGGCTTATCAAATCTGCTGCGGAAAATGATGCCAGCGCATCAATCTCTTCGGTTATGGCCTGTCCCAAGCGGGCAGAAGCAAGTGCAATATCGCGGTGCGCGCCGCCAACCGGCTCGGTGATAATCCGGTCAATGACGCCAAGCGCTTTCAGGTCTCTTGCCGTCATCTTCATCGCTTGCGCCGCATCGGCGGCTTTGTCGCTAGTCCGCCATAGGATGGATGCGCAGCCCTCGGGCGAAATCACCGAATAGACCGCATGTTCAAACATCAAAACCCGTTCGGCAGCAGCCAACGCCACTGCGCCGCCGGAACCACCTTCGCCAACAATGCAGGCAATCATCGGCACACCCAAAGACAGGCATTTCTCGGTGGAACGGGCAATAGCCTCGGCCTGCCCCCGTTCTTCGGCCTGAACGCCCGGAAATGCGCCCGATGTATCAACCAGGGTAACCACAGGCAGGCCGAAACGATCTGCCAATTCCATTAGACGAATAGCTTTTCGGTATCCTTCCGGTTTGCCCATGCCAAAATTATGCCGCAAGCGGCTGATCGTGTCATCGCCTTTTTCATGACCAATCAGCACCAATTTACGGTCGCCGATCCGCGCCAACCCGCCGATTATCGCCTGATCATCGCCAAAGGCCCGGTCACCAGAAAGCAAAGTAAAATCGTCAAACACAGTGGTTACAAAGTCTTTGAAATGCGGCCGCTCCGGATGACGGGCGACTTGCGTTTTCTGCCACGGTGTTAGCCGTGCATAGGTATCCGCAAGCATCTTGTCCGCTTTTGCCCGAAGTTTGGTGATTTCGGCGTCAACATCGATATCGCTTTGCATCGCAGTTTCCTGCAATTCCAAAATTCGAGCTTCTAACGCGGCGACGGGTTTTTCAAATTCGAGATAAACAGTCATCATTATCGGTTAGAGCCTGACGCTTTGCGGGTCAACGCGGCAATTTGCGCGACGCCAGTGGATGCCTGCTGTTGACCAGCTGAACCAGCGCGCTGCTATCGACATGGGTGTAAATTTGCGTGGTTGCAATATCGGCGTGCCCCAACATTGCCTGCAACGCCCGCAAATTCGCGCCGCCCGCCAACAGATGGGTGGCAAATGCGTGCCTCAAAACATGTGGACTGACCTTCGCCGGATCAAGCCCGGCACTGCACGCAAGCTCCCGAATGATCTGGAACAACCGAATGCGGCTGATGTGCCCGCTACGTGACGGGAACAGATATCGTGCATTTGCTGGGACATATGCCAGCCATTGGACCACGGCATGGCGCGCGCGATCCGATATTGGAACCAGCCGCTCTTTTGATCCTTTGCCGGTCAGGATGATATACGGTTTGTCCGCGACAATCGACGATTTCGGCAATGCGACCAGTTCGGTTGCCCGCAATCCTGACCCGTAAAGCAGCTCGACAAGAGCGGCGAGACGAAAATCCTTCGGCACCGGCTTGACCGCGCAAAGTTTGGCAGCAATCACCGAAAACAGAGAATCCACCTCATCTTTGCTGAGGATTTTGGGCAGCCCGCGCACTTGCGTAGGCTTGGGCAACGAGGTTGACGGGTTATCCGCCCGCAGGCCTTCTTCCTCCAAGAAACCAAAGAAGCGCTTAAGCGCCGACGATTTTCGTGCAACGGACGAGTTCGCCAGCAAGCGCCATTCTGAAGCCAAACGGGCCAGAGCGGCTGGATCAGCCGCCGCCAATTTGCCGCCCAACACTCTCGAAGAGCCCGATAGATCAGACCGGTAAGCGGCAATCGTATTGGCCGCAACGCCGCGTTCCGCAGCCAGCATTTCCAAAAACCTGTCGATCAATCCGTCATCATTGCCCGATAACGTCATGCCGCCGCCATCAGCCGAAGGTAATCGCTTCGGCCGCGATCATTCTCGCCTCCGCTTCTAAGCCCACCAGCCGCAGCGACCGCGTGATATAGTATAAATGGTGCGCCGGGATTTTGGTCCAGTCCTTGGCTTGCATGCCAGCCGCAGCAAGCAATGCGACCGTTCCAGACTCGCCCCGTGTCGCCGCCGCCGTAATCGCCTCGCTCCATTTTGTTTGAACGGTGGGATCGATTTCAATTTTCTCGATAAAATCAGCCTGAGCTTCGGCATCGACGCGGTCAAGCCCGGCCAAGGCAGCGATCAAAAAGGATGATTTGTGAACATTTGGACTTTCGTCATTGTCATAAAAATCATCCAGCTGGCTGTATGTAATGCGGCCATCGAGACTGGGTGATCCCGCCACCAAAATGCCCCAGCCAAGCGAACCTGTATCGACCACATCGGCCCAGCCGACGGCTTGGGTATCCAATCCTGCGGTCATCATTGACGCGATCAACATGTCGCTGTTTGCGGAATGGTCGCTCGACGGGCTGATCAATGCCGCCGCGCGGGCGGTGAGCACCAGCATCGCATGACGTCCGGCGGCATCTTTGTTCCACAGCCCGGCCATCGCCTTTACGCGGTCAGAGTCATTCGCTGCCTCATACGCATGCGCCAATTGTTCGGACACCTTTTTGGTCGCTTCATTGGCGTCGGGATTGTCGAGTGCATTGGCAAAAATGCCGACCATCGCATTGTTCGACAATACCCCCAACTTAGCCGCCGAGGGAGCTGCATTGGCGCGGAGATTTATGCCGATCATCGGCAATTGCACCAACCAGCCATTCACGTGCCGACCTGCTTCGGACATTAAATTATTTGGCGGTGTAATCCCGGTCGCATGCGCCAAGCCAAACCGCCAAGCGTTGAAGCCGGAAACCTTGGCCCATTCAATTTTTACAGACCGGCGGCCATTTGTTCCCGCGCCGACCGCTTTTTCTGCCAGCAGATAATCGACGCCGACAGTCCATCGCTTTTTACTCGCCTGATTCATGAAACCGGACGCAGCGCCTTGTTCGCCCGCCAAAGAAGCGCAAATTGGCCGGGCCATTTTCCAAGTGGGATCGTCGACTTTGTCAAAGGCAACCGGTGCCAAGGGACACATTCCGGCAAGGTCGGCGTTCGCAAGAAAGCTTTGCATCGCCACCTTGTAAAGCCGGTCGGTATAATTTGCCGCGTCCACTTGCTGCACCAATTGCCGCGCAGCAACGGACTCGCCCATGCGCAATAACAACCAAGCGCGTTCGGCGACCCAGTCTGCGCCATTGACATTCGCCGGGGTATTCGTCCGGCTCGATAGCGCCCGCCGGGCCATGATGCTGCCCCAGCGCGAGGCCAATGGCCCATGCGTAACCTTTAATACCGACTTGAGCGCGGTGCCATCGGCTGCACCAAAAGCATCAACCGGAAGGCCGCCATTTGCAGCCGAAATCGTGCCAACCTGCGCCAATGATCGGCGTTTGGCGGCCGGCACATCGTAAGTGATCCGCAATTCGGCAAGATCATCGATATCAAGTTCATCAAGCAGACTCGTCGGCTTTTTATCGTCGCCGCTGGTTTCTTGGCGCGCCGCGCTTCTTCTGTTCGAACCGCCTGACGAACCTTCATTCGAACCGGACGTATCCGGTGAACCGCCATTGTCCGGCTGACCTTGCGGCGGCGCAGGATTGGACGATGGCGGCGATGGCGGCGCGGCTGGCGTCGGTGTCGGATCAGAAAATCCTGGCGGCAAAAGCGATTCCGGCCGATCCTGACCGATCGCTGGTATCGCGATGACCAATGCCGTTGCGCCGACAATCAGAAGCTTCGCCTTATTGGAAATTTTGGTCAATTTGCTGTTTCGCTTTTCGTTCCGGCGGCAGGAACCGCTACGGGCTGCTCCACCATTTTTTGCGGCTGCTCACTGCCCAAATGCTCAAGGAACAGCAAGGCCGCGATGATGAGCGCAAGCAGCAACAGCAACCAAATCCAAATTCCAACCCGCTGTTTCTTTCGCACTACCACTCTCGAATCTCTAAATCAGGCAAATTACTTTCCTGCACGGCCTAGCCGATATATAGGCTGGATCGCAATGGGCTCAATTAAAAATGGAAAGGCGCTTAAAAGCGGCAAGCGGCGCGGTGCCCCCGTTGATCGCCCCATTGTGCTCGTCGGGATGATGGGCGTTGGCAAAACAAGTATCGGCAAAAAACTGGCAGACCGGCTGCATTTGTCATTTGTCGATGTCGACGATGAAATCGAGCTGGCCGCAGATTTAAAAATATCAGAGATATTTGAACGATTTGGCGAAGATTATTTTCGGGACGGCGAACGCCGCGTGATTGCGAGGTTGCTCGATGGCAGTCCCAAAGTGATCGCAACCGGCGGCGGCGCGTTCGTAAACAGCGAAACGCGCGAGCTGATAAAGAACACCGCACATTCGGTCTGGTTAAATGCCGACATCGACATATTGGTGGAACGTGTTTCGCGGCGCAGCCACAGACCGCTTCTAAGCGGTAAGAACCCGCGAGACATTTTGCTTGAACTGGGAAAAGCTCGCGCTCCGTTTTATGCGCAAGCCGATATTCACGTGCGCAGTGATTCTTCGCCGCATGCGGAGACGGTGAACCTAATTATGAAAGCCTTGTTTAAATGAACATCATTCCCGTCAATGTTGCATCATGCCCGTATAACATCCAAGTTTCGGCAAAATTGCTGCAATCTGCGGGCGAGATTTTGCGCCCATACGTGCGCGATGGCCGCTTGCTGATCGTGACCGACGACATTGTTGCGCTGCATGTTCTGCCAATGCTGATGCAAAGTCTGCTGAAAGCCGGGGTAACCGCCAAGGTTTTTACTTTGCCGTCGGGGGAAGGTTCCAAAAGCTGGTCGCAGCTTGAATTGTTGACCGATTGGCTGCTGGAAAATCACATCGAACGCACCGACCATATCATTGCATTGGGCGGCGGCGTTGTCGGCGACATCACAGGTTTTGCGGCGCATATTGTGAAGCGCGGTTGTGCCTTTGTGCAAATCCCCACGACCTTACTCGCGCAAGTCGATAGCAGCGTCGGCGGAAAAACCGCGATCAACAGCCGGGCCGGAAAGAATTTGGTGGGGGCGTTCCATCAACCTGCATTGGTGCTGATTGATCCCGAGGTATTGAACAGCCTGCCGCCCCGTCAATTGTCCGCCGGTTTTGCCGAAGTGGTTAAATACGGCCTGATCGATGACGTTGCGTTCTTCAAATGGTGTGAAGAAAATTTAGACGATTTTTTTGCTGGCAACGCAGCAGCGCGGGAATATGCAATCGTCCATAGCGTAACAGCCAAAGCCCGCATTGTTGCAGCGGATGAGCGTGAAACCACCGGAGTTCGGGCGCTACTGAACTTGGGCCACACTTTCGGTCACGCATTGGAGGCAGAGACCGGGTTTTCAGATAGGCTGCTGCACGGCGAAGCTGTTGCCGCCGGTATGGTCTTGGCGTTCCGTTATTCAGCGCGCTTGGGACATTGTTCGGATGATGCGGCGGACAGGGTATCGCGGTTGTTGGCGCGTGCCAGTTTACCCGTTAGCTTGCGCAACGCCGGGGCGCTGGCATCTGGCGAGGTCTTGGTCGGTCACATGTTGCACGACAAAAAGATGAGCGGCGGATCGTTGCCGTTTCTGCTGGCGCGCGCAATCGGCGAGACATTCTTGAGTAAGGACGTTGATTTGAACGACGTCAAAGAATTCCTAGATGACGAAACAGGTCGTTGATTTGGTGTGGGTTTGCTTGAACAAAAACCGTTCGTGCTGAGCTTGTCGAAGTACAGGTTGCTTGTCTCATCCTTCGACAGGCTCAGGACGAACGGATAAGGAGTTTTGTGGCAGTGTCACATCAACACCACCTAAACTTCTGAAGTTTGCGGCCCCGCCCCACGATCTTCCTTCGTAAACCGAGCAGAATCTTCGGTGCCAAAACTCAACTCGCTTCCGGCGCGCAGGCTTCCGCTTTCATGCTGCAGTACCAGTCGTTCCGCATCCCGGCGGCGAAATTCTGCCACTGCGCTCTCGATATTCGCTTCAGTTTCGCCCAGCGTCAGCAGCGCATCTGACGACAATTTCACGGCGGATTCGAAAACCTCCCGGATTATCTGCAGGCTGCTATCTTCCATCAATTTTAGCGCCTGCGCCCGGTCAAAGGCACGCACAAAGATCTTTGGATTTGGAAACGTCTCTCGTACCGGAGCCAGACTATCCGCCGTCAGCCCCTTGTCATCGATACAGAAAAACAGCGCACACGCCGCGTCGGCACCTGCGCGGTGCAGCAAGTCAATGCGGGTTCCATCGCCGTAAAATACCTTGCGTCCAAATTCGCCGCTGATGTCGATTTGTTCCGGCTTGATGTCGATGATCGTGACACTGCGGCCCGCCGCTTGCATGATTTGCGCAACATGTTGGCCAAAACGGCCATGGCCGACAATGATCACCGATGCTTGTTTTGCATGCCGTGGGTCGGTGAGTTGCACATCGTTTCCTCGCGCATTTTGGGCAAGCCGGTTGGCCAATATCATCAGGAACGGCGTTGACGCCATCGATAACGTAATCACCGCGCCAAACAGACTTGATGCCGACGGTTCAATCAACAAGGCTTGTTCGGCCGCGGTGAACAATACAAAACCGAATTCGCCGCCTTGGCTAAGCAGCAGCGCCATGATGAATGCCGACAAGGATTTCAGCCCGAATATCTGGCCCAGCGCATAGATCAACGCCACCTTTACCGCGATCAACGATACCGCCAATCCAAGGACAAGCGCGGGTTGCTGTGCGATCACGTCGAGATCGAGCAGCATCCCCACGGCAAGGAAGAACAGCCCCAGCAGGATGGAGCGGAACGGATCAATATCGGCCTCCAGTTCATGGCGGTACGGCGATTCGGCGAGCATCACACCGGCAACGAACGCGCCGAGCGCAGCGGAAAGTCCGATTGCCTGCATCAATGCCGCGCTGCCGCACACCGCAAAAAGCCCAGCCACAATGAACAATTCCCGCTCGGAAATTTTGCCGATCAAGCGCAATAAGGGCGTGAGCAAATAACGCCCGGCAATCACCAAGCCAGCAATCGCCAAGATGGCATATACGGCCAAGCGCCATCCTGTTGCCGCGCCTTCAACCGGCGGCGCGCGCGATAATGCGGCAACAATTGTCAGCAATGGCACGATCGAAACATCTTGAAACAGCAGGATCGAAAAGCTCTTTTCGCCATAGTCGGTTTTCAACCGGCCACGTGATTGCAGCAACGGCAAGACCTGCGCCGTTGACGATAGTCCAAGCGGCAATCCCAAGACCAAAGCCGCCTGCCAGCTAAATGGCAGGACAAAGCTGATAACCGCAAACATCGCCAGGCCGCACATGATGACCTGCAGCGATCCGAGCAAGAAAATGTCACGCCGCATTTGCCAAAGACGGCTTGGCGAAAGTTCTAGGCCAACCAAAAACAGCAGCAGGATGATGCCGATTTCGGCAAAGCTCAAAATGGCTTCGGCATCGCCGGTCAGCGCCAAGCCATCGGGGCCGATGATGATCCCCGCCACCAGATATCCCAACACCGCCCCTAGCCCCAGACGCCGAAACACCAACACAGCGATCAGTGCGGCACCCAATAAAACAACGCCGCTGAACAATATGCTGGACAGCATATTGTGGCCGGCTTCCTCCATCATTTCGCCTTATCAAAAGCCGCCAGCACGGCATCATAGGGCAGCAAAATTGCGGCGTGGCGCGCGGGATAGTTGCGTGCGCCGCCCAAATCGAGCAGTTCGGGCCAGTCTGTTTTTAGGTCTTTGTCATCGGACAGAAATGCAGCGATGTCGCCGCGAATTTCACGAATCGACTGTTCATTCTGTCCGCTGGAATGTTTGCACAATATCGCCGCAGAGGCTTGGCCCAGCGCACATGCATTCGCCCGCAATGCGATTTGCATGATCCGGCCATCGCTATCAAAATTGATCTCGGCAGCTATCCGGCTGCCGCAAACCGGCGAGCGGACTTCGGCGCTTGCGTCTGGCTGCGGCAAATGTTGACCATGCGCCAGCGACGCCGCGTGCCGCAGTATTGCGTGGCTATAAAGTTCAGAAACCATCAGAGCGCCGAAGCCATTATTTTACCGCGGGTTTATCCGCCTCCACTTTGCCGCGACGCGCCGCGACGAAACCAGACATGGCCTCTCCGCTTGCGTTCAACAGCGGGTATGTGCGCGATTCCGTCATCCACAAAGGCCGTTTTTCCTTCGCGCCAAAAATCGTTTCATAGCCCATGACCAAGAGCAGAAAGATCAACGTCGCCGCGATCAATCCCTTCATAAAGCCAAAGCCAAATCCAAGCACCCGGTCGATTGGTCCCAAAACAGAGTCGCGGGATTTCGCGCCAATGGACTTCGATATCAACTTGCCCAAAGCAAAGGTCACGGCAACAATCGCCAAAAATGCCAACACCGCCGCCCCGGCATCGGTGCCAACCGGACCGGCAAGCACTCCGGTAACGGGTCCATGCAGCAACCTGACCGCAGCGATAATCAATACCCACGCGATCAGCGATAGCGCCTCTTGCACAAAGCCGCGCATAAACCCAAAAACAGCGCCAGTACCCAGCAAAAATAGAACAACGATATCGAGTGCGGTCATACCGCTCTTGCTAACCGCGAGCGAGCATATGGTCAACGAGATTGGCAAGCGTGCGGAACTCTTGCGTCGAAATTCCGCTCATACCCTTTACCGAAGGTGGAACCAGCGCGCGGCTGAAACCCAATTTTGCGGATTCCTTCAGCCGCAAGCTGCCATGCGCGACCGGCCGAATTTCCCCCGACAACGCAACTTCGCCAAACAGAACCGCGTCCGATGGCAATGGCTTTTCAGCCAGTGCAGAAACCAACGCCGCCGCAACCGCCAGATCAGCGGCGGGATCCGATATCCGGTATCCGCCGGCAATATTCAGGTACACTTCTGCTGTTGAAAAACTCAATCCGCAGCGCGATTCGAGCACCGCCAAGATCATCGCCAACCTTCCGCTATCCCAACCAACCACGGCGCGGCGCGGTGTTGCACCGCTTGATAACCGGACGGTCAATGCCTGAATTTCCACGAGCACCGGGCGCGTACCTTCCAACGCAGGAAACACGGTCGCGCCGGTCACCTGTTCTGCACGGTCGGTAAGAAACAACGCGCTGGGATTGCCAACCTCGCTTAAACCTTCTTCGTCCATGGCAAACACACCGATTTCGTCGGTTCCGCCAAACCGGTTTTTGCTGGCACGCAAGATGCGATATTGGTGGCTGCGTTCACCTTCGAACGACAGCACGGTATCGACCATATGTTCCAGGACTCTGGGCCCTGCGATACTGCCGTCTTTGGTGACATGGCCAACGAACATCAACGCAGAGCCGCGTTCTTTGGCGAAACGGATCAGTTCCTGCGCCGACGCCCGCACCTGACTTACGGTTCCCGGCGCGCCTTCGATCAAATCGCTGTGCATGGTTTGGATCGAATCGATGACCAGCAACGCCGGGGGTTCGCTGCGGCAAAGCGTCGTCAAAATATCGCGCACCGATGTTGCTGCGGCCAATTTAACGGGCGCATCACCCAGCCCGAGCCTTCGCGCCCGAAGCCGGACCTGATCCACCGCCTCCTCGCCCGAAATATAGGCCACCGACAAGCCGCGCCGGGCCAGATTGGCCGCCGCTTGCAACAGCAATGTCGATTTGCCGATCCCTGGATCACCGGCCAACAAGATCGCCGATCCCGCCACCAATCCGCCGCCGAGCGCACGGTCAAATTCGGCAATTCCGGTGGATGCCCGGTCAGGTAGCTTAATCTCGCTGTCCAACCCGACCAGATTTACTTCACGTCCACCGCTACGCAAATGGTGCTTCATTTCAAAAACGGTCGCGCCCGATTCTTCGGCCAAAGTGTTCCATTCGCCGCAATCGGCGCACTGCCCTTGCCACCGTGTTGCTTCAGACCCGCAAGCCTGACACACATATCTGCGTTTTGCCTTTGCCATCATCCTTCAATATCAGAACATAAATAGAACACAAGTGGCAATAGCAGAAGTCGTTCACCGCAGAGTAAGCTGTTTATCAATAGCAAGGCAGGATGTTGATAGACAGACGTTCGTTCACCGGCATGGCGCTCACGCTTTTCGCAGCCCAACGCTGCGCCGCCATCCCGCCCGAAACCGATCCGATTGTCGCCAATAGCCGCGCAGCCAAGCTGATCGCCGCAGCACGCAAACAGATAGGCGTGACGGTGCAATATGACCCGGCATATAGCGCACTGTCATTCCCAGGCGGCGATGTGCCGCGGTCGAAGGGTGTGTGCACAGACGTCGTCATTCGCGCATATCGCGACGCCCTTGGCATTGACCTGCAGGCGATGGTCAATGCCGATATGAAAGCCAATTTTGCGGCGTATCCACGGACATGGGGCCTCAAACGCGCCGACAAGAACATTGACCACCGGCGCGTCCCTAATTTGCAGAAGTTTCTGCAACGTAATGGCGCGGCATTAGATCTGCGCGGTTCCAATGCCGCATGGAAACCCGGCGACATATTTTCCAGCCTGATCGGTGGGCGGTTGCCGCATATCGGGATAGTATCGGATCGCAGCATAGGCAATCGGCCGCTGGTCATTCACAACATCGGTGCAGGCACCCGCGAAGAAGACGCCTTGTTTCTGCATACGCCAACCGGGCATTATCGCTGGCGACTTGCCTAACGCCGCGCGCGGTATATAACTGAAGCGATGCGGGAAAAAGAACTCAGACTGGCGCTTATCTGCTATGGCGGAGTTAGCCTTGCTATTTACATGCACGGTGTCACGCGGGAGATATGGCATTTGATGCGTGCCAGCCGCAGTTTTCATGACGGCAGCGCCGATTCAATCGGCAGCGAGGCGATATACCGCGAACTGATTGCGGCAATCGAAACCGATGGCGGCATAAAGCTGAGGATATTTACCGACATTATTGCCGGATCAAGTGCGGGCGGAATTAACGGCGTTTTCCTGTCGCAGGCCATTGTCAGCGGGCAGTCGCTGGAGCCGTTGACCGATTTGTGGCTTTCCAATGCGGATGTCGAAACCCTGCTTGATCCCGATGCAAGGCCTTGGTCGCGGTTTTCCAAATTTTGGGCAATCCCGATAGTCTGGATGATATTGCGCAGGCGCGGCGGCGCGATCCAAAGAACGGTTTCCAAAGAAGCCCGCAAAGAGGTCGCCCGCAAACTATCCCGCTTCGTCCGCGCGCGCTGGTTCAAGCCGCCCTTTGGAGGACAGGGATTTTCCAAGCTGTTGTTCGACGCGCTCGACGCCATGGCCAAAAGCAACGCCGGGCTGCCGTTAATACCGAACAAGCAGCCTTTGGATCTGTTTGTGACCGTCACGGATTTTGCTGGTCACGATCAAATGTTGCGGCTGAACAGTCCGGCACAGGTGACCGAGTCCGAACACCGCGTCACAATCAGCTTTTCAACCCGGGCGGGACACGATTCGAGTCTGGCAGAAATTCCCGAACTGGTTTTTGCCGCACGCGCCACCGCCAGCTTTCCCGGTGCATTCCCGCCATTTTCTGCGCGCGAAATCGATGGCCTCGTGGCATCACGCAAGTCAAGCTGGCCCGGTCGTGAAGCCTTTTTGAAGCGGATTTTGCCGCAGCAATTCGACGCCGGGACCGCAGCAGATACGATGCTGATTGACGGATCGGTATTGGCCAATGCCCCCTTCAATCAAGCCATCGAAGCCCTGCGCAACCGCCCGGCAAGCCGCGAAGTTGACCGGCGGTTCGTTTACATTGATCCCAAACCGGGGCGGCCCAGTTTTCGCCGAAGCCGCAAGCCCGGCGATCCCATTGCCACACGGCCACCGGGATGGTTCGCGACCATATTTGGAGCAAGTTCAAACATTCCACGTGAACAACCCATCCGCGACAGTCTTGATAAAATTGAGGGCCGGACCGAACGCATTGCCAGAATGCAGATGGTCACCGAAAGCCTGCACGTCGAAATCGAACGCACCGTGGAATCGATGCTGGGCAGAACATGGTTTCTTTCAAAGCCGACGCCGGAACGGATCGAGAAATGGCGCGCCACCGCGAATATGAAGGCGGCCAATGCGGCAGGTTATAGCTATCCGGCTTATGGCCATTTGAAACTTGTCGGTGTGGTCGACGACATGATCGGACTGGCCAAACGCGCGCGGCCCGATTTACCGCCTGAACATTACCGCTGTTTGCGTGATGCCATTTGGAAGGAAATTCGGACACGCGGCCTGGAAACCATGTCCGGCACCAAAGGCATCGGGGCAACGCCGCAGTCAATCCTGTTTTTCCGGCAACATGATGTTCGGTTCCGGATCAGGCGATTGCGGTTTCTGGCGCGCCGATTGGCAACCGACGTCGAACAGAATGCAGCACTGAGCAAAGATGATTCTGCAACCGGTGTCGAGGCGATGCGCAGCGCGATATATGACAATCTCTCGCTTTATCTGCTGCGCGAAACGTCCGATTATATGGGCGCGGATTTCGCCGAGGCAGTCGAAATCGGTTGCGAACAGCCGGGCAAATTGATCGACATGATGGCAGATCGCCGTCAGCTGATCAGCACCGACAGGTTGGTCGATGAAAAATTGTTCACCGCGCTGGCGAATTTGTCGGTTGAGCCGCAGCGGATCATTCTTTTGGGCTATTTGGGGTATCCGCTTTACGACATTGCCACCTTGCCGTTGCTGCAAGGCGAAGGGCTCGACGAATTTGATCCGGTCAAAGTCGATCGCATCTCACCTGAAGATGCGCTGACGATACGCAAAGGCGGCGCTGCCGAAACGCTGAAGGGCATTGAGTTCAACAATTTCGGTGCTTTTTTCAGCCGCGCCTACCGCGAAAACGATTATTTGTGGGGCAGGCTCCACGGCGCGGACCGGTTGATCGATATCATCGTGTCAGCGGCCCCCGATCAACATGCGTTTGGTCGCGAGCGTATCTTGGCGTTCAAAAAACGTGCCTTTGTTGCAATTCTTGACCGCGAAGAAGTCCGGTTAACGCAAATCGCTCCGCTGATATCTAGCCTGCGGAGTGAAATCGAATTGCTCGCTTGAACGATTGACGGGTTTTAGGTGAGATTCGATCAACTTTGAACAAGCGTCATTGCGAGAAGCGAAGCGACGAAGCAATCCAGAGCAGCGCAGCACAACCCTGGATTGCTTCGCTTCGCTCGCAATGACGATTCAACTTGATCGAATTTTAGTCTAGTGAGTAATGCCGCCCGCTATTTTCCACCCAGTGATTTGTAAACGGTTTCAACAAAAGCATCGCCGCTGATGAAGCCGTCATCCTTTACGCCGTAACCACTTGCCGGTTTCATGGCCTTGATCGCACCGAGTGATTTGCCCTGTTTCATCGCGGCGCTGACTTTGGTGATGATCCCGGACACCATATTCCGGTACGCTTGCAGGTCGGCCTTGGTCGCAATCTGACCATGCCCGGGAATAATCTTCGTTTGGTCATTGGAAAGCGCGAGCGCGGTGTCGGCCGCTTTAACGACGCCGCGAACATTGCCGCCGCTGCTTAAGTCGACAAACGGAAAGGTAACTTTGTTAAAAAAAGTATCGCCCATGTGGATGATGTTCGATTTGGTCCAATAGATGATGCTGTCGCCGTCGGTGTGGCCGGGTTTGACGTGAATGGCGCGCACATCTTCGCCGTTCAAATGTAGCGTCAATCCGCCGTCATAAGTGATCACTGGCAACGCAGCTTTCGGGCTGGGCGGTGTTTTCTTACCGCCGCGATCCTGTTCGCTGGCCATCCTGACGCGGACATTGTCATGCGCCATGATCATTGCACCGGCATTGCCGAAATTCTCGTTCCCGCCGCTATGGTCGCCGTGCCAGTGGGTGTTGACCAGCCATTTGACCGGCGTCGCACCCAACGCCTTGACCGCCGCTTCGATCTTGGGGGTCAGCGGCGCGAACTGGTCGTCAACCAGCACCGTTCCGTCCGCGCCATGGCTGACCGCGATATTGCCGCCCGCGCCGAACAGCACCGCGACGCCGGACCCGGCGACTTCGGCCTTGATTTCGACCTTGGAAAAATCCTGCTGCGCAAGGACGGGCAGCGGGGCGAGAAGCAGAGCGAGCGAGACAAGGTGAAGGGTGCGCATCAGCAATCCTTTGACGGGTGAGGTGATGGGCGAGACTAACAATAGCGCAGCGCAATGGGAAGTATCTTCTCCCGTTTGGGAGAAGAATAGGGAGCCTTATCGCGCCGCGACCAGGCGGACCTCGATGAGGGGATCGGAGGTTAGCCAAGCAGGGACCCTCCACCCAGCTTCGCCTTGGGGGAGAGGGGCAAGCATCAATCGGTCAGATCGTCCCACTTGTCCTTGATGCGGCTGAAAAAACCCTGCGACGCCGGGCATTCGTCGC
>JAYVBJ010000055.1:0-19765 GCA_043750535.1 Sphingomonadales bacterium | reverse complement strand
TATCGCCAGTCGCCCTTGATGAACAGCTGGAATATCTTAAGCGGATTATCACCGCAGGTGATACCCGGACGCACGCTTCCGGTCGAAGATTTGCAGGAGTTGCAGGGCCAGTTTAGCGATGATCAAATTTACCGTTTGGCCAAAGACAATACACTCTCGACAAAATCATTGACGGTCTCCTATTCGCGGCCGCTGACCACAAAATTGCAAGCCAACGTTGATTTCGCATTGAACAAAACGGGAGGATCACCGGGATCTGCGGCACTGTTTCCTGGATCAACATTTCTGTTGCCGACGCTGGCGACCGGGACGGAGTATTATTACGGCGCACAGCTGGTCGGCAGCGGCATGGTGTTCAAAAATGACATCTATATCTTAAGCGGCCGATATGCAGACACACCGCGCGGGAGAAGCTACACCGCAGATATTAACGCCCGAATTCCGGTGACATCAAAATTCCGGGTGAGCCCGCGGGCGCGTTACGGATACCGGTCCGACAAATTCCAAGTTGGCAGTTATCTGCAATTGCAACCGTCGATCCGGTTGAATTATTACCCGATGAAGCGATCGGAAATCGAAGTCGAAATAGGCGCAAATTTTTCGACCCAAAAAGCGATCAGGAACGGAGTGCCAGAAAAAACCAAAGAACGTGGGCTGCTGTTTAGCGCAGGCTATCGAATCGATTTCTGACGATGGACATCCACTTTCTTGCCGATCCGACGCGCTTTTTAAAATTCGCTACGATCATCACGCATTATGCCGCGGCACTGGATCTATCTGGGGGCGACCAACCTGGGAAGCTTGAGAGAAATCGCCGCATCAATTGCCCGGTATCGGCGTCAAGGGTCTAAGATGACGGGATTTAACATACTGTTTGCGGCAATAGTCTTGATCCCGATGCGCACGATGCTGGCGATGGCCAAATTGGATACAAGAATGCGCTGAATGGTGCTGGAATGAGAGAGAATTGATGAACCACTTGACCTTTATCTGGACCGCCTATGTGTTGACGTTACTGGCATCATCCGGCTTACTCGCCTATAGATTGTGCTCAATGCACGCGGCCCAACACGATGAGAAATATATGCCCCCTGAACTGTCTGGTAAAACAAACAAGCCGAAAGCGGTAAAGTCATGATCGCCGAAGCCGGCCACGCCGCATTATGGATAGCAGCAGCGATGGCGTTGCTCCAACTGGTACTGGGCGCGCTGGGACTGACGCGGCGATATCCCGAACTGATGCCCGCTGCCGCGCCGGTGGCTGTTGCACAATGTGTGCTGACTGGTATCGCATTTTTGTGTTTGATCGTGACGTTCATGCAATCGGATATGTCGGTGCTGCTGGTTGCAACCAACAGTCATTCGGCCAAACCGATGATGTACAAAATAGCTGGAACATGGGGAAACCACGAAGGCTCAATGCTGCTCTGGGTCACAATTCTTGCGATTGGCAGTGCAACCGTTGCCTTGTTTGAGCGGGCGTTGAACAAGCGCACAAAGACCGCAACCTTGGCAGCGCAAGGTGCGATTGCTCTCGGCTTCTATGCGTTCTTGCTGTTTTCTTCCAATCCGTTCGCGCGGATTAATCCGGCGCCTCTGGATGGTCAGGGGCTAAACCCGTTGTTGCAAGACCCCGGCTTGGCCTTTCATCCGCCGACGCTTTACATGGGCTATGTCGGCATGTCGGTCGCTTTCAGCTTTGCCGTCGGCGCGCTTATTACCCGCGATGTGGGACCAGCCTTTGCCCGTGCGATGCGGCCTTGGATACTGGGCGCGTGGATATTTCTGACCGTTGGCATAACCGCAGGTAGTTATTGGGCCTATTACGAATTGGGCTGGGGTGGATGGTGGTTCTGGGATCCCGTTGAAAATGCATCGTTGATGCCGTGGCTGGCGGCGACCGCCTTGCTGCATTCGGTGACAGTGCTGGCTACGCGCGATAGCTTGCGGGCATGGACAATAATGCTGTCGGTTGTGGCATTTTCAATGTCGATGATCGGCACGTTTCTGGTCCGTTCGGGCATCTTGACCAGTGTCCACAGTTTCGCCGTCGACCCGACCCGAGGCGGTTTTATCCTGTTGCTGCTGTCGTTGTATATTGGCGGTGCAATGGCGCTGTTTGCATTGCGGATAGGCACGGTACGAGAGGGCAACCGTTTTGAACCGATCAGCCGGGAAGGCGCGCTCGTATTCAATAATCTGCTGCTTTCAATTATCTTGGTCATCGTCCTTGTCGGTACGCTTTATCCGCTTGCGCTAGAAGCAACAACGGGCACAAAGCTCTCGGTCGGCGCGCCTTATTTTAACTCGGTTGCGGGCCCTGTTGCGTTGCTACTGATGCTTGGAATGTCGGCAGGACCATTGATGCGATGGCGGTTTGATCGTGTTCGCAATGTCGTTGACAGGCTGGTAGTTCCGGTACTCGTGTTTGCCATTGCGGCGCTTTTGATCGCGGCGTTTGCTGGTACTGCAAATTTGCTGCCGATGATGGGACTGATCGTGGCTGCCGGAGTTGCCGCCGCCAGCGTTGCACCGCTGTGGAAACGCAATCTGAGACGGACGCCGCTGTTCACTTGGGGCATGGTGATCGCGCATCTTGGATGTGCAGTCAGCGTCGCCGGAATGGCTTCGGATAGCGCGTTTACCGAAGAAGCATTGGTTGCCATGCAAATCGGCCAAAGCCAAAAGGTAGGGCCTTATACCGTTACGCTCAAAAACATCAGCGAAGTGCCTGGTCCGAACTGGTCTGCACTCGACGCTGAACTGGAAGTGCAAAAGGGAACCAACGCACCGTTCACTGTGCACCCGCAGTCGCGGACATTTAAAGATCCGCCAATGGAAACCAGCGAGTCCGCTATTTCAACAGCGTGGAATGGCCAGTTATATTTGGTTGTCGGTGTGCCAACGGATAATGCCGGTTATCCGATCCGGATGTGGTGGAAGCCGTTTGTGACGCTGATTTGGTTTGGTGGTTTATTGATTGCGTTTGGCGGATTGCTGTCATTGATCGGCCGGGTTGACCGCGACCTGTTCAATTGGCTGCGTATTTTCCGGAGAAAGGAGGTTGCGGCATGAAGCGGTTTTTGCTCTGGATTCCTTTCGGTATTTTTGCGACGTTAATCGCGGTGTTTGCCGCTGGGCTGATCAATCCATCGGACCGCACGGTTGCGTCCGGACTGGTCGGGCGTCAGGTGCCGCAATTCGCCCTTGCCGGTGCACTTGATCCTGCCGCCGGTTTGAAAACTGGTGATTTTTCAGACGGCCAACCGAAACTGTTGAACGTATTTGCAAGCTGGTGCGTACCGTGCGTCGTTGAAGCCCCGGCGCTGATGCAATTAAAGGCGCAAGGTGCAGTGATAACTGGTATCGCGGTGCATGATAAAACGGATGCATTGCAGAAATTTCTGGCGGAAAACGGCAATCCATATTCTGTTATCGGCGATGATGCCAACAGCCGCACGCAAATTGCCTTTGGTTCCGCCGGTGTACCCGAAACATTTGTGGTCGATGGCAATGGCGTGATCCGTCACCAGCATGTTGGTATCATTACACCTGACGATATTCCAATCATCATGGCAAAGTTGAGGACGGCAGGATGAGGCATCTCTTCCTTTTACTTTCCATGTTGCTTATGGTGCCGGGCTCGCTGATGGCGCAAAGCAATTACAACAATGTCCAACTTCCCGATCCGGAACAGGAACGTCAAGCCGTCGCGCTGATGGAGACCATCCGCTGCGTGGTGTGTCAGGGCCAGGCGATCACCGGCAGTAATGCCGATTTGGCCGCCGATATGCGCGGCATGATCCGGGAACGGATAGCAGCGGGAGAAAAGCCCGAAGACATCCGCAAATGGCTGATCGAAAAATATGGCGATTGGGTCAGTTTCAAACCGCTTATGGGTGGCGGTTCTGCGCCGCTTTGGTTGCTGCCGTTATTGGCGCTCGGCGGCGGGATTTTTCTGGCACGCAGCCGTTTCAAGAAAAGGAAAAGGTGATGGGTTGGCTTTTTATGTTGGTGTTCGCTGTTCTGACCTTTGCCGGCCTGTTGCGCAGTCGCTTGCTTAATCGAACCGCATTGGAAATAACCGCCGTGGCTTTGTTGATTGGACTAGCAGGATACGCATGGCAAGGATCGCCGAACCTGCCGGGCGTAACAACAGCAAGCAGCGCACCTGCGGGATAAGGATATCGCCATGGATTATGATAAAATTTTCGCCAGCGCCATCGACACATTGCACGATGAGGGGCGTTACCGTGTGTTTATCGATATACTACGCAATAAAGGTTCATACCCGAATGCGCGCTGTTTTGCCGGACATAATGGTCCAAAGACAATAACCGTGTGGTGCTCAAACGACTATCTTGCGATGGGCCAACATCCCAAGGTCATCGCGGCGATGGAAGAAGCGCTGCACAATGTCGGCGCGGGGTCGGGCGGCACCCGCAATATCGGCGGGAACACCCATTACCATGTCGAGCTTGAGGCTGAACTGGCAGACTTGCATCAAAAGGAGGGCGCGTTGCTATTCACGTCCGGCTATATCTCCAATGAAGCAACCTTGTCTACTTTAGGTAAAATTTTGCCCGGGTGCATTATTTATTCCGATGCATTAAATCATGCTTCGATGATTGCCGGCATCCGCAGTTCTGGCTGCGAAAAGCAAATATTCCGCCACAATGATTTGGCGCATCTTGAACAATTGCTGATCGCCAGCGATCCCGACGCCCCCAAGTTGATCGCTTTTGAAAGCGTGTATTCGATGGACGGCGATGTCGCGCCGATTGCAGCGATTTGTGACTTGGCAGACAAATATAACGCAATCACATATTGTGACGAGGTCCACGCCGTTGGCATGTACGGACCCAGGGGCGGCGGGATAACAGAGCGCGATGAAATTGCCGGCCGGGTTACCATAATCGAAGGCACGCTTGGGAAAGCATTCGGCGTTATGGGCGGCTATATTGCGACCACGGGAAACATTGTCGACGTCATACGGTCCTATGCATCAGGATTTATCTTTTCGACTTCGCTGTCGCCGGTACTTGCTGCCGGAGTGCTGGCAAGCGTTCGGCATCTCAAACAATCGAGCGAAGAGCGGATTGCACAACAGGCCGCCGCCGCCTATTTGAAAACCAGTTTCATCGCGGCAGGTTTGCCCATTATGCCATCGACCACCCACATCGTTCCGCTAATGGTGGGCGATCCTATCGTTGCAAAGCATGTGAGCGATGTATTGCTTGCCGAATATGGCATATACGTTCAGCCGATCAATTATCCGACCGTGCCGCGCGGCACCGAAAGATTGCGCTTCACGCCCGGGCCCGCTCATACCTTTGAAATGATCGATGAATTGACCAAGGCATTGACCGAAATCTGGCAGCGGATGGACATAAGGATCGCCGCATGATTGTCCAGCGGCGGGCTCTATTGCAAATGCTCGCGGTAACACCGTTGGCCGCGTGCCAAGCGGCGCAGGCGTCGATTTATCACGATCCCGAATGCGGATGCTGCACGAAGTGGACGCAATTACTTGTCGCCGATGGCCGATATAGTTTGACGATGATACCGACAACAGATCGCTCCGATCTTCACCGCAAAATTGGTTTGCCAGCGCAACTTGCAGCTTGCCACACGGCGGTCATTGGTGGTTATGCATTTGAAGGGCATGTGCCTTTGGCCGATATTGCGCGGTTACTTTCTGAACGGCCAGCCGACGTTGCCGGCTTGACCGTTCCCGGCATGCCGGTGGGATCGCCCGGGATGGAAAGCGAGGGCCATCGCGATAATTTTTCGGTATTGGCTTTCGGAACGTTTGGAACACGCGAATACAGCCGTTACTGAAAAACTCTCGATTTGAAACCTGACGCGGTGGAAGATTTGGGTAGGGCCAATTCCGCCCTAAGTCCGCCTAATGGCGACTTCGATATATTAACGCTACCCCGATATTGCGAGGCCAGATTGCGCGCATCTTGCAAGCTGACAGCTGCATTCTCTTTGCCAGGATCGCGGCGTTCAAAATTCTGATAAGCGTGCTCATAATTGCCGTGCTCAGCTCCCGGGCCATCATTATCGAACAAAATCTGCACCCATTTTGGGTCTTTATCCCAAGATATAATGACACGCGATTTTGCCAAGCCGCATGCATTTTCGATCAGGTTTACAACCATATTGTTCATATCGGCGTGATCACAGGATATGTTTACATCGGGAAAATCGCCGACGCAGATTGACAAGCCGCGTTCTGAATAATCTTGGCGCATCGCGGTGATGATTGGCTCCATGGCGCCGCGCAAAGATGTCATCTTCGGGGGCGTGCGCGAAAAGATAGAGGTTTGCACCCCGTTCAAATAGTATCCAATATTTTTCATAAATCGATTAAACGGACCCTTTCTAAACGGCTTGTGGAAAATCTTGATCTTGTTTTCGCCAATAGGCGCATCCAATAATTGCATATATTCAATATTACCTTTCAAATTCGTAACCAAGACGGCGTAATTTTCCTGTTGTTTCCATATTAATTTTTTCGCAGAAACATCCGTCACGTCCTTCAATTGTATTGAAGTCGTTGTTTTCCCGTATAGGATGTTTGAGGATTATTATTTCAGTTTGGGCAAAGACGCAGTCTGACCGCAAAACAAGTAATTGCTAAAATCGATACTCCGTTGGTGATAAACTAATCTAAGGACCGCGTCGCCAGCCATTGCCCGACGATGGATTTATTTCAATTGACCCTGCGCTAAACCGTGCATTTGATACGTCCGTGCATAGGCGGGACTTATAACGGCGGCAGGCCGAGGCTTCAATCGTCCAGTACATCAACGGGTTCTACAACACCCGAAGACGCCATTCATATCTGGGCGGCATCAGCCCCCTCGCATTCGAAGCATGAGTTAAGCGACTGGCACTAAAGTGTTACAAGTCCACTCACACAGGTAGATAATCGGTATAGCCCAATTCCTCACCGGTTTAGAGGTAGGCATAATTGGGTTTAGTAAGGTCTAAGCCGCCGCGGATACGTGCGGGCAGATCTGGATTGGAGATGAATGCGCGACCAAAGGAAACAGCATCAGCCCGGGCGGCCTCAACCAGCTCGACTTCGCTGCCAACTTTCAGATTGTTGTTGGCGATTACTGGTCCCGACCAATTGGCCCGCACCATTGCCCGCGTGTCGAGATTTTCCAAAGTCATGTCGATGACGTGGACATAAGCAAGGCCTAGCGGGTCAGTTGCTGAAAGAAACGCTGCGAATAATGGCTCCGGGTCCGCAGCGTCGATGCCGTCATAAGGGTTGCCCGGCGATATTCGGAAGCCGACGCGGTCTGCGCCAATTGCTTCCGCCAACCTTTTTAGTACCGTTACTGGTAAGCTGATCCTGTTAGCGATGCTGCCACCGAATTCGTCGTCACGCGCGTTGCACGCAATGACCAAAATACAGAGATATTTATATTTATAATCAGTAGGATAAATATCCGACGCTCCAACTCAAAACCTGAAGGTCGTAGGTTCAAATCCTACTCCCGCAACCAATAATTTCTAATAAAACAATGGTTTAACAAAAAGCCTCGGTCCTCGGATCGGGGCTTTTGTTCGTTTTAAAAACCTGAACACCGAAGAAATTTGATGATTAGCATCACAGAATTCTAACATTTGCCGGGAGATAAACCCCGCTGACTCACTGATTTCTAACACAAAGCTAACATGAGGTAGCGAGCGGTCAAAAACCTGATGCCCGTTGGTCCAATTAAACCCGCTCACTATAGCGCGACCAGCGCCGCCGCTAGCCCGCGCACACTGATTGCCTCGACGCCGTTCCCCACCCTAAATCCGTCATTGCCGCCGTAAACAATGAAGGCACGGGTCGGCTTGATGTCATCAACGGCGATCCTGAATCCTTTTTCGAGTTTTGGGGCGCGGGTTCGTTTGATCTCAATTGCCCAGGTGCCGTGGCGCGCGCCCATTTCAAGGATCAGGTCGATCTCCGCCCCCGCTGACGTGCGGTAGAAGCTCGCTCGGGTGCCAATGGGAGCGACCGCAAGCAGGCTCTCAATGACAAAGCCTTCCCAGCTTGGCCCTGCAACGGGATGCCCAAGCAGATCGTCGAGCGTTTGTATGCCGAGCAGGGCATGGGTCAGGCCGCTATCGCGGATATAGGTCTTGGGCGACTTGACCAGCCGCTTGCCCACATTGACATGATAAGGTGGCAAACGGCGGACGAGTAGCAGATCAACCAAAAGCCCGAGATAGCTCGTCACTGTTGGTGCGGAAATTTCCATGCTCGACGCAAGGCGCGAAGCGTTGAGCAGGCTGCCCTGCACATGGGCCAGCATCTTCCAGAAGCGTTCGAGCATTTCTGCCGGGATGCGCGGGCCGAACATCGGCACATCGCGCTCAAGATAGGTGCGGATGAAGTCCAGGCGAATGGCGAGGCTGTCCAAATCACTCGCGGCAAGCAGGCTGTCAGGAAATCCGCCGCGCAACCAGAGCGGCATGACGCCCGCCTCGTTAGCGCATTCGATAGCTGTCAACGGCGCAAGTTCGACATATTCGATCCGCCCAGCAAGGCTCTCGCTTGATTGGCGGAGCAAGTCTATTGCTGCTGATCCAAGCATCAGGAACCGGCCCGTTCGTTTCCCCGCGCGGCGGCCTTCGTCGATGATCCCGCGCAACTCTTCAAACAAGGCGGGCATTCGGTGGATTTCGTCAAGAATGACAAGCTCATCGGCATGGCGCCCCAGAAAATCACTTGGATCGGCCAGCTTTGCCCTATCCCGCTCTGTTTCAAGATCAAGATAGACCGACGGACGCCCATTTTCAGCAGACCGGTCACCAATCGCAAGGGCGAGTGTGGTTTTTCCGGCTTGGCGCGGTCCGATCAATGCCACCGATGCCTGACGATCAAGGGCCTGGTTAACGCGGGGAATGATGTATCTCTCAATCATCCTTGCAGATTAAAACCATTGATTTTGATTTGCAAGGACGATTGCGCTGCCATCACGAGGAAAAATGGAGGATATCCTACTCTATTTGATAAGATCGCGGAGGAAGAATTGCATCCATATCGGCAGGGTGGACAGTCCATGGTGCAGGTCAGCGGTTATGGCGGGGCCGTGCGTCGGATCAGCGAAAATGGAATGCAGCCGTTTTCTGACACCCGGTGCATCGCTTTGGAGTGTGTCCTGGAGCCAGTGTAGCGCCTGAGCGTTTTGGCTGTAACCACTATGTATCATCAAGCTTAGCAATGAGTGAGCGCGTCAGCTATGTGCGCCGACGTGGATCTAATAGGTGGGCAAATTGAAGATAATCCGATTTTTTCCGGATCAGTGAAAGTCAAACTGTACCGAATTTGGTTTCGACTTCGACCCCGATATCCCGTAAAAACTTAGTCGGAAGGACACCGCCAGCGCACACTATAACCGCATCGTTACGAATTGCACGGGGGCCCTCTTTCGTCGTTAAAATTACTTCGTCGGCGTCAATCCGTTCAACGGTCGAGTTGAGAATGATCTCTAGTCGTCCATTTTCGGCAGCAGCATCTACGCGGTCGCGATTTTTTGCGCGGGCACGGCTGAACGCTTCGGCGCGGTATGACAAGGTAACGGTCGTGCCTTCTTCCTCGGCTATCGAACCTGCCGCTTCCAAGGCACTATCCCCGCCGCCAACAACCAATACATGTTGGCCGCGATATTGCTCGGGATCGATGAGCCGGTAAACCACCTTGGACATTTCTTCGCCGGGAACGTCGAGCATTCGCGGCGTGCCGCGGCGGCCAATTGCCAGCAATATGGTTTTAGCGCGATACTCGCCGCGCGTTGTCTTTACGCTGAAAACACCATGATCCTGAACGATTTCCTCCACCCGTTCTTCGGTGTGCAATTCTAGGCCCGTATCTTTCACAACGCCTTGCCAGAAACTGAGCAGGTCCTCTTTGCTAACTTCACCAAATTTGACCTTGCCAACAATCGGCAGTTCAGCGGGCGCTGTCATAACAACCTTGCCACGCGGAAAATGCGCGACTGTTCCGCCAAGCGTGTCTTGATCGACTGTGCGAAAGCTCACTTTTTTCTCTAGCGCGCCGAGACTGGCCGATATGCCGGCTGGACCAATACCGACAATGAAGACGTCCAGCGTATCGCGCGGCGCAGAAATTGACTTGGCTTTGGTAATGGCGAACCCAATCGCCTGCCGGCCTTGTTCTACCGCATTTTTGATTAAGCCCATCCCGCCCAATTCTCCGGCAATGAAAATGCCGGGCACGTTGGTTTCAAATTTTGGCGAGACATAAGGGATATCGACACCGCGCGTGCTGGTTCCAAATACCAAAGAGATAGCATCGGTGGGACATGCCGCCGCGCATGCACCATGGCCGACACAATGTGTCGGCTCAATCAATTTCGCCTTACCATCAATAATGCCAAGGATCGATTTTTCGGGACAAGCGGTAATGCAGGCCGCGCAGCCAAGGCACAAGGACGGGTTAATGACCGGATGCAACGAAGCGGGCTCGGTCAATCCTGCCTCTTGTGCCTCTTGCATGATCCGAAGAGCTCGCTTCGCCCTACGGCGCCCTTTCCAGTGCAAAAACAACCAAATCAGAACGAGCGGGATCGCATAGGTAAGCAATAATGGTTCAAACGCCATGCTAGCTATAGCCCCAATTCCGCCGCCAGCGAATTCAATTGCGCAAGTTTATCCGGCTTCGATGCAAACGCTTTGCGCGCCAGGTTGAGATCATCTTTGGCTTTAGCGACATCTTTTAGTACGATGCGCGAACGAATAAGTTTTACCCAGCCATCGATGTCGTCGGGATTGGCTTTCAACTTAGTTGCAAGCCCTTCAACCATGCCGTCGATCATTGATTGACGCTCTGCCGCCGGCATTTTGTCCGCAGCTGCTAGGGTCGCAGCATCCGGGCCAGTGGGTATAAATGAACCAGTCGTGTTGGGCGCAGCGGGCGCCGCCGCTGCTTTCTTAAATTGCCCGTCGATATTCGTGCCGATTTTTGCCGCCAATTTTGCGGCGCGTTGCTGCAAGTCGGACTGCCAAGGAAGGTCGGCGGCCGACTCGTTCGACAACGCGATCCATTCAGCGAGTGCCTCGCTTTCCTTGCCGTTTTGCGCCTTGTGCAATGCAAGGAAAAAGCGCGCGCGCGGTTCCTTGGGATCAATCTTGATCGCTGCATCAAATTGGATTTTCGCATCAGGTGTGACGGCGTCTTTGGCGACCGCAACCATGGCCTCACCATAGCCAGCGTGGACGTCGGCCCTACCGGGAAGCAATTTCACCGCTGTAGAATAAGCGATAACGGCTTCGTCAGGACGGCCAGTATTGACATACGACCAGCCCAACATCCGAAAGCCTTCTCCATCAGTTGTATCGGTTTTTAATCGCTCTGCCAGTTTGGAAATCATTGTGCCGACGTCATCTAACTCACCCGCTTGGGCCGCGCTGGGTGCATTGGTGGGGACTGTGGCAGCAACCGTATCCTGATCGCCAGACCTAAAAGCAATCAACCCGGCAGCCATTACAAGAATGACGCCCGCGCTACCGAGCAGCAATTGTGTCCGGTCAAATCGAGAGAATAATCCGCGGCTTCGGACCGAGACAGCAGCCGATATTCCACCAGCATTTTCAGAACCTGAGATTTTAGAATTCGCGGTTTCGAGACTTGAATTTTCGGGACTTTCGGCAATTTGCGTTGGCGCAGAGCCATTCAAAAGTCGCATTATCACTACCCCAATTGCGATACCCGCAATGCCCGTCAAAATAAGTGCGACCATATTATTCCATTCTCGAAGTTTTTAATTTGGTGGTTGCGCTATGCATGACAATTTTCGTTTCACCACCATTAATGCTGCCGGATAGCTGCAAAGTCACTGGTTTTGACGGCATACCGGTGAATTAATGCGATGAAGCGAGGGTGCATGTTCACACTGTGTGATGTTAATTCCATCTAACGATTCTGTGCTTCGGGCCTGCGCGCATTTTCTTTTGGGCCGGGTTGGCCACGTCGATATTTTAATGTAGGTTACACCAAATGACAACTGTAACTTTAGATCTACCGAAATCCAACTTTCGCGCATTGTTTACATTTGCAAGATTGGAAGGATTGGTGTCGATATTCATCGGCATTTGGGTGACCGGTTTATTGATATATGGTTGGACCAATCGCAATAGCCTGGTGATCAATCCTGAAACTGGCCTTGGATACGCGCTAGGTATTATTGGCGGCAGCATGATGATGCTGCTGTTGTTTTATCCGCTGCGCAAACGGATCAAGTTTTTGCGCAATACTGGTTCGGTTGGTTTTTGGTTTCGTTTTCATATGCTTTTGGGCTTGTTGGGGCCAGTGGCCATACTATTTCATTCGCGATTTACATGGGGCGCTTTGAACAGTGCTGTGGCGTTGAACGCAATGCTAATCGTTGCCGGTAGCGGACTGATCGGCCGATTTCTATACTCGCGCGTACACAAGGGATTTTCGGGCCGCAAGCTGGAGGTCCGCTCTTTGCTCACCGAAATGCACGATGTTATAGAGGGGATGGATCAATATGGCCAATTGGGCGCAAGAACTAAGATCCATCTCCAGCCGTTTGAAAATGCCGCAGTTGTGGCTGGATCCAGTTTCTGGAACAGTGCATCAGCGGTGATATCACTCGGCGCGAGTACGCGAATGAGCCAGTTTAGGATCAGGCAAGAAGCCAAGACCGAACTGTCTGAATTGGGCATAACCGGTACACAGGCGCGCCAAGTTAAACGCGGGCTTTTGATGGGAACCGGAGCATATTTTGCGGCCGTTCGCCGAGCGGGCGAATATGCATTTTACGACCGGATGCTGCGGCTTTGGCACATTTTGCATTTGCCGTTATTTTTCATCCTTGTGGCCACCACAATCCTCCACATTGTTGCGGTGCACATGTATTGATGCGATATTGGAGCCTCCTCCTATCGCTAATCGCGTTGGTTTTTGCGGCCCAATATGTGAGCGCCCAAAGTACGATGGAGAAGTTAATAACGCCCGGGCCATTGAGCGCGGCACACGCCAAACTCGAATCCAAATGCCAATCATGCCATGTTTCTTTTGCGCGCGAAGCCCAAAATGGAAAGTGCCTTGCTTGTCACAAAGGCATAGCATCCGATGTACAGAAGTTTGCCGGTTTTCATGGAAAATCAACGGCGCGATCACAGTCTTGCAAAACATGCCATAGCGAACATCTGGGCCGCAAATTCGCATTGATTTCTTTTAAGCGCAACACGTTCAATCATAATCTGACCGATTATCCGTTGGTCGGCGGCCATGTAAAGGCAACGTGTGCGGGATGCCATGGCAACGGCAATCAATATCGCGGCACGACGACAACGTGCGCGACATGCCATGCTAAGAAAGATCCGCATCTGGGCCGATTGGGACGAAATTGCCAAGGTTGCCATAGCGTCTTTGACTGGAAGAAACCACTGCCGTTCAACCACGCCAAAACCGGCTTCGCTTTGGTTGGCGAACATCGGACGGCATCATGCATGTCCTGCCATGCCGGTCAACGCTGGCAGGGATTGCCGCAACAGTGCGCCAGCTGCCACGCAAAAAATGATGTCCACCGCGGTTCGCGCGGTACAAATTGCGCGAGTTGCCATTCGCCTGCAAGCTGGAAATTGGCGACGTTCAATCACAACCGCGACACCAGTTTCCCGCTGTCCGGCAAACATGCTGCGGCCACTTGCGCCGGGTG
Organism: Sphingomonadales bacterium; assembly: GCA_043750535.1. Classification (GTDB taxonomy): domain Bacteria; phylum Pseudomonadota; class Alphaproteobacteria; order Sphingomonadales; family Sphingomonadaceae; genus Sphingorhabdus_B. The sequence continues at coordinate 6,041 of JAYVBJ010000055.1, read as the reverse complement.
TCATGGCGCCAATAATAATATCCGCAAACCGCAACGCACCTGCTATGCCTGTCATGCGAGTGACGATACGCACAAGGGGTCGCGCGGTACCAATTGCGCCGAATGTCACTCGTCCTCGTCGTGGAAATCGGTTGATTTCAATCACAATAAGGACACAAGATTCGCATTGCTAGGCGCGCATGCCGCCGCCAGTTGCGCCGGATGTCACGGCGCTAACAATAATATCAAAAAGCCGCCGCTGACGTGTGTAGGCTGCCATGAAAATGACGATTCGCATAAAGGCCGCAATGGTCCTGACTGCGTGAAATGCCATAATAATAAGGACTGGAAGATCACCCAGTTCAACCACGACACTATGACTAAATTTGCGTTAAAGGGTGCGCATAAGCCGGTGTTGTGTGAGGCTTGTCACAAGGAGCCCACACATGTGAAGTTGCCCCCGACAGCATGCGCCGGATGTCATGCTGATGACGATGCGCACTCCGGCCGGATGGGTACAGATTGCGGCAATTGCCACAACGTGGATAGCTGGAAGGACAAGGTATTGTTCGACCATGAGCTAACGCGTTTCCCGCTCGCCGGAAAACATGCCGCCGTGACGTGCGAACAATGCCATGTCGACAAATCATTCACGTCCAAGGGCATCACCTGCCAATCCTGCCACGCCGATGACCATCATGCAGGATCGCTCGGCGCAGCGCCGACTTGCGCCAAATGCCACAATGTCAACGGGTGGAAAACCTGGTCATTTGACCATGATGTCGAAACGGCATTCACTCTGACCGGGCGGCACAAAGGTTTGATATGTGCCGCATGTCATAAAAAGGGCGTTGAACCAAAAGATGCCCCGTCCGAATGCGGGACATGCCATCAGCGCGATGACATTCATGAAGGAAATTTTGGGCCCAAATGTGACAAATGCCACACGACCGAAAATTTCAAAGAGATATTCATGTAGAATAGACGCCCCGGCACACTTGGTTGGGGTTAGCGTGCCGCGGCAGGCATTCCGTCGTTTATTACAAAATTGTAACAAAGTGCGACGAACGGATTCCTTCCCGCGACAGATGGCACTTAACATTTGAGCATTTATACTGTAACATTTTGTAACTTGAATTGGGGTACACTCTGAGTGATTTCGTTCATTGCAACTTGATTTGTGAAGGCTGTTAGTTCGACGTTAGAGCGTTCAGTTCGACGTAAGAGCAGTCAATCATGGTAGGGAAATCTTAGGGAGGGCCTCGATTGCTGCGAAAGCTATTGCTCACACTTCTGGTGATATTAGCTTCGACGCTGCTTGTCGGCCCGTTATCTACGTCTGCTGCAGCCAAAGAAAAGTTCGATCATTTCGCCACCGGATTTCCGCTGACCGGTGCACATGCAAAAGTGACTTGCGATGCCTGCCACAAGGGCGGTGTTTTTGAGGGTGCTGCCAAAAGCTGCGCGGGTTGCCACAACAATGTCACGGCAGCGGGAAAGTCTGCCAACCATGTCAGCACTCAGGCGCAGTGCGAAAGCTGTCATACAACGCGCGAGTGGACGATATCGAATTTTGATCACAGCGGCGTGACCGAAACCTGTTCATCCTGCCATGACGGGGTCAGGGCCGTTGGCAAGGCTGGCAATCATCCACAATCGAACAATCAATGCGAGAATTGCCACAATATCAAAAATTTCAGTGACGCCACTTTCGATCATAGCGGAGTATCGGGAAACTGCGCCAGCTGTCACAACGGCACGACAGCATCCGGAAAGTCGCCCGGCCATATTGCATCAACCAACACATGCGAGGATTGTCACACATCAACGAAAACGTGGAGCGGCGCGAAATTTGACCATGCCGGAGTAACCACCAATTGCTCCTCCTGTCATAACGGGACGCAGGCAACCGGTAAATCGGCGACGCATCTACAGACAAGTAATGTTTGCGAAGATTGCCACAAAACCGCCGCGTGGACACCCGCCACGTTCAAGCATGACGGAATAACCACGGGCTGTGTTTCATGCCATAATGGAACGAAGGCGACGGGCAAAAACGCCACGCACTTGGAAACCAGCAATACGTGCGAAACGTGCCACAAGACAACGGGCTGGACGCCTGCCACATTCAGCCACTCTGGAATCACCGCAAATTGCGTGTCGTGTCACAACGGAACCAAGGCCACCGGTAAATCAGCAACCCATCTGGCCACCAGCAATGTGTGCGAGGACTGCCACAAAACCGCAGGATGGACGCCTGCGACGTTTAGTCACACCGGGATAACGGCCAATTGCTCGTCCTGTCATAACGGCACGCAGGCGACTGGTAAGAACGCGACCCACTTGACGACCAGCAACACTTGCGAAGCGTGCCATAAAACCAGTGGCTGGACGCCCGCGACGTTTAGCCATACCGGGATCACCGCCAATTGTTCGACCTGTCACAATGGGACGCAAGCGACGGGCAAGACCGCAACGCATTTGGCGACCAGCAACACCTGCGAAGATTGCCACCGGACCAGCGGTTGGACGCCTGCGACATTCAGTCATGCGGGCATCACGGCGGCTTGTTCAACTTGTCACAACGGGACCACGGCCCCGGGCAAAAACGCGACCCACATCGCCTCAACCAACACGTGCGAAACGTGTCACAGGACAACCGGATGGACCCCAGCAACATTCAGCCATACCGGCATCACCGCCAATTGTTCGACCTGTCACAATGGGACGCAAGCGACGGGCAAGACCGCCACTCATTTGGCGACCAGCAACACCTGCGAAGATTGCCACCGGACCAGCGGTTGGACACTCGACATTCAGTCATGCGGGCATTACGGCGGCATGCTCGACCTGCCACAACGGGACCACGGCCCCGGGCAAAAACGCGACCCATATCGCCTCAACCAACACGTGCGAAACGTGTCACAGGACAACCGGATGGACTCCAGCAACATTCAGCCATACCGGGATCACCGCCAATTGTTCGACCTGTCACAATGGGACCACGGCTCCGGGCAAAAACGCGACGCACATCGCCACCAACAATGTATGCGAAGATTGCCACCGGACAACGGGCTGGACTCCTGCCACCTTCAATCACGCTGGCGTGACGGGAAATTGTTCAAGCTGCCATAACGGGACCACGGCGACGGGCAAGACCGCGACGCATTTGACCACGTCGAATATCTGCGAGGATTGCCATCGCCCGACCGCTTGGTCACCCGCAACATTCTCCCACGTCAGCGCGATCGGTACATGTGCCAGCTGCCACAACGGTACGAAGGCGGCAGGCAAGAACGCAAACCACATTACAACGACCGACAGCTGCGATAGCTGCCATGTCACAACCGCGTGGACAACCGTGCGCATGGACCACAGTCAGGCGCTTGGAACCTGCGCGAGCTGCCACAATGGCACAAAAGCAACGGGCAAGCCGCCGACCCATATTCCGACCGCGGCAGATTGCGGTGATTGCCACAAAACAGTGGCATGGCTGCCCGCGACATTTGATCACACCGGCGTTACCGGAAATTGCAGTTCCTGTCACAATGGCACCAGAGCGACCGGCAAACCTGTCAATCATTTCGTGACAACGGTTGAATGTGCCGATTGCCATCGCCCGGCGGCTTGGGTGCCTGCACTGAACTATCTGCATAAATCCACAAATTATCCTGGAACGCATGCGCAGCCGCTCACGTGCTTGGATTGTCACAAAGGCAATGCGCAATCGGTTCCGTATCCAAACGCAGCAAACGCACCTGCTTGTGCAGGCTGTCATACCAACAATTACCGGGCTGGCTCCCACAGAAAGTTTGGCAACACAAACTACACGGCATCGGAACTGCGCGACTGTGCGGGTGCCTGCCATGAATATACCGACGCAACACTGACAACAATAAGAACGCGGCGAAACAGCGAACACCGCGTCAGTTCAGGTGGTTTTTAGGGGGTTACTTGATGCATCAAAGCACAATTAAAATTTCAAAGTTTTTGGCAACCGCCACAATCGTTTACACATTTTGCCCCTTCGCCGAAGTACATGGCCAAACCGTATCGGACCGGGCACTTTCCGACGTCACAACGCAAAGCGTCGGTGACTGCACGACAATGACAATCCGTTTTCACGGCCGTGTTCAGCTGTTGAGTTTCTTTCCCCAATCCAGCGGCAGAGAGTTGAGTATCCGGCTACGTCCACTCGATGCGTTCAGCTCGGGTGGCCGCGAATCCTTGCGTTCACCGGCCAGCGTGCCAGCATTGCGCTCAATCGAGTTCGAGGGCGATAATGCCAGCGGTCCAACGCTATCGCTATTTTTCAAACGCGACGTCAGATTTGACGTGTCAGCGGGGATTGATCCAGATACCATCATCATATCGGTTTCTGAAACGAGCAGCGATGCTTTGTGCAAACCCGTCGCGGCCAATGGCGAAACGCCCGCTCCTTTGCAAGAACTAGAGTCAATTGCGGCACCGGCTATCGCTCCGGCAACTCCGGTCGCTGCAACGGTATCCGCGCCTGCGGCCGGGCAAATTGCGGCGGTGCCCGCAGGACTTTATGTCGTGAATATCCTGTCGCAACCCAGCCGCATCGGCGAGCTTCCTGTAGAGAAAACAGCCCGCGTCGCAGGCCGTGTTCTTTATGAGACAAGTTACGAACGTGACGGACTTACCTGGTACCGATTGCGCGCCGGTTTTTTTGAAAGCCGCCGGGCGGCAGAAGCCGTGCAAAAGGAATTGCGTGCCGATTTTCCAGAAGCATATGCAACCAAGATCACTTCGCAAGAGCGCGAACAAGGTGTCGCGACGCGCCGCATAGCCGCTGGCGATGTGTCCGTTAGCGCAGCGGTTTCCGAGCCGACCAGCGCGATCAGCGATGCAGAGCGGGAAGCGGCAAAGACCACATTGGCGGACGCTGAAACTGCAATCAAGGCAGGCGATAATGACCGGGCCGTGCAGCTGTTGACCAAAGGCATTGCCTATCCGGAAAATGAGATGACACCCCGGATGCTCGAACTTTTGGGCCTAACGCGCGAACGTAATGCGCAAAAGGCACAGGCAAGAGCCGAGTATGAGGAATATCTACGGCGCTATCCATCGGGAGAAGGCGCGGACCGGGTAAGGCAGCGGCTATCGTCGCTGGATGCTCCAGCGGGCGAAGTGACGGCCACAGTTTTGCGTGCGCCCGGCGATTCCGGACGAACGAAAACATCAGCATGGCATTGGGGCGCGCGCGGCAGCTTCTCTCAATTCTATTTCAGGGATCAAAGCAAATCCAAGTTCATCACCGCTCCCGTCAATCCCAATGATCCCAACATTGATCCGGTCATTGAAAACGCGGTGAACGTGAACCAGTTGCTGACGACCGCCGACTTTACGCTTTCCGGCGGCAATGACCGGACCGAATATCAATTAAGGGCAGCCGGGTCTTTTACCAAAAGTTTCCGCGCGAAGACGCAGCTTGTTGATCCGCTCACAGGGGCAATTTCGTTTCGCAGCGGAAATGTCAAAACGTTGAGCGCGCTTTATTTTGATGTGCACGACAATGAAATGAAGCTTTCCGCACGGATGGGCAGGCAGACCAAAAACGGTGCAGGCGTGTTCGGCCGGTTCGATGGCGGACTGATCGGGTTGCAAGTTAAACCGAAAATCAAACTGAATTTTGTCGGCGGCACACCCGTTTTGCGGTCACGCGATTTGTACGTGCGATCCGACCGCTATTTTTACGGCGCAAGTGTAGATTTCGGCGCGAAACGTGACACGGTTCAATCGACATTATACTGGTACGATCAAAGATCGCCCGGTCTGATCAATCGTCAGGCCGTCGGCGCAGAGGTCCGATATTTGAAAGACCGTTTCAACACCTATGGCCTTGTCGATTATGATGTCCATTTCAACCGGGTCAACCTCGCGCTGCTCAGCCTCAATTACTCGCTCAAAGACAATTCTAACATCAGTGCTACGGCCGATTATCGCCAGTCGCCCTTGATGAACAGCTGGAATATCTTAAGCGGATTATCACCGCAGGTGATACCCGGACGCACGCTTCCGGTCGAAGATTTGCAGGA
>JAYVBJ010000054.1:0-63220 GCA_043750535.1 Sphingomonadales bacterium | reverse complement strand
ACGCATGAAAGGGCCGCATGTATGAGCAGGACAAAGAAAAGCGCCCGAGGAGTGAACCCCGGGCGCCCTCGTGACGATACCGTCGCTGCGCTGTCGCGCCGAAACCCTCATCCGCCCCATCCGCGCTGCCTGTAGGCGCTTCGAACCGGGCAGGTTCCCCGAACTTTGGCCTTTTGGCCGTTCGGCTCCCTCAAGCCGTGCCGCCTCATCGCGCATCGCCGGGTCCGGGCAAAGCGCAACTTGCGCGGGCGGTGGATTTTGGCTCGCGGCTGTGGTTATCCTGCAACAAACAAGGCCTGTTCCCAGGGTCTGGCAAAGGAATCGATCTTCGTGACATTATCCCCCAGCGAAGGCGCGGGTGTCTTCGAACCGCGCTTCGATGCCGCAGGACTGATTACCGCGGTTGCGGTCGATGCAACGAGCGGAGAGGTTCTGATGCTCGCGCATATGGATGCGGAGGCGCTGGCCAAGACGCGCGAGACGGGCCTTGCCCACTTTCACTCGCGCTCGCGCGGGCGGCTGTGGATGAAAGGCGAGAGTTCGGGCAACACCTTGCGCGTGGTCGAAATCCGCGTCGATTGCGATCAGGATGCGATCGTCCTGCGAGTCGAACCCGCGGGGCCGGCGTGCCACACCGGGGCGCGGAGCTGTTTCTACCGGGTGCTGGAGAATGACCGGCTGGCCCTGGCGCCAAGTTGACGCTTACGTAAAGGGTAGTTATCAGGAAGCCGATGCCCGCAGCTTCTGCCCAGGAGCGCCACAGCGCACACCTCGATCGCCCCGACGCGCTCGCGCGCGAGCGGTTCACCATTTCCGACTTGTCCGCCGAATTCGGGGTCTCCGCCCGCGCCTTGCGCTTCTACGAGGACGAGGGCCTGATCGCCCCCACCCGCAGCGGCCTCGCCCGGATTTATTCGAAGCGCGACCGCGCCCGGCTCGCGTGGATTCTGCGCGCCAAGAACGTCGGGTTCAGCCTGGGCGAGATCCGCGAGCTGATCGACCTTTACGACCTCGGCGACGGTCGCGCCGAGCAGCGCCGGACCACGCTGGTCCGCTGCCGCCAGAAAATCGCCGCGCTCGAGGCGCAGCGCGCCGACCTTGACAGCTCGATCCGTGAATTGTCCGATTTCGTCGCCACTCTCGAAGAGCTGGAAGGCCCCAGGAGCTAAAGCATGCCCACTTACCGTGCCCCCACCCGCGACACGCGTTTCGTCGACAACGAACTGCTCCGGCTCGACAGCTTCGGCAACATGCCCGGCTTCGAGAGCGCCGACCGCGAGATGACCGACACGGTGATCGACGAGGCGGGCCGGTTCATTTCCGAAGTCGTCGCCCCGCTCAACCTTTCGGGCGATCAGGAGGGCTGCACCCGCCACCCCGACGGCAGCGTCACCACCCCCGCGGGGTTCAAGGCGGCTTACGACCAGTTTCGCGAATCGGGCTGGGGTACCTTGTCCGCGCCCGAGCAGTTCGGCGGGCAGGGGATGCCGCACGTGATGGGCATGCTGGTCGAGGAATACCTGGCTGCGGCCAACCAGGCGTTCATGATGTATCCCGGGCTGACCGGCGGCGCGATCGCGGCGATCCGCTCCAAGGGCAGCCCGGAGCAGCAGGCGCTGTACCTGCCCAAGATGATCTCGGGCGAATGGCTCGGGACAATGAACCTGACCGAGCCGCAGTGCGGCACCGACCTCGGCCTGATCCGCACCCGTGCGGTGCCGCGCGCCGACGGCAGCTATGCGATCACCGGGACCAAGATTTTCATCTCGGCGGGCGACCACGACCTGACCGAAAACATCGTCCACCTGGTCCTCGCCAAGACCCCCGATGCGCCCGAATCCTCCAAGGGCATCTCGCTGTTCATTGTGCCCAAGGTGCTGGTGAACGCGGACGGCTCGCTGGGCGAGCGCAACGCAGTCTCGTGCGGCTCGCTCGAGCACAAGATGGGTATCCGCGCCAACGCGACTTGCGTGATGAACTACGACGGCGCGATCGGGACGATGGTCGGCGAGGAAAACAAGGGCCTCGCCGCGATGTTCATCATGATGAATGTTGCGCGGCTGGGTGTGGGCCAACAGGGCCTTGGTATCGCCGAAGTCGCTTACCAAAACGCCGTGCATTATGCCGGTGATCGGCGGCAAGGCAGGGCGCTAACTGGACCGCAGGATTTGGATCAAAAGGCCGACACCTTGTTCGTTCACCCCGATGTTCGCCGCATGCTTTTGGACGGCAAGGCGTTCACCGAAGGCATGCGGGCGCTGTGCCTTTGGGCCGCGTTGCAAGCCGATCTGGTCCATAAAGCGCAGACCGAAGAAGAGCGATTATCGGCAGATGATTTGTTGTCGCTGTTGACTCCGGTGATAAAGGGATATGGCACCGACAAGGGGTATGAAGTCGCCACAAATTCTCAGCAAGTATTTGGCGGCCACGGCTATATTGGCGAATGGGGCATGGAACAATATGTCCGCGATGCGCGGATTGCGATGATTTACGAAGGAGCCAATGGTGTTCAAGCGATGGACTTGGTTGGCCGTAAGCTGGCGCAAAATGGTGGCCGCGCGGTGCAGGCGTTGTTCAAGGTCATTGACGACGAATGCGCCGCTGCCCAGGGCAACGCGGCCCTTGCCGATTTCGCCACGCGACTTGAAAAAGTGAATGGCGAGATGAAAGCGGCGACAATGTGGTTCATGCAAAATGGCATGGCCAATCCCAATAATGTAGGTGCCGGTGCGCACAGCTATATGCACATCATGGGTATCGCGGCGCTCGGCTTGCAATGGCTGCGCATGGCCACCGCCGCGCAAGCCGCGTTGGACGCTGGCAATGAAAACCGGGCGTTCTATGAAACCAAGCTGGTGACCGCACGCTATTTCGCCGAACGATACATGCCCGAAGCTGGATCATTGCGCCGCAAAATCGAAGCAGGCAGTGAAGCGATCATGGCGTTAGAGCCGGAGATGTTTGCGGTTGCTTGAGTAGGTCGGGGCAAATTATGCTTGGATGCCGGAATCGCCAAGTTGACACCTAGCTCCACATTCGATCATGTTGAATCGTCATTGCGAGCGGCGCGAAGCAATCCAGGGCAGTTTAGAGCTGCTCTGGATTGCTTCGTCGCTTCGCTTCTCGCAATGACGATTGTTTAAAAATGATCGAATCTCGCGCCAGTTGACGAATTGAGGCGGCCCACTCGTTGGCTAATTCCGGCCAGCCAGATTATCTCACGCGCGGGCGCGGGCCATTGAATGCATTTGCTATTCCGAAACGCGCGGCGACAAAGCGGGGCCAGTGCGCGGCAAGGCGAATGCCTGGCTCAATTTGGCCTTTTGTAATATCCTTTCGTCGCAATGCCCTCGCATATTCTTTTTATTGCTATGATAACGGTGTCAGACAGGGGCTCGCTTTCTTAAGGAGCAACCAATGGCTTTAAGTATCCCGAGGGTCGCGCTCTCGATCAGTGTCATTTTGGCAGGATTGTCGTTTTCAAGTTCCGCTTTGGCCAGTTCCGTATTGGCCGAAGTACAAAAGCTGGATCAGGCGGCAGCGGACAAAATGTCGGCGCTTCCCCAAGCATCCGAAAAGGCCGAGGCATCGGAAAAGGCGGTGCCGCCTCCCTCGCTTGATAGCAACAACGATGGCAAACTCGACGCTTGGGATCGAGACGCCAATGGTGTTCCCGATGCGTGGGATATCAATGGCGATGGCCAACCCGACCAAATGGACGACAATGGTGACGGAAAACCGGATGATTTGAAAAATCCGGCTCCTGCACCTAAACCGACAAACCCGCCAGAATAGAGCAACGAAGCGTTCGAGCGCGATGACATTATATAGGATCGTTTATCAAAAACCGTAGTGCTGAGCTTGTCGAAGTACGTCTCTCAGTGAAGCGCCCTTCGACAGGCTCAGGGCTACGGTATTGATTTCGCTTAATGCCATCCCGCTTTTAACAAGGGGCAACAGAAAACTCACCGGGGTCTCTGGTCAGCCCCGGTGATTTTTTATTCGGTTGGCAGGAAATCAGGCACCGATAAATATCGTTCACCCGTGTCATAGTTGAAACCAAGTATGCGGCTGCCCTTAGGCAATTCCGGTATTTTTTGCGCGATGGCGGCCAATGTAGCACCGGATGAGATACCGACCAACATTCCCTCTTTCACCGCAGCACTGCGGGCCATATCCTTCGCCGCTTCGGGTTCGACTTGGATCACGCCGTCTATGGCCTGGGTATGCAGGTTCGCCGGAATAAAGCCTGCGCCAATGCCTTGGATGGGATGTGGACCGGGCTGACCACCGCTGATTACAGGCGACAAAGTGGGTTCCACCGCATAGACTTTCAGGTCTGGCCAATGGCGTTTTAACTCTTCGGCACAGCCCGTGATGTGACCGCCGGTGCCAACACCGGTGATTAAAACATCAACCGGGCTGTCGGCAAAATCGGCGAGTATTTCTTGCGCGGTGGTGCGCACATGCACGTCAATATTGGCGGCATTTTCAAATTGCTGCGGCATCCATGCGCCGGGCGTTTGTTCGACCAATTCCAGGGCGCGCTCAATCGCGCCCTTCATCCCTTTTTCGCGCGGCGTGAGGTCAAAGCTAGCGCCATAAGCCAGCATTAGCCGGCGGCGTTCAAGTGACATGGACTCCGGCATGACCAGCACCAACTTATATCCCTTCACCGCCGCAGCCATCGCCAGGCCGACGCCGGTATTGCCCGATGTCGGCTCTATGATGGTGCCGCCCACGGTCAAACTGCCGTCCCGTTCAGCGGCCTCGATCATGGCAAGCCCGATCCGGTCCTTGATCGAACCGCCGGGATTTGACCGTTCGGATTTGATCCACACTTCGGCGTCAGGAAACAGCCGATTCATCCTGATGTGCGGGGTGTTGCCTATGGTTTCCAGTATCGATTGCGCTTTCATGTCGTCTTGTCCTTAAACTGGGGTTCAAATGTCTTGGCATTTTTAAGCTCGGGGAAAATTCGCCACCAAATGCCCGTTACTATTATGGCACCAATGCCGCCAAAAACAACTGCGCCAACAGGGCCCAATATCGCCGCTGCGACACCTGATTGCAATTCGCCCAGCTCGTTCGACGCTGAAATCGCGAGTCCGGACGACGCGCTCACCCGTCCGCGCATGTCATCCGGCGTGTTGAGCTGAACCAAAGCCGATCTCACAAATACAGACAGCATATCTGCCGCGCCCAGCAATGCCAGCATGGATAGGGCGATTATCATCGATGCGGACATTTTTGCGCCCGCCGTATCTGTAAACAACGCCTTGCCAATCACATCGCAAAGACCAAAACCAATTGTCGCCAAACCGAATACAATCACGGCCCAAAGCATCTTTACGCCGACATTGTGTTTTATTGGTTTGAAAACGAGATACAAGGCCACAATCGCAGCGCCCAGTGCAGGCGCGGCCCGCAACAGCCCCATTCCTTCGGCACCAACATGCAAAATGTCACGCGCATACACCGGCAACAACGCGGTTGCCCCTGCTAATATCACGGCAAACAGATCCAGGCTGATCGCGCCCAACAAAAACCGCTCCGACCAAACATAACGCAAGCCGTCGGCCATTTGCTGCAATGGCTTGCGGCGCTGGTCATTGGGCGGGGGGAACACATTCTGGATAAAGCTGAGCGCGATGCTGCTCAGCAAGAGCAACGCCGCACCTGACCAATATGGCGAGCTATGGCTTTGTGCGTATAACAGCCCGCCAAAGGCCGGACCAATAACCGAAGCCGATTGCCACGCAATGGAATTGAGCGCGATGGCTTGCGGCAGCGCCGATGGCGGCACAATATTGGGCGCGATTGCCGACATGGCAGGCCCGGAAAACACCCGTGCCACACCGTGCAGCGCCGCCATTAGGAACAGCAAGGGCAAGTTCAAAATGGCAAAGTAAGTGAAACAGCCAAGGGCCACGGCGATCAACATATCGATGCTGTTCGCGATCCTGGCGACGGTCCGTCGTTCAAACCTATCTGCGGCCCATCCGGCGACAGGGGTCAGTACGAACAACGGAACAAATTGGGCAAATCCCAACAGCCCAAGCAGAAACGCGGCTTGTTTTGGCGGCATGCCATAATCGCTGCGGGCAACATCATAGACTTGCCAAGCGATCACCACCACCATCGCCATCGTCGCCATGACGGCGCAAAACCGTGCAAGCCAGTAAAGGCGATAGGCGGGAATGGATAATGGGTGGGGGGCGTTCATGTGGATATGGGCGTATCGAATTGTGCCGTGCCACGCAATCCGATGATTGCATGCCAACAATTATATTGAAATGCTGCTGGCCAAAACGCGCTGCAAATGCAAATCTGTTGCCATATTGGGAAATCTGGAGAGCTTTCATGAAACTAACATATCTATTAGCCGCAGCATCCTTAGCCGCGATTGCTGTGACCGGGGGCTGCAAGAAAGTGGACAGCGATGTAAGCTCATCAAATGTCGCCAATGATGGTACCGAATGGGGCGCGTTCATGGCCAAATTCTTGGACGGCTATTACCCGATCAATCCGACCTTTGCGGTGTATCAGGGCAAGCATGAATTTGACGGCAAGCTGCCCGATTGGAGCGCGGCCGGGATCAAGGCAGAAATTGACTACCGTAAAAAAGCGATCGCAGATGCCAAGGCCTTCGACGCCAGCAAGCTTACCGATGCGCAAAAGTTTGAACGCGATTATATGGTCAGCGTGATGGAGGGGGAGCTGTTCTGGATTGAGGAAGCCGATCAGCCGCATTTGAATCCTGAACATTATATCGGGGCGCTGGACCCCAACGTTTATATTTCGCGCCCTTATGCCGACGCGGCCACGCGCATGAAGGCGTTCATCGCCTACGCCAATAATGTCCCAGCGGCGGCGGAACAGATCAAGAGCAATCTGAAACTGCCGATGCCCGCCAGCTTCCTGAAATACGGGCAGGCGGCGTTTGATGGCTTTGCGGAATATTATAGCGGCGATGCCAAAAAAGCCTTTGCCGAAGTGAAGGATGCCGATCTGCAATCGCAATTCGACGCCGCCGCTGCAAAGGCCGCCGCCGCAATGAAGGACCTGTCGGCGCATCTCGCATCGCGGCCGGCAACCGAGGGCGGCTATGCACTTGGTGCGGCAAAGTTTGCCAATATGGTCAAGAAAACCGAGGGCGTGGATATCTCGCTCGATGAACTAGAGGCCATTGGCCGTGCCGATTTGAAGGCCAATCAGGATGCACTCAAGGCCGCATGCGCGACGTTTGCGCCGGGGGCAACGATGCAGGGGTGCATGACCAAGATGGGCGCGAACAAGGCCGCCGATGGACCGGTGGCCGAAGCCCGGCGTCAATTGCCGCCGCTGAAACAATTCCTGATCGACAAGGATATCGTCAGCATTCCGGGCACCGAAGAAGCGCAGGTCGAGGAATCGCCGCCCTATAACCGGCAAAATGCGGCGTATATCGACATTCCGGGGCCGTTTGAAAAAGGTCTGCCTTCCGTCTATTATATTTCACCGCCCGACCCGACATGGGACAAAGCGACGCAGGACAGTTTTGTACCGGGCAAAAAAGACTTGCTCGGCACCAGCACGCACGAGGTTTGGCCGGGGCATTTCCTGAATTTCCTGCATGCCAACCGCGCCAAATCCCTGTTTGGTAAGCTGTTCGTCGGCTATGCCTTTGCCGAGGGTTGGGCGCATTACAGCGAAGAAATGATGATGGACGCGGGATTGGAAGCGGGCAATGCTGAGACCAAAATCGGCCAGATATCGAACGCTCTTTTGCGCGATTGCCGGTTTATTTCGGCAATCGGCCTGCATGCAAAGGGCATGACGCAGGCGCAATCCGAACAATTATTCTTGAATGAATGCTATCAGGACGCAGGCAACGCCAAGCAACAAGCAGCGCGCGGAACCTATGATCCGGCCTATCTGAACTACACCATGGGCAAGCTGATGATCCGCAAACTGCGCGATGATTGGACCAAAGGCGACCGCGGCAAGTGGAAGGCGTTTCACGACGAATTTTTGGGCTATGGCGGTCCGCCAATCCCAATGGTCCGCGCCGCAATGATGAAAGAGGATACGCCTAAGGCGGTTTTTTAGAGGGGTTGGAGGTTTAACTTATATCACCGTAGCCCTGAGTTTGTCGAAGGGCGCTTTACTGACAAGCGCCCTTCGACAAGCTCAGGGCTACGGTTTTTTCTGCTGGCTATTGTTTCGCCCCGGAAAATTTCGTGTGAAGCGAATTTATAGCTTATCTACTTCTAACGGCACCACATCACGCCGCGCCCGCAACCAACCGCGCAGTTTACGCAGCGGCGGTGTCCGCCATAGTGCGACCAACAACACACCCAACATCAACCAAGGCAGCAACACACCAATCGCCAACAACAGGAAACTGGCCATCGTCGCAAAGCTGGCGACGGCGCTGTCCCATGCATCGGCAAACGGATTGCCGCGGCCAAATCCGGGAATGCCTTCGCCGCCGGAGTAGCTGAATTCCATCGGCGTGGTTGCTAGGCTGGCTTCGCCTGCACGCCGCGTGTCGGTTTCCGCTGACAACTGTTCACGCATTCTGGCCGCCTGCTCCTGCAATTCGGTGCGCTCGCGGTCCTTGATCCCGCCCGCCGCCAACCGTTTTTCGATCCGGTCAAGGTTGGCGGAAATGTCCGCACTGCGCCGCTGTGACGCAGTGATTTCGCTGCCCGCATCAACGCCTTGGATCTCGCTATCGACCAATATGCCTTCTGCTTTGGCGACGGAGGCAATGGCATCCTTGCCAAATTTGCGCGCGATCATCGGGTCGAGTTTGAACGCCAAAGCGGCGCGCACCTCGTCCTCATCCTCCAACGTATAGCGCATGCCGGTAATCCGGCAGCGCGACAGTCCCAATGTCTCGCACGCCGCCGCATGCTCCTCTTGCACGCCCGCGATTTTGGCATCGGGGACGCGGAATGCATAGCGGTAATTGAAAGCCACGCCGGGCGCGGCACTGGGCGAGACATCGGGCGACGCGGCCATTTCGGCGGATGGCGCTTCTTCACTGACGTCAAAGGTCTCAAGTCGTTCTTTGGTTGTGCGTTCTTCATTTTGGGAGCAGGCGGCCAGTATCAGACAGCCGGAAATCAAGATCAAATTACGTTTACGCATAGCATTTCTCCTCACACGCGACTCGCGGCCGCAAGTTGTGTGATAACATTACATTTGAGGAGCGCAACGGTTTATCGATGGAGGAAAACGGTTCGTCGCGGTTCTGTTAAGATATGCGGCGAATTTGGTTCACGCGGAGGCGCGGAGGCGCGGAGAATTAGCGGGCGGGTAGGGCACCGGCTCCCGCTATTTAGATTTCGTTTGGCTGTTTTAAGCAGCCAGCAGCCGCCTATCAACCTTGATGTCATCTTCATGCAACCTAGCTTGCGCAAGGTCATATGCCACCTGCATCCGGCACAGCGTATCGGCTTTGATACCGAACAATTTTTCAAAACGGATGGCCATATCGGCGGACAGCGCCGCGCGGCTATTGAGCAGCGCGCTGATGGCTTGGCGGCTGACACCAAATGCCTTGGCAAGCGATCCAATCGCGATGCCGTTCGCTTCCACGACCTCGGTTCTAAGCCATTCGCCGGGATGAATCGTCAGCGAGGGGTGCATAAGAAGTGCCATCAGTGATAATCCTCCAAATCTAGTTCAGTGATAGTTTGTTCGTCGATCTTGCGGAACGTCAACCGCCAGTTTTTGGTTACGGTCATTGCCCAAATACCCGTCCGATTTCCAGTTAGTGGATGCAGGCCGTAATTGGGCGGCAATTTCAATTCATCAAAACTGGCTGAAGTAACAATATAATTCAGCATCTTGCGCAATCTATCGACTTGATCGCCATCAAACCCCTTGGAATTTCCGGTTATAAAAAAGCGGTGCAGTGCTTTATGACTTATACCATCAATTTCCATTCATGTAATGTAATGCAATACACCTGCGATGTCAAGCATGGCTTTACTCCGCCCGCACGAAACTATCCATCACCCGCTTGCTCCCCGCCGTATCAAACTCGATCTCCAGCTTGTTGCCTTCGATCTCCATGATCTCGCCATAGCCGAATTTTTCGTGGAATACGCGCATGCCGCGTGCCAAGTCTTTGCGGCCGGGCTGCGCGAAGCTGGCGGCGCTGCGGGTGGTTTCGGTTACGCGCTGCGGGGCGGGGTTGAAGCCTCCGCTGGTTGCGGCGCGTTGCCAGCCGGGGCCGCGTGCGTTGCTGCGGCCTTGGTTTGCTGCGGCGAGATGCGCAAAGGGATCATCGCGTTCGGACCAATTGGCGCGCCACATCGATGCGCCGCCCGCCATGCTGTCCTGCGCCTCGATATGGTCTTTGGGCAATTCGCCGATGAAGCGCGAAGGTATGCTCGATGTCCATTGGCCGTAAATTCGGCGGTTGGCGGCGTGTAATATCGTGCATTTGGTGCGCGCGCGGGTAATTGCCACATAAGCCAAGCGGCGTTCTTCCTCCAAACTGGCGAGGCCGCCTTCGTCCAATGACCGCTGCGACGGAAACAATCCTTCCTCCCACCCGACCAGAAACAGGTTGTGAAATTCTAATCCTTTGGCGGCGTGGATGGTCATGATCGTAATCTGCGGCCCGCTGTTTTGCGCTTCGTTATCCATCACCAGACTGACATGTTCCAGAAAGTCACCAAGCGTCTCATATTCCTCCATGGCGCGGGTCAACTCGGTCAGGTTTTCAAGGCGGCCGGTGGCCTCAACGCTGCGTTCGGCTTGCAGCATATCGGTGTAACCGCACTCATCGAGTATCTGCTGCGTCAGCGCCGACGGCGTCATCGTCGCCGCCATTTCGCGCCAGTTGGCGATATTGGCGACCAGCCCGGCGAGCGATGTGCGCGCCTTTCCGGTCATCTCGTCCGTACCGGTCATTTGCGCGGCGGCGGCGGATAACGGGATGCCAGCGGCGCGTGCGATGATATGGATTTTACCCACCGCTTTGTCGCCGATGCCGCGCTTGGGCGTGTTGACGATACGCTCAAACGCCAAATCGTCAGCCGGTTGGTTGACGATCCGCAAATACGCAATCGCATCGCGGATTTCGGCGCGTTCATAGAAGCGGAAACCGCCGACGATTTTATACGCCAGCCCGATGGAAATAAACCGGTCCTCAAACTCGCGTGTTTGATGCTGCGCACGTACAAGGATGGCGATATTGTCGAGCGTGACGCCCTTATGCTGCGCCGCCTCAATCTCTTCGCCCACACGCCGCGCTTCTTCGGGGCCATCCCACACGCCGATGATCTGCACTTTTTCGCCGTCATCCAGCTCGGTCCATAATGTCTTGCCCAGCCGTTCGCTATTGGCATTGATCAAGCCGGATGCGGCGGCCAAGATATGCGGCGTTGACCGGTAATTCTGCTCCAGCTTGATCACTTTTGCGCCGGGAAAATCCTTTTCAAACCGCAGGATATTGGCAACCTCTGCGCCGCGCCAGGAATAGATGCTTTGATCGTCATCGCCGACACAGGCAATATTTTTGCGTTTCTGCGCCAGCAACCGCAGCCACAGATATTGCACCGCGTTGGTGTCCTGATATTCATCGACCATGATATATTTGAACCGTTGCTGATATTGCTCCAGCACGTCACGGTTGTTTTTCAGCAGGTTCAAACTGTGCAGCAACAAATCGCCGAAATCGCACGCATTCAACGCCAGTAGGCGGCGTTGATACAGCGCGTACATTTCCTGACCTTTGCCGTTCGCGTAAGCCTCACTATCGCCCGCAGACAGGTCCGCCGGCGACAATCCTTGGTTCTTCCACTTGTCGATCAGCCCGGCCAGCGCCTTGGCCGGAAAGCGTTTGTCGTCGATATCCGTGCCCTGGATCAGCTGTTTCAGCAGCCGGATTTGATCGTCGGTATCGATGATCGTGAAATTGCTTTGCAATCCCATAAGCTCGGCATGGCGGCGCAGCATTTTTGCGCCGATACTGTGGAATGTGCCCAGCCACGGCATCCCCTCGACCGCATCGCCGATCATCCGGCCAATCCGCTCCTTCATTTCGCGCGCGGCTTTGTTGGTGAAGGTGACCGATAGGATTTCGGACGGCCACGCCAGCCGCGTCGCAATAATCTGCGCCAACCGCGCGGTCAGTGCCGCCGTCTTGCCGGTGCCTGCTCCGGCCAGCATCAGCACCGGGCCTTCGGTGGTCAACACCGCCTCACGCTGCGGCGGGTTCAGGCCAGCCAGCCAAGGGGGATCGTTCGCGGGCGCGGCGGTGTGTGCGGGAAAGGCATTGGAGTCGGTCACCCGCGAACGATTAGGGAACATGTGGCGCAAGGGCAAGGGAGGTGTTGACTTTGACGTCGTACTCTATATGTTCTTTTTCATCCAAACGCTAAATTAGCTTGCTTGATGTTGCGTAATATTGGAATGGATCAAGAAAGGGGAGTTCAATGCCAAAAGCGATTAGTTTGTTCTCTGGTGCTGGAGGCTTAGATATAGGTCTTCAAATGGCGGGTATTGAAACCGTGGCATCAGTCGAACTTGATAAGCATTGCGCTAATACGTTGCGACACAACACCAGATCCATGGTGTTTGAAGGTGACGTGCGAAATTTTGAGCCTAAATCCGTTATGAACGCCGTCGGATTGGACCAAATTGATCTGCTCCACGGCGGCCCGCCTTGCCAGCCGTTTTCGCAAATCGGCGCACGAAAAGGGTTAGAACATAGAGACGGCTTATTATTGTTTGAAATGGTTCGTTGGGTCAAGGAACTACGCCCACGTGCTTTCGTTATTGAGCAAGTTAAGGGATTGATGAAACACGGCACTGCGTTTGAGCAATTGCGCGACGAATTGATTAATTTGGGTTATCGGGTCGATTGGAAGCTCTTGAATTCAGTCAATTATGATGTAGCGCAAATGAGGGAGCGTGTTTTTATTGTTGGCTCCCGTGATACTTCCGTGAATTTGGAAAATTGGATACAGCAAAGCTTGCCATCTAAAACGGTTGGTTCGGTAATTGCCGATCTCCCTTCGCCTGAAACAGAAGTCGTTCCCAATCACTTTGATAAAACTCCTGCCCGAGATAGGGAACGCATATCATACGTTAAAGAAGGAGAGTGGCTTTCTAAGTCCAATGCTCCCGCAGACATCGTAAACCGTTTAACCCGCAAAGATACGACTAAATTTCGCCGATTGGCTCGTGGACTACCGTCTTTAACATTACGATGCGGAGAAATTTTCTACCATCCACTACAAAATCGTTATTTGACGCCACGAGAATATATGCGGATACATGGTTACCCTGATACACATATTTTGTCAGGTCCAATACGCGGACGTACTGGGCAAGTTACGAATTTAGATCAACATCGGCAAATTGCAAATTCAGTTCCTCCTCCGCTTGCAAAAGCAGTGGGGCGCGCTGTTATAGAAAATATTTTGTGCCTGTAGTCGGCGAGTTATTTGGATTTCCTTTTGGGTCGCCGGAATCACTTGATGGAATAGCTGAAGCGCAATGTCCTTACATGCAAGCAAGATGTGATGGCGGTGGAAACCGGGATATGGCGAATGTCGCTTTGGCTAACGACAGCGGCTTGCGCTCGCGCTTTAGCAGCAACGTAATTAGATCGGGTTCCGTTTCTTGTGCTATTTGCAGTGTGGGTATGAGTGGATCGCTTAAAATTATTTGCCCAAGGCGGTTGCTGAATTTTGGGTTGAATGGCTTCTCAGCCCAACATTTAGAATTGGTAAAATTGCTTTGCCATACCGCTGGCTTCAGTCAGGGAGCACGAGTTGATTATTGGAGTGAAATCAGTTTAAATTTTAAACATGAAAATCTCAAATTTCAGTATCGGTTAGATTACTTACTGCGAGAAGTTCTGCCGAACGGAGAGCACGGTCCGCCGATAATTGTTGAAATTATGACATGCTCTACTAGTGGCGGAAACAAATCTCTGGGTACTGATATTCAAACTGCTTTTCGAAAAGCATTGTTGGCCAATCAAGGGGATCGCGTTGATTGCCCAGGTATAAACATCAGACAAGTTTGGGCGCGAATGGCAAGTCAACTTATTGTCAAATCTGAAGCTGCTTTGGCATGGGGCGGCAAAACAATTTGGGTGGTGCAAGACACATTGACGAATTATATGGAAAATAACACTGGGTTAAGGCTTAGCGAAATGCAGTCAGGTTTTGCAAACGAGGTCAACATTATTGCCGCATCGAGTGAAATAAATAGCGCTCCAAAGTTGTATTCTGGCCCAATATCTAGCGCCGTTAATACCGAGCCAAGTTTTTCTGATATTTTGAAAGCCCCATTTTTGCCCCAAGTAGAATCATTTCTAAGTAAGGTGCGAAAGCCTCCCACTGGAAGTTTCGAAGTTCCCCCAGCTTAAACCAAATTGCTATTTATACACTCCAACGGGACGCAATAGGATAAGCTGCGCCTTGCCGACATTGCGCAAAGTTTCAACCTCAAACCCGGCTACTTCGGGTGTTTCTTTCAGGCCGGTTTCGATGCTGATCCAGGTGGCGGGTGCTATCCAGCCTTGGCGGGCCAGCTTGTCAAGCGCAACCGCGCCTGCGCCGCTGCCATAAGGCGGGTCCATCAGGATCAGGTCGGCGGGTTTGAGCGCGCGGCCCAGCGACATTACCGACGTCCGGCGCACTTCGCATTGCGGTTTTGCCCCCAATTTGTCGATATTCTTGTCGAGTGCGGCCAGCGCGGCGGGGTCTTGTTCGACAAACATGCAATGCGCCGCGCCGCGCGACAACGCTTCCAATCCCAACGCGCCCGATCCGGCGAATAGGTCAAGCACGGTCAATTCCTCGAACGAGCCCAACCGGCTGGTCAGCATCGAAAACAGCGTTTCGCGGGTGCGGTCGGCGGTGGGCCGCGTGGTGTCACCCTTTGGCGCGACAATTGGCCGCGAACGCCATTGGCCTGCGATAATTCTCATTTTTTCAACGTATTCCTAAACTCGACCAGATCAACCTTGCGGACTTCACCGACGGTGCCAGCAGCCAAATCACCCAGCACAAACGGGCCGTACCGCGTTCGGATCAGGCGGTTTACCTCCAGCCCCAAATGTTCAAGGACGCGGCGAACCTCGCGGTTTTTGCCCTCGGTCAGCGTCATTTCGATCCAGACGTTCGCGCCAGTACGCCGTTCCATATTGGCGTCGATCTTGCCATATTGGATGCCATCCACTTCAACGCCATGGATCAATTCTTCGAGCTCGGCTTGGCTGACCATGCCGAAACAACGGGCTCGGTAGGTGCGTTCAATGCCGGTGGAAGGCAGCTCCATCTGGCGTTTGAACTCGCCATCATTGGTCAGCAGCAACAGACCTTCGGTATTCAGATCAAGCCGCCCAATCGGCATGACCCGCGGCATTTCGGGCGGCAATATGTCGTAAATCGTTTTACGCCCGGAAAAATCACGTTCGGCGGTTAAACAGCCTTCGGGTTTGTGAAACATGTACAGCATGGTTGGCGCAGGCTTGCCGACAAGCTTGCCGTCGACCGCGACACCGTCGAGGTTTTTCATCAATGTGGCGGGAGTTTCAACGACCACATCGTTCAGCGTAACGCGCCCATCCGCGATCATCCGTTCCACTTCCCGGCGCGAGGCCACGCCAGCACGAGCGAGCAATTTTGCGATCCGCGCATCACCGTCATCCCGCTCCAACGCGCCCTTAGACGGGACATTGGACGCAGGCCGTGCGCGCCGGACGGGCTTGTTGTCCCAGCGGATGCGTGGGGGCTTTTCAGGAGTGCGGCCAGAGGGCGGGCGGGAGGGAGGATTTGCCATGCAGCGGCCTTTGACGCAATTTCCGGCAAAAGTCACCTATAGTAGTTAAAATTCTGGTCATTCGGAAAAATGGCGTTAGTTTCGGCGACAAAGATAGAGAGGGGAGCAACGATGAACGCAACTGCCGTGGAGGAGCAACCGAAGCTGAAGGGCTGGAAGCTGTTGAAGGCCGCGTTTTCCAATCGGAAAATGGGCATCATGCTGGCCTTCGGGTTCTCCGCCGGTCTGCCTTATGCTTTGTTGCTGGGGACATTATATGCGTGGCTCGGCGAAGAAGGCGTTGACCTTGAAACGATGGGTGTTTTTTCGCTGATCGGGCTTGCTTATGCGTTCAAGTTCTTATGGTCGCCCATCGTTGACCGGGTCGAATTGCCGATATTGGGGCGGCTGGGACGGCGGCGATCTTGGTTGATCCCGATCCAGTTGTTGCTCGGGCTTTCGTTCATTCTGCTATCACAGCTTAATCCGCAAACCTCGTTGGGGATATTTTCGGCGGTTGCGGGCTTGTGTGCATTCGCATCGGCGACGCAGGATATCGTGATCGATGCGTGGCGCGTTGACGTTGCGGACGAAACCGCGACGTTGGAGATATTGTCGGCGATTTATCAGCTGGGTTATCGGATCGCTGCGCTTGCGGGCGGCGCATTGGCATTGATTATGGCGGCGCGTATTGGTTGGCCGCAAGTGTATCTCATCATGGGGATATCCTTGCTGTTCGTGGTGCTGGCCAGCATTGCCGCGCCCGACACACCGCGCCCCGAAAGTACCGCCGATGTCGGTAAATTTGCCGATGCCGGTGAATTGTCGCTGCGGGTGCGTGCCTGGGCGATGGCACTGGTTGGCGCGTGCTGGATATGGGCGCTGTATTCGGTGATTTCGTTTATGATCGAATCATTGGGAGCAACGCCCGAAGCGCGCCCGAACAGCGGCGATTTTATCAAGTTCCAAGGGCCGTTGATCGTTATCGCAACGGTCATTGTTCCTGCCATCGTCGCGGCAATGTTGAACTATTTCAAGAAGTCCGGGCGATATGTTCTAACCGAAGCAGAGCCGGTTCGCACTGGCGTTCACCGCTTTGTCGATCATTGTTACAGCGCGCTGTTAATGCCATTGGCAGAGATTGTCGGACGGCTCGGCTGGGCCTCGATATTGGTGCTGTCGATCATATTGACATACCGTTTCACCGACGCGGTCTGGGGGCCATTTGCCCTGCCGTTTTACTTGCAGGAATTGAAATACAGCAACGATGAAGTGGCAATCGCTTCCAAGTTTTTCGGCGTCGGCATGACGATGCTGGGCATTACTTTGGGAGCAATCTCGTTCGCCACTTTGGGACGGATGAAGACATTGATCCTGGGCGCAATGGTCGCGGCGGGGTCGAATTTACTTTACGCCGATCTATCGCAAGGCGGGGGAGGACTTGACATATTCGGCACCTATACCGGCTTCTATTGGCTGGCCGAATTGTTTGGATCGGATGCACGTTTCTCCCGGTTGTTGCTGGCGATTGCGGGCGAGAATTTGGCCGGAGGATTGGCGGGCGCAGCGTTTGTTGCCTATCTGTCAACGATCACATCGAAATCATACAGCGCTGTGCAATATGCGTTGCTATCGTCGTTGACGTTTTTGGTCGGGTCTTTGGGACGCGGCGCAATTGGCCAGATGATCGAAACCGACGGCTATACGCATGTGTTTTATCTGACCGCCGGACTGGGTTTGATCGCAGTGGTGCTGTGCATCATCGAAGCGATCCGGGTGCGGGGACGACCGGAGACGGCGGGGGTTGCGTAGGTCCGGCGCGTTACAACAGCGAGTTGAATTTGCGGTGTTCCCCGGCGCAGGCCGGGGGCCAGCTTGCTAGTATTATTGTATAAGTCTGGGCCCCGGCCTGTGCCGGGGAACATGGCAAGCGGCGACCATCAATCCCTTAAACCGGAACCTCTTCATTGCGCGCCAGAACCTCTCCGGCAAGGTAGAGCGAACCTGCGATCAGCACTGCATCGCTTGCCGGATCAATTTCAAGCGCAGACAGTGCTGCCGTTATATCGGGCGCAGCTTTTACTGGTACCTGCGACAACACGCCAAAAGCTTCAGGCGCATGATGCTCGTGGCCCGGAACGGGCAGCACCGTGATACTCGCCAACTGCGCGGCCAGCGGTGCGATGATCGCGGCGGGGTCTTTGTTCGCCAACATGCCGATGATCAGGTGCAGACGTTTTGCGCTGCCACCAAAATGTGCTGCCAGCGCCAACCCGGCGTCAACATTATGCCCGCCATCAAGCCATATTTCGGTTCCCGCAGGCAGCATCGCTGAAAGCGGACCATCGCCCAGCGACTGCAATCGCGCCGGCCAATGCGCCCATTCCATCGCGGCAGCGACCGCAGCATCTGGCACAGAAATAGCGTCTTGATGGCGCAGCATGGCGGCGGCGAGCGCGGCGTTTTCGGCCTGATGCGCGCCGGGCATCCGGGGCAGGGGCAACTTTAGAATTCCGTGGGTATCGCGGTAAGCAATCTGGTCGTCGTAAATCGCGGCGTCCCACCCACTCTTTTTGGGAACCAGCAATGCGCCAACCGATGCCGCATGGGCAGCGATAACGGCGTTCACATCATCGCGGTAATGGCCGGTGACAATTGGTACGCCAGCCTTGGCTATGCCTGCTTTCTCCCAGCCAATACGGCACAGCGGATCGGCGGGTGTTCCCGCTTCAGGGGTGAGCAAAAAACCTTCATGGTCAATGCCAAGCGACGCAATGCCGCAGACCGCTGGCCGTGATATGATGTTGGTCGCATCCAGCCGCCCGCCAAGGCCAACCTCGATAATCGCGGCGTCGGCGGGGGTTCCGGCAAACGCCAGAAACGCGGCGGCGGTTGTGACTTCAAAAAAGCTCGCGCCGATTTTGTGCGCTTCGGCCACGTCCAACACCTCGGCCAGCAGCGCCGCGAGTTTTGCATCATCAATCAGCTTTCCGGCCACGCGAATACGTTCATTGAACCGCACCAGATGCGGGCTGGTATAGACGTGCGCGGTCATCCCCGCCGCTTCAATTGCGGCGCGCAGGAATGCACAAGTGGACCCCTTGCCATTGGTTCCGGCGACATGGAACACCGGCGGCAATTGTTCGTGCGGATTACCCAGTGCGGCCATCAAAGCGGCGATCCGCTCCAACCCCAATATATCGCGCCCCGGCGATAGCTGCGCGAAACGGTCCAATTGCATCTGGACTGCGGGGTCAGAGGAGGTTGCGTGGTCGGGCATATTGAGTCTCAAATGTTGTTGTCATCCCCGCGAAGGCGGGGATCCAAGGCCTGATTTATCGGTTTAAGTCGAACCATAAATCACGCCATTCAGGGTTGTTTTCTTCAATTAGTCGAATTTTCCAAGGGCGGTTCCAGCCCTTCAATCGCTTTTCTCGAAGGATCGCGTCTCTAACATCTTCATATTCTTCGTAATAAACCAGTCTAGTAACCCGGTTCTTTTTGGCGAAGCCTTGGATACTTTTCTCGCGATGCTCAAATATTCTGCGACGCAGATCATTGGTCATGCCAATATAGTTTGTGCCATTCTTTTGGCTCGCCATGATATACACGAAGTATGCCATCGCGACGTCAGGCCATGGATCCCCGCCTTCGCGGGGATGACATTGTTCTCGGTAAATTAATAGGAACTAAACTCAAGCAGCCTTTTTCCCCGCCATCAAATAATCGACCAGTTTCGACAATGTCGCGCGCAATTCATGGCGGTGCGTAACCATATCGATCATGCCGTGATCCAGCAGATACTCGGCGCGCTGGAAACCTTCGGGCAGTTTTTCGCGGATCGTGTCCTGAATAACCCGCTGTCCGGCAAAGCCGATCAACGCGCCGGGTTCAGCGATTTGAATATCGCCCAGCATCGCATAGCTGGCAGTCACGCCGCCCGTGGTTGGATCGGTCAGCACGACAATATAGGGCAGCCCCGCATCGTGTAGCATCTGGATCGCCACCGTGCTGCGCGGCATTTGCATCAGCGATAATATCCCCTCCTGCATCCGCGCGCCGCCCGCCGCAGTAAAGATGATGTACGGACATTTCGCCTTGATCGCGGCTTTAACGGCGTCAACAAAGCTCTCGCCCACGGCCACGCCCATCGACCCGCCCATGAAAGCAAAATCCTGTACGCTGACAATAACCGGCTGGCCATCAATCGCTCCCTTTGCGCTCATCATGGCATCGGTTTCGCCGGTGGCCGCACGTGCCGCCTTTATCCGGTCGCTGTATTTCTTAGTGTCCCTGAACTTCAGCGGATCTTCGGGAACCTTTGGCGGGGCAAGCACCGTCCAGCTGTTATCATCAAAGATCGCGGCAAATCGCACGGCGGGGCCGACGCGGCCATGATGATCGCATTTCGGGCAAACCGACTGGTTTTCCTCAAATTCCTTGAGGAAGATCATCGCCTGACAACCTTTGCACTTGTGCCACAAGGTGTCGGCGGTTTCGCGCTTTGCGACAAAGGGCAGGGCGTTGCGGACACGGGTAACCCAGTTCATTTTTTCTTCCTTAGCAACAACCGAAGTGCTGAGCTTGTCGAAGCACGGCTCCCAGTTGATAACCACCCTTCGACAGGCTCAGGGTTTCGGTTTATAATTAATGTTAGTCTGACTTTCGTGCCGCTGCAATCGCCGTAGCCAAACTGGCCACATATTCGCGCACCGGGCCAGCGGCGGATGCGCCATGCTGCGCGATCAGTTCGACGATAGCGGACCCCACGACGACGCCATCGGCAACGCGTGCGATATTGGCGGCTTGCTCCGGTGTACGCACGCCAAAGCCGACTGCGACGGGCAGGTCGGTTCCCGCCTTTAACCGTGCCACGGCTTCGTCAATGCTGACCTGTGCGGCTTGTTGCAATCCGGTGATCCCGGCGACGCTGACATAATAAAGAAAGCCCGTGGCGTTGCTCAGGATCGTTGGCAACCGCGCGGCATCGGTGGTGGGGGTGGCGAGGCGGATGACGGCAACGTCCTTGGCGCGCAATGCATCGCCTAGGCTGTCGTCTTCTTCGACCGGAATGTCGACGCAGATAACGCCGTCAACGCCCGCCGTAACGCAGGCATCGGCGAACCATTCGGGGCCACGTATCGTCATCGGGTTGGCATAACCCATTAGGACCAGCGGCACATCGGGATGGCGCACACGGAAGGCGGTTGCGAGCGCGAAAATGTCGGCGGTTTTTGTACCAGCCTCCAAACTTCGGATATTGGCGGCCTGAATAACCGGGCCATCGGCCATCGGATCGGTGAACGGCATACCGAGCTCGATCACATCCGCCCCGCCCGCGACGAGCGCGTCGAGATTGGCAGCGGTGTCGCCGTCGCCTGCGGTGATGAAGGTGACAAGCGCGGGATGGGCTTTGGCGAAGGCGGCGGCGAGGCGGGTCATGCATCCCCCTCTCTGCTGCGACTAGCAGGCAAGCCTGCAAGTCTCGCTTCTCTCCCCTGAAGGGGAGAGAGCGAGGTCGCGAAAGGAACGAAGTGGCGGGTCATTTGGTTCCGCGCCCGAAGAACTCTTGAATTGCCGTCATGCAAAACGCAAATGCAGCAGCCCAAAGCACATTCAGCCAAGTTAATGGGCTATCCTGCAAAAACGCGCGGGTTATCAATGAAATTACGAACAGAAAGATGAAAGCACCGAGGGGCCGTCGGAATGCCCAACGATCGCCATTTTTTACCGTTGACGCCTTAACGCGGACGCGCGGCTTAGAACGGCTCATATCCCCACTCCCAATGCCGCCGCCACAGTGAAAATATCCTTGTCGCCGCGTCCGCAAAGGTTCGCCAAAATAATCTGGTCGCGGTCCATCTTCTTCGCCTCGCGTTCCACTGCTGCAATCGCGTGGGCGGGTTCAAGCGCGGGGATGATGCCTTCGGTGCGGCAAAGCAGCTGGAATGCCGCCAATGCCTCGACATCGGTAACGCTGTCGTACCGCACGCGGCCACTCTCTTTCAGCCAGCTATGTTCGGGGCCGATGCCGGGATAATCGAGGCCTGCGCTGATTGAGTGGGCTTCGGCGATTTGTCCGTCTTCGTCTTGTAACAAATAGGTTTTGTTGCCGTGCAGGATTCCCGGCTTGCCGCCAGCTAATGAGGCGGCATGTTCCTTGTCTAGCCCGTGCCCGGCGGCTTCGATCCCCAGCATTTCAACGCTGGCGTCGTCCAAAAACGGATGGAACAGGCCGATGGCGTTGCTGCCACCACCAATCGCCGCGACCAATAAATCGGGCAGGCGGTTGATGCGCGATAGCATCTGCGCGCGGGCTTCCTTGCCAATCACGCTCTGGAAATCACGGACCAGTTCTGGGTAAGGGTGCGGACCTGCCGCTGTACCGATGATATAGAATGTGTCGTGGACATTGGCGACCCAGTCACGCAGCCCTTCGTTCATCGCGTCCTTGAGCGTACCAGCGCCGCTGGTGACGGGAATGACCTCGGCGCCCAACAACTTCATGCGGAACACATTGGGTTGTTGGCGCGATATATCTTTTGCGCCCATATAGATAAAGCATGGCAGGCCAAACCGTGCGCAAACGGTGGCGGTGGCCACGCCGTGCTGACCCGCGCCGGTTTCTGCAATAATCCGCGTCTTGCCCATCCGCATGGCGAGCAAAATCTGGCCGATACAATTGTTGATTTTGTGCGCGCCTGTGTGGTTCAGTTCATCGCGCTTGAACCAGATTTGTGCGCCTTTTCCGGCGGGAGCATCCTTGCGGCATTCCTCGGTCAGCCGCTCAGCATAATAAAGCGGGCTGGGACGGCCGACATAATGTTCGAGCAGATCATCGAACTGCGCCGCAAATGCGGGGTCGGCCTGTGCGGCGCGATAATGTTTTTCAAGATCGAGCACCAGCGGCATCAATGTCTCGGCGACATAACGCCCACCAAACTGGCCAAAATGACCGCGTTCGTCGGGTTGGTTGCGAAAGGAGTTTGCGTTCAATGTCATTGTTTAAAAGTGCCATCAGGATGAACCGTAGTGCTGAGCCTGTCGAAGTACGCCTGTCAGATAAGCGCCCTTCGACAGGCTCAGGGCTACGGTATGGATATTAGACTAAGCGTCCCGAACCGCTTTGCAGAAAGCGGCAATCTTGGCAACATCCTTCACGCCCGGTTCGCTTTCAACGCCCGATGATGTGTCGACCATTTGCGCGCCGGTGGCATGGATCGCAGCCGCAACATTGTCGGGGTTTAGGCCGCCAGCCAGCCCCCAAGGGATTTTATGCTGATGCGCGGTCAGCAGCGACCAATTAAAACTGGTCCCGGTTCCGCCCGGCAACGCCTGCGCCGGGGCATCGAACAGCAACCTGTCGGCAACGCCCAAATAGCGTTCGCTATCAATCAACGTCTGTGCGCTGCGCACGCCAAGCGCCTTCCAAATCTCCACATCGGCATGCTGCTTTAACAAATTTAGCCACTCCGGTGTTTCGCTGCCGTGGAATTGGATCACATCGGGGCGCACCAAACTTAGCGCCTTTGCGGTAGTTTCGATGTCGGCATCGACCAGCAACAGCACCGTCGTCAGATGCGCGGGCGCCGCATTTTCGAGCGCAGCGGCTTTGTCCAGCGACACATGGCGCGGGCTGGCGGGAAAATGCACCAGGCCGATATGCGTCGCGCCCGCATCGGCGGCGGTGTTGATTGCGGTGATATCGGAAAGGCCGCAGATTTTGATTTGGATGCTCAACTTACTTCTCACAAACTACGCCGCCCCAGCCCTTCGACTGCCTGAATGGCAGGCGTTCAGGATAAACTTGGCGGATGCCAAAGCTGGGGCCCATTACGTTGACCATCCTAAACCAGCGTCGGCAGAATAACGCAAGGCGTGATAGGATACAGACGTAACAGGAGCGGTGTGGTTTGCTGACTTAAGCGTCTCCGGCAATATCTACATTCTCTGCACTGTTGAGCCATTTGTACAATCCGCCGCCGATTAATCCGCCGATAATCGGCGCAGCCCAGAACAGCCATAATTGCTGCAATGCCAATCCGCCGACCACCAATGCCGGGCCAGTGCTGCGCGCCGGGTTCACCGATGTGTTGGTGACGGGGATTGAGATAAGATGGATCAATGTTAGCGCAAGGCCGATGGCAATTGGCGCAAATCCAGCCGGAGCGCGGCCATCGGTGGCTCCCATAATCACCCAAAGGAACCCTGCAGTCAGG
Organism: Sphingomonadales bacterium; assembly: GCA_043750535.1. Classification (GTDB taxonomy): domain Bacteria; phylum Pseudomonadota; class Alphaproteobacteria; order Sphingomonadales; family Sphingomonadaceae; genus Sphingorhabdus_B. The sequence goes on along the minus strand of JAYVBJ010000054.1, from coordinate 39,218 downwards.
ACGATTTCGATGATGAAACCCGACACCACCGAATATTTGCCCGGCGATCCTATGCCTACGCCATTGGCCGCCAAGCCATTGGCTTCTAGAGAATATCCCGCGCTGCCGCTGGCGATGTAATAGAGCAGAAACGCGGCGATAATCGCGCCGACCACTTGTGCGGCGACATACATGGGAATTTCTTTGGCGTTAAACCGTCCGCCAGCCCAAAGGCCAATGGTGACAGCGGGATTTAAATGACAGCCAGAAATGTGGCCGATTGCATAAGCCATCGTGATAACTGTCAACCCGAATGCCAGTGATACGCCTAGCAATCCAATACCAACATCGGGAAACGCCGCCGCCAATACCGCGCTGCCGCATCCACCAAAGACCAACCAGAATGTGCCGATACATTCGGCTATTGCCTTTTTACTGTCCGTCATAACACTCTCCCTCCAAGAAGCTGATTTGAAGAGGCTATCGTAAAAACGGGGTAAGGGGGAGTAAAATTTTGTGTCGGTATTCCCGGCAAAACACAAAGCGGTGTTACAATGTCCCCACAATCGCCCGCGCGGCATCGTCGGGGATTTCCGCGCCGGTTATCGGGCGTCCGATTACTAGAACCGACGCGCCATCGTCACGCGCTTGGCGCGGCGTGACAATGCGTTTTTGGTCGCCGGTATTGCCGCCAGCGGGGCGCAGACCGGGGACCACGAAAAACCCATTCTTCCAAGTCTTGTGCGCGGCTTTTACCTCTTGGCCGGAACAGACAATGCCGTCTAGGCCAGCTTCGCGTGCCAATGCGGCAAGGCGCTCGACCTGTGCGTGGGGATCGTCGGACACGCCAATACGGCTCAAGTCATGATCGTCGAGGCTGGTCAGCACCGTTACCGCGACCACTTTGGTATGCGCGCCCGCGGCGGCTTTGGCATCCTCCATCATTGCGCGCCCGCCCGATGCGTGGACGGTCAGGATCGCGGGTTCAAGGCCGTTAATCGCCTGCACGGCCTTGGCCACGGTGTTGGGAATATCGTGCAGTTTCAAATCAAGGAATATCGGCAGGCCGAGCTTGGCAATTTCGTGCACACCGTGATGGCCGTTGGCGCAGAAAAATTCGAGGCCCAATTTCACGCCGCCGACATGATGCTTGACCGCTTTGGCAAGCGCCAGCGCGTTATCCAAATTGGGGGTGTCGATGGCGACATAGACCGGATTGCTCATATCCGCGAACCTGTCGAGATACCGTAATCCGGCGCACCCAAATCCTCGCGTCCCAGATCCAGCGGCGCGCGATAGCTTTTGCTCTCCAGCGACATGATCCGCCGCTTCATCCGCCAGTGGGTTGCGCGGTGCCAAATCCATAGCGGTAAGAAGCCAGCGAAAAAGCTGATGATGACAAGCATCGGCAATTTGGTGTCGAGCAACATCCCGCCCCACAGTTTTACCGAAACCGGTTCCCAATTGTTGATCGCAAAAATGGTGAGGCCGACGAGCAGTGCCACCCAAAGGAGAGTTTTCAGAAATCGCATTGTTTGGCCTCCTTGGGAGAATTGGAGATTTTGATTACCTTATGGCAAGTTGCGGCGAGTTGCTAGTGGGTTGGTTGAGTTTCTAACTTGCCGCGTTCCCGCCGCAAAACTTGTCATCCTCGCGAATGCGGGGATCCATGGCCGAACCTACAATCTTAATATGCCGCGTAGGCTTAAACTTGCAATTCAGGCCATGGATCCCCGACCAAGCCGGGGATGACAATATTTAGTGTGTGGATAAACTAACCCCCGAAAACCCGGGCAAATATCGTGTCGATATGCTTGAAATGATAATCGAGATTGAACCGTTCTTCCAAATCCGCCGCCGACATTTTCGCCGCTACATCCGGGTCGGCTTTCAGCAGTTCGAGCAACGACAATTCGCCATCCGATTCCCAAACCTTCATCGCGTTACGCTGGACGATACTATAGCTGTCTTCGCGGCTGATGCCTGCCTGCGTCAGCGCCAGCAACACCCGCTGCGAATGGACAAGTCCGCCCATGCGGTCGAGATTTTTCTGCATGCGTACCGGGTAAATCAGCAGCTTTTCGATCACGCCAGTGAGCCGCCCGAGCGCAAAATCCAGCGTGATCGTGGCGTCTGGGCCGATATAGCGTTCGACCGAAGAGTGCGAAATATCGCGCTCATGCCACAATGCGACATTCTCCATCGCCGGGGTCACGGCGGCGCGTACCATACGGGCAAGGCCGGTGAGGTTCTCGGTCAGTATCGGGTTGCGCTTGTGCGGCATAGCCGACGAACCCTTTTGCCCAGGGCTGAAATATTCCTCCGCTTCCAACACTTCGGTACGCTGCAAATGGCGGATTTCAACGGATAGGCGCTCGATGGAAGAGGCAACGACGCCCAGCACCGCAAAATACATCGCATGCCGGTCACGCGGGATAACCTGCGTTGAAACAGGCTCAATCGCGAGGCCAAGCTTGCCTGCGACATGCGCCTCCACCGATGGATCGATATTGGCGAATGTGCCAACCGCGCCCGAAATCGCGCAGGTCGCAATCTCCGCCCGCGCCAGCACCAACCGCTCGCGCCCGCGCGCAAATTCGGCATAGGCCTGCGCGAGCTTCATGCCAAAAGTCACAGGCTCGCCGTGAATACCGTGGCTGCGGCCAATCGTGGGGGTGAATTTATGTTCCAGCGCACGGGTTTTTATCGCGGCAAGCAGTTTATCCATATCGGCGATTAACAAATCGGTCGCCTGCGCCAATTGCACAGCAAGGCAGGTATCCAGAACGTCGCTGCTGGTCATGCCCTGATGCATGAAGCGTGCTTCGTCGCCGACATTTTCGGCCACCCAGGTCAGGAACGCGATCACGTCGTGCTTGGTCACCGCCTCGATTGCGTCAATGGCGGCGACATCGATTTTGGGGTTCGTCGCCCACCAATCCCACAGCGCCTTCGCCGCGCTTTGCGGCACGACGCCCAATTGCGCCAGCTTGTCGGTGGCATGCGCCTCAATCTCGAACCAGATGCGGAATTTATTCTCAGGCTCCCAGATTGCGGTCATTTCGGGGCGGGAATAACGAGGGACCATTTGGGCAGCTTTCTGGCAAGAGTATAGGAGTCGCAGCGCGCCTAGCAGAACGCGAGATAACACGAAAGGGGAGCCGCCGACAATTTCCTGTGGATTAGCGGCATATCCCCTTGGCGTTGCGCGCTTACGCCGCTATCGAAACCGCAATGTCCGACACAATCGATACCGATATTCCCGAAGACCCGTTTGACGCCATCGTCGATGCGCCGTTCGATGCGGCGCTGTCGGAACGGTATTTAATCTATGCGATGTCGACAATTACCGCGCGGTCACTGCCCGATTTGCGCGATGGCCTGAAACCCGTTCACCGCCGGTTGCTGTGGGCGATGCGCTTGTTGAAGCTGGATCCGGCCAACGGTTACAAGAAGTGCGCCCGCGTCGTCGGCGATGTTATCGGTAAATATCATCCGCACGGTGACCAGTCGGTTTATGACGCGATGGTGCGGCTGGCGCAGACGTTTTCGCTGCGCTATCCTTTGGTCGACGGGCAGGGGAATTTCGGTAATATCGACGGCGATAATGCAGCGGCGTACCGGTATACCGAAGCGCGGCTGACCAAAACCGCCATCGAGTTGATGAACGGGCTGGATGAAAACGGTGCCGATTATCGGCCGACATATAATGGCGAAGATGAAGAGCCGGAGGTTATGCCCGGCCTGTTCCCCAATCTGCTTGCCAATGGTGCCAGCGGGATTGCGGTCGGCATGGCGACCAGCATTCCGTCGCATAACGCCGCCGAAGTTTTGGACGCGGCGATGCTGTTGATCGATGAGCCGAATGCCAGCCACGCGCAGTTGATGGAAATTGTGCAAGGTCCCGATTTTGCCACCGGCGGCATATTGGTCGATGGCAAGGACGTGATCAGCAATGCTTATGAAACCGGGCGCGGCGCGATGCGGGTGCGGGCGCGCTGGCACAAGGAAGACGAAGGCCGCGGCACGTGGGTCGCCGTGATTACGGAAATCCCGTATCAGGTGCAAAAGGGCAAGCTTATCGAAGCGATTGCCAATCTGATCGGCGACAAGAAACTGCCGATACTGGCCGATGTCCGCGACGAATCCGATAGCGAAATCCGGATCGTGCTGGAGCCCAAGACGCGCAACATCGACCCCGAAGATTTGATGAACGCGCTGTACCGGATGACCGATCTGGAAACGCGCTTCTCACTCAACATGAACGTGCTCGATGACAAGCGCACCCCGCGCGTCATGGGGCTGGGCGAAGTGCTGCGCGAATGGTTGCGGCACCAGATCGAGGTGCTGATCCGCAAATCGCAGCACCGCTTGGAAAAGATCGACGGGCGGCTGGAGCTGCTTGGCGGCTATATCATCGCTTTCCTCAATCTCGACCGGATTATTGAAATCATCCGTAACGAGGATGAACCTAAGCCGGTGATGATGGAAGAATTCCAGCTAACTGACCGGCAAGCCGAAGCGATCCTGAACATGCGGCTGCGTTCATTACGCAAGCTGGAGGAAATGGAACTGCGGCGCGAACTCGATGCGTTGACGGCGGAACGCGAAGAGCTGGTCAAGCTGATCGAAAGCCCGGCGCGGCAACGCACGCGGATGAAGCGCGACCTGACGGCGTTGCGGAATGCTTATGGGCCCGATACACTGCTCGGCAAGCGCCGGACGACATTGGTGGAGGCTGGCGCCTCGCGGGAAATTTCGCTGGAATCGCTGATCGAAAAAGAACCCGTGACGATCATCATGTCAAAACGCGGCTGGATCAAGGCGATGAAAGGTCACGCCGATTTGACAGCGCAAAAGGATTTCAAGTTCAAAGAGGGCGATGGCCCCGCTTATGCGTTTCACGCGCAGACCACTGACAAGATACTGGTCGCCACTGCGAATGGCCGCTTCTATACTTTGGGCGCGGACAAATTGCCCGGCGCGCGCGGATTTGGCGAGCCGCTGGGGACGATGATCGATATCGAAGGCGGCAATGATATTGTCGCGTTGTTGCCCGCCACGCCCGATGGGCGGATGCTGCTGGCATCGTCAAACGGCAAAGGCTTTATTGCCAAAATGGCTGACGTGATCGCCGAAACCCGCAAGGGACGTCAGGTGGTGAACGTGAAATCGCCGGCGCGGCTGAAAGTGGTCCGCGTCGCCCCGCCTGAACCGTCAAGTGACGAGGCGAAGAAGGATGAATATGTTGCGGTAGTAGGCGACAACCGCAAACTGGTCGCGTTCCCGCTAACCGAGCTGCCGGAAATGGCGAAGGGGCAGGGGGTTACGCTGCAACGCTATAAAGACGGCGGACTCGCCGATGCCTTATGTTTCCGGATGAGCGAAGGGTTAAGCTGGGCCATGGGCGGCGACAGCGGACGCACCCGCACGGAAAACGATATGTCGCTGTGGCGCGTGGCGCGCGGTGCCGCCGGACGATTGCCACCCAACGGATTTCCGCGTAACAATCGGTTTGATTAAGCCAGTATATTCTTGGGAGCGTTGAGGCGATGTTGTTGACGCAAGTACCAAATCTTGCGGACCAATCAAAACGCGACCGGATTGCGTCGGCGGTGGCCGTCATTGTTTTGCATCTTGGTATCGGTTACATGCTATTGGCGGGTTTCGGCATTGACGTTGTCGAAACCACCCGCAGCGTACTGAAAGTTTCAAACATAATGGCGCCGGAGCCGCCCCCGCCGCCGCCCGCGCCCAAAGTGGAAAAAGTAAAACAGGAAAAACCGACGGGCAAAGCGTCGGCAAAAAACATCAAATCCAAGGCGTCGCCGAAAGAAGCACCCAAACCAAAGGTGCAGATTAAGGACAAGAAAGCCACTCCGACTGCGCCAAAAGCGGGCAAAGGCAACGACCAAACAGCGGGAAATTCCAACCAAGCCGGACCGGGCACAGGCGCAGGCGGGCAAGGCGATGGCACCGGTGCAGGCGGACGCGGCGATGGCGGCGGTTCGGCGATCGCTTCGCGGGCGGAATATCAATCAGGTAAAATCAGTAACAAGGATTATCCAAGAGACGCAGCCAAGGCAAAAGTCGGCGGCACAGTAACCGCCTATTTTACGGTGCTTGCATCGGGCAATGTTGCGAATTGTACGATTAAGAAATCCAGCGGCAATGCCGAATTGGATGCAACAACGTGCCGGCTGATCGAACAAAGGTTCCGCTATAAACCTGCGCGCAACAAAAACGGCGAACCAATCGATGATCGCACCGGATGGCAGCAAACATGGTGGCTGGAAACCGGCGGCGGTAAACGGGTCACGGAATAGATTTATTGCGAAGTTGACGCATTTGGGTGCGCAATAAAATTAATCTTACTTTTTTAGAACCATGGTGACAAATATTTACATTTGCACAATATGAACGTTCACATGAAGATGTGGAGCAAACAAAATTTTGCCCATGGGTCGCCGGTTTGTTACGAATTAAGTGATAAAAATGCTGAACCTGTGCCTGCGATACCGATGCAATATGCGTGGGTGTCGTCGTTGCCTATTGCCGCCGCGGTGTTTGCGCGGGAATCCAATTCCATCGTTCAAATCGCCGCTAATACGCAGTTTAATAACGTAGTTTTCGGCGAGCATCGCGAAGCAGGCTTTGACCTTGCGGAATTCGCCCAGCGGATGCTTGCGATGGTTGATCAGGACCGGCAATCCCATTTTGAATGCTGGCAGTCTTCGGATTTGGTCAATCCACGCGAATTGGAAATCAACATCGCGCGATTCGGCGAAGATCAAGATAAATTCCTATTTTCATTTGTTGACCGAACGGCAGAAGCCAAAAGCCGAATGAACCTGCGCCGCGAAATGTTGAGCGACAGTTTAACCGGTTTCTTCAATCGCAGCGGTTTTGAAGAAGAGGTTGAAAAGCGAATTTGCGCTTTGGCGGAAAAACAACCCTCGTCCGGCGATGGGATGAAATATGCGATCATCCTTGTCGATTTGGCACGATTTAGCCGGATAAACGAATCGGTGGGTGCGCTGGCTGGCGATGAATTGATCATCACGATAGCCAGGCGGCTGCACTCGCGCGTTCGGCGGAACGAAATTTTGGGCCGATTGGGCGGCAATGAGTTCGCATTGTTTGTCGAACTGGAAAAAGACGGCGAATGTATTGGCAGTATTACCGAACGGTTGGCCGCGGCTTTGGCCGAACCTTGCCAATTGTCGGGTCTGGAAATTCAGGTTGAATGCGCGTTGGCGGCGGCAATTGGCGGGGCCGGACGGGACGATGCGTCTGATATCATCAGATATGCCCAAATTGCCCTAAAACGAGCCAAAGCCAGCAAGCAGTTCGAGCTTTACTCAGAAGGCGCTGTTGATACCGCAAGGCACCGGTTTTCCATAGAAACCGACCTGCGGCGGGCGCTGCAGAACGGCGAACTGCAATTACACTATCAACCCTTGATGGATATGCAGAGCGGGCGGATCAATGGATTTGAAGCGCTGGCGCGCTGGGAGCATCCTGATCTCGGTTTTATTTCTCCGGTTGATTTCATCCCGGTCGCTGAAGAAAGCGGATTGATTGTGCCGCTGGGCCGGTGGGCCTTGGCCGAAGCCGCCCGGACCATCAAGAATTGGGATAGCCGCGCCGCGGGTGAATTGCCGTTCAAAATATCCGTCAATATGTCGGCGGTACAATTGCTGCGCGATGATGTTGTCGATGCCGTATCCACCGCCATCAAAGATGCCGGAATTTGCGGCAGCCGCATGACGATTGAATTGACCGAAAGCGCCTTTGTTTCAGACCCCGACGGCGCCAAAAAAATATTGGAAGCATTAAAGGGCCTGAACACCAGCTTGGCCATGGATGATTTTGGCACCGGCTACTCTAATCTGGCCTATTTACAGCAGCTGCCCATCGACGTGCTAAAGATTGATCGCAGCTTTATTCATGGCATGCTTGAATGCCGTGATAAGCGCGCGATTGTAAGCACGGTATTGTCATTGGCGCGCAGTTTAGGCATGAAAACAACGGCAGAAGGTATTGAAACTATCGAAACTTCAGACGCCCTGCGAAAGTTGGGATGTTCCATTGGCCAAGGATTTCTTTACGCCCGACCATTAACAGCCGAAGCGGCTTATGCTTTCTTGGCAGACAACAGAGCGGCTGATATTTCTTGATCGACCAATTTGGCGAAATTGTCGCCATTTGGAAACTCCGCAGCAACCCATTTCTTTTCGATACTTTGCAGAGTTTTTGCCACAATCGGCCCAGCCGTCAAACCACGTTTGATTAGCTCGCCGCCCTTGAACGCAAATTGCGGCACTTGCCAATTGGCCAATCGAGCGATGCATTCGCTGACAGTGGCATCGCTCGCAAACAGCAATGCGGCATCATAGGCGGCACTCAGGTCGCTAAAATACGCAAATGAACGGATGTTTTCGGGCACCGGCAGCGACGGCGAGCGCAGCAATATCGCCAATTCGCTCCGCATACGATTGGACAATTTCAGTCGCATGGCGATTTTGTCGACCGTCAACGGCTCCGCTGGCAAGATCGCAATCAATCGCGCCGACGGCGTTGCGGCAATCCCAAATTCACGTTCACGCGCTATGAGCCGGGAGAGCCGGGCGAGAGCATCATGGTCTAGCTCAGGAAGAAACGGCGAAAAGATACCGCCCTCAATCATCAGTGAGACCGCGAATGTGGGATCTGCTGCCGTGATGATTTTCATCAATTCACTGGCAATGCGTTCACGCGACAGCGCCATCAGGCTGTTCGCTGCATTGGAACATGCGGCAATTGCCTCTGCATCAACTTGGGTGACGCCAAAGCGCGCCAAAAAACGGAAATAGCGCAGTATCCGCAAATGATCCTCGGCAATGCGTTCTGCCGCATTGCCGATAAAGCGCAAATGATGGCTCTGCAAATCTTGCAAGCCGCCAAAATAATCAAATATCTCGCGCGAAACCGGGTCGGCATAAAGCGCGTTAATCGTAAAATCGCGCCGCGCCGCGTCTTCACGCCAATCGTCCGAAAATGCAATCGTAGCCCGCCTGCCATCGGTGGAAACGTCGCGGCGCAATGTGGTGATTTCAATATTTTGCCCGCCAGAAACAGCGGTAATAGTGCCGTGATCGATGCCCGTTGGGATGGCTTTAATGCCGGATTGTTCGAGGCGCTTGATCACTTCTTTTGGCGGGATTGGTGTTGCCAGATCAATGTCGGCAACGGCCAGCCCCAACAGGCAATCGCGAACTGCACCGCCCACCAAGCGCGGCCGGTCGCTGCCCTCGGTTAACGCAGCAACGACCCGCTGCAGCGCAGCCGAACTAAGCCATTCGGCAGGTGGCAAAAGCGGATCAACCAATGATTTCATCCTCCCGCAAGCGCCGCACAAAATTGGCGATAATACCTGCCGTCACACCCCAAATTCTGCGTCCCTGCCAATTCATGTCATAATATTCACGCTCGTGGCCGTTCCAAGTCGCACTTTTTTTGACGGTATTTGCGGGGTCTAAAAGGAAATGCAGCGGCACTTCGAACCAGTCTTCGACTTCATTTGGGTTGGCAATCAGATTAAGGTCGGGCGGGATAACCGCGACAACCGGGGTTATCCGGTAACCGCTGCCAGAAAAATAGACGTCAGTGACGCCCACGACATTGACAAGCACTGCCGGGATCGCGAGCTCTTCTTCCGCTTCACGCAATGCGGCGGCGATTTCATTGTGGTCGCTATCGTCGATCTTTCCGCCCGGAAATGCGACTTGCCCGGCATGGCTGCGCAGAAAATTTGGACGCAGTGTCAGGATCACGCCCGGTTCGGTCCTGTCGGTAATCGCAATCAATACCGCCGCCGCTCGGTGACCTGTAACTTCAAACAAGCGTTCGTCCTCGAACGTCACGGAACGTGCAGGATCAATTGCCGCTTCCAGTCGTTTGTAAAGCGGGGTCATGCCACTTTGCCAAACGCGAAAAATTTTCCCGAACTAAACAAGCCGGGATTTTCTGGATTTTCGGCAAGTGCCAATTCGGCCATTTCATAGTAAACTGGCCGTGAAAGCTTTGCCCAAAGCCCGCCGCGCACGTTGATATATGGCAGAGGTATCCCGTTCACCTCACGCATCACCAACGGATGTTCTTCATCCAAAATCACCAAATCATCGGTGTTGAGCCTAATTACCAGGTTGCGCTGGTCACCTTCACCTTCGCTCAACAGCTCCGCTGCGATAAATGCTGCATCATCGACGATAATCGACAGCTTCTCATAAGGCGTGACCAGATAATGCTGCCCGTCCGCATCACAGCGCAGCAGCGACGCAAATGCGCGCACCATCGCTGGCCGCGTTATCTCGCCGCCTTGGTGATACCAGCGCCCGTTCGCCAATATCTGCATCTCGCTATCGCCTTCGATCTCCGGGTTCCAGTCGTTGACCGCAGGCAAAGCGCGCGCCGCGATAAGTTCGGCGACTTGCGAAAGCGACAATGTGGAAAGTTCGGGCGGCGGTGCGTAGGGCATTTGGGTTAGATAGATTGCGGAAGGCGCGCTGCAAAGCCTCAATCTTGACAATCCGGCCCCAATGTTCCCTGGGTGGGAAGCGAGTATTCGCCTTCGTTGCGTAATAGCAGGCGGTGCGCCTCCCAAGGGCCGGGCAATTTCCAGCCAGCTGTCTCGTCGGCGCCAAAACCAAAACGCTGGTAATAATCGGGATCACCGATCATAACCAAGGGCGGATTGCCCTCCAGCAATGCCGCGTTCAGTGCCGCATTCATCAGTATATGCCCAAGGCCCTGGTTCTGCCAATCGGGCGCAACGGCGACCGGTCCGACAAGCACCAAGGGAAATTGCTCGCCATCATCGGCAGCGATTTTAATGGGCCAACACTGAATGCTACCGATCAACGCGTCCTTATCTGCCAGCAAGCAAAATGACATGCTCTCAATTTGCGAGACACCCGCGCGCAGCAAATACGCCGTCCGCCCGCGCCGATCCAATCCAAAGGCAGCGTCCAATAGCTGATCAATTTCATTTTGATTGCTGGCGTTAAGCGGGAACAATGTGGGCAACGGACTTATCGCTTTTCTTCTGCTAAATGTGATTGAAACAAGACCGGGATTACCGCCAGAGAGATCAGAGCAAAAACTGCAGCAATTGCGTCGCTGCAATTGCATTGCTGCGCCATGTCAGCGACTTTGATTTTTGTCTATCGCAATTTGTAATTGCTTAAGAACTGGGCTAACCGTCTTGGAACGGAGTTGAACTGAACGGGGATGTCGACGATGGATGAAAACAATGCAGCCACCCAAGGCTGGGATAAACCGCCTGTGCCAGCCGAAACCAAGGGGCCGATGTCACTCGCAAGTGACTGGCAGACGTCGTTGGTTATGTTCATTGCGGCCGCCGCATGCCTGATGGGGTTGTTAGGTCCGCTGGGTTCCGGATTTGGAATTTGGCCTTGGCAAAACGGTTTAGCTGCTGTCTTTTATTCTCCGTTTGCTGGCGCTGCGGCATTTTTTCTTGGGGCGTTCTTTATCTGGCGGGGCGGGAAAACCGGAAAGCCGCGCCGACTTTTGCTTTGGCTCGCGACATTGGTGGGTTTAATTTACGTTGGCTGGATGGCGAGTTTGGCGGTCACAGCCAGTTCGGTTCCGGCTATTCATGATGTATCGACGGACTTGGCGGATGCGCCGACGTTCCAAACGCTTGCCATCCGCGCCGATAATTTGGACAATATCCCGGGCGCTGACGACGACGAAATGAAGGGCATGAGCCCGACACAGCGTTGGACGTTGCTGCATCAAAAAGCCTATGGCGACATCAGGTCGGTACGGATTAATCAGCCCGTTAATGCCGTAATGGCGAAAGCAGCGCGGGTTGCCGAAGACCGGGATTGGGAGATTGTGTCGAACATCCCGTCTGAAGGCCGACTGGAAGCAACCGCTACAACCGCTTTGTTCCGCTTTAAAGATGACGTTGTCTTGCGCGTTCGTCCAACGCAGGACGGGACGGGCAGTATCGTCGATATGCGATCCGTCAGCCGCGTCGGGCAAAGCGACCTTGGCGTCAATGCGCAGCGGGTGAGGGCATTTTTGGCCGACTTATCTGGTACCGTGACGGCGGCACAATAGGCTTTGGGGTTGGCAGGTTTAGGGGCTGCCGCTCATCATTTTGGTGTCAGTTTTAGCAGGCGGCCACCATCGCCGTCTTCTAACAACCACACCGCGCCGTCCGGTCCTTGTTCGACCTCACGGATACGTGTGCCCATGCCCCATTGGTTTGCTTTGGTGGCCGATTGACCGTTGATTTTGACGCGGATTAAAGCCTCGCTGCTCAGGCCGCCAATGAACATTGACCCCTTCCATTCAGGAAATAGATCGCCATTATAGAATAGCAAACCCGCCGGTGAAATCACCGGATTCCAGAAAACTTTCGGTGCCTCAAATCCGTCGCCCGGCTTGTGGTCCGGGATGTCGCCGCCATCATAATGGTCGCCGTTCGACACAATAGGATAGCCATAATTGGCCTTCTCAAGCACCAAATTCAGCTCATCCCCGCCGCGCGGCCCCATTTCTTGATTCCACAGCTGGCCTTTGTCGTCGAAAGCTAGGCCCAAAATGTTGCGGTGGCCCAGCGACCAAATTTGTGAGCGCACGGGATTTCCCACTTTGAAAAAGGGATTGTCGGCGGGAATGCTGCCATCGGGAAACAGCCGCAATATTTTGCCCAAATTCATGTCCATATTTTGTGCCGGATCAAACTTCTGCCGCTCGCCGGAACCAATAAACAGATGCTTGCCATCTGGCGAGAACGCCATGCGGTGGGAATAATGTCCGCTTCCGGTTGTTTTTGGAGACTGCCGCCAAATTATGGTCATCGGCCCCAATGACGCCGCGCCATTCGCGCCTTTCGTTAATTGAGCCTTGCCGACGACAGCGCCGCGAGTGCGCTTTTCGCCCGCTTCGATCCAGCTCAAATAGATTTCATTGGTCTTGCCGAAATTCGGGGACAGCACGACGTCGCCCATTCCGCCTTGCCCGCCATAGTCAACCTTGGGCACACCGCTGACGGCGATGGATTTTTTGCCTTTTTCCCAAATTAGCAGTTTGCCGCCTTTTTCTGTCACCAATGCGGTTTCGGTTCCGGGAATGAAAGTCATCGCCCACGGTTCATCAAATGTGGCCATGACTTCTGTTTTGAAGGGGACATCGGACCCGGCACCGACCGGCTGCGCGCCGCAAGCGGCAACGGTCATGCACAAAACGGATAAAGTGACGACAGATTTCATGGCTTGTCCTTTTGATGCTGCACAATTTCTCATTGGCTTGCTGCGGTTTTTTGATGCATCAGCTTTATATGGTCGATTTACCGCAATCCGCAAATACCCATTTACCGCGTGAGCCTGTTCCGCCGCTATCGGGCGCGTTTCCGGCGTGGGCCAAGATCGCGGCGCTCAGCTTTGGCGGGCCCGCCGGACAGATTGCGGTGATGCACCGGATATTGGTCGATGAAAAACGCTGGATCGACGAAGCGCGGTTCATGCATGCGTTGAGTTTTTGCATGGTTTTGCCTGGACCAGAGGCGATGCAGCTGGCCACTTATTGCGGTTGGATGATGCACGGCGTGCGCGGCGGATTGCTGGCTGGCACGCTATTCGTTTTGCCGGGCGTGTTGGCGATTATGGCTTTGTCGATACTCTATGTCACATTGGGCGATGCAAGCTGGCTGACGGGATTGTTCTTTGGGTTGAAGGCCGCGGTGGTGGCGATTGTCGTCGGTGCATTGATCCGCATTGGCGGTAAGGCACTGAAGTCATTGGTGGCCAAGATTATCGCCGTAGCCGCATTTGTGGCACTCGCCTTGTTTGCGGTACCGTTTCCGATTGTCGTGTTGGCGGCGGCGGCTGCGGGCTGGTATTTGATGCGGCAGCCCGGTGAAGCGAAATTTTCTGCGGAAAAAGTCCATGCCCACACATTCCGGGTGAGTGCGATACTCGCTCTATTATGGGCGGCAACAATGGCGGCACTGTATTTCGGCACCGGCGCTGCTTCAATATGGACCGACATTGGCGGATTTTTTAGCACGCTGGCAATTGTGACCTTTGGCGGCGCGTATGCGGTTTTGGCTTATGTCGGGCAGGTTGCGGTGACTACGAAGCAATGGTTGTTGCCCGGCGAAATGCTCGACGGATTGGGGATGGCAGAAACAACGCCGGGGCCGCTGGTAATGGTGTTGCAGTTCGTCGGTTTTCTCGCCGCGTACCGCAATCCGGGCGGGTTGGACCCGATGCTGGCAGGTGTGCTTGGCGGGCTGTTGACCAGTTGGGTGACGTTTTTGCCGTGTTTTTTGTGGGTGTTTGCAGGCGCGCCCTATATCGAACGGCTGCGCGCCAATAAGGCTGTATCCGCCGCGCTGGCGGGCGTGACTGCGGCGGTCGTTGGCGTGATTGCCAATCTGGCGTTGTGGTTCGCGCTGCATTTCGTTTTTGCCGAAGTTGCACTGGTGCGTAACGGCATATTGACAGTGGAATGGCCGGTTTGGGGCAGTTTGAATATCTGGGCGCTGATATTGTCACTGTTGGCGGCGGTATTGCTGCTGCGGTTCAAATTGGGGCTATTCAAGGTGCTGGGGATCAGCGTGGCGGCGGGGATGGTTGTGATACTGGCTGGCGTTTGACCTAAGTTCAAACCTCCGCGCGAAAATCCTCCCCTGCAAAGTAGGGGTATTGATTCCTACCTTCCCAACGAAAACAATTGCAATTCGTGCGGCCCGAGTCTAGATGGCCGTCATCCCGAAATTGTGATACTTTGTTGGGGCTGGCGCCATACGGGGCCGGCGCGAAAAGTTATTGCTGTTTCACCCTTGATTGAACGAGCCGCGATTGACCGATATTAACACCTTGATCCCGCTGATTACACCCGAAGCCAATGCTTTGGGTTTTGATCTGGTGCGCGTGATTTGGTTGAGCGCAGAGGATGGCCTGACGCTGCAGATTATGGCCGAGCGTCCCGATACCCGCCAGTTGGTGATCGAGGATTGCGCCGCATTGTCACGGCGCATATCGGAAAAATTTGACGAACTTGATCCGATTGAGGAACCATACCGGTTGGAGGTTAGTTCGCCGGGTATTGACCGGCCGCTAACGCGCCTGTCAGATTTTTCGGATTGGGCGGGGCATGAAGCGAGCATTAAGCTGGCTGAATTGGTCGATGGACGCAAATCGCTGCGCGGGGATTTAATCGGCGTCGATGGCGACGCGATTACGATTGATGACCGCAAAAATGGAACCACCCAATTTCAACTGAAACATGTTGAAAGCGCAAAGCTGACCTTGACAGATCGCTTGATTGCGTCAACTGCCCCGATCAAGAGTGACGGGGCTGACGAAGTCGAGCAAGACGAAACCCCAGAAGACGAACAGGAAGACTGAACCATGGCCAATCCGATTTCTGCCAACAAGGCTGAATTGCTAGCAATTGCGAACGCCGTTGCGACGGAAAAAATGATCGATAAAGCGATTGTTATTGAAGCGTTAGAAGAAGCAATTCAGCGTGCAGCGCGGGCCCGTTATGGTGCCGAAAATGATATTCGCGCCAAGCTGGATACCCAAACCGGCGATCTACGCCTTTGGCGAGTCGTCGAAGTGGTTGAAGAGGTCGATGACTATTTCAAACAGGTCGATCTGAAACAGGCTGAAAAGCTTCAAAAAGGCGCGGTTGTAGGCGATTTTATCGTTGATCCATTGCCGCCGGTTGATCTGGGCCGGATCGACGCCCAATCCGCCAAGCAGGTGATCTTTCAAAAAGTTCGCGATGCAGAGCGCGAGCGTCAGTATGAAGAATTTAAAGACCGTGCCGGTGAAATCATTACGGGCGTCGTCAAGTCGGTAGAATTCGGCCATGTGGTTGTTGATCTGGGCCGCGCCGAAGGCGTGATCCGCCGCGATCAACAAATCCCGCGTGAGGCCGTTCGTAACGGCGACCGCGTGCGGGCGCTGATTATGAAAGTGCAGCGCGAAAATCGCGGTCCGCAAATCCTGTTGTCGCGCGCGCATCCAGATTTCATGAAGAAGCTGTTCGCACAGGAAGTGCCTGAAATTTATGACGGTGTGATCGAGATTAAGGCAGCAGCCCGCGATCCCGGCAGCCGCGCCAAGATCGGCGTGATCAGCTATGACAGCTCGATTGATCCCGTTGGCGCATGCGTCGGTATGAAGGGCAGCCGTGTGCAGGCCGTCGTCCAGGAAATGCAGGGCGAGAAAATCGACATCATCCCTTGGTCAGAAGACACCGCAACTTTCATTGTCAACGCACTGCAACCGGCAACGGTTAGCCGCGTGGTTATTGATGAAGATGAAAACCGCATCGAAGTTGTTGTGCCTGACGATCAATTGTCACTCGCCATTGGCCGGCGCGGTCAAAACGTGCGTTTGGCATCGCAGCTTACTGGACGCGGTATCGACATTATGACCGAAGCCGAGTCGAGCGAGAAGCGCCAGAAAGAGTTCGTTGAGCGTTCTGAAATGTTCCAAAACGAGTTGGATGTCGATGAAACATTGGCGCAGTTACTGGTGGCCGAAGGTTTTGGTGAGCTGGAAGAAGTTGCCTATGTCGCTATCGAAGAAATCGCGCTGATCGAAGGCTTTGACGACGATCTTGCTGCTGAGTTGCAAAGCCGGGCGCAGGAAGCATTGGAGCGCAAGGAAGAAGCATCACGGACCGAGCGCCGTGAACTGGGCGTCGAAGATGAACTGGCCGCATTGCCGCACCTAACCGAAGCAATGCTCGTGGTTCTGGGCAAGGGAGGCATCAAGACGCTCGACGATCTTGCCGATCTGGCTACCGACGAATTGATTCAAAAAGCACGGACCGAAACGCGCCGTGGTAATAACGATCGCAATGAACGCACTGAGCGCAAGCGCGCCGAAGACAAAGCGGGTATTCTCGCGGTGTTTGGCCTGTCTGAAGAACAGGGCAATGAGATCATCATGGCCGCACGGGCGCACTGGTTTACAGAGGAGGACGCCATTGCCGCGGACACCTCGCAATGATAAACTAGAGCAACTAGACACAGCAGTTCCTGTTAGGAAATGCGTCTTGAGCGGAGATCGTGCTGAAGCCAGCACGTTAATCCGTCTTGCGCTCGGTCCAGATGGAACCGTTGCGCCGGATGTTCATGGCAAAGCTCCGGGCAGAGGCGCATGGATAGGCGTGACCCGCGATGAGCTGGTCGCTGCACAAGCCAAAGGCAAGTTGAGCGGCGTTTTGAAACGGGCGTTCAAGGAACCCAGTGTCAAATTGGTCGACGATATCGCTGGCCGGATTGCAATTGCCCTTGAAAAGGCTTTCTTGGACCGGCTGGGTTTAGAGGCGCGTTCCGGAAACCTTATTTTGGGGGCCGAGAAAATCGACGCGGCCGCTCGCTCCGGGCAAGTATATTTGTTATTGCATGCAAGCGATGCCAGCAACGATGGCTCCGGCAAGCGTGACCAGTCTTTGCGCGTTGGCAACGACGAAGAAGGATCCGGCAAAGGCGGCGTAAAGCTGCCTGTGGATCGCGACGTACTTTCACAGGCACTTGGGCGCACCAATGCGGTCCATGTGGCTTTGATCAACAAAAAGGCAGCCGAACGGGTGATGCATCACCTAGGACGCTGGCTAAATTTTAATGGATGCAGTATGGCTCCGCCGCAAAGCGGGGCGCAGCAGCGCAGTGAAGCTGCATCCTCCACGAATGATGAGTAAGGACTAGGTCTGTAATGAGTGACGAAAACGAAAATAAGCCGACTTTGACGCGCAAGCCACTGGGTTTGACGCGCTCTGTTCAGTCCGGCGAAGTCAAACAGACCTTTAGCCACGGACGCACCAACAAAGTTGTCGTCGAGGTTAAACGCCGCAAGTTGGTGGGCAAGCCCGGATACGAGGCCGAGCCCGAAGTTGCTGCGCCTCCGCCTCCGCCGCCTGTTGCCGCTGCGCCCGCGCCGGTGGCTGCACCTTTGGCAAAAGCCCCGGCCAACGACATCATGTCGCGTCAGGAACGGCAAGCAAAGCTGCTGCGCGATGCCGAAGTTGCGCGTCTTGATATTCAAGAAGATAACCGCCGCCGCGAAGATGAACAGCGCGCTAAGGCTGCAGAGGCCGAACGTGGCCGCGCTGCCGATAACCGGGTCGCCGAAAAAGAAGCCGCTGCCGCCGTCATTGAGCCTGCGGCCTTAGTCGCTGAAGCTTCGGAAGTCAGCGATGAAGCTGCGGCACCTGCGGCGGCATCACCGCCTGCGGCGCGCCGTTTCACCCCGGTTGAAGCGCCCAAGCGCCCTGAGCGTGAAGAGGTCAAGAAAGCGCCTCAGCGTCCCGGTGTAAAAGATCGCAACGATCGCCGCCAGTCGGGCAAGTTGACCGTGACCCGCGCGCTCGACGATAACGAAGGCGCACGCGCGCGTTCGCTCGCTGCACTTAAGCGTGCCCGCGAAAAGGAAAAGCGTCTGCATGGCGGGGGAGGACGCCGCGAGGCACAGCCCAAGCAAAGCCGCGATGTCATCGTTCCTGAACTGATCACCGTTCAGGAATTGGGCAACCGGATGGCCGAAAAGGGCAGCGACTTGGTCAAGTCATTGTTCAAAATGGGCATGCCGATTACGCTGACCGAAACCATTGATCAGGACACAGCGGAGCTGCTGATCGAAGAATTTGGCCACAATATTATCCGCGTTTCTGAATCGGACATCGACATTGTCCATGACGATGAAGGCGAGCAGGACGATCCGGCAACGATGAAACCGCGGCCGCCGGTTGTGGCAGTGATGGGGCATGTCGATCACGGCAAGACCAGCTTGCTTGACGCATTGCGCGGCGCGAACGTTGTATCGGGTGAAGCTGGCGGGATTACCCAGCATATTGGCGCGTATCAGGTGCAAACCAAGGATAGCGGCGTCATCACGTTCCTGGATACGCCGGGCCATGAAGCCTTTACCCAAATGCGCCAACGCGGCGCAAGCGTCACCGACATTGTGATCTTGGTGGTCGCCGCCGATGATGGCTTGATGCCGCAATCGATCGAAGCGATCAAACATTGCAAGGCCGCCGGTGTGCCAATGATCGTGGCCATCAACAAGATGGACAAAGAAGGCGCAAATCCGCAGCGTATTCGCGAACGGTTGCTGGAACATGAAGTTGTGGTCGAGGCCATGGGCGGCGAAGTTCAGGATGTTGAAATTTCTGCGCTGAAGAAGACCGGCCTGGATACTTTGCTGGAAAAACTGGCGTTGCAGGCCGAATTGATGGAGCTGCGCGCCAACCCGGATCGTCCCGCAGAGGGCATCGTGGTTGAAGCACAACTCGACAAGGGCCGCGGCGCTGTTGCCACGGTACTGATCAAGCGCGGCACATTGCAGCGCGGCGACATATTTGTCGTCGGCAGCGAAAGCGGCAAGGTTCGTGCGGTCATTGACGACAAGGGCAAGCAAATTGCCAAAGCGACGCCGGGGATGCCGGTTGAAGTGCTTGGCCTGACCGGTGTTCCATCGGCGGGTGATGTCTTGACTGTGGTCGATAACGAGGCGCGGGCGCGCGAAGTTGCTTTGTACCGTACCGAACAATCGACCAAAGCGCGGACGACGCAAGAAGCGCCCAATCTGGAAAATCTGTTCGATCATCTGTCGGCTGCGCGGGCGATGGAATATCCTGTGGTTATCAAGGGCGATGTTCAGGGTTCGGTTGAAGCAATCGTGACTGCGCTCAACAATATCTCCACCGACGATATCAAGGTGCGCGTATTGCTGGCCGGAGTAGGCGGCATTACCGAATCCGATATGATCCTTGCGGCGGCAACCAAAGCGCCACTTATCGGTTTCAACGTGCGGCCAAATACCAAGGCGGCGGCACTGGCGAAACGCGATGGTGTGCGGCTGAAATATTTCGACGTCATCTATCATCTGACCGCTGATATCGCCAAGGAAATGGCGGGTGAGCTTGGTCCGGAAATCATCGAAACGGTCGTTGGCCGGGCCGAGGTCAAGGACGTGTTCAAATCTGGCAAGCGCGACAAGGCTGCTGGTTTGCTGGTTACAGAAGGCATTATCAAGAAAGGCCTTAACACACGGCTTACCCGCGACGATGTTATCATCAGCGCCACCAAGATTGCCTCGCTACGCCGTTTCAAAGACGATGTCGACGAAGTGCGCGCAGGCATGGAATGCGGCGCCGTGCTGGAAGATACCAACGACATCAAGGCAGGCGACATGCTTGAAGTATTCGAGGTCGAGGAGCGTGAACGGGTATTGTAAGCTATCGGAAAATATTGTCTCAGTCCCAGTTGAGGCTACACTTGCATTTGATTTAGTATCGCATTAAGTTACTAACCATGGAAGTTCGATATTCGAAAGAAGCACGAAAGGCGCTGTTGAAATCCAATAAGTGTGACTTGCTAATTCAGAAAATCGAACTTCTAGCTAGTGACCCCGATGCAATCAGGAGTAACGTCAAGCAACTGACGGGCAGAGACGAAATGCGGTTGCGAGTGCAGGATTGGCGCATCCTATTCTTGATCCAAGATGGCATAATTTTGATAAGAGAAATTGGCCACCGCTCATCGGTCTATGAGGATTGAAAGATGACAGTTCAGTATATTGAAATTGCTGGAAAAAAAATGGCAATTCTACCACAGGATGAATATCTTAAACTGGCGGAACTTGCAGAAGATTTTGAGGATACCGAGGCTGCTATTCGTGCTGAAAAGCGAGCGGCCGAAGGTGAAGAATATGTTCCCCATGAACTGATAAAGCGCTTGGTGGCGGGGGATGCGCCTTTATTGGTTTGGCGCGAGTATCGTGGGTTGTCCCAGCAGGCGCTCGGCGCAAAAGTCGGGCTTTCTAAAATGACAATCTCGGGTTTGGAGGCGGGTAAACGTGACACCAACTCAAGAAACTGGCGTTCTTTGGCGAACGCACTTAACGTCGATGTTGACGATATATTGCCTGATAACTGATAATGGCCAAGCATAACGATGTATCTCCTGAGGGCCGCTCCGTCCGGCTACTGCGTGTGGGCGAACAGTTCCGGCATATCCTGTCGGAATTGCTAACGCGCGGGGAGGTGCATGACGAGCTGTTGACCAACATTAGCGTCAGCGTAACCGAAGTACGCATGTCGCCCGATTTGCGTCACGCAACAGTGTTTATCAAACCCTTGCTCGGCGCGAATGAGGAGGCGGTGCTCAAGGCGTTGCGCACCAACACCGCGTTTTTCCAAAAGGAAGTCGCCGGACGGGTGAGCATGAAATACGCCGCCAAAATCAAGTTTCTGGCCGATGAAAGCTTTGACCAGGCCACGCATATTGAAAAGCTACTCGCCGCGCCAAAAGTGCAACAGGATCTGGGTGAGGATGAGGGCGAAGGTTGACTTTTACGGAGGTAAGACGTATCTTACCGAAATGAACGCGCAAACCACTGTTTCCTCAAAGGGTCAGGTCGTCATCCCTAAGGATGTTCGGGATCGGCTTAGGCTTGTGCCGGGTACCGCATTGGAGATTATTGAATCTGCGGGCGGAATGTTCCTGAAAATCGCTTCCAGTTCCAAAAAGCGCAGCTTTGAGGAATGCGACGCCGCAATCCGCAAAGCTATTCAATATGATGGGCCGCGCTACACAGATGAGCAGGAAAAACAGGCCATAGCTGATATGTTCAAGAAGATGGCCAAGTTCGACAGATAAATGGATGCAATCGATACCAACATACTGGCCAGATATTTTCTGAATGATGACAAGGCGCAATCGCCGTTGGCGCGAGATATAGTCATTCGCGGTGCATTTGTAAGTAACACTGTCATCCTGGAAACGGCTTGGCTGTTACAGTCCCGGTACAATCAACCGGCGAAGGCCGTATCGGCAGCATTGCTTGCGCTCATTGACATGCCAGACGTCGTTGTCGGGGACCATGCACTTCTTGCTTGGGCGTTGGAACAATATGCCAATGGCGCGGATGTCGCTGATATGTTTCATTTGGCGGAGGCAGCAGGTCATGACACTTTCCTGACTTTCGACCGAAAATTATCAAAGCAGGCAGGGCCAAATTCTCCCGTTCAAATCAAGTGCGCAGGATAATAATGGCCAAAGCCTATTTTTGCTGTTCCTCAATAACGGTCCGAGTCTCGGCCGCTTTGTGGCAACCTGTTTTCAACTACCGCGAACGCGGGATGGAGAAACACTTTTGACCAACCCGCTGTCAAAAAGATTAAGCGAGGGCAATGTCCATTTGCTGCCGTTTATCGATGATTATATCGAACCGCTGCGCGCGGCGTATGAGCAGGATCAGGATATCTGGGAGATATACCCGCAATGTATGATCGGCGAGTATTTTGAGGCCGGTTTCGGTGCGTTCTATAAGCATTACCTGATTGGCGACTGGGTGGGCTTTGCAATTTTCGACGGGGAGGAATTGGTCGGACTGACCAATTTCATTGATTTCGATAGTAACAATGGCGTGGTTGAAATTGGCGGCACATACATCACGCCTTCGGTGCGTGGTACCGGGCTGAACCGTGTGATGAAGCGGTTGATGATCGAGCATGCGTTTGATTGTGGATACCGGCGCATTGAAATGCGCGTCGATGCGCGCAACAAACGATCGCAGGCCGCGGTGCTGAAATTGGGCGCGCAATTTGAAGGTACGCTTCGCCAGAACAAGATCACTTGGACCGGATTTATCCGCGACACGATGGTGTTCAGCATCTTTGAGGATGAGTGGGCAGGATGACGCCGACTAACGGTTGGATCATATTGGACAAGCCGCTGGGGCTAGGGTCAACGCAGGCGGTGGCGGCGGTGAAACGCAATATGCGCGCCGCTGGTTTCGGCAAGGTCAAGGTCGGCCATGGCGGTACGCTTGATCCATTGGCGACCGGAGTTTTGCCGATTGCACTGGGCGAGGCGACCAAACTGTGCGGGCGGATGCTCGATGCGTCGAAAATCTACGACTTTACGGTTTCCTTTGGAACGCAGACGGCGGGTCTGGATGCCGAGGGCGAGGTGGTGGCGACGTCTGATGTGCGCCCGACTTTGGCTCAGATTGAAGCGGTGTTGCCGCAGTTCATCGGGCCGATTGAACAAATTCCGCCTGCATTTTCTGCGATCAAAATTGACGGCAAGCGGGCTTATGATCTGGCGCGCGCCGGAGAAGAGGTGGAGATGAAAGCGCGGGGGGTGACTATTAATACCCTCCGCGTCTCCGCGGCTCCGCGTGAACAAGAAATCCTCACGCAGAGACGTGGAGACGCGGAGGCATTGGAAGAGATAACCCTAACCGCGCACGTATCCAAGGGCACATACATCCGCAGCCTAGCGCGCGACATCGCGCATGGGCTGGGAACTGTCGGCCATGTGTCGATGTTGCGCCGCACGAAAGCAGGGCCGTTCACCTTGGATCAGGCGATTTCGCTGGACAAACTGAACGCTTTCGGCCAAGGCGCGGCCCAAGACGATATTATCTTGCCGATGGAGGCAGGGCTGGACGACATCCCGGCTCTTAATCTCTCCCCGGAACAGGCAAGGGCGGTCCAACAGGGCCGGGTCTTAACCGGGATTGCCACGGATGATGGTTTCTATTGGGGGCGGGATGCAGAAATGCGGCCTGTTGCACTTTTGGAAATCACCGCAGGAATGCTGAAAGTCATTCGCGGCTTCAATATATGACACGAAGATGTTCGAAGGAAAAATATGACTATTACTGCAGAGCGTAAGACTGAGCTGGTTGCTGAACATGGCCGCGATAAAGGCGATACCGGTTCACCCGAAGTGCAAGTTGCGATTTTGACCGAACGGATCAACAATCTGACCGATCACTTCAAAGCAAACCACAAAGACAATCACTCGCGCCGCGGCCTTTTGATGATGGTGAACAAGCGTCGTTCGCTGCTCTCTTATCTGAAAAAGATCGACGAAGCACGGTACGGCGGACTGATTAAAAAGCTCGGCCTGCGTAAATAATCTAAAAAAGCGGCTCCGGTTTCGGGGCCGTTTTTGCATTTTGCACATATTAAAATTGGGGTGTTTTCGCAATTAGGCGAAGCCAGCCATTGGGGCATAAGTCCCCAAACCGCCGCAGGACGTCTCCTGCAAATCAAGAAGGATCCTTCGCGCAATTGGGCGGAAGGGTAAAAGGAAAAATTATGTTTGATGTAAAAACTGTAAGTCTGGAATGGGGCGGCAAAACCCTCACTCTGGAAACGGGCCGTATTGCCCGTCAAGCCGATGGCGCCGTTTTGGCGACCTATGGCGAAACCGTAGTGCTTTGCGCAGTAACGGCGGCAAAATCGGTAAAAGAAGGGCAAGATTTTTTCCCGCTTACCGTGCACTATCAAGAAAAATTCTCGGCTGCTGGCCGTATTCCCGGTGGCTTTTTTAAACGAGAGCGCGGTGCGACCGAAAAAGAAACACTGACCAGCCGTTTGATTGACCGTCCGGTCCGTCCGCTATTCCCAGAAGGTTTCTATAACGAAATCAACGTCATTTGCCAAGTATTGAGCTATGACGGCGAAACTGAGCCGGACGTTTTGGCGATGATTGCGGCGTCTGCGGCGCTGACGATTTCCGGTGTGCCGTTCATGGGCCCGATTGCTGCGGCCCGCGTTGGATATAAAGAAGGTGAGTATCAACTGAACCCGTCATTGACTGAAGTTGCCACTGGCGAGCTTGATCTGGTCGTTGCCGCAACCGGCGACGCCGTGATGATGGTCGAGTCTGAAGCAAAAGAGCTCTCGGAAGAAGTCATGCTGGGCGCGGTATTGTTTGCCCATGCGGAAATCCGCAAGGTGTGCAACGCGATCATCGATCTGGCAGAAAAAGCCGCGAAGGATCCGTGGGAAGTTGACCTGACCGATAACACGGCGGACATGAAAGCTAACCTGAAAAAGCTGATCGGCAAGGATATTGCTGCGGCGTACAAGACCACCGACAAATCGGCGCGTTCGAATGCGCTGAATACGGCGCGCGCGGCGGCCAAGGCACATTTTGCTGGTGAAACACCACAAACGCAAATGGTTGCCAACAAGGTGATGAAGAAGCTGGAAGCGGAAATCGTTCGCGGTGCGATCCTAAAGGATGGCAGCCGTATCGATGGCCGTACCACCACGCAAATTCGTTCGATCGAAAGCATGGTTGGTTTCTTGCCGCGCACGCACGGTTCGGCGCTGTTCACTCGCGGTGAAACGCAGGCGATCTGCACCACCACATTGGGTACACGCGACAGCGAACAAATGATCGATGGTCTGGACGGCTTAAGCTATTCCAACTTCATGCTGCACTATAACTTCCCGCCTTATTCGGTTGGTGAAGTTGGGCGTTTCGGCGCACCGGGCCGCCGTGAAATTGGTCATGGCAAATTAGCATGGCGCGCATTGCATCCCGTGCTTCCGACCACCGAAGATTTCCCATACACCATCCGTATCCTGTCCGACATCACCGAGTCCAATGGCTCGTCATCGATGGCAACGGTCTGCGGCGGCTGTTTGTCGATGATGGATGCAGGCGTGCCTATTACACGTCCGGTATCGGGCATCGCCATGGGCTTGATCTTGGAAGGCAAGGATTATGCAATCCTGTCCGACATTCTGGGTGATGAAGATCATCTCGGCGACATGGATTTCAAGGTCGCGGGTACCGAAAAAGGCATCACCACGATGCAAATGGATATCAAAATTGCGGGCATTACCGAAGAAATCTTCAAGGCCGCATTGATGCAAGCGAGCGAAGGCCGCGCGCATATCTTGGGCGAAATGACCAAGGCACTGGGCACAGCGCGTACCGAGCTTTCGGCGCACGCACCGCGTATCGAAACGATCCAAATCGACAAGTCGAAAATCCGTGACATCATCGGAACCGGCGGCAAGGTTATCCGTGAAATCGTCGCGGAAACCGGCGCAAAGGTCGACATTGACGATGAAGGCTTGATCAAGATCAGCTCGTCCGATGGCGCACAGATCGAAGCTGCGAAGAAATGGATCCTCGGCATCGTGGAAGAAGCTGAAATCGGCAAAATCTACGACGGTAAAGTCGTCAACATCGTCGATTTTGGCGCGTTCGTGAACTTCATGGGCGGCAAAGATGGCCTCGTCCACGTTTCCGAAATGCGCAATGAGCGCGTCGAGAAGGTGGGCGATGTCGTTTCCGAAGGCCAAGCGGTTAAGGTCAAGGTTCTCGAGATCGATCCGCGCGGCAAAGTTCGCCTGTCGATGCGCGTCGTCGATCAGGAAACTGGCGCCGAGCTGGAAGATACCCGCCCGCCGCGTGAATCACGCGAACCGCGTGGTGATCGTCCGGGCGGTGATCGTGGTGATCGTCGTCCGCGCAGCAACGACCGTGGACCGCGCCGTGATGGCGGCGGCGATCGTGGTCCGCGCCGGGATGGCGGCGGTGACCGTGGTCCGCGTCCTGAGCGTTCAGAGGGCGGAAACGCTGACCATATGCCGGCGTTCCTCAAGTCTGACGACTGAGTTTTCGCCCACCGAAACAAAACCGAGGGGCCGCGAGCAATCGCGGCCCCTTTGTTATGCGGACCCGTCTTTTAGAGTTTTTCCGTTTATATCGAGCCGCTTAGAGCGGTGAGCGTTAAATCTGAACCACACCCGTCTTCCCTGAGCTTGTCGAAGGGCTGTCCTGTTCTTCGCGCCTCACGCCCAGCCTCAAGGTGAAGTGCAGCCCTTCGACAAGCTCAGGGTAGACGGATTTTGGATTGGGTGATTCAGATTTCTTGCACCCCGCTCTAATTTAGCGCGTTAACGCCGGCGGCAGTACACCCCCACCCAACCTCTCCCTCCAGGGGAGGGGCTAAGCGGCTCGATATAAACCGGAAACTCTAGCGCGCAGCGGCCTTCGTCCCATCATAAACCAGCCGCCCGCCAACCCAGGTCTGCAACACCTTGGTCGCACGCAATTCGCTCGCGCTGGCGAGCAAGGGATCGCGGTCAACCAGCAGGAAATCGGCACGCTGGCCCTTGGTCAGGCGGCCAAATCGGCCCTCGGCAAATCCGGCATAAGCGGCATCCACTGTATAGGCGGCCAGCGCAGCTTCGCGGGTGATCTTTTCTTGCGGTTGCCAGCCGCCAAATGGCTGGCCGTCTGCGCCTTGCCGGGTAGTTGCCGCAGCCATCCCGGCAAACGGATCTGGCTGTTCGGTCGGCGCATCAGAGCCGAAGGCCAGCTTGCCGCCCGCTGCCATAATAGACTTCCACGCATAGGCCCCGGTCAGTCGGTTCGGCCCGAGCCGCGCCTCGGTCATGGTCCGGTCGGATGTCTGATGGACCGGCTGCATCGAGGCGATCACGCCGTTTTTGCCGAACCGGGGAATATCCGTCGGATCGACGATCTGGGCGTGCTCAATCCGCCAGCGCCTGTCCCCAGTGTAAGTCACCGCCAGCTCGTCAATCGCATCGAGGACTGAGGCATTGGCCTCATCGCCGATGGCATGGACCGCCACCTGAAAATGATCGAGCGCAGCGCGGCTCATCATGTTGCGCAGCTGGACGTCGGTGCTCTGCCGCAATCCCCTGTTTTTGGGATTATCGGCATAGGGAGCCTTGAGCGCTGCCCCGCGCGATCCCAGCGCACCGTCAAGAAACAGCTTAACCCCGTTCAGCCGCAACCGATCATCATAAAGCCATGGCGTCGGCCCCGGACCGCCGATCAAAGCCATTTGCTCGATCCCTGCGGCATAGCTCATAATCCGCACCCGCAAGACACCGGTATCGCCTGCGCGGCGGAATGCCTGCCAATCTTCGATGCCCGTAACCATGTCAGCAACGGCAGTCACGCCGCGCGCCAATAAAAGCTCCTGCGCCTTGGCCAGCGCTTGGTCGCGGTCCTCGGGGCGGGGCGGGGGAACTGCCTTGTCGATCAACCTGGTCGCAGCATCGATCAACACGCCAGCAGGCTTGCCCGGTGTCTTGCTGGTAGCTGCCAGCCGCTCGATCCGCCCGCCAACCGGGTCGATAGTCATGGCGGTAACCCCTGCCAGCGCCAGCGCACGGCTGTTGGCCCAGCCGGCATGGCCATCCACCCGGCCCAGCCAGACCGGGCGATCACTGACGACTGCGTCAAGCTCAGCCGCAGTCGGGAACCGGCCCAGACCCCACAACTCCTGATTCCAGCCGCGCCCGATGATCCAGGGGCGATCCGGATGCGCTGCCGCATAAGCGGCAATCCTTGCCAGCGCCTCAGTCAGCGATTTCGTTGCCGAAAGGTCGAGCGTCAATGCTGCAAAGCCGATGCCCATAAGATGAACATGACTATCAACCAGCCCGGGCATCAGCACCCGGTTTTTGCCATCGACCAGATAATCGACCTTGGCGGGGCGCTTGTCGCCGCGGTGATAGACTTGCTCGATCCGTCCATCATCGCCAACCAGCAATCCGGTGAAATGCTCGATCCCGCCCTTGGCATCCAGCGTCACTCCATCGACATTATCGAACAGCGTATCGGCCATGGCCGGACTGGTCGACGCCAGCAGCACGGCGAGTAATAGACGGCGCATTACTTGTTCCCACGGCGCGGCAGGCGGCGAATGATCGCGCTGGTATCCTGCCGTCCGCCGCCCAAAGCCTGCACATCGGCATAGAACTGGTCGATCAGCGCGGTGGTCGGCAGGGACACGCCAAGTCCGCGGCCTTCGTCGAGCGCGAGGCCCAGATCCTTGCGCATCCAGTCAACCGCGAAGCCGAAATCGAACTCGCCGCTGGCCATAGTCGCCCAGCGGTTGTCCATCTGCCAGCTTTGCGCAGCGCCGCCAGAGATCGCCTCATAGACCTTGTCGAGATCGAGATGCGCCGCCTCGGCAAACCGCATCGCCTCGGACAGGCTGGCGAGAATCCCGGAAAAGGTGATCTGGTTGACCATCTTGGTGATCTGTCCAGCACCCGCCTTGCCGACATGGACGATCCTGGTGGAATAAGCCTCCATGACCGGACGTGCCGCCTCAATCGCATCGGGCCGCCCGCCGCACATCAGTGTCAGCGTGCCCTTTTCCGCGCCGGCCTGGCCGCCTGTAACCGGGGCATCGACGCAGTGAATTTCCTTGTCGCGCGCCTCGACCGCGATCTGGCGCGCAATCCGGGCTGAAACCGTGGTGTGATCAATGAACACCGCGCCTTTTCCCAGCGTAGAAAATACGCCGAGCGGCCCCAGCACCACATCGGCCAGATCATCGTCAGTGCCAACGCAGGTCAGCACCACATCCGCGTCTTCGGCAGCTTCCGCAGGGCTAGCCGCAACCCTGCTGGCAAGACCGGGATGAGCCTCCTGCCATTTGGCGGCGCGCGCCGGGGTGCGGTTGAAGATGGTCAACGCATGGCCTGCCTCGGCAATATGGCGGGCAATCGCTCCGCCCATCACGCCAAGGCCGATGAACGACACTTTTCTCGCTGTACTCATGCCTCGGTTGTGTAACGGGTTTTGCTGCAAAGCAAAGCTTGCCTCCTGCAAAAACGAATGCAGGTTCCCTAGGCCCAAGCTTTCCGGTAACGCGCGGCGCGATGACCCAGAGCTTAGCCAAAACCGCCACCAACTCCAATCCGCTGCTGACGATTGACGACATCCGCGCCGCTGCCGCCCGGCTGGAAGGCGCGATTGTGCGCACGCCAACGCTTTACAGCCGCACACTGAGCGCGATGACCGGGGCCGAAGTGTGGCTCAAGTTTGAGAACCTTCAGTTTACTGCGGCCTATAAGGAACGCGGCGCGCTGAATGCGCTGCTGCTGAAGGGCGGGGCGCAGAGCATTCGCGGGGTCATCGCCGCCTCGGCAGGCAATCATGCGCAAGGCCTTAGCTATCACGGGACCAGACTGGGGATACCCGTGACCATCGTCATGCCCAAGACCACGCCCACAGTGAAGATCATGCAGACCGAAAGCGTCGGCGGTCAGATTGTGCTGTTCGGCGAAACCTATGACGAGGCCTATGCCCACGCCCGTGAGCTAGAGGCCGAACGGCAGCTGACCTTTGTTCACCCGTTCGATGATCCGCAGGTTGCCGCAGGCCAAGGCACAGTTGTGCTGGAAATGCTGGAAGATGCGCCCGAGATCGACATGCTGGTGATCCCGGTGGGCGGCGGAGGGCTTGCTTCGGGGATGGGCACCGCAGCCCGCGCGATCAAGCCCGATATCGGTCTGATCGGGGTAGAGGCAGAGCTGTTTCCATCGATGTATAACCGCCTCAAGGGCACCGATCTGCCCTGCGGCGGCGATACGCTGGCCGAGGGCATCGCGGTCAAGGAACCGGGTGAGTTCACCTCAAAGGTGCTGGCCGGGCTGCTCGATGATATCGTATTGGTAAGCGAAGCGGCGCTGGAAGGCGCGGTGGCTCTGTTGCTTCAGATCGAAAAGACCGTGGTTGAAGGTGCAGGCGCGGCCGGATTGGCGGCGATGCTGAGCTATCCAGAGCTGTTCAAAGGCCGCAAGGTTGGTGTGGTGCTGTGCGGCGGCAATATCGATACGCGGTTGCTCGCCAATGTTTTGCTGCGCGATCTGGCCCGCTCGGGCCGTCTGGCGCGGTTGCGGCTGACCTTGCAGGACCGTCCCGGCGCCTTGTTTAAGGTGATGCGTGAATTTGATGCCCATCAGGTCAATATAATCGAGATATATCACCAGCGGATTTTCACCCATTTGCCTGCCAAAGGCTTGATTACCGACATAGAATGCGAAGCCCGCGACAAGGCGCAACTCGATGCGCTGGTCGTTGCGCTGCGCAAGGATGGCTATCAAGTAAGTCAGGTTGAACTGGATCGTTGAGGGACGATTCGCGTCCGCAGATCACTGCTGTGCAAAATAACCTCTGATTAACCCCGTTTTGTGGTTAAAAGACTTTCAACGCAGGGCACTCGGAGGCATAGTCCGATCCGACGCAGCGCTTAGGTCTGCGCGAAAGCAGAGGATCGCTCAGGCTCGTGAACGCACCGGTTCGTTTCCCCAGGTTCTTTGTGACCAGCCCTGCGCCGTGCCCGTACCTGCCAGGGCGCAGTGAGCGTAAGGTATTTACCGAGCTTAAGGGGCCGCACGCCGATGCGCTGAATGATGCGTTGAGCCGGATCGGCTTTCGCCGCAGCCAGACGGTGGCTTATCGTCCGTCCTGCGTCGATTGTAATGCCTGTGTTTCAGTGCGGGTAGTGGCAGAAGCATTTCGCGCTTCAACCACTCAAAAACGCAATCTGAAGCGCAATTCTGATCTGGTCGCCACGATGTGCCGTCCTTGGTCAACCGTGGAGCAATTCGATTTGCTTCAGAGCTATCTTGGCGTGCGCCACCCGGGCGGGGGCATGGCAACGATGGACGAAACCGACTTTGCCGACATGGTGGAACATACGCCGGTCGACAGCTATGTCGTCGAATACCGCGAGCCAACGCTGGACGGGGTTCCGGGTCGTCTGGTCGCAGCCTGCCTGACCGATCGTCAGGGCGACGGGCTTTCGCTGATCTACAGTTTCTATGATCCCGATCATGAAACGCGCACCGGCCTTGGCAATTATATCATCCTCGATCACATTCGCCGCTGCGTCGAAGCGGAACTTCCTTACGTCTATCTTGGTTATTGGGTCGAAGGATCGGTGCGGATGCAATATAAGGTGCGCTACCGACCGCTCGAACGGCTTGGCCGCGATGGCTGGGTCCGCTTTGATGTGGCTGAGCAGGACCGTCAGATTGCCAATGCTTCTTCTGCCAACCGTCAAGATGCCCTGCCGCTCGACGGCAGCTCAAAGGATGGCGTTCCCGGCATTCAGGACCAGTATCGCCTCATTGATTAGGGCCAGGACCTATTAATCGCGCCTTCGAGGCGCTGGAATGGCGAACATATCGGGCGGAAATTCGTGCGGGAAGGCTCATTGCCTTTCCAAGCGGGTTTCCGTCCGAGATGGAAGCCATTCCAGCGTCCCAGAGGGATTTGACCAAAATGGCCCAGTGCTGCGTCGAAAAGTCTTGAAATATCTGCATATTCCTGCGCCTTTTCTCCTTGCACCGAGCCATTTTGCCTCAAACCTCGAAGGTGGGATTAGTAGGTCCTGACCCTAGAACTTCACGTCGAATTGCAACGCGATGTTGCGCGGACGATCGTAGATCGCTGAATAGGCAACCCCGTTGCGGGCAGTGAAGGTGGTGGCCAGCGGCAATGCCCCCGCAGTCTGTTTGATCCGTTCATCGGTCAGATTGCGACCCACCAGCGCTACCGTCCAATTGTCGTCAATATGGCCAAGCGACAAGCGCGCTCCCATTTTCACATAACCTTCCTGCAACGTGCGTGGATCAAGATTGGCTGCCGCGATATAGCTGCTCGAGAAGTCAGCATTGAGATTAACTCCGAGCTTCATATTTCCGCCAACCTCATGGCTGAAATCACCATTGAGATTGCCTGACCATTTCGGAGTCAGCGTATTTCGCTGGCCAGTATAGCTGCAGAACGTGCCCGACGTCGGCACCTGCTGGAAGTAGCATTGGCCAAGAGGGAAATTGGTGAACTCGAAGTCCAGATAGGCAATCGCGCCGCTCAACGTGAAATGATCGTCCACCGCCCAGCGCATGTCGGCTTCAACGCCTTGCGTTACGGCACCAGATGCATTTCTGACGTTGAAGCTCAACTGCCCATCAAACACATTGGTCTGCAGATCGGTATATTTGGTGCGATAGAGTGAGACATTGATCGCAAGCTTGCGCGTCTTGTATTTCAGCCCAGCTTCAAAATTGTCAGCTCGTTCGTCACCGAACAAGAACGCTCCAGGGGTTGCGACGGTTGTCGAGGTCGGGAGGGAATTCCCGCGAACGTCGAATCCGCCTGCCTTGGAACCGCGCGCAAATGAAGCGTAAAACATCAGGTCGTTTGTGATGTCATACTGGATATTTGCCATCGGATTGAACGAATCTTCACTCAGCTTGCCTGAAATGCTGTGCGCTTCGATATTGAGCACACGAAATGTGCCAAAAACCGCCGCGTCGCTAATCGGTGCGCCGGTTGGAGGCGTCAGGCTAAGTGGGCCACGATTGATCGCCAGTGCGCGGCTGCCGCTTTTGGTTTCGTGGTTGAAGCGGGCACCCACCGTCACCCGCAATGCATCGGTCAGTGAGAATTCAGCTTGAGCAAAGACCGAGATTAGGTCCGATTTCTGTGAATAGACGCGGTCATTGGTAGTGTCGCCCAGCGCACGGAAGCCGGTGTTAAGGAAAAAGGGTGAAAAACGCACCTGATCAGTAACGCCGAGTTTTGTGTTCTGGAAATAGGCACCAGCAATGTAATTGAATGCTTGATCGCCCGGCGAGGCAATCCGCAATTCCTGGGTGAACTGACGATAGTCTTCAGATTGAAGTGTGCCATCAAGCAAGCTCGGATTGACAAAATCAACGTCAATGGTCTCGTTGACCGCATAGTCGAGATAGCCGGTCACCGAAGTCAGAGTGTGATCGCCAAGCTCTAGATTGGCGTTGAGTACGCTGTTGAACACTGTGTTGCGGCTTTCATAGCCGCCATCGGCACGTATATAATCTTCGTTGGTTTCAACAAAAAGCGGACCGGCAAATACCGTGCTATAGATCCCGACAGGGCCAAACGCCTCGCGCGGCTGCCCCTTGGTTTTGAAGTCCGCATATTCAACCTTCACATCGGCCGAAAGCGGTCCATCACCTTCGAACTCGACAATACCGCGCACAAAGGCTTCACGCACATTCGGCTCATTTCGGTTCTGCCTCGTGTTGAAGAAATAACCATCCATATGGCGGTAATAGCCTACAACGCGCGCACCGATATTCTGCGAGATCGGGCCGGAGAGTACGCCAGTCAGACGTTTTTCCTTGTGTTCAAACTCGTAACTCGCACTGACCGAGCCCTCGAAATCATTGGTCGGGCGGCGGCTTACCACATTGACGGCACCGGCAATCGCGTTCTTGCCGAACAATGTAGGTTGCGGACCGCGCAGCACTTCGATGCGCTGAAGGTCGACCAGCGGCATACGGCTCAATTGGTCACGACCATAATAGATGCCATCAACGAACATCGCGACCGACTGTTCAAAGCCCTTGTTGTCGCCCGAGGCGATACCGCGGATCGCGATGCGGTTGGCAATTGCGGTCTGGGTGATCTTCAGATTAGGAATGGACGACGAAACCGCTTCCAAATTTGTCTGGCCATAGGCTTCAATCGCTTCACCGCTCACAGCCGAAATCGAAATCGGAACCTCGGACAGGCCCTCAGCGCGTTTCTGCGCGGTAACTATAATCTCTTCAAGACCGCCCTGATCCCCTTCGCTCGCATCCTGCGCCCAGGCGGCAGTGGGTGAGACCAAAGCGGTCGTAGCAAGAATCTTTAGAACCGATTTCAACATAAATACCTCCCCGCAGTACCGACACGCTATTTCGGTTAGCGATGCCCCAAGGGGGCTCCGCTCGCGCATCTTATCAAAGTATGACTATACAAGTTGGTTTCGTTATGCAAGCCTCTGCTGACGCAAACTCAAGAAGCAGATTCTCCAATGCACTTGCCCGAACAGCTAAGTCGAAACCTGTCGATACCGGCGATTGGTGCGCCGATGTTTCTGATTTCCGGGCCCGAAATGGTCATCGCACAGGCAAAGGCAGGTATGATTGGCTGCTTCCCGACGCCCAACGCGCGGACAACGGAGATTCTTGATGACTGGATGCGGCAAATCGCTACCGAATTGGAGAATGATCCAAAGGCTGCGACCTGGGCCGTAAATCTCGTCGTCCATTCCTCAAATGATCGCCTCCCCTCCGATCTTGACTGCGTGATTCGCCACAGACCACGTCTTGTCATCACTGCGCTCGGCAGTCCGGCGAGAGTGGTTGATGCTGTGCATGGCTATGGCGGGCTGGTCTTTGCCGATGTCAATTCTATCGGCTTTGCACGCAAGGCCGCATCCGCCGGGGTAGATGGGTTGGTACTGGTGGCCTCGGGTGCGGGGGGCCATACCGGACAGACGGCGGGCTTTGCGTTCGTTGAGGAAGTTCGACAATTCTGGGACGGTCCCATCGTCCTGGGCGGGGCAATCTCGACGGGGCAAGCAATCCGGGCAGCGGAAATTCTCGGCGCGGATTTGGCCTATGTCGGCACCGCGCTGATCTCCTGCCAGGAAAGTATGGCGGAACGAGCTTATAAGGACATGGTCATTGGCGCCGGCGCAGAGGACATTGTCCCTTCGAAAGGCATCACCGGCGTTACAGCAAACTGGCTAAGGCAAAGTCTGGTTGCGGCAGGTTACGACCCCGCCAACATGCCAGAGGACAAAAAGCCCAACTTCGAAAATGCGCAGGACGATGCCAAAGCATGGAAAAATGTCTGGTCGGCAGGTCAGGGCGTTGGCTCAGTTAAAGCGATCGAGCCGATGGCTCAGATCGCCTCGCGGTTGAAACAGGAATATGATGCGGCATGTGTAAAGCCGCCTTTCGATGTGAAGGAGTGATGCGATGACAATCGAACTCGTGGGCAAAGTGAGATCGACTCTCAAAACCACTGACCACCCCTATATGAAGGGGGCGTGGACGCCGACATTCAACGAATGGAATGCGATCTTCACGAGTGGAGATGCCGAAGTGATCGGGACTATCCCCGACGATATCGATGGCGTCTATGTCCGCACGGGCGAGGTTCCCGTGCATGAACCTATCGGCCGCTATCACCCGTTTGACGGCGACGGGTTCATCCATTCAATCAGCTTCAAGGCTGGCCGCGCTAGCTATCGCAGCCGGTTTGTCCGTACCAAGGGCTTTCAGGCTGAACAGGAAGCGGGCAAGGCGCTCTGGGCCGGGCTGATGGAGCCGCCACACAAATCGACCAGGCCCGGCTGGGGTGCGCAAGAATGGCTGAAGGACTCTTCATCGACTGATGTGGTCATCCATGCCGGCAAAATCCTTTCGACCTTTTACCAATGCGGCGAAGGCTATCGGTTAGACCCGTTCACGCTCGAACAGTTCGGCACCGAAGGCTGGGTGCCGCTGGATGGTGTATCGGCACATACCAAGGTGGATGAAGCCACCGGAGAGTTGATGTTCTTCAACTATTCCAAACATGCGCCCTATATGCATTATGGCGTGGTCGGTGCGGACAACAAGCTGAAGCATTATATACCGGTCCCACTCGCAGGGCCGCGGCTACCGCACGACATGGCCTTCACGAAAAACTACGCCATCGTCAACGACATGCCGCTCTACTGGAACCCAGAGCTCCTGGAGCGCAATCTGCATGTCGTGCAGTTTCACCCCGACCAGAAAACCCGTTTCGGCATCATCCCGCGCATGGGCCAGCCGGAAGATATCCGCTGGTTCGAGGCTGAGCCAACTTATACGCTTCACTGGCTTAATGCTTGGGAGGAAGGCGACGAAATCACCCTCGATGGCTATTATCAAGAAGAACCGATGCCCAAATCACACCCCGATGCGCCTGATGGCCTTGAGCGAATGATGGCGTATTTGAGCCAGGGACTGATGAAGCCGAAGCTGCACCGCTGGCGCTTCAACCTGAAGACCGGAACAACCAGCGAAGAGCGGCTCGACGACCGCATTCTCGAATTCGGCATGATCAACCAGAAATATGCCGGGAATAAATATCGTTACGCCTATTCAGCAGTGCCGGAGCCGTATTGGTTTCTGTTCACGGGGCTAGTGAAGCACGATCTTGAAACAGGCGCCAGCGAAGAGATCAGCTTTGGCCCCGGCCGTTATGGCAGCGAAAGCCCGTTTGCGCCACGGATCAATTCGCAGAACGAAGACGACGGCTATCTGGTTTCGTTCATCGCCGATGTCGAAAATGATCGCTCGGAATGCGTGCTGATCGACGCGAAGAATTTCGCAGCTGGCCCTGTGTGCCGGATCATCCTGCCGGAACGATTCTGCTCTGGCACGCATTCTGTCTGGGCCAATGGCGATGACATCGGCATGGGGCCAAATCCGGTTCTGGCAGCCTGACATGATCGTCGCTCCGGAGGAGAAGCGAATTGCCTATCGGGAAGCGGGCTGGTGGGGAGACCAAACGCTCGCTGACCTGTTCTTTGCCAATGCGAAGTCGCATAGTGGCAGGCTCGCGCTGGTGGATGCACCGAACCGCGCGGATTTCGCCTTTGGTGAGCCACAACGGTTAACCTATAGCCAATTGTCGGCCGAAGTTGAGCGCCTGGCGGGTGCCTTGCTCGCAGCGGGAATCGGTAAGGATGACGTCGTTGTGATCCAGCTCCCCAATATCAGCGAATTCGTGGCGCTCTATTTCGCGGCGGCGGCGATCGGTGCGATCGTCAGTCCGGTTGCTGTTCAATATCGCAGCCATGAGCTTTCAGCCATGTTTGGCATTGTCGCTCCCAAGGCCTTTATCTGCGGGACGCGGATGCACCATGCTGATCACATCGGCGTGGTCCAACCATTGTTGGGTGATACAATTCAATTGATGACTGTCGGGCCCGACGCACCAGACAACGCCATCGATCTGTCAAACGAACCTGCACGGGCGGACTTGCTCGCAGCGCACCGCGCGACGACGCAGATCGACGCCGACGATGTGTTCACTATCTGCTGGACCTCGGGTACCACCGGTATTCCCAAAGGCGTGCCGCGTAGCCACAATCATTGGATCGGCATTGCGCCGGGTACTTATGTTACATCGCGGTTGCAGGACGGCGATGTCATGCTCAACCCGTTCCCGCTGATTAATATGGCGTCAATCGGCGGCGTCACGATGGGCTGGCTGCGCATAGCAGGAACGATGGTGCTGCATCATCCGTTCGACCCACAAATCTATCTGGGCCAGATAGCCGCTGAGCGACCCTCCTTTACCATTGCACCGCCGGCCGTTCTTAACATGTTGCTTCAGAATGAGGCATTGCTCGCCACGGTTGACCTGTCGAGCCTACGCACAATCGGTTCAGGTTCAGCGCCGCTTGCCCCTGCCATGGTGCAGGGGTTTCAGGAACGGCTGGGGCTGCCTGTGATCAACATCTTCGGCTCTAATGAGGGGATGACATTGATCGCTGGCCCAGATGCCGTGCCCGATCCTGTCGAGCGCGCGAGTTATTTTCCGAATGAGCTCATTATTGCACCATGGTTCGGGACTGCACCGCAGCGCATCATGGAATCGCGGCTGGTACGCCCACAAGGCGGCGATCCAATCACCGCAGAGGGCATAGCTGGTGAGCTCCAAATTCGCGGACCAGCAGTGTTCGAAGGCTATTGGAAGGCACCCGAACAGACAGCGGCGGCCTTCACAAATGACGGATATTTCAAAACTGGCGACCTGTTCCAGATTGAACAGGGCGGGCGTTTTCTGCGCTTTGTTGGGCGTTGCAAGGATCTGATCATTCGCGGGGGCGTGAACATTTCGCCAGAAGAGATCGACCAGTTGCTCGGCGGCCATCCTGACCTTGCCGAAGCTTGCGTCTTCTCACTTCCCGATCCGGTTATGGGTGAGCGTGTGGGGCTGGCGGCCGTCCCGCGCGCAGGTGCCCAAGTGACACTCGAAAGCATTACCAGCTATCTTCGGGAGCAAGATCTGGCGATATTTAAACTGCCTGAGCGGCTGTTCCAATTCAACAGTCTGCCGCGCAATGTAACCAACAAAGTGATGCGCAGCGAAGTGCGCGAACTTGCGCTGGAGATGATGGATCAAGGAGACTGACATGTCAGCAGAAGTTTTCATATTGGGCGGAGCCCAAAGCGATTTCGCCCGCAATATCGACCGCGAAGGTGGCGGCATGTTTGAGCTGTTCCGCGATGTGGCAGAGGCTGCTTTTACGGCAACCGGGATTGAACCGAAAGACGTGGAAACCGCGCATGTCGGCAATTTCGTGGGTGAGCTGTTTGCAGGCCAAGGCCATCTGGGCGGCTTTTTCGGCCATGTCCATCCTGATATGGCAGGCATCCCCACGTCGCGCCATGAGGCAGCCTGCGCATCGGGCAGCATCGCAATTCTTGCCGCCAGCGCGGAGATAGAGGCTGGGCGTTATGGCCTTGCGCTGGTGCTGGGCATCGAATTGATGCGCAATGTCCCAGGTCAGCGCGCTGCCGAATACCTGGGAGCTGCTGCTTGGGCCGGACGCGAGGCGCAGGAAGCACGCTACCTTTGGCCCTATATGTTCTCGAATGTCGCAGCGGAGTATGAGGAGCGCTTTGGTCTTGATCGCGCGCATCTGCGCGGCATTTCAGAAAACAACTTTGCGAACGCGAAGAAAAACCCCAACTCGCAGACCCGCGGCTGGAAAACCGACGCGCCTTTTTTCAGCGACGAT
>JAYVBJ010000053.1:0-63623 GCA_043750535.1 Sphingomonadales bacterium | reverse complement strand
GCATGAGCTTCGCGCTCTACTGGCTCGGCGAATACGCCAACGTCCTGCTGATGTGCGCGCTCAACGCGACGCTGTTCTTCGGCGGCTGGCTGCCCCCGGTGGACTGGGCGCTGCTCTATCAGATCCCCGGCTGGATCTGGCTGTTCGCCAAGATCCTGTTCTTCTTCTTCATCTTCAGCTGGGTCAAGGCGACCGTCCCGCGCTATCGCTACGACCAGCTGATGCGGCTGGGGTGGAAGGTGTTCCTGCCGGTTTCGCTGGGGTTCGTGGTGCTGGTGAGCGGGTATCTGATGCTGAC
The DNA here is from genome assembly GCA_043750535.1 of Sphingomonadales bacterium. Taxonomy (GTDB): domain Bacteria; phylum Pseudomonadota; class Alphaproteobacteria; order Sphingomonadales; family Sphingomonadaceae; genus Sphingorhabdus_B. The sequence continues at coordinate 63,325 of JAYVBJ010000053.1, read as the reverse complement.
GAGGTATGGGACGTGAGCAACCTCATTCACGTAGGTTTATCGGCCGCCCTGCTGCTTGCCGGTGCGGGTTCGGCTCACGCGGGCTCCGAACAACAAGGTGAGGATGCAGCACCGCCTATCATGAGGGACCAGTCTGTTGATGTCCCGCTATCGACGTTTCATGTTTCGAATGCCCTATTCACATGTTTGAAAGGCGATGGCTTACCGACTTTGGGCATCGATTATGCTGATGGCCATAAGGCAATGAATTTCAACGAAGTTTCCACCGGTTTAGGTTTCGTGTTAAACGACCCCGTCAAATCGGTCCGGTATTTCGTCAAAGGCAACAAGTACGGATGGACGATCCACGCTTCCGGTCCGGCGCTTCAGGCGGAGGGGATTGAGCTTGGCGCAACCGTAGACATCGAAATGACAATCTGGCGCGATGGCGGCGCAGACTGGATCATCGCCGCAGGTAAACTCAGGCAGGAAGCCGTCGGGTGTATTAGAATCCCGCCGAGGCCAAGAATGCTGGAACCCCAATGAACCTCCCCCACCTCATCAAGAGCTTCACCCTGTGGGAGTTCGTCAAGGCGCATTGGCTGACCTTGCAATATTTCTTCAAGCCCAAGGCGACGATCAACTATCCGTATGAGAAGAACCCGCTTTCCCCGCGCTTTCGCGGAGAACATGCGCTGCGCCGTTATCCCAATGGCGAGGAACGCTGCATCGCGTGCAAGCTGTGTGAGGCAGTGTGTCCGGCGCAGGCGATCACCATTGAGGCTGAACCGCGTGATGACGGCAGCCGCCGCACGACGCGTTATGACATCGATATGACCAAGTGCATCTACTGTGGTTTCTGCCAAGAAGCGTGCCCGGTCGATGCCATCGTTGAGGGGCCTAATTTTGAATATGCCACCGAAACGCGCGAAGAGCTGCTCTATGATAAGAACAAGCTTTTAGACAATGGCGACAAATGGGAGCGCGCGATTGCGGCAAACCTTGCCGCCGACGCGCCGTATCGTTAAAGGGCGCGGAATATGATCCAAGTCTTTGCTTTCTACCTGTTCGCCAGCCTGCTCATCGCGTCCGCCGCAATGGTCATATTCGCGCGCAATCCGGTGCATTCAGTGCTTTGGCTGATCGTCGCATTCTTCAACGCCGCTGGCCTGATGGTGCTGGTGGGCGCGGAGTTTATCGCGATGTTGCTGGTGATCGTTTATGTCGGCGCGGTCGCGGTGTTGTTCCTGTTTGTGGTGATGATGCTCGACATTGATTTTGCGGAGTTGCGCGCCGGATTTGCCAAGAATTTGCCGCTCGGCGTTGTATTGGCCATCATATTGGTCAGCGAGTTGATACTTGGGATCGGTGCATACCGTGCCGGCGCGGTAAAGCTGGGCACACCGGCGGCAGGCGCGGCAACCGTGAATGATCAGGTGCCGAACATCCAAGCAATCGGCGATTTGCTCTACACCAAATATGTGTTTCTGTTTGAAAGCGCAGGGCTAATCCTGCTCGTCTCAATGGTAGGGGCGATCGTTCTGACCCACCGTAAGAGCAGCGGCACGCGCGGCCAGAATATCAGCCGTCAAGTCCAGCGCCGCCCGCAAGATGCCGTCCGCAACATGCAACCCGGCGTCGGGCAGGGGATGGAGCTATGATCGGTATCGAACATTATCTGGTGGTCAGCGCGATCCTGTTTGTGATGGGGGTGCTCGGCATTTTTCTGAACCGCAAGAATGTGATCATCATATTGATGGCGATTGAGCTAATCTTGCTGTCCGTAAATATCAATTTGGTCGCGTTCAGCGCGTTTCTTGGCGACCTTACCGGCCAGATTTTCGCGATGTTCGTGCTCACCGTTGCGGCGGGTGAAGCGGCAATCGGGCTTGCTATATTGGTTATATATTTTCGCGGACGCGGTACAATTGCGGTTGATGATGTCAACCGGATGAAGGGTTAAGGGGCGTTGACTTCCATTCAAATAATCGTGTTTCTGCCATTGCTGGCGGCTATCGTGGCGGGGCTTGGCCACCATGCGATGGGCAAGGTCGCGGCCAAGTCTTTGACGACAGGAGCGTTGTTTGTTTCCGCCGCGCTCAGTTGGCCGATCTTTTTGGCGTTTGTCGGCGGTGATCAAGCCGCCTATGTCGAACCGGTTATGCAATGGGTGCAGTCGGGCAGTTTGAAATTCAATTGGGAACTGCGCGTTGATAGCCTGACTGCGGTAATGCTGGTGGTAATCACAACGGTATCGGCTCTGGTCCATCTGTATAGCTGGGGCTATATGGAGGAAGACCCGGATCAGCCGCGTTTCTTCGCCTATCTGTCGTTGTTTACCTTCGCGATGTTGATGCTGGTGACCGCCAACAATCTGGTCCAGATGTTCTTTGGCTGGGAAGGCGTTGGCCTTGCTTCTTATTTACTGATCGGTTTTTGGTACAAGAAACCCAGCGCCAATGCCGCGGCGATCAAGGCATTCGTCGTCAACCGCGTCGGTGACCTTGGCTTTATGCTCGGGATTTTCGGTGTGTATTTGGTGTTTGATACTGTCAGCATTCCGGAAATATTGGCCGCCGCGCCGCAGCAGGTTGGCTCCAGCATCGGCTTCCTCGGCTACCGTGTTGATACAATGTCGGTGCTTTGCGTCTTGCTGTTCATCGGTGCGATGGGCAAATCGGCGCAATTGGGGCTGCACACTTGGCTACCCGATGCCATGGAGGGCCCAACGCCGGTATCCGCGCTAATCCATGCCGCGACGATGGTTACAGCAGGCGTGTTCATGGTGTGCCGCCTGTCACCGCTGTTTGAAACTAGCCAGTTTGCTCTGAATGTTGTCACGATAGTGGGCGCGACCACCGCGATATTTGCGGCCACGGTTGGACTGGTGCAAACGGACATCAAGCGAGTCATCGCCTATTCGACCTGTTCGCAGCTCGGCTATATGTTCTTTGCCGCAGGTACAGGCGCGTATGGCGCGGCGATGTTCCATTTGTTCACACACGCATTTTTCAAGGCATTGTTGTTCCTTGGCGCGGGCAGCGTCATCCATGCGATGCATCATGAACAAGATATGCGTTATTATGGTGGTTTGCGTAAAGCCATACCGTTTACGTTTTGGGCAATGGTCGCAGGAACGCTGGCGATCACGGGCGTTGGTATTGTCGGGCTCGGCGGATTTGCCGGATTCTATTCCAAGGATGCGATCATCGAAGCGGCCTTTGCGTCAAATTCGACGTACCATATGTACGGGTTTGCCATAGGCGTGCTGGCGGCGCTTTTGACCAGCTTCTATAGCTGGCGGCTGATATTCCTGACGTTCTTTGGCAAGCCGCGTTGGGATCAAAGCGAGCATATTCAGCATGCGGTGCATGATGATCATCACGGCGCGAACGATCATCATTCGCATCACACGCATGACAGCCATGACGGTACTGCGGGCTATCACCCTCATGAAAGCCCGTGGTCGATGCGTATCCCGTTATTGGTGCTTGCGTTGGGCGCGGTGCTTGCCGGATTCTTGTTTCACGGGGCATTTATCGAGGCGGAAACAGGGGCTGCATTCTGGAAAAACAGCACTTTGGCGTTCAACGAACATTTGATGCACGAAATGCATGAAGTTCCGATGTGGGTTAAATTGTCATCGACTATCGCCATGCTGACCGGATTGGCTGTCGCCTATATGATGTATATTCGTTCCGCCGACGCGCCGCAGAAACTGGCGGCGACGTTCCGCCCGCTGTATAATTTTTTCCTCAACAAATGGTATTTTGACGAACTGTATGACGCGATCTTTGTCCGTCCCGCATTCTGGCTTGGCCGCTTGTTCTGGGAAAAAGGCGATGTCGGTATCATCGACCGTTTTGGTCCCAATGGCTCAGCCGCTGCAGTGGCATTAACCAGCCGGATAGCGGTGCGGATGCAATCCGGATATCTTTATACCTATGCTCTTGTGATGCTTCTCGGCCTTGTTGCCGCAGTTAGCTGGATGATGGTGCAAGCACGATGACTATTGGCCATTTTCCGATCCTTTCGGGTATGATCTTGCTGCCAATTATTGCGGCGATCTTGTGCTTGTTCGCACGCCCGCAATTGGCCCGCCTCATCGCGCTCGGGATTACTTTGACCGAGATGTTGTTGGGCGCGTTGCTGTGGATTAATTACGATCCGGGCGGCATGCAATGGCAGTTCACCGAAAGCGCAATGCTGTTTGGACCTATCGGATGGAAGCTGGGCATAGACGGCATTTCATTGATGCTGATCATGCTTTCGGTGTTCCTGATGCCGATATGTATCGGTGCAAGTTGGCGCACGATCCAAACCCGCGTTGGCGAATATATGGCTGCGTTCTTGCTGATGGAGGCGCTGATGATCGGCGTATTCTCGGCACAGGATTTGATGCTGTTCTATATCTTTTTTGAAGCCGGGCTGATCCCGATGTATTTGATCATCGGCATTTGGGGCGGTGCGGACCGCATTTACGCCAGCTATAAATTCTTTCTCTACACGCTGCTTGGTTCGGTTCTGATGCTGCTTGCGATGCTGTGGATGATCCAACAGGCCGGGACGGCGGACATACCGACATTGCTCAACCACGACTTCCCGGCCAAGGCGCAGACTTGGCTGTGGCTGGCGTTTTTCGCTAGTTTCGCGGTCAAGATGCCGATGTGGCCGGTACACACTTGGCTTCCCGATGCCCACGTTCAGGCCCCGACTGCGGGTTCAGTGATCCTTGCCGGTGTGCTTTTAAAAATGGGCGGATATGGTTTCTTGCGGTTTTCATTGCCGATGTTTCCAGAGGCAAGCGCGCAATTCATCTGGCTGATCTTTGGCCTGTCGATGGTGGCGGTGGTGTACACATCGTTAGTGGCGCTGGTGCAGCAGGATATGAAGAAACTGATCGCATATTCTTCGGTCGCGCACATGGCGATTGTTACGACCGGGTTGTTCGCGTTTAATCAGCAAGGCATCGAAGGTTCGATCATCGTTATGTTGAGCCACGGCCTTGTGTCGGGCGCATTATTTTTGTGCGTTGGCGTAATTTATGACCGGCTGCATACGCGGGAGATTAGCCGTTATGGCGGGCTTGCGATCAACATGCCGAAATATTCGTTGCTCTTCATGCTATTCACAATGGCCAGCGTCGGCTTGCCGGGCACCAGCGGATTCGTCGGCGAGTTCTTATCGTTGGCTGGTCTTTACAAGGTTTCGACCTGGGCGACATTGATTGCAACCACCGGCATAATTCTTGGCGCTGCCTATATGCTGTATCTTTATCGGCGCGTTGCATTTGGCCAGCAAGTGAATGCCGATGCCGCCGCGATGCCCGATCTGGATGATCGCGAAATTTGGCTGTTGGTGCCGATTGCGGCTGCTGTGCTGTGGATGGGTGTTTATCCGGAAAGCTTCTTGTCACCAATCCGCCGGGACGTGGCGACCATTGTCGCACGAATTGACCGGGCGGCTCCTGCGGGCGATGCAGCGATCAAGCCGCATGACAAAACCACCGCAAAATACCGCGTTGCTGGCCATGCTGGCCCAGAAAATAAAGCAAGCGGTCATGCTGAAAAAGCGGCTGAGGGGAGCCACTAATGGATATGGGCATTTCCCTTTATTTTACGCGACCCGAACTGATCATCAGTTTTTCGGGATTATTGTTGTTGCTGATCGCTGCGTGGCGTCCAAATAGCGGGCGGCTGCTCTCGATATTGTCGGTGGGCGTATTGTTCGCGGCAGGGGCTTTGGCGATAGACTTGCTGACCAACGATGCTTTCGCTCTTGGCGGGGATGCGTTTGACGGGCTTTACCGGATGGATGCCTTTGGCAGCTATGCCAAAATTCTAATCTACATTGCCGCCGCGATTTCTCTTATCATTGCACCGCGTTACCTTGAAAAGGCTGGCGCGATGCGGGCCGAGTACCCGGTACTGATACTATATGCGGTGGTCGGTATGGGATTGATGGTTTCGGCCAATGACTTGATTACGCTCTACATCGGTTTGGAATTGAACAGCCTTGCCGCTTATGTGTTGGCCAGTTTTGTACGCAGCGATGGGCGGTCGGCAGAGGCAGGACTTAAGTACTTTGTACTCGGCGCGTTGGCGAGCGGCATACTGCTTTACGGCATGTCGCTGATCTATGGGTTTACCGGATCAACCGGCTTTGACGCGATTGGCACTGCGCTTACCGGTGAAATCGGGATGGGCGCGTTGTTTGGTGTTGTGTTTATGCTCGCTGGGCTGGCCTTTAAAATAAGCGCAGCTCCGTTCCATATGTGGACGCCGGATGTCTATGAAGGTGCGCCGACGCCGGTAACGGCATTCTTTGCCAGCGCCCCGAAAGTAGCGGCGACAGCCTTGCTGATACGTGTGGTGCTGGGCGCATTTGGTAACCAAATCGAGGCTTGGCAACAGATCATCATCGTGATCGCTTTAATGTCGATCATCATCGGCGCGGTTGGTGCCATCGGTCAACAGAATTTGAAGCGTTTGCTGGCTTACAGCTCGATCAACAATATCGGTTTCATCCTAATCGGATTGGCCGCAGCAACACAGCAGGGCGTGGCTGCGATGCTGGTATATCTGTCGATTTATGTGGTCATGACATTGGGTAGCTTTATCTGCATCATGCAATTGCACGACCGCGACGGAACGTTGTTGGAAGGATTGTCCGATATCGCTGGCCTGTCCAAAACGCGGCCCGGTCTGGCCGCAGTTTTTGCGATTATGATGTTCTCGCTCGCTGGAATTCCGCCACTTTTTGGATTTTATGGCAAGCTGATGGTTTTCAATGCTGCTGTCGCTGCGGGCCTATTCCCACTTGCGATCATCGGCGTGGTTGGCTCGGTTATCGGCGCATTTTACTATCTGAAGATCATCAAGCTGATGTATTTCGACGAACCAAATGGCGTGATCGTTCAAGACACGGACCCAACACTTGCGATCACCGGCGGCGTCATGGCACTGGCGGTTAGTCCGATCGGCTATTTCTCGATCGGCATATTAACCGCGATCACAGCAAAAGCGGCGCAGGCATTATTCTGACGCCGATGTTTGAACAGGTCGCGGTGACCGGATCGACCAATGCGGATCTGCTGCTGCGCGCAAATCAGGGCGCACCCGAAGGACTGTGGCTGCGCGCCGATACGCAGCGTGCCGGAAGGGGGCGTTTGGGCCGCAATTGGATTAGCCCGGCGGGAAACCTTTTCGCCAGCTGCATTGTCAGGTTGCAACCGTCTGATCCAGCGGCGGCGACGTTGGCGTTTGTCGCTGCGGTGGCGGTGCACAAATCAATATCGAAACTATCGCCGTTTTCAGTGGCGCAGATCAAATGGCCAAATGATTTGCTGTCGGTGGCCGGTCAAAAACTTTGCGGCATATTGCTGGAGCGCAGCAACGACGCGGTGGTCGTGGGTATTGGTGTCAATCTGGCATTCCAACCCGAAGGCACTGGGCGGCCCGTAACGAGTATTGCTGCGCTAGGTTTAACGCCGCCCGCCCCGCAAGAATTTGTAGAGATACTAGCGCAGGATTTTGCGGAAACTTTGCTGCGATGGCGGACATTTGGACCCGCCGTCATTTTGTCCGACTGGAAAGACCGGGCGCATCCCGTTGGCACCGCGCTGAATGTTCAGTTGCCCGATGGCGAGTCATTGTCAGGAATTTATGACGGCTTAACCGATGATGGCGCGCTCATGCTGCGCTTGGCGGATGGCGCTATTCGTGTCATTCATGCTGCCGATGTTTTTCTTGTGTAACTGGGGATAATCTATGCTGCTCGCGATTGAGGCTGGCAATACCAACGTAAAATTTGCGTTGATCGATGGCACGGAAATTAAGACGCGCTGGCGGATCGCGACCGATTCGCGCAAAACGGCCGATGAATATGCGGTGTGGCTGCTGCAATTGCTCGAAATTGAGGGTTTTGCGCGCAGCGACGTCGATGCGGTAATTTGTTCGACCGTTGTGCCGCGCGCGCTCCACAATATTAGCCAGCTCTCCAGCAAATATTTTGGTGTGGATGCGTTGGTGGCCGGTAAAGCGCCGGTGGAATGGGGCATCGCACTGAAAGTTGATGAGCCACAATCCGTGGGCGCAGACCGCGCTGTCAACGCTATCTCTGCGCATTCTTTGGCAGCGGGCGAAAAAATAGTCATCAGCTTTGGCACGGCTACAACATTCGATCATATCGGCAGCGACGGCGCATATCGCGGCGGTATTATCGCGCCGGGGATCAACTTATCGCTTGATGCTTTGGTCAACGCGACCGCAAAATTGCCGCGTATCGCAATCGAAGCACCCGAAAGCACCAGCGTGATCGGCCGAACAACCGAACATCAAATGCTGATTGGTATATATTGGGGCTATGTTGCGATGGTCGAAGGGCTTATAGCGAAGATGAAGTCGGAAATTGCCGCGCCGGTAACGGTGATTGCCACGGGTGGATTGGCCACCTTGTTCCAGCAACATTCGCATTTGTTTGATCGGATCGATCCCGATCTGACCTTGCGCGGCCTTGCTATACTGTTTAAAAATAAAGAAAAATAAGGTTCCATATTGTTATGACTACCCCTGGTAAAGAATTGCTCTTCCTCGCATTGGGCGGTTCGGACGAGATTGGCATGAACGTCAATCTATATGGCTGTGATGGCAAATGGATCATGGTCGACTTGGGGCTGACGTTCGCAAACGCTGAATATCCCGGTGTTGACCTAATTTTGCCAGACTTGGAATTCATCGAAAAGCGCAAGAAAGACTTGCTCGGTATCGTTTTGACGCATGGCCATGAAGATCACATCGGCGCTGTCCCTTATCTGGCTGCCGAGCTTGGCGTGCCACTCTATGCAACGCCGTTCACCGCAACATTGATACGGGGAAAGCTCGAAGAAGAAGGCTTGCTCGATGAAATCGACCTGAACGTTATTCCAATGGGCGGCAGTTTTTCGATGGGTCCATTTGATTTCCGGCTGTTTCCATTGGCGCATTCGATTATTGAAATGAGCGCAGTGGTGATTGATACGCCTTATGGCCGCATCTTTCACACCGGTGACTGGAAACTGGATGATGCGCCGGTGATTGGCCAGCCGTCAACAGAGCAAGAGCTGCGCAAAATCGGCGATGAAGGCGTGCTCGCCATGGTTTGCGATTCCACCAACGTGTTCAACCAAGATGGCAGTGGCAGTGAAGGCAGTGTCAAAGCGGATTTGCTGAAATCGGTTAAGGCGGCAAAGGGCAGGGTGCTGATCACCACTTTCGCGTCAAACGGTGCGCGGCTGCAAACCTTAGGTGAAGTGGCGCGTGAAAGTGGCCGAAAACTCTGCTTTGCCGGCCGTTCATTGCACCGGATCATTGATGCGGCAAAGGCCAACGGATATTTGAAAGACATGCCGGACACCGTCGATATGAACAGCGTTGATGGGATGAAACGCAGCGACGTGATGGTCGTGGCGACAGGTGGGCAGGGCGAGGAGCGCGCTGCTTTGGGCCGGATCGCGGAAGGCAATCATCCGGTAAAGTTGGAAGCGGGCGATACCGTTATCTTTTCGTCCAAACAAATCCCCGGTAACGAAATTGCCATCGGCGTGATCATGAATAAACTCGCGCGCCGTAACATCCTGACGGTGACTGAAAAGCAGGCGCATGTGCACGTATCTGGGCATCCCGGCCAGCCGGAGCTCGCCGCTCTTTATGATTGGATAAGGCCGGAAATTCTGGTGCCGGTTCACGGTGAACGCAGGCACATGGCGGAGCAAGCGCGCTTTGCCGCTGCGCATTCCGTTCCGAAAACCATTGTGCAATCCAATGGCGATGTAGTCCGTCTGGCGCCGCACGGGCCAGAGATTGTCGGACAGGAACGCACAGGCAGATTGGTGTTGGACGGCGATACGATCATCGCATCGGATGGACCAACCATCAATGAACGCAGGCGGCTTTCCTTATACGGCCTAATCACCGTCGCCATCGCACTGGACGGCAGTGATTCTTTGCTCGGCGATCCCCAGATCCGGTTGCACGGTGTGCCGATTGAAGAAGCATTTGACGAGTTTCTGGACGAAGCAAGCGAGGCCGCGACAAAGGCTGTGCGCGACAATAAGGGCGATTACGAACGATTACGCGAATCCATTCGCTTGGCTGTCCGCCGCGTCGCTACGGCTTGGACAGGCAAGAAGCCGATTGTCGACGTCATAATTTTGGAGACTGCATGACCACCGTATCGATCGTTGCAATTTATGCGTTGTTTTGGGTGATGACGGCATTTGTGGTGTTGCCGTTCGGTGTGCGGAACAACGAAGAGCTCGGCCTTGAACGTTTGCCTGGTCACGATCCCGGCGCGCCGGCAAATTTCAATCCGCGCCGCATCCTGACGATGACTACGTTGATCTCTGCGGCGTTATTTGGCCTGTATTACGCCAATTATAGCTATGGTTGGATTGACCGTGAGAGCTTTAACTGGCTGTATAATCCGTCAAGTTAGGGTGGTTTCGGGCTTAGTTGATAATAGCGTGCGATGACATATAGTTGCATCGTAGTGCTGAGCCTGTCGAAGTACGCCTCGCCGTGAAGCGCCCTTCGACAGGCTCAGGGCTACGGTTTAGGTAAATGTTAAAGGCTTCTCACCTGCATAATCTAGCGCAAGAATCTAAATCGTCATTGCGAGAAGCGAAGCGACGAAGCAATCCAGAGCAGGTCTAAGCTGCACTGTAGTGCTTCGTTCCGCTCGCAATGACGATTCAATTTTATCGAACTTTAGTTTAACATGAGCACTTGCAATGTAGGATTTGATCTGGGAACGCAGGGTCACGCCGCTTGTTTAGCGGCAGGCTCTTTGACATTGTTGGTGGTATAAGCAGGACGGCATTAGAATTGAATTGCAAACCGCTCGCGCTGTTTCCGCACAGGTTACAGGCTTCAACCTTCGACAGGCTCAGGACGAACGGTGAGGGGAGTTCTTGAATACAACTGAACCGTTCGTGCTGTCTCCCGGCGGGTCGATGTCGAAGTACAGGTTGCTTGTCACGTCCTTCACGCGGCAAAATCGGCGAAAGCAATATCCTACAAAAAAACACGATGTTGGAAATTATCTTACGGCATGCTTTTGCTAAATGTCAAAATAGGCGTCAATTTTGTCAACTAGGTGTCAACTTGGGCATTTTTGGCAATGGGCCATGTTGGATTAAAATTACACCAAATTCGGGGTTTCAGACGATATCTCAACCGAATCCTCAGCGCCCTATTGCTCTAATTGCGGAGCCGTTCGATTGCCTGTGCCAATGCGACATAGAGCTTGCCGACATCTGACGAAAGCAGCGTCACACCAATGGTATTGCCATCACGAGTGCTGAGCAATACCCGCATCATCGCTTCAAAATCGTGGATGTAGCGGTTTACGTGATCGCGGAATTCAGCGTCGTCGCCGTAATGTGCGGCAATCGTCTTTGCCTCGCCGCTATCGAGTAAGCGAACGGCACGGCGGGTAAATACGCCGCGGTCGCCCTTCAAATAGGCCGCCCATGATGTGTCGGTGACGTCGTTGGACAGTATCTTTGCCACATCAATGGCGGTCGAATTTAGCGATTCGGTTAGCGTCGCCATTTGTCGGGCAAAGCTGTCGTCATTCATCCCCGCAAAGCCTTCGCGAGCGGACGTTAGGCGGGATTCTAGATTTCCGGTCATTGAATCGATTTCGGCAAGCTGTTCGGAAATCCGCTTTGTCGCTTGCTCAGACAGCATCGCATTATTCTCGAATGATTTTTGAACCATGCCATTCAGCGCGGCGACCTGATTTTCAATGGCGGACGAAAGCGCCTTTTTACTTTGTTCAGATAGGCGGTGGGCGACGTTGTCCATTTCACCGTCAAGGATCAGGCGGCTTGCCTCGGCGGCTTCTTGCGTGCTGTCGCGAACTTTGTGCAGTGCTTCGACCAAGCCGCCGTTCGCACTTTCCGCCAAATGCTCCATCATCGCACGGGTTTCAACCAGCGACGCCGCCAATGAATCTGCTTGTTCCTGATATGCCGCAAATTGCGTATCACTGGCATTGATAAGGTCGGAAACAGTTCCGCTTTGCGCCGATATCAGCTTCTGTATCGTCGACAGCTTGATCAGCATTTCGTCGCTTGCGCCTTCGAGCGAAAGCGCATTCTTTGTTGCAATTTCTATCTGGGACAAGCTGCCAACCAGCTTTTGCTCCGCCGTTGACAACGCCTCGGGTAAGGCAACTTCAAGTTCACGCTTAGCATTTTCCAGCGCACTCAACAGGCCTGCCGAACGTTCGGTTAATGCATCGGCATTGCTGCCACTTCGGTCGAGACTTTGATTGAGTGAGTTGGTCGACGTGACCAGCGCCTCAACGGCAAATGCCAGCTTAACCGTGCGATCGGTGGAAGCGGTATCAAGACCCGCCAACACGCTCGTGCGGTCATCAATATGCGCCGAAATGCGGTCGATCATCGCGCTAACGCGGGTATCTTCGACCACGGATTGCTTATTCAAATCGGACAAGGATTCGCGCAACATCTCAACTTGCTGCGTCAACTTGGCCAAGTTCACATCAACCAGAGCATTGATGTCTTCATTGGCATTGGCCAGCCCGGTTGTCATTTCTCTCTGCGCGTCGCCCAGAACCTTCGTCATCATACTGGCGCGCTCGCTGGAAACATTTGCGCTTTCTTCCAATGCCTGCGCATTTTGCGAAATGATGTGGGAAAGCTGTATAGCGGCTTCTCCCGCCCGAACCTCCAGACCTTCGATGTTCTCACGCGCGCTGGTCCCGGCATCTGCCACCCGCTGCAAACCGGCAATCAGCGTCTTGACTTGCATTTGGGCGCTGTTGCCAGCGCTTCCGATTTGATTGGTGACATCCTTTGCGGCGCTGGTAACGACCGGCAAATGTTTCCGCAATTGTTCCAGATTGGTTGCGGCGGCGTTGCTGACTTCTTCCAGCGTCTTCGCTTTTGCATCACTGTCGGCCAACGCAGCACCAAGTTGCCCCGCCGCCTCCATTAACTTGGACGCAGATTGACGGCCAACTGTTTCCAATTCACGCGCATTTTGTGCTAAAAACTCGCGGGCGAGCGAAATTTCTTCGTTTACCGTGCGCATCCGGACTTCAAGAGCTTCGCTTTCGCTGCGAAGTAAAGCAGCAACATCGCCGAAACGAGTGGCCTCTGCGTGGCTGCTGCGAAGGGCAATCAGCCAAAGTACGCCGATAAGTAGCGCCGGTATCGACCAGCTTCCCAGCATAGTTACGATACGCTCGCCACTCAATCCGGCGAGGCTTTCCGCGCGGTATGTCCAAATAAAATAACCGGTCCATGCAATCAGCGTGGCGGCCAACAATACTGGTATTATATTGGCTTTCCAGGTGCTTGATTGATCCAGATTTTCGTCGGTATAGCTGCCTGTATAAAATATCTCGGTCGGCTCCAACTCATCGCCGGCAATCAGGCCGTCGTCCGTCTCGCCGGACTTAAATGCCAGCGGACGACCAGCATCTGTCGTTGTATTTTCGGCGCCCTCGGGCTTCTGCCGGGTGATACCAATTATGGTCGAACTGAAAGTCATCATCGCCGTTTACCACAAAATTTGTGTCAGGAAACTTAAAGTTAACCTAGTTTGATCTATTACCGTGGAATGTCGGTTGATTATGGCGCATTTGACACAGCTTTAAAGGCTGCAGCAGGAGACGATGCTGCACTTGCCGCCGAGTTGCGTGCATCGTTTGTCGAGAGCGCAAAGCGGCAGCTAGGCTTGCTAACCAGATCGCGTTGTGACGCAAATTGGCAATATTCTAGCTGGCGATTGAAGGGGCTGGCAGCCAGTTTTGGTGCGAGCCGTTTGATCGAACTCGCTGACGAGGCAAGCATTGGCGCGCCTGGCGATCCCGTTGTCATTCGGCGGCTTGAAATGGCGATTCGGGAAATTGAAGATCATCGATTGATCTAATTCGGCAACCAGCCACGAATTTTCTTGGCAAATTCGCTATGTTGGCCATATCGGAAATATGTACTCGGCAACACCCGAACCAGAGGCGCCAAAGATAGCCGCAGCGTTACTAAGCGCGGTTGGAACGTCGAATGCCGTTGTGGCAGAGCCCGGTTCGCCGGAAAGCAGCGAAGGTGCGGCATTGCTGCCGTTGGCCGGAATGCCTTTTGTGGAATTTCAGATTAACCAGCTGGCGAAGCATAGCATCCATCATATTCTGGTGGAAATAGACAGTTTGCCAGGCGCGCTTGTCGCAATGGCCGACCGGGTACGGCAACGCGGAATTGTTGTCGACTTCATCAGGTCGCCATCCGAATTGCGGGGCAGAATTGAACAGGGCCGTTTGCTGTTTGTTTTGTCAGATGGCGTTTACACAGACGAAGGCTTGCTATCCGAAATTGTCGGGCAAGTGTCACCCTTTATAGCGACGTTGGATGGACGAGATGAAAACTCCGTCTTTGAGCGTATTGATTTGAATAGCTATTGGTCGGGAATTGCGATGCTCGATGCCAAGTCGGTAGAAGCGATTGCATCGTTGCCAGATGAATGGAGCATAAGTTCATCTCTGCTGCGCCGTGCGCTGCAAGATTCGGTAGTGCACCGGCCGCTCAAGCAAGATTTGATAGTTTCAAATCAACTATCTAAAGTCAAATCTGCCGCCGACTCAGAGCATTTGACAAAACGAATTCTGCTGAAAAAATCTGTTGAAGTTGATGGTGTAATCGAAAAATTTATTTTTGCCCCATTGGCTGCGCGAATGGCCAATTCTATTTTGCGGACGTCATCGAGCACTTATCCAGTCGAAATTGTTGTCGGGCTGTTCGTTCTGGCGTCACTATTCTGCGCCATTGCAGGTTTCCCGGTCCTTGCGGCGCTTGCTGCGATTGTATCAGTTTTCGGAATGCAGTTAAGAGAATTGCTGCTGCAGCCGGCAAACACGGCACAGGCCTTCGATCCGGCAAAAGTGGCGTCCTCGGCGATTTTGGCGACATCCTTTGTAGCAGCTTTCTGGAACTGGTCAGGCCAACCACCAACCAAATTGTTCGTTGCGACAATCGTCATTGGCTTGTTGGTTTTAGCCTTACGCGTGGCCAAATCGGGTTGGAGCAGGTTGCTTTTGTGTTCGCCGACATTGTTGGCGCTAATCACCGCACTGTTCGCAATTTCGAAATTGCTGCTGTTCGGGTTTATGTTGATCGCAATCGGGCAGCTATTTGCTCTAATTCTTACTGTAAATTGGAACGGATCGGCGCCGCGAGGTTAAATCCAAATTAACTCAATTTCTCTAAGGTTTCGTTGGATTATACTATGGAACCGGCTTTGGAACAACGAACACCTACCGACGATGATTTGCTAAGCGCCGCAGCATATTATGCTTGTGATGTGCAGGCTTTGTGCATGGATGTGTCGGCCATGGCATTTCCATCGGGTCATCATGCGCCGACAGAAGAGATGCTTTCGGCCGCTGCGACGAAAATGCGTGACCTGATTTCCGGCATAGAGCGAGCGATCCTGAAACAGGATGCCAAGCGTGAACAGATGCTTCCGCTTTGTTGGGATATGCTCGTAAAGTCAGGGTTTTTACGTGAACCTGCTTTGATAGATTTCGTTCTGGCGCAATTTGCCAGCGAACGACTAAGCAACATAATTTTGGCAAATGGTGAAACCAGATTGGTCGACCAGCTTCCAGCGAGATTGCTTTCCGATAGCAACGTGTTGGTGGCTGAGGCCGCCCAAACAATACTCGCCAGCGAAACTCTCTTGCGGCGGGCTCCGGCGCTCATTTATTGTGAGTTAGCCACCGAATTGTTGTATCAAACAACTTGGCGCGTAGTCGCGGCATTGCAAATTCTGTCCGGCTATAAGAATGAGCAACATATCGAGAATGCAAAGCTGTTTTTGGCGAACCACGACGAAGCCAATGCGGCGAGTGTAGCGGCTCGTAAGATTGTCCATTTCATGCCTGCCCAATTTAGTAGTGAACTTTTTGAACCCAGAAAATCAGGTTCAACGATCTTTGCGGCGGCACTTTCCGCGCGCACTGGGTTGGATCACAATCATGTTTTACGATTGCTTGACGGGCATTCAAGCGCTCCAATTGCGATACTAATGCGGCGCTGTGAACTGACCCGCGAAGACGCGACGGGCATCATTTGCTTATTGAAGGGGTTCAACTTAACTCCACAGGAGATAAACAGCATCGAACGCCACTATGATTTAATAACTATCGAAGACGCCCAGACAACAATTGGCGATTGGGCTACCGGGCGGGTGAGGCATTTGGCGTTTCCTGAGATTGAAAATAACACTCCATGAGCGGCGCGATTGCCCTTGCTCAACCGATATTAGTCGATGTTGCGGCTGATGGCCGACTAATTCGCGCGGACAGCCCAATTTTGCGTTTGCATTTTCTGGCGGGCGGCGAACAAGGCGGTGCGTTCGCCATTCCTTCTTTGGCCGCGATGGCCGCAGCCACTAGCAAATTTCAAATGCGGCTTGCAAGGGCTGTCAAAGTTGCCGATGAAAACGAAGACATTGAGCTTTGGGTAGAATCGCAATTGCTAAATGGTTTGGTGCGATTGACCGTTATAGGATGGCGTTCCGAGCAAAAGATGGGTGAAGAATTTCTTCGCGATGACCAACTAAAAGGCATTGACGGTGCAATTGAGTTGATTTTCAACCAGCAGCTCTTGCTGGTTTCCGTTACCGGCGATGGCGGAAGTGACGATATCAAGATCGGTGCGGAAGCAGCGACAATATTGCAGAATGACGGCGACGAAAATGGAGCATTGCTGGACGCGGTAGAGCAGCATTTGTCTATTCAGGCGACCAATGTCTCGTTAGGCAGCAATGCGCAGAGATATTCAGCTTTGGGCATCCCGAAGCATGATCAACAACAGATGTTCGTTGGTTATGCGGTGCAGCTTACTCCGGTCAATAATAGTCATGTAGAAAATATCGTAAAAACCGATCAAAATGACCGATTGTTTGGCGAACAGCTGGGATCCGCGCTTCGCCAGCCATTGGGGAGAATCATTGCCAATGCAGAAACAATAGGCAGCAAATTAAGGGGGCCAATTCGGGACAGCTACGCGACCTATGCAAAGGATATTGCCGACGCAGCGCGGCATCTTGTCACTTTGGTTGATGATCTGGGTGATCTCGAAGCGATCGAACGCTCCGGTTTTTCGACGGCCAAAGACGCGGTTGAACTTGGCGATATTGCCCGCCGAGTTGCGGGGTTGCTGGCCCTAAAAGCGGCCGACCACAATATCAGCATAATTGCCCCTGACGACAAACAGTTCGTTCCGGCTGCAGCGGAATTTAGGCGGGTATTGCAGATTGTCATCAATCTTGTCAGTAATGCGGTCCGTTACGCGCCCGATGGCACGCGGGTTAGCATGGATATAACTCGGGCAGGAGAGTTGTCCAAATTGATTGTCAGCGATCAGGGCGCCGGAATTCTAGAGGACGACCGTGAAAGAGTTTTCAATAAATTCGAGCGATTGGGTCGTTCGGGTGACGGCGGCAGTGGCCTTGGTCTATACATTTCGCGCAGGTTAGCCCGCGCAATGGGCGGCGATCTGACTGCTTCGCAGACTAAACAGGGTGGGGCGAAATTTACCCTTACCCTGCCAACCCAAGACCCCGGTTAGCGGTTTGACATATCCGCATATTCGCGAAAAGTTGGGCCGTTATATAGCTGCCTGGGACGTCCAATTTTTTGACCAGGATCGGAAATCATCTCATTCCATTGTGCGACCCAACCAACCGTGCGCGACAACGCAAACAATACAGTGAACATTTCCGTCGGAAAGCCAATTGCTGATAAGATTATGCCGGAATAAAAATCAACGTTGGGGAATAATTTTTTCTCGATGAAATACGGATCGCTAAGTGCCATCTCTTCCAATTGCAAAGCAACTTCGAAGATTGGATCCTTCACCTTAAGCTCGGTTAGAATTTCGCGAACTGTTTTCTGCATGACCGTCGCCCGCGGATCATAGTTTTTGTAAACCCTGTGGCCAAAACCCATCAGGCGGAAAGGATCATTTTTATCCTTTGCACGCGCGATGTAATGCGGAATTCTATCAGGCGTGCCGATTTCGCGCAGCATGTTGAGCGCAGCTTCATTTGCGCCGCCATGCGCCGGGCCCCATAAGCATGCAATCCCGGCCGCTATACACGCAAACGGGTTGGCACCTGAAGATCCTGCTAAGCGAACGGTTGATGTTGACGCGTTTTGTTCATGGTCCGCATGCAATATGAATATCCGGTCCAACGCCTTCTCAATAATTGGATTAACGACATATTCTTCAGCAGGAACACCGAAAGTCATCCGCAAGAAATTGCCAGTATATGAAAGATTATTGTCGGGATATAAGAACGGCTGACCCACGGAATATTTATATGCCATGGCAGCAATGGTGGGCATTTTCGCAATTAACCGGTGGCTAGAAATTTTGCGATGGAGTGGATCGCTAATATCGGTCGAGTCATGATAGAATGCGCTCAATGCTCCGACTACGCCGCACATTATCGCCATGGGATGCGCGTCGCGGCGGAAACCGCGATAGAAAGTGGCCAACTGCTCATGCAACATAGTGTGACGTGAAATCGTGTGGCTAAACTCGTTGAGTTCGGATTGGGAGGGCAATTCGCCGTTCAACAGCAGGTATGAAACCTCCATAAAACTCGATTGCTCAGACAATTGTTCAATCGAGTATCCACGGTGCAGTAATATCCCTGCATCCCCATCAATATAAGAAAGTTTCGATTCGCAGCTGGCCGTTGACGTGAAGCCGGGGTCGAAAGTGAAGCGATCCGTTTGCGCATAAAGTTTGCGAATGTCGACGACATCCGGGCCGACGGTTCCTTTAATTACTGGAAATTCATACGAATTTTCGCCAATCTTAAGCGTTGCAACGCTATCGCTCATACACTTCACTCCTGTTAAACACTTAGGATGCGACCTGCCCAATAGCGGCCTGACAGTCAATTCCAATAAACAATAATATAGCACACGGCCATTGACGCTCAGGCATAACCCTTGCAACTAATGTTTCCGAGAGCGCGGTGCTGTGTTTGCGCGGCTTTGGAGACATTGGACGTTTTCTTGGGAAGAAGCAGGCTGTCTTAATGCGTAATTGATCATGTGTGTAATCGACCTGCTCGTCAAGGCAAAGCAGCATGAATACGGCGTTTGTGCAATAAGCATACCAATTTAGTAAGCGTTCAAGGGGGCAGGTTTATTGACCGACTTAACAGACAACCTGTTTGAACGCCAACTTTCGCAAACGCCTTTTGGCAACTTGTTGGCGGCCGCTGAGGCGGCGATTGAAAACTGGTTGTTTGACGAACGGGATCAATTGCCGTTGTTGATTCCCGTTGGCATCGGCGCCGGGATCATTGGATGGGAAATACTCGGAGATCGCGCGTTGCTCGTCATATTGACGTTGGCTGCAATCTTAGTCTTTTTAGGTAGCATTGGCCGGGAAAAGTTAATGTGGCGCAGTGTCGCAAACTTCGCAGTATTAACTTTCATTGTTGGCTTTCTGGCTATTATGATAAAATCGGCATATTTTTCAGCGCCGCCCATAACTGAAACTCGAATTTCGGAATTTTATGCGCGTATCACGAAAGTAGAACAGCTGGCGGCGCGGAATAAGGTCAGATTTGAGCTGGCAACTGGCGCGCATACAAATTTACCGCCAAAAATTCGAGTCAACTTGAACCCGGATCAATTCAGGCCGGAATTTGTGCCCGGCGCTATCATCAAGTTACGGGCCCGGTTGATGCCACCCGCCGGGCCAACTCTGCCCGGCGCGTATGACTTTTCGAGGAGAGCTTGGTTTTCCGGCATTGGGGCGTCGGGATCGGCGCTCGGCGTGGTGGAATTGCACAAGGCGTCAACGAATATCGAATTTTTCGGCGGTGCGCGCGCGTGGATCGCAAAGCAAATCAAGCGGTCATTGCCAGCAGACAGCGGCGCAATTGCGCTTGCACTGGCAACCGGTGAGCAGGGTGCAATTTTGGAAGCAGATGCAGAGGCCATGCGGCGCAGCGGTCTGGCTCATCTATTGTCGATCAGCGGGTTGCATGTAACCGCCGTGGTTGGAGCAATCTTCTTGATGTTTGCCAAAACATTGGCATTGTTCCCTCGATTTGCATTGCGGCAACCAGTGCCCATTTACGCGGCATTGGCTGCCGCTATTGGCGCCATCGGATATACATTGTTGACCGGCGCGCAAGTTCCAACGGTTAGGTCATGTATCGCCGCACTGATGATATTGGCTGCATTGGCCTTAGGGCGTGATGCACTGAGTATGCGTCTGGTCGCGTTTGGGGCCACAATCATACTTTTATTCTGGCCAGAGGCGCTCGCCGGGCCAAGCTTTCAGCTCAGCTTTGCAGCGGTATCGACGATAATACTGCTGCATGATTCGAAATGGATGCGCGATTTTGCTGCGCAGGTTTCAGCCGGGATTACAGACCGGCTGTTTCGGGCATTGTTTGGATTGCTGGTAACCGGCCTCGCAATAGAGCTGGTACTGGCGCCTATTACATTGTTCCATTTTCATAAGACCGGGTTGTACGGTGCATTGGCCAATATTATTGCAATACCACTGACAACATTTGTAATCATGCCATTTGAGGCGTTGGCAATCCTGTTCGACTTTGCCGGTTTGGGCTCCCCATTTTGGTGGGTGGCGGGACAAGGTATTTCAGCTATCTTGGTGATAGCGCACTATGTAAGCGCCTTACCTGGTGCCGTCGCCACTTTGCCTGCTATGCCAAGTTGGGCATTTGTCATCATTGTGCTGGGTGCGCTTTGGTGTGGTATCTTTAAAACGGCTGTGCGCTGGTGCGGATTGTTGCCATGCCTCATCGGATTGGTTGGTATATTAACAGCGCCCTATCCAGACATTCTGGTGACGGGCGATGGCAAACATCTCGCGATCGTTGAACCGGGACGCAAATTGGCGCTACTTCGGCCACTTGCTGGTGAATATGTGCGCAATACCTTGCAAGAGAATGCAGGCATAGCCGGTGATCCAATAGCGATCGAAGATTGGCCGGGAGCCAATTGTTCGCCAGATAGCTGCGTTATTGCACTGCGCCGGGGAGGCCGGGATTGGACGGTGTTGGCAATCCGAACGCGCTATGCCATTCCGGCAATGGAGTTGGCTGCGGCTTGCCGGCATGTTGACATTGTCGTTAGCGAGCGTTGGCTGCCCTATTCTTGCAAGCCGCGCTGGATCAAGGCGGATCGCAATATGTTGGAGCAAACCGGCGGGTTGGCATTTTATTTGAGGGATGGCCGCGTCGCCAATGTGGCCGAGCAAAATCCCAATGCGCCATGGTATGTCGCCAGGAAAATCGAGCATTCTAAGCCAGAGAATAAAACTAAGGTCGGCGTGCCGCTAGAGACTCCAAATACCCAAAACAAGCCAGCTTCTTAGTGGGCACTGCCTTGGCAGATTGAACCGCATCGCCCCCCGAATATTGGCGCAAAATGACATTGTGCCGAAAAGGCCAAGTTGACACCTAGTTGACAAGATTGACGCCTATTTTGAACTAAATTGCTAGTCCGAGTATAGATAATTTCCTACATGGCGGCCATTTTGTAATTTTACGTTTTCGCAAATCCAACTGCGAAGTGCGTTATTTGGCAGCCAACAATGTCAAAGAGCCAGACCCTGAACAAGCGGCCACGTCCCTTGTTCCCAGAACAAATCCTACATTACAAGCACTAATGCGGGATAACATAACACCGGAACTTCGCTCCCTGTCCGTTCGTCCTATCTCCCGGCGGGGCGATGTCGAAGGATGAGACAAGCAACCTGTACTTCGACAAGCTCAGCACGAACGGTTTTTTCGTTTCACTGGGAAGTCATTGCGATCTGAGAGGCCATTTATCTCAACCCCTAAAGACTTCGGCAGCATGCATCCTGAAATAAATTCGGGATAACGAATTTCACAAGATGACAAATTCGGCTCACCCATAAGTCATCACCCTCCAATATCAATGATAGCGGCGCAAAAGCCCGGCCAATTTTCCCTGAATGCGAACTTCATTTGCAGCATAATATTGCGGTTCATAACTGGCATTGGCGGGATCCAAACGAACTTGTGAGCCTTCGCGTCGCAGATATTTCAGCGTCGCTTCTTCATCGCGCACCAATGCGACCACAATTTCTCCATCACGCGCCGTGTCGGTTCGCCTGATCAACGCATAATCGCCGTCCAAAATGCCTGCGTCCATCATCGAATCTCCGGAAACCTCCAAGGCATAATGTTCGCCTGCCCCCAAAAGTGCCATCGGCACGGAAAGTGAATTTTGACCTTCCATCGCTTCAATCGGGACACCGGCGGCAATTCGGCCATGCAATGGGATTTCAATCACATCATTGGCTGCCACTGGTAGCTGCACTGGGGGAGCTTTGGGTGCGGCAGAAGCCAGCGAAACAACGTTGACAGCGCGCGCACCACCACCTTCAGGCAATTGCAGAATTTCAAGTGCACGTGCTCGATTGGGCAAACGCCGGATAAATCCGCGTTCTTCCAATGCACCTATCAAACGGTGAACCCCCGACTTGCTTTTCAAATTGAGCGCGTCTTTCATCTCTTCAAACGAGGGCGATACACCGCTACTTTCGAGCCGATCATGGATAAAACGCAGCAGTTCATTTTGCTTTGAGGTCAACATGATTTTGTTCCTACACCGTTAAACATACTGGGAACGATTAGAGAACAAATAAGGACATGTCAACTGCCAAGGAATTTATAGCAAAACAAAGTTCACTTGTTCGCCCGCCGACACTTTTGGCGCTGCCACCGGTCTGATGATTAAGGCATTGGCTGCGGCAAGGGATGAGGTGAGGCCGCTATCTTGTCCGCGTAACGGAGCAATGCCGTTTTCATCAACGATGGCACGCACAAATTCGGTTCGCGTTCCGCCCAAGGGCATGTCGACTTTCGATGTTGCGGTCATCGTTTGCGGCCACGGCGCGCTGCTGCCAGCAAGATGCCGAACAAGCGGCAATAAAAACAAGAACGCCGTGACATACGCTGAACCCGGATTGCCGGGAAGTCCGATGACAACAGATTTACCCAGCCGCCCCGCCATCAATGGCTTTCCTGGCTTGATTGCGACCTTCCAGAAATCGATCTCGGCACCCATTTTAATCAGTGCCGCCCTAACCAGATCATGATCGCCAACCGAAGCGCCGCCGGATGTTACGATAACGTCCGCGCCTGCACATTCGTTTAATTTGGATTCCAATGCCGCAAGATTATCGGCGGCGATACCATGGTCTGATACGTCGCATGGCAAATTGTCTAACAATGCGGCGATCATGATATTGTTCGAAGACGGAATTTGCGCAAACGACGTAGCTTGGCCGGGAGGCACAAGTTCGTCGCCGGAACCGATGATGCTGATCTTGGGGGCGCTACCAACGCTTAGTTCACCATGACCGGCCATCGCCGCCACTGCGATTGCGCCCGCGTTTAACCTTTGCCCCTTTGGCAACAACAATTGGTTCTTCTGGAAATCTGATCCAGCGAGCCGAATATGCTGTCCTTTTGCGCTGGGGCCAATTCCGTTTAGCCTCAGCTTACCCTGTTCTAAAATCGCATCTTCCTGCATCAAGACGGTGTCGGCACCACTGGGTAGATGAGCACCGGTAAAGATGCGGACCGCTTCAAATGCAGCAACTTTGCCATCAAACGGCCTGCCGGCTGCGCTTTCACCGATTACCCTGATTTCGCTGGTCAAATCATCGAAACGAATGGCGTATCCGTCCATCGCCGATAAATCTGCGACGGGTTGGATTCGTTTGGCATGGATGTCACACGCCACAAACTTACCGGCGCAATGGGAGATCGCGACTTCTTTGGCGGGCAACGGCGCGGCAAGTGCAAGCAGCCGCTGCTGGGCTACATGCAAGTCAATCATAAGCTGGTCGACCAGTCACCTGATTTTCCGCCGGATTTGGACAGCAAACGGATATCTGAAATGACCATGTCTTTGTCGAGAGCTTTGGCCATGTCATAGATGGTGAGCAATGCGATTGAGGCCGCAGTTAATGCTTCCATCTCTACGCCAGTTTGTCCAGACAGCCGCGCCATCGCGGAAACTTTTATTGCTTGTTCTTCAAAAGCAAAATCAATCGACACCTTAGATAGGGCGAGCGGATGGCAAAGCGGTATCAGGTCGCTGGTCTTTTTCGCGGCCATTATTCCGGCGACGCGGGCAACGGCCAGCACATCACCTTTTTTGACCGAGCCAGCCTTTATGGCGTCCAATGCTTCTACAGACATTGAAATTTTACCTTGTGCCACAGCCTGCCGCAATGTCGCACCCTTCGCGGAAATGTCGACCATCTGCGCCGCACCATTTTCATCAAGATGAGTTAACTTGGTCATTTGCCGGTCAATAGCTTCCGTGTTGCTGCTTCGACATCATCTTGCCGCATAAGTGCTTCGCCGACAAGAAAGCAGCGCACACCGTATTTCGCCATCGTCAACAGGTCCGCATGGCTGTTTAGGCCGCTCTCTGCAACAAACGTGCAATCTGCTGGCGCATTTGCAACCAGTTCATAGGTCCGCGCGAAATCGACGGTAAAGTCTTTTAAGTTGCGGTTGTTGACGCCAATCAGCCGTGATTTCAGTTTCAATGCGCGTTCAAATTCATGGGCGTTGTGGGTTTCAACGAGGGAATCCATCCCGAGATCAATTGCGGCGGATTCAAGCTCAGCTGCCAATATGTCGCCGACCGCGGACATGATGATCAATATCGCGTCCGCACCGAACCCGCGCGCCTCTGTCACTTGCCAAGGATCCAGCATGAAATCCTTGCGCAGGCAGGGAAGGTCGCAAGCAGCGCGGGCCGCGACTAGATATTCTTCATGCCCTTGAAAATAAGGCGCGTCTGTCAAAACAGAAAGACACGCTGCACCGCCCGATTGATAGGCGCGGGCGTGGGCAGCAGGATCGAAATTAGAACGAATTAATCCTTTGGAAGGGCTGGCCCTTTTAACTTCCGCAATCAAAGCGAATCCAGATGCCGCCTTGAGATCAATGGCCGCTTTAAAACCACGAGGAGCGGTTTGCGCAGCTGCCAATTGTGCCAGATCATGCGCCGAAGTTTTGGATTTGCGCGCAGCTACTTCCAGGCGCTTGGTCGCGCAAATTTCTTCAAGTTTGTTCATTGGTTCGCAATCCAGCAGTTTAACAAGGCTTTCGCTAGGCCCTTGTCGATGATCTCGGCAGCTTCTTCGATACCTTCTTCCCAGCTATGTGTTGCACCGGCAACGATCAGTGCGGCGGCGCTGTTCAATAATACAGCGTCACGGTACGCACCTTTTTCGCCGTCAAGCAATCGCAGCAGTGCGGCGGCGTTAAATGCCGCGTCGCCGCCCTTGATCGCGGACAAAGGTTGGCGTTTAATGCCCACGTCTTCGGGGCTGATCGTTGAATGTGTTACCGCGCCGTATTCGACCAAGGCAATTTTGGTTGATCCAGCAATTGATATCTCGTCCAAGCCTTCTTCGCCGCAAACGATCATGATCTTTTCATAGCCCAACTGACTGGCGGCCCCGGCATATATCTCGACCAGACCGGGCGAGGGCACACCTACAAGCTGATATTTTACGCCAGCAGGATGGCACAAAGGTCCCAAGAGATTGAAAATCGTCCTTTTGCCTATGGCTTTGCGAATTGGTGCCAGCGGTCCGAGGGCAGGGTGATGATTTTGCGCAAAGAAAAATCCAATCCCGATTTCTGATAGCGTCCGTTCCGCTCCTGCAGCAGCCTTTTGCAGGTCCAGTCCCAGAGCTTCCAAAGTATCGGCGGTTCCCGCTTTGCTCGACGCGGCTCTATTGCCGTGCTTGGCGACAGGAACATCAAGCGCAGCGACCACCAAAGCAACGGTAGTTGATATGTTTAAGCTATGCTGCCCATCACCGCCTGTGCCGCACACGTCGATAGCGCCATCGGGCGCTTTGGCCGTGATCATACGTTCGCGCATCGCCAAAACTGCGGCGACGATATCATCGGCGGTTTCGCCGCGATCTGCAAGCTCGGTTAGAAATAGCGTAACAGATTTGGCGTCCAATTTGCCGTCAAGGATATCGCAAAAAATCTGCATGTTTTCTGCAACACTCATCGGGATTTTACTTTCATCCCCGCCAATGTCATGAAATTTGCCAGCATTTCATGACCATATTCGGTGGCGATACTCTCCGGATGAAATTGCACACCGTGAATGGGCAGTTCCTTATGCCGAAATCCCATGACAAGACCATCGTCACTATTCGCATTGATGACCAGTGTGTCAGGAACATTTTCTACTATGAGCGAATGGTAACGGGTCGCGGTAAAAGACGAAGGCAGGCCCTCAAACAGGCCGCTATTGTCGTGTGTCACTGGCGAGGTTTTTCCATGCATCAATCCGCCGCGAATGACATTCCCGCCAAAATACTGACCAATCGCTTGGTGACCCAAGCAAACGCCCAATAGAGGTTTTTTGAATTCTGCACATGCCGCGACGAGTTCTAGGCTGATACCTGCTTCATTGGGAGTTTTCGGACCGGGCGAAATCAAGAATGCTTCGGCACCCGACGACATTGCCTCAGATACGGTGATTGCATCGTTGCGAACGACTTCCACGACTGCACCTAAATCCATCAGATAATGGACAAGGTTCCAAGTAAAGCTGTCATAATTATCGATAACCAAGATCATTGTTGCGGTTCCTTGGCAGCTTTCGTTACCACGATCAACGGACCAAGTGATGCACCAGCATCTTGCCGGTCACCGGCGGGATACCATAAAGCCGATACCGCCCCATCCAAATAAAGCGCATTCGCACATTTTAACTCATCGCGCATGAAACGAGCCAGCTTGCCAAACGAAACGGGCACTTCGCTGATGACAAAATGGGCGCGGCCATCGGCATCAATTCCGACCGCATTTCGGATGTTAATTGACTCGCCGTTTACCGCAATCTTGGGATGCAATTTGCCATCGATAACTAGCATTGGACCCGATTGCGTCGCAAAGTTGGGGCGCGTAGTTATGTTTTCTGAAAAATAGTCGGTGGTGCGGATTTGCCATCTGCTTTGATCGCCAAAGAATACGCCATTGGGAAGCAGATGGAAGTTTCCGCCGCCTTCTTTCTGGTTAAGTTTCTTGAGCCGTTTACCATTCTCGACATAATAGCCGATGGGGAGACCGTCATCGTCATACATTCCCCCGTTCATGGCGAACAGGATGTTGGCGGATTTATTGGCCTGAGACTGCTCCAATCGGCGCAAGCTGCGAAACGGTGTCCCATTGCCGTCGTCCAGTGCCATACTGAGTTTCTGTTTTCCAGGCAAAGCACTGCAACGTGTAAATTCGCTGCCTTCAAAAACCGCCGCGCGGCAAGTTCCAGAGCTTGTGCCGCTTTTTGCAATCGGACCTTCGGCGACGGGCTGGCTGATATTATCCGCCCCGCAACCAGTGACCAGAATAGCCATTAGGATGGAAGTCGCGGCCGTAATTATTGCCCGCGGATTCATTGCCCATGCCCCGGTTCAGTGGCGACACGCAACGCCTCACGAGCCGCCGCAATAAGCGCGCCGGCCTTTGCTTCACATTCGGCTTGCTCATATTCCGGAATGCTATCGGCGACGATGCCTGCCCCGGCTTGGACATGCATGATACCGTCCTTAATAACGGCGGTCCGCAATACGATACAGCTGTCCATATCGCCATTGGGAGAGAAATATCCGACTCCGCCTGCGTAGGCACCGCGCGTTTCAGGTTCTAACTCAGCGATAACTTCGCATGCTCGCACTTTTGGGGCACCGGAGACTGTGCCTGCCGGAAATCCTGCGAACAATGCGTCGATGGCATCTTTATCCGGGGCGAGTGATCCAACGACATTTGAAACGATATGCATAACATGGCTATAAAACTCGACCATGTAGCTGTCCGTCACCTTGATACTGTCCGCCCGTGCCACCCGGCCCACGTCGTTCCGCCCAAGATCAAGCAGCATTAGATGTTCTGCACGTTCTTTTGGATCGGCCAGCAATGATGCACGATTTTCGGCGTCTTCTGCGGCATTTTTTCCACGCGGACGAGTGCCCGCTATCGGCCTGATCGTAACTTCACCAGCACGCGAACGCACCAAAATTTCGGGCGAAGAACCGATGAGCGAAAAGCCGGGGTAATTCAAAAAATACAAAAACGGAGAGGGATTGATCCGCCGCAATGCGCGATATAGGTCAATGGGCGGCAATCCAAACGGCGTCGTAAACCGCTGGGCCAGTACGACTTGGAATATGTCTCCGGCCTCTATGTAATCTTTCGCGCGCTGAACCATGCCATGGTATTGGCCATCGGCAAGAACCGGCGTAAGTTTGGTATCGTCAATTGACTGCAAACTTGCGTTGTTCGCGAGTTTGCTTGCCGGGCAAGCGACCGCCAATTTTTGTTCAATTAAATCGAGCCGTTCAACTGCCCGTTCTACCAGCTTTGCCGCGTGCACATTTTCATCCGGCCAAACGGGCGCAATCAGGAACATCTCGTCTTTCAGGCGATCAAAAACCAGAACCACGGTGGGGCGGACAAAAAAGACATCTGGTAGTTTCAGTTCTGATTCTGGAGCGCGCGGAAGTTCTTCGACCAATCCAACCGTTTCATAACCAAAATATCCGACCAAGCATGCCAATGCTTGCGGCAGAGCATCTGGCACTTCAATCTGGCACTGTTCCGCCAATTTCCGCAGCGCATCCAAAGTGGGCAGGGGGCTGCGAATGAACTTATCGCGGTCAATTGCCCACTCACCATTGATTTCCGCAGTCTGCCCATGCGCGCGAAAAACAAGGTCCGGGGCCAAGCCAACCAAGCTGTAACGCCCGCGCGTCTCGCCGCCCTCTACAGACTCCAAAATGAAATCGCCGCGTTCCGGTTCCATCGTCTTCAGTGCTGCCGATACAGGTGTTTCTGTATCGGCAATGGTCTTGCGCCACACCAGAGCGGGGCGGCCAGAGGCAATCAATTCTGTGACGATTATATTATCGCTTGCGAACGACCTATTTTCCGTCATTGGCATTGGTCAAGCGCGTCCGAAGGGTGGACAGAGAGTCCGCATTCTTTTTGACGCCAACCTCTTTCAACGCAGCCCCAACAAGCTGCGCCGCATGCTCTGCCTGAATCAGGTTCCGCATCTCATTCGTTGTTGCGGTCAATAACTCTGCGTTCTGCGCTGCATCACCCTTCTTAACTTCTGCCAGGCTTATAATGAACCAACCGGCATTTTTGGGCGCGGGTAATGTCTTTGCCGTTCCCTGTTTCATTGAGAACATCAACACCAACGGCGGCGGCAACTGTTGGTCTTCTTGGCGCAATTCGCCGCGCGTTCCCGTTATGCTCTGAATTGGCGGCAACCTGACATTGAGCGCGGCCATGGCGGCGCTGAGTGTCTTACCGGAATCGACGGCTTTGCGAACCTGTTCGGCTATCGCTTTGGCCTTCAGCGCGCCTTGATCGACCGCCCAATTTTGAGCGACGATCTGGTTTACCTCAGCCAGTGGCGGCGGAGCGGCTTCTTCAAGATGGGCCACAGCAACCATCGCATAGCGTTCGCCGGCTACGACTTCGATCAACTGCGCGTCCCCGTCTTGCTCCATTTGGAAGGCGGCGGGGATAATAGCCTGCATTTCTGCAATTGGTTTGTAGCGGGGATCTGACGGGTTTTGTCCGTTGGCGAACAATTTGGGTGTGGTTTCTACCGTCATTCCTTGCGATTTGGCGACGTCAGCAATCGTCGCACCGCCGGCAAACTCGTCTTCGATTTCACTGGTGAATTCGCCGATTGCCGAAATCTTCTTTTCCACAGTCAACGCGGCTTCGATTTCGGGCCGCGCAGATGTAAGCGATTTTGCAACCACTTGATTGACCGCATCCACCTTAACGACATACCAACCAAGACTGCCTTTGGCAGGGGTTGCAACTGTTCCTTTGGCGCTGGCAAAAACGGCTTCGCTCACGCTTTTTGACGCAGACGTAGCCAGTGATTGCGGCGTAACATTCTTGGCAGCGGTAACTGCCAAGCCCAGCGAATTGGCGACATCAGTAATTGGCTGGCCACTCGCAATTTTTGCCACCACCGACTTTGCCGCTGCCTCTGTCGGGACAATGATTTGGCTTAAGTCCAGCGTTTGGGATGCTGTAAATTTAGCAGAATTTTCTTTGTAATATTCGGCGATTTCCGCTTCGGTAGGTTTGATTTTTGCGTCAACAACGCTGCGGTCAAACAATACGTAACTGATCGCGCGCTTTTCCGGAATCGTGAACCGGGTAGAATTGTCGCGATAATATTTGGCCAAGACGTCGGGGCTTGGCAGTTCCTTTGGCAAGAATGCTTGCGACGGAATAACTCCCACCTGTCCGCTGCGTTTTTCCAGTAACAAAGACGCATAGGGCAATGCCATATTTGTCGGCATTTTGGGTCCGGCTTGCGCGGCTGGTAACAGCTGCTGTGCGTAAAAATTTTGACGAAAATCTTCACGCAACGTTTTTTCGCTCACTTGAATTTGCACCAAAAACTTCTGTAGCGCTTCTTGACTGAATTTTCCGTCCATACCCTTTGAACCGGGGAGCTTTCGGATCTCATAGTCTACAAGCCGCGTGCTTACTTCCATCCCCGCCTGCTCGGCGAATGCTGCCAAGCCATAACGGTTTAGCAGTTGATCCAGCGTGGAATCAAACCCGCCGCCTTCAATAAAATTGGCCATGTCCAAAGTGGGATTTTGCTTTTTTTCAGCGCGCAACCGGTTGGTGAGTGCATCATTAAACTCGCCCAAAGTGACGTTTTGTTTGCCAACTTTTGCAACGTTACCGCCACCTAGGCCGCCAAAGGACCCCGACCCGGTAACGTCGCCAAGGGTGAAACCGATGGCAATTATCGCGACAAACAGCAGCGCAAAGATTGCACCGAAACGTGAGTTGATGAGCGATCGGATGAAGGTAATCATGCTTGTCCTGACTGAATGATATAGTGACCGCTTTGCGTCGGTTATTTGTAGCCGCTTTAGGCGGCAAGTTTGATCGTTTCAAGCGGCTTAGCGAGTTCTAAGTTTGACCGGCTGTTGGCGTAAGCAAAACAAAATGCTAGCGCGGTTGTCATATTCCAAACTTTATGAGGTAAAAATGCGAAAACGGATCGTTGGCAATTGGAAAATGAACGGTTTGATCAGCGATTTGCCGATGATTGAAGCGATCGCAGAAATGTCGACGTTGTATCCCGGCGTTGAAAGCGGTTTATGTTTGCCAACCACGTTGCTGGCGCGCGCAATTGCGGCATGCCCCGCATTCGCGCTGGGCGGCCAAGATTGCCATGCACAATTGTCCGGTGCCCATACTGGATGTATCTCCGCCGCAATGATTGCCGATATCGGGGCCGCTATGGTGATCGTTGGCCATAGTGAACGGCGCGCGGATCAGTCAGAAACGGACGCTGATGTCCGCAGTAAAGCCGCCGCAGCTATAAATGCCAAACTGTTTGCTATAGTGTGCGTCGGCGAAACGTTGGAGCAACGGGACGCGGGGCATGCATTGCCCGTGGTTTTGGCGCAGGTCGATGGATCCTTACCTGAAGTGATTGAGCAAGGCGATCTGTGCGTCGCTTATGAACCGGTTTGGGCGATTGGCACGGGGCGCATTCCATCGGCAGGCGATGTCGAAGCGATGCATGGCGCGATTCGTGAACGGCTGATCATGCGGTACGGCGAAGTCGGTAAAACTATTGCTATATTATATGGCGGTTCGATGAATAGTGATAATGCAGCCGCGTTACTCTCGATTCCCAACGTCGATGGGGGATTGATTGGCGGCGCAAGTTTAACCGCCGAAAAGTTCGAACCGATATTGGCTGCGGCAAATATTTAACCGAATTGCATTGAAGAATATGGGGGCCATCGCTATGTGGGCCTCAATCTGGCATCACTGCCGCATTTAATTTCGGAATATTGATATGGGTTTATTTCATTTCTTGATCGTTGTTCAGGGCATAGTTGCCGCAGCTTTGGTGGGCGTTATTTTGATGCAGCGTTCCGAAGGCGGCGGACTTGGCAGCGGCGGTAGCCCGTCAGGATTAATGT
This sequence comes from Sphingomonadales bacterium, assembly GCA_043750535.1. Taxonomy (GTDB): domain Bacteria; phylum Pseudomonadota; class Alphaproteobacteria; order Sphingomonadales; family Sphingomonadaceae; genus Sphingorhabdus_B. The sequence continues at coordinate 31,206 of JAYVBJ010000053.1, read as the reverse complement.
CTGCGCGCGGTGCCGCCGACTTTATGACGCGAACCACAACGGTGCTGGCCACTGCATTTATCGGCCTGTCTGTGGCTTTGGCGTTCGTTGCGGCGCAGCAAGGCAATGTCAGTAATGTGGATGAAAGTTTCAAGCGTACCGAAGCCCCAGCGGCGACGCAAACAGCCGAGACGCCTGTCGCACCCGGCGCGGCACCGACTGCACCCGTTGTTGCTCCCGACAAAAACGGCATCCCGCTCGACAGATAATTTGTCATCGCCGAACAGGAATTGGCGGGGCGTTGCTCCGCCTTTTTTATGCCCGATCAAGTTTTGCACATAATTATTTCGCAATAACAGATTCGCGCACTTGTCATTTATACCAAACCCCCCTTAAGCCTTTTCTCCCATGGCGCGGTTCATTTTTATCACCGGCGGCGTGGTCTCCTCGCTCGGCAAAGGTCTCATGGCAGCATCGCTCGCAGCGTTGTTGCAGGCGCGCGGATTCCGCGTGCGTATTCGCAAATTCGATCCGTATTTGAACGTCGATCCTGGCACCATGTCGCCTTATCAACATGGCGAAGTGTTCGTGACCGATGATGGCGCGGAAACCGATCTCGACCTAGGGCATTACGAACGCTTTACTGGCGTATCCGCGCGGCAATCGGACAATGTGACGTCGGGAAGAATTTACCAGCAGATCATCCAAAAGGAACGCCGCGGCGACTATCTGGGCGCAACCGTACAGGTCATTCCGCACGTTACCGATGCGATCAAAGAATTTGCGATGGCGGAAACGGACGATCTGGATTTTGTCCTGTGTGAAATTGGCGGGACAGTTGGCGACATCGAATCTTTGCCATTCATCGAAGCCATTCGCCAGATGCGCAACGAATTGGGCAGGGAACGCACCCTTTCTGTTCACGTCACGCTGGTGCCCTATATTGCTGCGGCCGGTGAACTGAAGACAAAGCCGACGCAGCATAGCGTTCGCGAACTAACTTCACTCGGTATCCAGCCGGATGTATTGCTGTGCCGCTGCGAACATGTGCTGCCCGATGGAGAGCGCGCTAAGATTGCGGCGTTTTGCAATGTTCGCAAAGAGGCGGTGATCCCCGCGCTCGATGCCAAAAGCATCTATGACGTGCCCATTCAATATCACAATGAAGGCCTTGATGGCGAGGTTCTGCGCGCCTTTGGCATATTAGACGCTCCCGAACCGGATTTGGCGCGGTGGGACGATATTGTTGACCGTTTCAGAAATCCTGAGGGCGAAGTCACTATCGGCGTCGTCGGCAAATATGTCGGATTGCAGGATGCCTATAAATCGCTGAACGAGGCGTTGGTGCATGGCGGGCTGGCCAACCGTGTAAAGGTCAATGTCAAATGGCTCGATGCCGAACTGTTTGAAGGTGAGGAAACCGATTTCGCATCGCTGTTGGAACCGATGCATGCGATTTTGGTTCCCGGCGCATTCGGTGAACGCGGGGCAGAGGGCAAAATTGCCAGCATCCGTTTCGCGCGCGAACGCAAGGTGCCATTTTTCGGCATATGTTTTGGCATGCAGATGGCCTGCGTCGAATCCGCACGCAATCTTGCGGGAATTCAGGGGGCATCATCAACCGAGTTTGGCCCGACCCAAGAACCGATTGTCGGTATTATTTCAGAATGGATGGGCGAAGAGGGCTTACAAAAGCGCGAAGCCGGGGGCGATTTGGGCGGAACGATGCGGCTTGGCGCCTATGATGCGCAGCTGAAGGGCAACAGCCATGTTGCCGCGATCTATGGCAGCAATGCCATTTCGGAACGGCACAGGCACCGGTATGAAGTCAACACCGGGTACATGGAAACGCTCGAAGCGCATGGATTGAACTTTAGCGGCATGTCGCCGGACGGAGAGTTACCGGAAATAGTGGAACGCCCCGATCATCCTTGGTTTATCGGCGTACAATTCCATCCCGAGCTAAAATCCCGGCCATTCGATCCGCACCCGTTGTTTGCCAGTTTTGTAAAAGCAGCGGTTGATCAAAGCCGGTTGGTTTAGATTGCAAAGACATATTGCGGACCCACATTAGACCATGTTGAATCGTCACCCACGAGGAGCGTAGTGACGAAGCAATCCAGAGCAGCATAACCAACCCTGGATTGCCGCGCTTCGCTCGCAATGACGAGTGTGCACACTTGATCGAGTCCGAGTCTAAAGAGGCTTCGGGACATATGTATCCTGAAATAAATTAACGACGACGCTGCAATTCTAATCCAACATCGTTTCGGTCCCAAATCGCCCAAGTTGACACCTGGTTGACAAGATTGACGCCTATTTTGACACTTTGCGAAAGCATGGAGTTCGAATATTTCCAACATCGAGGTTTTTTGTAGGCCTTTGCCTTCGCCGATTTCACCGCCAACAATGCCAAAGAGCGTGGCCCAAAACAAGCGACCATGCGCGACGTTCCCAGAACAAATCCTACATTACAAGGACTAATGCGCCGCGAGGATCGCGCCGCAACATGCCATCGTCTGCTTTCGTCCCGTTTCCCGGCGGGGCGATGCCGAAGGATCAGGCAAGCAACCTGTCCTTTGGTAATCTGGTGGTTGCAAACAAAATGACTCGCTTGTCCAATCAGGAGTGACACAGCCGAACTGCCAAATTGCTAACGTCAGCTTTGTTGGGGGGAGCGGACAGGCAGCTTTTGACTTTGAAACTAGAAAAGCTGCCGGTCCATTGATTCGAAGGAGATGGATTTTTTCAAAGTGCCGCAGTCAATTGGTGATTGGATCGAAATCTCCGCCTAACAGAAGTGCTTGTCTTAAATTTTGTACATTCTTAGCCCTGTCGAAGTGTCAACAAGCCCAGAACGACTTGGGAGGAACCTCCGCAACCGTCGCATGTCACAATGGACTGTTTGTTTTCACGAAGTGCTCGCCGAGCGTCCGCATGCCATATCTGCAATTCCCTCTGACAGTTCAAATGTTCGCACTTCACACGGCTCATCTCAGGGTCGGGCGTAGAAAAGCTCTCGCCATTGAATGATACGCTGTAAGTGGCTTCACATTCAAAGCACTCTACTTTTAATGGTTCTGACGGATGATCCGCATGCGGTGGCAACAAGGAGGCGGCATTTCGTCGTATCTTCGAATTGCACCCGCCTCTCATACAGGCAAAGTCAATTGGACGATTTGTCGAAATGACCCAATTTTCTACATTGATCACGTCCTGAATGCTCGTCAGAACAGCTTCGCATAACTGTCGTACACTCGACAAATTGTGGTCGTTACCATCTTCAATCTGCTTAATAGTGGGCATATGAAGGTATCTACCAAGCGCGTGGTAGTGTTTTCTAACTGTCTTGTTACTAAGTGCGATCTCAGTGAACAATGGGGTATATTCCCCGCTTCCGTCGACTAGTTCGGCCGAAATCACCACTGTATATCTGGTTCCGGGATCGATTGCAGCGACTATATCTAGAACTTTAGGTGGCTGCCATGTCTTGAGTTTTTCATCAGAAATGTCATTTCGATAAGACAGCATTCTTTCGTAAGCGATTGCCTCGATCGCCTTTCGCAGTTCTAATGCCGCATACGGAACATCGGCGTCGGTTGACTTGTTTAGTATTACCCTTGCCTTATCTGCGTGCTGTCTAGCTCGTGCGCGAAATTCTAAAGTTTTCATCTCTATAATTTAGGGGTGCATCAAGGAATATCAAGTTGCACAGACGGCAGGTTTGGTGATTTTCAGGTTAACCGTTGAGCGACCGAAAACTTGTCGCCCTTTGCCATTCAAATTTGCGACTGATCGGTGTCTCGCAGGCGGTGCAGATAGCGCCAATACATGATCAGCCCAGCGATAACGACAAGCTCGTAGAGACAGACATTCTGATATCGATAATAGGGTAGATATATGTCCCAGCGATAACGGTCGATCACGAATTCGGCGAATAGGACCCATCCCATGAAAATGCTCACCATTGTCATGACGCGGGTCAACATCGGTAGCTCTGCAAATTCAATTTTTTCCACGTACCTGCTCCATCTGGATTGATCAGAGTAAGGCTGCTACCACTTAAACCGCACTTTAAGTCAAGGGGAAATCATGGGCCTTACAATTGGAGAAGTGGCTAACCGTTCACACAACAGCTGCTCGGCGATCCGCTATTATGAAAAGGAAGGGCTGATACCCCGGATCGCACGGATTTCAGGCCGCCGGATCTACGATCCTTCGATCCTTGCGAGACTCCGATTGATCAGCCTCGCCCGGTCCGCTGATTTTGGCATAAACGAAATCAAGGAGCTGCTCGGGCAATTTTCAGTTGATAGCCCGCCCAATATCGTCTGGCAGCGCTTTGCCAGCCAGAAATTGGCGGAGTTGGACAAGAAGATCGAAGGCATGCTGGTGCTCAGGAAGGCAATGGGAGACACTTTGACCTGCCTCTGCCCCAATCTCGCAAACTGCGATGTCCTCAACCAATCACAACTGATGTGAACTTTGTCTGGGGTTCTGGAGAAGTGATCTCAACTGTATGTCCGCTTTTAGGCCTTGCCTTTCAATCGTTGAACGACCTAAATCTTGTCGAAAGCGGACAAAGGCAATACGCCATGATCACGGGTCACTCTTGACTGGAAAACCTAGTCACTCTGCCTAAAACCACCGGCAAGCTTAGGGCGAACGGTTTATATCAACGCAACCCCGGGGTCAGGCGGAAAACCTAACCCCGGAAATCGCGGAACAGCAAAGGGACCGTCCGCCAACTTGGCTTGGTCAAAACAGAACCGGGCTTACCCGGCCTTTTTGCCTTTTGGCTTTGTTTCGCTATGTTCGATTGTCGCCACATTTGCCGCGTCGCCGATCTCAATCTTTCTCGGTTTCAGCGCGTCTGGAATTTCGCGGATCAGTGAAATCGTCAACAGGCCGTCTGACATATCTGCTGATTTCACAAACACATAATCGGCCAATTGGAACCGCCGTTCAAAATTGCGGGTGGCAATGCCCATGTGCAGAAAATCGCGATTGTCGTTGCTATCTGCGTTTTTGCTGCCCGCAACGACGAGCATATTTTGTTGCGCAACAATTTCTATCTCGGCGGATTTGAAACCGGCAACGGCAATGGTTATGCCGTACTGGTTTTCGCCGGTCCGCTCGATATTAAACGGCGGGTAATTTTCATTTTGCGCGGTGCGCCCTGCATTTTCCAGCAGTTCAAACAGATGGTCAAAGCCAACGGTACTGCGGCGATAAGGGGTAAAATCAAAACGGTGCATGCAAATTCTCCTTTGAGCAATTTGTGTTAAAGAAGCCCGCAATCGCGGCGCTTCACGTTCATTGTTTTGAGGACCAATTGGCTCCTCAACGATCAAAATGGGGTGGGGTCTTTAAAAAAGCAAGGCCGCTTTAAAAAAACAAGGCCGCTTCAAAAAAACAAGGCCGCTTGAAATTAATCAAGCGGCCTTTATCTTCCCCCGGGTCTCTCCTCCCGTTTTGCAGCGTCTCGCAAGCTTCCCCTGCTGCGATAGACTATCCCTGAACCGATGGCCCTTGTGTATGGTCCGAATCTGGTTGACCGTTAATGCCGTCCTAAGCGGCTATTTTGCAATTGATACCGTCACAAACTTGTCACTTTTTCAAATGATGTTGCACGGTTGCAACATAATGATCTGGCTTGCCACCACCGCTGCGGCCACCTAAGAGCAGGCAACACCGCAAATTTCGATGGAAAAAATCCTCCAATATGTTCCTGACCAGCTACGAAAGCATGATCGCCAAACGCTATTTGGCACCTGGCAAAGGAGAGGGTTTCATTTTCTTGGTCGCGGGTATCAGCCTTGTCGCTGTGGCTTTGGGCGTTGCTGCGCTAATCATCGTGATGAGCGTTATGAACGGTTTTCGGGCCGAGATGTTCGACAAGATTGTTGGTTTGAACGGTCATGCCGTTGTTCAGGGCTATGATGGCCGGATATCCGATTGGCGCGAAATGCTGGCGGATGTCCGCAATACCAAGGGCGTGACCAGCGCATCGCCGCTGATTGAACAACCCTTGTTGGCGACCAGCAACGGCCGGGTGGAGGCGATATTGTCGCGCGGGATGCTGGTCGAAGATATCCTGCGCAATCCCACGTTAAAGGGCAAAACGGTTGCAGGCGATCTGCGCAATTTAAAACCCGGCAGCGAACGGATCGCGATGGGGTCGCGGCTTGCACAGAAACTGGGCGTGCAATTGGGGCAGCGGATCACGATCATCAATCCTGCGGGTAGAACGACCCCGTTCGGCACTGTCCCGCGTGAGATATCCTATGAAATCGCCGCGATATTCGAGGTTGGATTATATGACTATGATGAAGCGTTCGTCATCATGCCGATTGAGGATCAACAGCAATTGATGCTGATGGGTGATCAAATCGGCATGATCGAGGTGCAGACCGAAGACCCAGACAATGTCGGGCAGATATTGGCGCCATTGCTGCCAAAGATCGGCAACAAGGCGTTGGTGCAGGATTGGCGGTCGATGAACGCCAGCCTGTTTGAAACACTTGCCGTAGAGCGCGTGGCGATGTTCGTTGTGCTATCTATCATCGTGCTGGTTGCGGTTTTCAATATATTATCGTCGCTGATCATGCTGGTGCGCGCAAAAACGCGCGATATTGCGATACTGCGGACGATGGGGGCTTCGCGCCGGTCGTTGTTGAAGATATTCATGGTCGTGGGGGTTTCGATCGGTTCGTCGGGTATCGTGCTCGGTTTGATATTGGGCTCTGCATTCCTCTATTTCCGGCAGTCTATCGTCGTCGCGATTCAGTTCTTAACGGGACAAAACCTGTGGGATCCCTCGATCCGGTTCTTGACTGAATTGCCGTCGCGGACTGATCCTTTTGAAGTCATGGTGATCATACTTATGGCCTTGCTTTTCAGCTTTTTGGCGACGCTCTATCCCGCGTTCAAGGCCGCAAGCACCGACCCTGTGCAGGTATTACGCTATGAGTAACGATACTGGGAGTAACGATACTGGGAGTAACGAAACTGGGAGTAACGACACTGGCTTGATCGCAGAATTGATCAACGTCCGCCGCAGCTTTGTGCAAGGTAGCGTCACCATCGAGGTTCTGCGCGGGATCAATCTGAAAATTCGTGCCGGTGAACTGGTCGCGCTTTTGGGGCCGTCGGGCACTGGTAAATCGACGCTGCTGCAGGCGTTGGGATTATTGGAAGGCGGGTTTTCCGGCTCGATCAAGATCGACGGCGTGGAAACCCGTGATTTGGATGCCGATGAACATACCGTCATCCGGCGCGAGAAACTGGGCTTTGTGTATCAGTTTCATCATCTGCTGCCGGATTTCAATGCGCTGGAAAACGTGGTTCTGCCGCAATTGATCGCAGGCGCGAGCACTGAAGCGGCGAGAGCGCACGCAACAGAGCTTTTGAGTACGCTGGGATTGGGGCAGCGGTTGGATCATAAGCCGTCAAAACTATCCGGCGGGGAACAGCAGCGCGTCGCCGTCGCCCGCGCACTTGCGAACAAACCGCGGCTCGTGTTAGCAGATGAGCCAACCGGAAATTTGGATGAACATACCGCTGACATCGTGATCGCAGAGTTTATGGCTTTGGTTCGCGGCCAGGGAACCGCCGCGGTGGTTGCCACCCATAATGAACGTTTGGCGGCAAAAATGGACCGCATCGTCAGGTTGCATGACGGTGTCTTGAACGAGGGTGTTTTAAACGGGGATTAACCACTATGTCGATTTATGATTTTACCTTGAAAATGCCCGGCGACGGCGAGCAGGCGATGGCCGATAACGCGGGCAAAGTCTTGCTGATCGTCAACACCGCGTCGAAATGCGGCTTCACCCCGCAATATGAAGGTTTAGAGGAACTGTACAAAAAGTACAAAAATCAGGGACTTGAAATTCTGGCTTTTCCTTGCAACCAATTTGGCGCCCAGGAACCCGGCGATGAGGAAGAGATCAAGAATTTCTGCTCGCTGAAATATGATGTCAGTTTTCCCCTTGCGGCAAAGGTTGACGTTAATGGCGACAATGCCGATCCGCTGTGGGACTATCTAAAAGAGCAGCAAGCAGGGCTGATGGGGTCACGCGGTATCAAATGGAATTTCACCAAGTTTCTGGTTGATCGCAAAGGCAAAGTGGTCGCGCGCCACGGACCGCAAGTGAAACCGGCATCATTGGGGCAGGATATCGAACGTCTATTGGCGCAGCCCGCTTAGGGCGCGATGGCATTTGAGTGTTACAAGTACCGTTCGCACTGAGCCTGCCCGAGTACAGGTTGCTTGTCTCATCCTTCGACAGGCTCAGGACGAACGGAGAGGGAGTTCTGTTCCTGCGTAAGTTCATCCCGCTCTAGTTTCGGTTATTTTCCACAGCTATCCGTCACCACCATTTGCCGAATCAACCGCGACGGTCTTAAGCTGCAACTATGGCTTATGTCCCCTTCGTTCCCTTGCGCATTTTTTCGGCATATACGATGCTGGAGGGTGCGATTGAGCCCAAGGCCATTGGCAAGCATGCGAAAAAGCTGGGATTTCCGGCGATAGCGATCACTGACCGCAATGGATTATATGGCGTCATGCCATTTGAGGATGCTGCGCGTTCAAACGGGGTGCAGCCAGTTATCGGCATGCTGCTGGCGGTTGCACGTCCGGATAGCGAGAATCAGGGCGGTTTTGTCCGCGATTGGCTGCCGCTGTATGCGCAGGACGAAGCGGGATATGTGAATCTTTGCCGCCTGGCTTCGATGGCCCATCTTGATCGGCCTGAATCATATGAAGCGCATGTCAGTTTTGCAAATCTGCGCGGACTTACCGGCGGGTTGATCGCTTTAACCGGCGGGGCAGAAGGCGCGTTGGCGCGCTTATATGCTGAACAGCAAGACGACGCTGCGGCTTCATATTTCAAGATTCTGCAGTCTTTGTTTCCAGACCGGCTATATATCGAACTCAGCAGGCGCAACGACGCGGTCGAAGAAGCCGCAGAGGCCGCGTTGATCGCACTGGCATACCGCGAAAACACGCCATTGGTTGCAACCAATCAGGCCAATTTTGCAGAGCCCGATTTCTTCGACGCGCATGACGCCATGCTTTGCATCGCCGATGGTGAATATGTCGCGAATACCGAACGCCGCCGGTCTTCGCGCGATACCTGGATAAAAACGGGCAGGCAGATGGCGGAAATCTTTGCCGATTTACCCGAGGCTTTGGCCAACACTTTGGTGGTGGCACAGCGGTGCGCAGTGGGGGCACCGAGGCGGGATCCGATTTTGCCAAGCCTTGCCGGCGATTTGGAAGCCGAAAAACTGCAGCTGCGCGAGGACGCCCGGTTGGGCCTGATCAAACGCTTGGAGCATGCTGGAATAAATGACGCTGTTGACCAAGAAGAGTATTTTGACCGTCTGAATTTCGAATGTGATGTAATCTGTTCGATGGGTTTCCCCGGCTACTTCCTGATCGTGGCCGATTTTATCAAATGGGCGAAGGAACAAGATATCGCCGTGGGGCCGGGGCGCGGTTCTGGCGCGGGATCATTGGTGGCTTGGTCGTTGACGATTACCGATCTTGACCCGATCAGATTTGGATTGCTGTTTGAGCGGTTTTTGAACCCGGACCGCGTGTCTATACCGGATTTCGATATTGATTTCTGCGAAACGCGGCGCGGCGAAGTGATCCGCTATGTGCAGAAAAAATATGGCAGCCGTCAGGTTGCGCAAATTATCACCTTCGGAAAACTAAAGGCACGCGCGGTGCTGAGAGATACCGGACGCGTGTTGCAAATGAGCTATGGTCAGGTTGATAAGTTGACCAAGATGATCCCGAACCATCCCACCGACCCCTGGGATTTGGAACGGTCTTTGGGCGGCGTAGCAGAGCTGCGGGAAGAATATCGCCGCGATCCGCAGGTGAAGCAGCTATTCGATTTGGCGATGAAGCTGGAGGGGCTTCCCCGGCACAGTTCCACGCACGCGGCGGGTGTTGTCATCGGTGACCGCGAGCTTTCTGAACTGGCACCGCTGTACCGCGATCCCCGTTCGGATATTCCCGTGACCCAGTTTGACATGAAATATGTCGAGGGCGCCGGTTTGGTAAAGTTCGATTTCCTTGGGCTTAAGACATTATCTGTTTTGCAGCGCGCACGTCAGATGATGGAAAAACGCGGGATTGTTGTCGATCTCGACCGGCTCACTTTGGACGACAGTTTGGTCTATGACCTATTGCAACGCGGCGACACTGTTGGCGTTTTTCAGCTTGAGTCTGAAGGCATGCGGCGCACGCTGGCTGCAGTGAAACCCACGAATTTCGGGGACATTATCGCGCTCGTGTCGTTGTACCGGCCCGGCCCGATGGACAATATTCCCATGTTCGGACGGCGTAAAAATGGCGAAGAGTCCATTCAATATCCGCATCCGTTATTGGAAGGTGTACTGTCCGAAACTTACGGCGTTTTCGTCTATCAGGAACAAGTTATGCAAGCGGCGCAAATCTTGGCCGGTTACAGCCTAGGCGAAGCCGATCTTTTGCGCCGGGCGATGGGCAAGAAAATCCAATCAGAAATGGATGCACAGCGTAGCCGTTTTGTCGATGGCTGCGCCGAAAAGAACATAACGCCGGCACAGGCAAACGAGCTGTTTGACTTGATCGACAAGTTTGCAGGCTATGGCTTTAACAAAAGCCATGCCGCCGCTTACGCATTGCTCGCATATCAAACTGCGTGGCTGAAAACGCACCATCCAGAGGATTTCTTTGCCGCGTCAATGTGTTTCGAAATGCACCAAACGGATAAATTGGGGGTATTTATTGACGATATGCGCCGGATGTCCGTTCCGTGCCTTGCGCCTGACATCAATGTCAGCGAAGCGGAGTTTTCTGTCGAGGAAACCGCCGATGGTGAACAAGCCGTCCGTTACGCGCTTGCTGGCCTAAAGAATGTTGGTGAAAAAGCGATGGAAGGATTGGTCCACGAACGGCAAGAAAGCGGTCTATTTGCATCCATTGACGATTTTGCCAATCGCGTCGATCCGTCTCAAATCAACCGCCGCAGTCTGGAAAATCTGGCCGCTGCGGGAGCGTTCGATCAATTGGAACGCAATCGTGGGGCGATTTTTGCTGCCGCTGAATTGGTGCTGGCGACGGCTATGTCTGCGCGCGATACACGGGAAAGCGGGCAGGGCGGGTTGTTTGGTGAAACCAGCGACGGCGATATGGCCCGCTTGCGGCTCGATTATGATGCCAGTTGGTCCATTGGTGAAGTTATGAACCGTGAAAAAGATGCTTTTGGCTTTTACTTTGCGGCGCATCCGGTGAGCCAGTTTAAAGCCATTGCCGATAGTCACGGCGCGAAAAGCCACGCGGAACTGTCGGTCAGCGGTCCAATCCCTGAAGGTGTGAAAAAACCTGCGACAATGGCGGCATTGATCGAAGGCGTGCGGTGGCGCGAGTCTCGCCGGGGTAAGCGGTTTGTGCTGATCGATCTTTCCGATAGCAGCGGGCAGTTTTCGGCAAGTTGTTTTGAGGATGGCGTCGCGGCGCAATTGGCCGAATGGGCCAAGGAATCGGCTTGCCTGTTGCTGAGTGTTGAAATGGATATGAGGCCGGGCGAAGAATTGCCAAGATTTGCAATCCGTTCGGCCAAACCGCTCGATGGATTATACTCTGCGACGCGGCTGAAAATGCAAATGGAGGTCGCAAAGCCAGAGGCGCTTGGCCTGCTTGCCGATTTGCTTGCGCCATTGCACGGCGGCAAAAGCGAGCTTGTTGTCAAAACGCCGATATCGAACGGCAAGTTCGCCCATATCGTGCTTGGCCGCCGGTTTAAACTTGATGCAGAGATTGCGGATAAAATGAGGGCAATTGACGGCGTTCACAATGTTGAACTTGCTCCTTTGGGATTTGTTCCTCTAAGTGTCGTACATTAGTAATTAGAGGAAAAGGGAGCGCCATGCTGGGAGGAATGCAGGACCATAAGCTGCAAGTGAGCAATTTGATCGATCATGCAGCGCGCGAATTTAGCAAAGGTGAAATTGTCAGCCGCTGGGCCGATGGCAGCGAAACGCGCACCAATTGGGCGGGGATCAGGCACGATGCGTTGCGGATGACGCAAGCCTTGCGGGCGCTAAACATTCAGAACGGTGACCGGATCGCGACCTTGGCCATGAACCATAGCCGCCATCTCGTTAGCTGGTATGGGGCAGTCGGCGTTGGCGGCGTGCTGCATACTATCAACCCCAGATTGTTTGACGAACAGCTTGTCTACATTGCCAACCACGCAGAAGACCGCGTCTTGTTGTATGATGCGGCATTTCAACCAATTGTGGACCGGTTGAAGGACCAATGGACAAGTATTGAACATTATATTTGTTACGATCCAGCGGATGGCGGCGGTTTTGAGGACTGGATTGCGCCGCATGATGGCAACACCAATTGGGCCGAAGTGGATGAACGCGATCCGTGTATGCTGTGTTACACGAGCGGCACGACGGGAAATCCAAAGGGCGTATTATACGAACACCGCTCCACCATGTTGCATGCGGTCGCCGGGTTGCAGCCATCGGCATTTGATTTTAACTCGCAATCTGTGATGTTGCCAGTTGTTCCCATGTTCCACGCGGCCAGCTGGGGTCTGCCGTGGGCAGGCGCGGCCACTGGGGTGAAATTTGTCTATTCCGCTGTGAATGATCCCAAAGTGCTGCATGACCTGATGATACGGGAGGGCGTAACCCATAGCGCAGGTGTGCCGACGGTATGGTTGGCAATGTTCCAATATATGGATGCCACGGGCAGCGATTTGGGCAAATTGCGATTGGCCATTATCGGCGGTTCTGCGGCTCCGCGATCGATGGTTGAACGCTTGATGAAGGCAGGGATTCGCGTCGGCCATGCTTGGGGAATGACCGAAACGTCGCCTATTGGAACGATCGGATCGCCAACGCATGATTGGGATGAACTTAGTTTTGACGCGCAAGTTGATATGGTTTGCAAACAAGGGCGGTCGATTTTCGGCGTCGAGCTGAAAACGGTCAGCGATGATAATCAGGAACTGCCCCGTGATGGCGAGGCTTCTGGCCGTCTGTTGATCCGCGGACCTTGGGTCATAAAGCGGTACTTTAAAGCAGAAGAAGACGCGACGGACGCGGATGGCTGGTTTGACACGGGCGATGTTGCGACGCTGCATCCTGATGGCACGTTGCAGATTACGGATCGTTCAAAAGATGTCATAAAATCAGGCGGCGAATGGATCAGTTCGGTTGAACTGGAAAACGCCGCAGTCGGTTGTGCGGGCGTAGCCGAGGCTGCTGCGATTGGTATTTACCACCCGAAATGGGATGAACGGCCATTGCTGCTAATCTTGCGTAAGCCGGATTCCGAAGTATCGGCGGCGGACATCAAAGCCTATTTATCGGATAAAATCGCAAAGTGGTGGATGCCGGACGCGATCGAATTTGTGGACGAAATTCCGCACACTGCAACAGGAAAAATCCTAAAAACCGAACTGCGGAAGCGATTTAAGGACTATAAATTGGAAGGTTGAGCGGTGCACTATTTCATTGATCCAACGCGGGAGCATTTTGACGCATTCAAGGCGCTGCCGCGTGATACGCCAATCAACATGCTCAATTTGGTCCGCTTTAACGCGCTTGCCAATTATCCAGAAGGGCATGAACATCAGGCCAAAAATTGGTCCGGCGCACAAGCTTATGCCGAATATGGCAGGGCGAGCGCAGCCATATTCCGGCGTGTCGGCGGCGCAGTTATCTGGCGCGGGACGATGGAGGCAATGCTGACTGGCCCAGATGACAAGCATTGGGATACCGCATTCATCGCCAGTTATCCGCACGCCGGATCGTTTTTGGAAATGATCACCGATCCGGAATACAAGGTCGCCGTTATCAACCGCCAAGCGGCGGTTTTGGATAGCCGCCTCATTCGCTTTGCGCCAACCGGGATCGCAGAAGGCGGTTTTGCTTAGACCTAAAGCCTCCAAACAGCGACATCTGTTCGGTTATTTTTCCCGCAACCGCGGCATCAATTCTACAAAATTGCAGGGCCGGTGACGGCTGTCGAGCTGGTGAACCAAAATCTGGTCCCAGCCGTCCTTTACGGCGCCGTTGGAGCCGGGCAGGGCGAAAATATAGGTGCCCCGGGCCAGTACCGCACACGCCCTTGACTGGATGGTTGAAGTGCCGATGCTGGCAAAACTTAACCAGCGGAAAAGTTCGCCAAATCCGGGAATGTCCTTGGTCTTTACGCGGTCGAGTGCTTCAGGCGTAATGTCGCGTCCGGTCAAACCGGTCCCACCAGTGATCAGAACACAGTCGATCTCTTCGTTATCGATCCAGTTATGCAACAGCGATACAATCTTGTCGCGGTCATCGCGTTCAATATGCCGGTCAACCAATGCGTGCCCAGCAAGCGAGATTCGATCCGCCAACAGGTCGCCGCTGGTATCATTCGCTGCCGTTCTGGTGTCGGACACGGTTAGCAACGCGATGTTAATCGGCCTGAACTGACGGGTTTCATCGAGCGGCAATGCTGCCCCCTGCTACACGCACGGAAGAGCTGCCTTTTTTGTCAGGAAAACGCGGCCACAGATATTGTGCAAGCCCGGTCAGGCTGCCGCCATTTTTGCCGTTCCGCATTTCGTAAATCCAATAGTTACGCAAGATAATGGCAACATATCCGCGCGTTTCCCAATAGGGAATTGATTCAACAAACAACAACGGGTCGCCGTTATCCAGCACCTCTGTGTTCCAACGTGATACTGGCGAGGGCCCCGCGTTGTACGCGGCTATCACTTTTGGCAACAATCCCCCCGTCACCGACATATCACGCAATTTTTCGAGGTACGACTGGCCATATTCCAAGTTTACCGAGGGGCTGTCCAGTTCACTCGCATTCAGGCTTGAGCCGCGATCGCGTGCCATATCCTGGGCGGTTCCCGGCCTGACTTGCATTAAGCCGCGCGCGCCAGCTGAGCTGATAACGCTAGTACGGAAAGCCGATTCTTGCAGCGCGTGGGCAAACACCAGAGAGGAATCCACCCGCCAACCGCCAGTCGGCACCCAGCTAGGGCTGGGATAACGGACCATTGCATCATTGTTGCCGTTTGCCGGACCATAGTGCCCCAACCACAATTGCGTCGAAGGTAGATTGAGCGCGCCAGCCAACTGCGCCAAGTCGGTGTGTTTCTGGCTATCGCCAATGCGCGCCTGATAACGGATAGTTTGGTCAGCCAGCCGGTCTTCGCCAATTTCGTTCAGCCCGACCGCGATCTGGATATTTTCTTCGTTCTTAATCGAATTCCAATCCAGCTTTTTTACCCGCGCCTGTTTTCGGGCAATCGGCTCCATACCCAAAGCTTCGCTCGCCAAGATACCATAGAATGTTTCCGGAAGGCGGGCCGCATTTTGCAAGCGCGGTTGAATTTGCGCAGGTTTTTTCAAGGCCATCGCAGCGCGCGCGCCCCAAAACAAACCGGCGGCGCGAAGATCATCGTTTCCGGCATATTTGGAAACATTATCAAAACCTTCAAAGGCCGCGTCAAAGTCTTTCAAGCGCCAGCTTGCCATGGCATAAGCCCATTGCGCCTGAACACCCCAATCCCCGCCCAAAGCGCGCGCCGCTGCGGCCACCCGTTTAGAGTTCAGATTGTCATTTTCGATATAATAGGACCAAGCGATCCGATATCGCAATTCGGCAAGACCGGATTTCGACAATGACGCAGCATTGTTTTCGACCAATCTTTCCGCAGAGGCGGGATCATCATTGCGAATAAACAACTGAATTTGATCACGAAGATTCGATACATCGCTATTATTTTCCGGCAGGTCTCTTTTCGGAGCGGAGCCGAAGAAAGAGAAATTCTGGGTGCCGGGTAACGACGGTAAGTTTTCTGCACCGCGTTTAACTGCCATCCGCTCAATCTGCGGTGCTTGCGGAAGATAAGGGGCTTGGTTTAGCAATTCCTGCAATTGCGCGGCTTCGACTCGGGGGCTGTTCGGTGCCAAATACAGCTCGGCGCGGGCCATCGCTTTCATCGGGCCGCTGGATGCGGCATTGATCATCTGTTCCGCTTCTGACCATCTGCTGCCTTTGATGGCCGCATAGATCGCTGCGAACTGTTTGCGCTCTTTCGCGTTCAGAACATTTGGAGCTTCGTCCGTAATAACATCGCGCGCAGTTTCGCTCGTCGTTGCGCTTGCTTGGTAAGAGAAAGAAGACGTTAGTATTATTGCTGAAACAGCAAGCAGTCGAAATGATGTCACACAGCACCCTTTGGAATAAGCATCTGCAAATCTTTCCAAGCCTGCGCTTTTAACATTGGCCGGGCTAGCAAAGTTCGCGGATGAAACGTTGTCACTGCCAACACTTTTTGACCATCATGGTTAATATAATGTAAATTTCCGCGCGCTGTCATCAATTCTGCGTCCAACAGTGCCTGACAAGCGATTGAGCCTAATATCAAAATGATCTGCGGTTTTAGTATTTTTACCTGATGTAAAATGAAACTAGCCAGATCCGCAATGTCACTTTCGGGCAGATCTCCGGTCGCTGGACGGGTGCATGCCAATGCGGATAGGTAACATTCATCGAGTTGATGCCCGATTGCGGCGATCATTTTTCTGAGGAGCTTACCCGAATTTCCGCTGCCCAAGCTTCTAAGGTCAACTTCATCGCTATCCGGCAAATCGGTAACGATCATCAACGACGCTTTCATGTTTCCTGATGGAGCCGCAGAATGACCGCCAAAATCATTGCCCGGCAGCGCCGCGCCTTCGGCTATTTGCGCAACAAGCACATCCAGTTGCTCTGGCCACGGCGCTTTTGGTGCAGCGATTTGCGGTTTTACCAATGGACCGGCGTCGACCATTTGGGTAGCCTTTGCTTTCTCCGGTTCGTCCGGCTCTTCGCTTAGCCAATTAAACGGTTCGGCATCTACAAGATAATCCACGCCTGCTGCCGACCACCAATCCATATAAGAAGTGGCCGCCAACGGTATATTTTTTTCTAATTGGACCATATTCTAGTTCCGTCCCCATTGACGCGAGGGGCAATTGGTTGGCATGACAAATAGGCTAAATTCAATCGCAGCCTGGGCAACAAGTGATTCAAAGGACTAATAGAGATGAGTGATCGGGAATCAATGCCCTATGATGTGGTTATCGTCGGAGCGGGACCAGCGGGGCTTGCCGCCGCCATTCGCATCAAGCAAAAATCGCCTGAAACGAGCGTGTGTATCTTGGAAAAAGGTTCCGAAGTGGGCGCGCATATATTGTCGGGCGCAGTGATTGATCCCAAAGGGCTGGATGAGTTGATCCCCGATTGGCGCGATCAAGGCTGCCCAATGGCCGAAACGCCGGTGAACGATAATCAGCACTGGTTCATGACCAAGACCAGAAAGTTCAATGTACCGCACATCCTGATGCCAGGGTTTATGCACAACAAAGGGACTTATACCGGATCGTTGGGAAACCTGTGCCGCTGGCTTGCCGGGCTGGCTGAAAATCTTGGTGTTGAAATTTTCCCCGGCTTTGCGGCTGCCGAAATATTGTTCAATGATGATGGTTCGGTCAAGGGCGTGGCGACCGGCGACATGGGCATTGCGCGCGACGGCAGCCACAAGCCAGATTATATGCGCGGCATGGAACTGCATGCGAAATACACATTTTTTGCCGAAGGCGTGCGCGGCCATTTGACCAAACTACTGAAACCCAATTTCAAATTGGATGCAGAATGTGAACCCCAAGTTTATGGCATAGGTATCAAAGAATTATGGGACATTCCCGCGGCACAACATTCAGCAGGAAGGGTTATCCATTCACAAGGTTGGCCGCTGACCGATGCCAATGGTGGCGCGTTCCTATATCATCAGGCCAACAATCAAGTGGCATTGGGATTTGTCGTTTGGCTCAATTATGTCAATCCGCATTTATCGCCGTTTGAAGAGTTGCAGCGTTGGAAAACCCATCCGGAAATCAAAAAGATACTGACTGGCGGTAAGCGCGTTTCTTATGGCGCAAGGGCAATCAGCGATGGCGGGTTTCAATCTGTGCCGAAATTGGCATTCCCCGGCGGCGCGTTAATTGGCTGTACCGCTGGCTTTCTCAACGTACCGCGGATCAAAGGAACGCACACAGCGATGAAGTCTGGCATGTTGGCTGCAGACGCGGTGGTCGATGCATTGGCCGCTGGCCGTGAGTTCGATGTGCTCTCGAGTTATCAACAGTCATACGAACAAAGCTGGATTTACAAAGAGTTGAGAATGGTACGTAATGTACTTCCGCTCGTTGAAAAGTTCGGGAATACCATCGGAACAGTGCTATCAAACGCGGCAATGTGGTGCGAAAGCCTTGGCCTGCGTTGGCCGGTCACCATGAAGCAACATCCAGATTACAAAGCGTTGAAGAAAAAAGGCGCCGCACAGCCTATAGAATATCCAAAGCCCGACGGAGTATTCAGTTTTGACCGGCTCTCGTCGGTATTCCTGTCAAACACAAACCATGCGGAGGACCAACCCATCCATCTGCAGGTTAAAGATATGGACCTGCAACTGCACAGTGAGTTCATGGAGTTTGCCGGACCATCAGCGCGATATTGCCCCGCTGGAGTTTACGAATGGATCGAAGAAGAAGGGCAGGAGGCCCGATTGCAGATCAATTCGCAAAACTGTGTCCATTGCAAGACTTGCGATATCAAAGACCCCAACCAGAACATCAATTGGGTAACTCCGGAGGGCGGCGGTGGCCCTAACTATCCGAACATGTAGCACGGCTCGCATTTGGCGCATCTGGGCGTCTGCGGCTGCCATACTGTCCGTTGGCATTGCGTCACCGGCGTCCGCTGCGCCAGGCGGGGATGCCAATATGGACCGGTATGTTGCCGCGCGGCTTGCCGAATTTGACGAACGCGGCGCAGAGGCGCTAAAATCCTATCTGCAACTGTTCAATGCGGAACCCGGCAGCCCGGCAATTGCCGACCGGCTCTATCAAAGCGCCATGCTGCAAGGGGATATGGCCAGCGCGGTCCGAGCAGTGCGGGCATTGGAGCTGCGCAATGAAACCGATGCATCTGCTCCGCTGTTGCTGTTTGCCGACTATTTTAAAAAACGCGACTGGCAAAATGCAGAAATCGCGGTCGCGGAACTTGAGGCGAAGAGCAATTTTGGCTTTGTCGGACCGATACTTAGAAGCTGGCTGAATGTCGCGCAAGGCCGGCCACATGGCTTTGCAACCGTTGATGCGCGGATTAACCCGATTTTGCATTATTATTCAAGCGATCAGGTCGCCTATTTGGAAATGGCGAGTGGTAACCTTGCCGCAGCAAAGCCGCTGTTGAACGTTTTTCGGAACGTTGAGAATGATTTCGCTCGCGACTTGATGCTAAGCGCAGCTCCGTTTTATGCAGCAAACAATGAAGCCCAATACGCCAATTCATTGATTGCCGGACGATTAGAGGAAGGCTCCGGTGGTTTGCTGGCCAATGGCGGCAAGAAACCGAACGCCCGCTTGCCCGCTTTAGACGGCGTTGCGACCATCTACACACGGCTTAGCGCGGCATTGATGGAACAAAACGTTCCTGAACAAGCGTTGATTATGGCAAGAATTGCAAATTGGCTTGATCCGAAAAGCGAACCGGCAAAGCTGGTGCTGGCCAAATCCCTGCTGAGTTCAAAGCAGAGCAAGGCAGCTTATTCGTTGCTGGAAACTATCAAACCGGCATCGCCTTATGGTTCGCAAGCAATTCAGGAAAAAATTCAAAACCATCTGAAAAACGGTGAAAAGCAATCGGCTTTGGAATTGGCCCAGTCGCGGCGGAAAAGCAATCCGGCTTCGAACAGTTCCTTGTTGCTGGTGGCGCAAATGCATGAAGAAAACGGCGATTTTGTGCGTGCTTCAGAAGCGTATAATGAACTGGTCATCGCTTCTAAACGTGCGAACGATACCCCGCGAAAACAGGCGCTTTATCGGTTTTTTCTGGCGACCGCTCTCGACAAAAAAGGCAATTGGAACCAGGCGCGAGTGCACCTACAAGAAGCGGGCGCGCTGGATCCCAATAACCCGTATATCTTCAATTATTTAGGGTTCACACTTTTGGAACGAAATGAAGATATTGCGGGAGCGTTGGAACTGATAAAGCGCGCTTATCAATTGTCTCCAGATTCGCCAGCGATCGCCGATTCACTGGGCTGGGGATATTTTCTAACCGGCAATATAGAGCAAGCCGTCAGCCTGCTCGAAAAAGCAGTCAAGCAATCGGGCAATGACACCGTCATGAACGAGCATTTGGGCGATGCTTATTGGCAAGCGGGACGACGAGTGGATGCGCGATATGCTTGGAAAACCGCAGCCTACCGGGCAGAAAGCATCGCCGTAACGCGGCTGCAGCGCAAAATTGAATCGGGTCTAAACGGTAATATCGCTGGCGGCGAACCGAAGCCATAAATGCCCTTTGATACCGTGATTTCCGAGGTCGCCTATGCCAAAATCAATTTGGCTCTGCACGTTCGCGCCCGGCGGCCCGATGGTTATCATGAACTGGACACTATTTTTGCCTTTGTAGACGATGGCGATCATCTGTCGGCATGTCATGCGGACAGGCTCAGCTTGGATATCACAGGCCCGTTTGCGCCGGGACTATCGAATGGCGAAGACAACCTTGTGCTCAAGGCTGCCCATTTGATGCAGGACCATTTCAAATATCGCACGGGCGCAGCAATTCGTTTGGACAAACAGCTTCCGGTTGCATCGGGCATTGGCGGCGGTTCTGCCGATGCCGCAGCCATTGCCAGATTGCTCAACAGATTGTGGAACATCAATGCAAGTTTTGATCAATTGGCCGAGTTGCTAGCCCCGCTGGGTGCGGACATTCCGGCCTGCGTTTCCAGCCAGATATCGCTGGGGCAGGGGATTGGAACCTGTTTGTCAGAAATTGAGTCTAGTACACTGAATAATATGAATATATTGTTAGTGAACCCGAATAGAGAGGTTGCAACGAGCGCGGTCTTCGCTGCGTGGGATGGCGTGGATGAAGGCGGATTGGTTGGCGATGATGTGGTCAGCACTGTTTTAAATGGCAGAAACGATTTGCAGAATGCGGCGATCAGCTTTTGTCCTGAGATAGAGACGATCCTGAGCTCGCTTTCGGAATATGCACCGGTTTTGGCGCGGATGTCGGGTTCGGGAGCAACCTGTTTTGCATTGTTTTCAAACGATATGGCATGCAGCAATGCGCGAAAAGCCATGCAAGGCCAGCACCCGGATTGGTGGTTCATGCAGGGACGGATTCGGTGACCAAGTCATATCTAATCGCGGGAGAACCGGTTGCTGGCGGCATCCTGATCGTGGGGGATCATGCCTCCAATCGCGTGCCTGACGATATCCAATTGGGTTTGGACACAGCGTCGTTGCAGCGCCATATCGCTTGGGACATTGGCGTTGAGCCGGTTGCTGCGTTGATGGCCCAAAATGCCGGCTTCGCTGCGATATTGGGCGGTGTTTCCAGACTGGTGGTGGATTTGAACCGCTATGCCTATGAAGACGCCGTTATCCCGCATTCCAGCGATGGCACCCACATATTGGCAAATGGTTTGAGTGAATCAGATCGCCTAGCAAGGTTAGATCAATATTTTTACCCGTATCACAATGCCTTGTCAGGATTGATTGCCAAAACACGGCCGTCATTGTTACTTTCATTGCACAGCTTTACGCCCCGATTGGAGAGCAAGCCGGAAGAATTGCGGCCCTGGGAAATCGGTGTATTGTACAATGAAGACGACCGCGCCGCCCGAATTGCTATTCCTAAATTGCGCGATGCCGGCCTGAATGTCGGCGATCAGTTGCCATATTCAGGCAAACTGTTGAATGCGACGATGAACACGCATGGTGAAGGCAATAATCTGGCCTATTTGGGCATTGAGATGCGGCAGGATATGGTCGCAGACAGCACGGGACAGGCAAGATTTGCCGTTCTGCTGGCTAAATTGTGTAAGAATATATCAGAAACGCTTGGCGTCGCGGCGCAAAATGAATAGACCGCGCGCGAGTTACGGAGCAATCAAATGACAAACATTTTCGACAAATCAATCCTACCCAGCCGCCATGTTTCGGTCGGACCAGAACGCGCACCGCATCGCAGCTATTATTACGCGATGGGTTTGACAGAAGAGGAAATTGCCCGGCCCTTCGTCGGCATTGCCTCCGCAGGGAACGACAGCGCGCCATGCAACACGACGCTCGACCATCAGGCTGATATTGCCCGTGCCGGGGTCGAACAAGGTGGCGGAATGCCGCGCCGGTTCAATACGATCACCGTCACCGACGGCATTGCGATGGGCCATCAGGGTATGAAGTCCTCGCTCGTCAGCCGCGAAGTTATCGCAGACTCGGTAGAACTTAGCGTTCGAGGGCATTGTTATGATGCGCTTTTGGGATTTGCCGGTTGCGATAAGTCGCTGCCCGGGATGATGATGGCGATGTTGCGGCTGAATGTGCCGTCGATCTTTGTCTATGGCGGCTCCATACTGCCGGGTCGTTACAAAGGCAAGGACGTCACAGTAGTCGATGTCTTTGAGATTGTCGGCAAATACGCAGCAGGCGCATGCCCGCTTTCCGAAGTCCATGAGCTGGAGAAAGCCGCTTGTCCCGGGCACGGCGCGTGCGGCGGACAGTATACCGCCAACACCATGGCGTGCGTAGCCGAGGCAATTGGCCTGTCCATGCCCAATTCGAATATGGCACCAGCCCCATATAGCACCCGCGACCAAGTCGCCCATGCGGCGGGTGTGCAGGTTATGGAACTGATCGCAAAGAACATCAGACCCCGTGATATATGTACCCGTGAAGCCTTTGAAAATGCTGCGCGGATCGTTGCGGCAACCGGCGGTTCAACCAACGGCGCGTTGCACTTACCGGCGATGGCACATGAAGCGGGCATCGAGATGGATTTGTTCGACGTCGCCGAGATTTTCAAGACGACGCCGTATATGGCGGATCTGAAACCCGGCGGAAACTATGTCGCAAAGGATATGTACGATGCTGGCGGCGTTTATATGCTGATGAAATCGCTGCTCGGTGAAGGATTGCTGCATGGCAATTGCATGACCGTTACCGGTAAGACTTTGGGTGAGAATATCGATGAAATCACCTGGAACCCCGATCAAAAGGTGATTCATGCCGCGAACAAACCCTTGTCACCAACTGGCGGCGTTGTCGGGCTGCGCGGTTCACTCGCTCCTGATGGCGCGATTGTGAAGGTTGCGGGCATGGACCGCCTGCAATTTCGCGGGCCTGCACAAGTTTTTGATTGTGAAGAAGATGCGTTCGCTGCGGTTGAGAAAAGGCAAATCAAAGAAGGCTCGGTCGTTGTGATCCGTTACGAAGGACCCAAGGGCGGCCCGGGCATGCGTGAAATGCTCTCGACCACCGCCGCGCTTTACGGTCAGGGCATGGGCGAGAAAGTGGCGTTGATTACCGATGGCCGGTTTTCAGGGGCAACCCGCGGGTTTTGCATTGGCCATGTCGGGCCCGAAGCCGCTGACGGCGGCCCTATCGGACTGATCGAAGAAGGCGACATCATCAATATAGACGCGGAATTGGGCGTCATTGATCTGGAAGTCGATGAAGGTACACTGGCCGAACGCCGTAAATTATGGACGCCCAGGTTGACCGATTATGGGGCAGGCGCATTATGGCGCTATGCACAGAATGTCGGGCCAGCCTATAAAGGCGCGGTTACCCATCCAGGAGGAAAGAATGAGCGGCATTGCTATGCAGATATCTAAATTTGCGTTGATCCTGTGCGGATCGGCGTTGCTTGCTGCATGTAACAAGTCTGACGAGAAGTCAGCTGGTAGCATCGACCCCGAAGAGGCATCGGCCGAGACCAACGACGGCAAAATAGAATGCGCGTTGGCAGGCAGTGACAAGTTTGCGCGCGCATGTGACACCGAAAGGATTGCTGGCCCCGCAGGACAGATTTTGGTCATTCGGCATCCCGATGGGGGGTTTCGCCGTTTCAAAGTCCTTACCGATGGCAGAGGATTGGCCGCTGCCGAAGGTGCGGACAAGACGGGTATCAAAATTCTGAACAATGGAACGATTGAATTGTCGTCTGGGGATGATCTTTACCGGTTACCGGCGCAGATAAAATCCGATAGCCCGGCGCAAACTGCGGCCGCCGAAACCCCGGCAACAACCGGCGGTGAAGCACCAAAGGACAAGTCGCTGGTTGATTGATTGGCCGTCACAGGGCAAGGCGGCGCAATGACTGATAATAACATAATAATCCGTGTTGCTGCGCGCGGTGACGGCGTGACTGCCGATGGCCAATATATCGCGCATGCCGCGCCCGGTGACCGCCTCGATCCATCCGGCGGACTTATCCATGGTCCCCACCATGCCGACCCGCCTTGCCAGCATTTTCCATTGTGTGGCGGGTGCCAGCTGCAACATATTGATCAGCAGCATCTGGAGCAATTCGTCACCGACCGCGTCCTGCATGCGCTGGCGACGCAGGGGATAAAGCCCGAAACCATGATGCCCGTCCACCTGTCGCCGCCACATGCGCGCCGCCGCGTTGCGGTCCGTTCGGCATGGGCGGGCAAGAGTTTTCATCTGGGTTTCAGCACCGAAAAAAGCCACAGAATCATCGACCTGAACCAATGTGACGTCATGGTGCCGCAGCTGTTTGCATTGCTCCAGCCGCTTCGCGATCTGCTCGCCCCGCGCCTGAACCGCGCGCGGCAGGTGCAGATAAAGCTGGCTCTGGTGGATCAGGGCGTTGATGTGCTGATCGAAAACTGGATCGCCAATGATCTGGACAGCCATGAAGCAATGTCCGCCTTTGCCGCGCTGCATGGGTTGGCCCGGCTGTCGCTTGATGAAGGATATGGCCCCGTCACATTCTGGGAGCCAGAGCCCGTCACCGTCACATTCAGCGGCATTGCCGTTGCCTATCCGCCCTATGGCTTTGTGCAGGCAACGCATGACGGCGAGGCGGTTTTGATCGGCGCGGTCAGCGACATTATCGGCGAAGCCAAAGCCGTCGCCGACCTGTTCGCAGGGCTGGGTACATTTACGTTCGCATTGGCAAAGGACCGCAAATTCTACGCCGCAGAGGCCGACCGCGAACCGATTGCCGCGTTAAAATCAGCGAGTGAACGCGCTGGGCTATCCGTCTTTACCGAACACCGCGACCTGTTCCGCCGCCCGCTATCGGCGAGTGAGTTGAACAAATTTGGTGCCGTCATTATTGATCCGCCGCGTGCAGGCGCAAAGGAACAAGCCGAGCAGCTTGCGCAGTCCACCGTTGCAAAAATTGCCTATGTCAGCTGCAACCCGTCCAGCTTCGCCCGCGATGCCAAGGCATTGATCGCTGGCGGGTACCAGCTGCGCCGGATATGGCCGGTCGGGCAATTCCGCTGGTCATCGCATATCGAAATGGTAGGGGAGTTTGTGCGCTAGGCGGCGTTTGTTGGCTTCTCCTGAGAGCGAGATGATTACAAAAACCGTTCGTGCTGAGCTTGTCGAAGTACAGATTGCTTGGCACATCCTTCGATTTTGGCCCGCCGGGAAACTGAACGAACGGAGAGGGAGTTCTGTTGTTATCTCTCTTTAACATGCTGCGGCTGTGACCTTGCGCTTGCCTCGGTTCATAAAAGCCGCAAAGTTAAGAAGATAAAAGGGGGCGGGTTGGCGCTTCTCTGTAACTCCCTGAACTCACAAATATTGTGAGCGCGAAACTCAAAAAGCAAAACCACGCCGCTCCAGCGCAGGCTGGAGCCTATCGCGTCCAACAGCATCAGCCAGCGACCCGGGCACGCAAAGCTCCAAAAACTCTGCGACCTCAGCGAACTCTGCGCGAAAAAATATTTCACGCAGAGGCTGGAAAGTTTCGCAGAGACGCGGAGAAGTTTAGGATGAAATAAGGGAGGAGCTATTACCGCAGCGGCTATTTAGGGGTTATCAGACTTGTCGCCACAGCTCCTTTAACTCCTAGCCTCCATTTGCATTTAGAGCATATTCTGCAGTTGCCCATGTGCCTTGAAAATAGACTTCTTGGTGGCAATTTTGTGTAGTATTGAAGATTTTAGTTTCACCTAACTCTTCCCAATCACCACGCAGTTGATCACCCAATTCAATCTCGTCTCCAGTTAACTCGGCTACCGCAAATCCATCATCATGTTTTATTAACGCCATGCCACCGCCATGAAATATTTTTACACAAGAACCACTTTCCATTACTTTTCCTTAAATTGTTAAACTCTCATTCCACAGAATCCAATTTCGCCAAATTCCTCTGAATTACGGCTACAGGTGCAAAAACCCCTTTAATTTAGGTCTATTCTTCAAATGAATATGTCGTTCAAGTGGTGAGTTTGCAAAGACATATTTGGGTTAACGCACTGGTCACTGCGATGCCTCAAGTGAAATAAGCCTTGCCGATAGCGACACAGGCCTCCTCTATTCGCAATGTCATGCCTTGCATCGCTTCAATTACCATGCACCCGGCGAGAGGCTGTCCATCACCGAAGCGCATAAAAAATGGAGGCTGCACATCTGCTATCTCCTCGACAACGGGATAGCTGCTTGCTGCGCGTCTGCTTTGCCGGTTTACGCCAACGAGATGCGGCACGATAAATTGCGCATCGGTTCCAATTGCCATCCATCGGCGGTTAACATCTTGTCCGTCCATGGGGATGGAATTAGGAACAAATTTGCAGAACTCTTGCCAATTCATCATTGCGGTCGAAGCTGCGGTAAGTATTAAGTGGTGCTTGTCGATTATATCCATGAGGTGGACGGCTTCAATTGCTTTATCCCCGCCCTTATATGGATTGAGCGACTTAATCGCGTCGACGACTTTTGGACCAGCGAGAACCATCTGCCGGCTCTTGATGGTAGAATCGAGTTTTTCGAACGACGAAGCCCATGGGAATTGTATCGACTGAGTAACTTTGGTCTTGTTGGAGACCATGGGATAAACGGTGAGATCGAGAGCGCTGCGCAAATTATGAATAGCATCCCCGATGATGAGGGGGATGATATCTGGTATGGGTTTTTTTGTTTTGATGAAGTAACAATTCTGTCCGGCCTTGGGATCGTTCCGAACGGCGAGCACGTAGGGCTTGCCAACAAGATAACTGTCGATTTCCCGCAGAAGATCGTCGACATGATATTTCGCCCTAGCAATTTTAAGTCGGGCAGGCTTTAAAAGCTCATCAATTTCACTCATGATGAAGATTGCAAAATCAATGGAAGAAACCCATTAAAAGCCTGAAACGGAAGTTCGGTGATACGTTGACAGTGCACATAATTATCTCTGATAAATCGCAATACTTATTTGCCTAAATACTGTTGTGGGAATTTTGGGGACGCAATACTCATTACGCTGCCGCCGCATACATCAGCCGTGGCCTTTACGTCCCAACTGGGCATTGCGCCCCCCCCCCCCCCAAAAAAAATTCCCATTAATACATCACTTAAACGCGCCCTCTCAAAACACCTCGAACGCGGCGTGGGCGGTTAGCATTATCAGCGCGATGCTCGACAGCGCGAACAACATAAAGCGCACCATGACGCGGTTCCATAATGCCTGAACCAGGCTGTGTGCCACACGCAGCGCGACGTAGATCCATGCGAGATTGGCGTTGAATCCGTCGCCTGCACCCACCAAAGCGAGCACGATTGATACCGCATAAAAGACCGTAGGTGCTTCGTGCAGGTGATTGTAATTATGTGCTATCCATTGGATTTTTCCCGGCAAGACTTTATCGAGATCGCCGCCGACGCCGCCGACCCAGTTTTTGGTGTCCAGCCCCTCGACCTTGCCCATCGCGGGCAGGCGGGTGGCGTACATCCAAAACCACATGATCATGGTCCACACCGCCAATGCGACGACCGGCTGCAGAATTTCGCTATTCATTTCACTCCCCCAAAAATGCTAAAATTATGGTGTTAAAATCATAACGCCAATGTTGCGCGCACGGCGTTGATCGCAAGGCCGGTTAGGCAAATCGTTGCGAACAGGAATATCACAAATCGCACCGAAACCTGATTAATCAGCGCCTGATACAGGCTGTGGATGATGCGGAATGCCACATATCCCCATGCCAGATACAGGTTCAATCCCGTACCCGTGCCAGTGAGTGCAAGGATGATGATTGCCGGATAGAATATCGTCGGCTGTTCCATCAAATGCGCGTAATTGTGCGATTTCCAAGCTACGGACGGCGGCACGTTGGGGTCAATATCCGCGCCGCGCCCACCCGGAGCCGCGCTTTTTAAATCCATGCCAATTTTTGACATGGCGGGTAAACGCGTCCCTGCCATCCAGAACAGCATGATAACCGACCATAATATCAATATCGCGCCCGGCGCTAAAATCTCTAATGTCATAACATTCCCTCCCGTTAGTTACAGGAGGGAATGTGCTTGATCATGTTTAGATTGTCAAACGCAACTTAATGCGCCGATGCGCCTTTGGCGGTGCGTTCCACCGGATCGTCATTGGCGGCGAGCGCGGCATAGAGCGTCGCCATTGGCGCATCGCCCACGGTGATCGTATCAACATCACCAAAGCCATTAAACTCGGTTCGCATCGCGCAGCCATAGGCGCCGAGCATGCCGATTTCGATATAGTCGCCGGCGGCAATATCGCCGGGCAACACAAACGGCCCCGCCATATAATCCATATCGTCGCAAGTTGGTCCGTAAAAGGCGAACTCGGCCATTTGCGTGCCGATGCTAGTCTCGCTGCGCTGTAATGCGACCGGAAAGCGCCAGTCGACATGCGCGGCATCAAACAACGCGCCATAGGCTCCGTCGTTGATGAACAGCTCATTGCCGCGGCGTTTCTCGACCTTGACCAGCAATGATGCGTATTCGGCACATAAGGCGCGGCCCGGCTCACACCAAAGTTCAGCGGAATAGCTGATTGGCAGGTCTTCGAAACAGCGGTGGATGGTTTCGAAATACTGCTCGAGCGGAGGCGGTTCCATGCCGGGATAAACCGACGGGAAACCGCCGCCGACATCGACAACGTCAACGGTCACAGATGCCTCGACAATCGCGGCGCGAACGTGGCTCATGGCGTCGGCATAGGCCTGCGGCGACATTGCTTGGCTGCCGACGTGGAAGCAAATGCCCAAGCTGTCGGCGACTTGGCGGGTTGCGTGTAACAGGTCGGCGACTTCGGAATGGATCGCGCCGAATTTGGCGGCTAGGCTCAGTTTGGCGTGTTCAGATGACACCTGAATCCGGACGCACAGCTCCAGATCCTTCGCGCCGTTTGTCGCGCGGACGATTTTGTCGAGCTCTTCCTCACTATCCAGCGAAAATATCCGCACGCCATGATTATGGTATGCTTGCGCTATTGCACGCTCCGATTTCACCGGATGCATGAAGCATAGGGTCGCATCGGGCAGGAATTTGTGCACCAGCCGCACTTCGCCCAGCGACGCCACGTCATAATGGGTAATGCCGCTGTCCCACAAAATCTGCAGCAGCGCAGGCGATGGATTGGCCTTTACCGCATAGAGCGATTTACCCGGAAACTTCTCGGCAAAGAAGCGGGCAGCGCGCGCCGCAGCATGCGGGCGAAGAAGCGTGATAGAATCATCCGGGCGAAGCGCGCGGACAACAGCTAATGCGTCAGGAAATTCGTGCAATTCAAGGGACCCCCAATGTCGTTAAACCAAAAAGTTAAAACCACGCTGCCTTGCGGTTATTGGAAGTCCCCCTGGGGCAGCGGAAGAGCGCGTATATGCAGATGGGGGTTTAATGTAAAGTGAATGACGCAAAAATATTTGTGAAAATTCTTCGATGGTTCTGAAAGGTGCTAATACATCGGTACCTTGCGATTTTACTGAGCGGGTAGTGCCAGTTATTTCATAGAAGAAAATAAGAGAAATAAGAAAATAAGATCAGAGCGATGCGGTGAGGTTGATCGTTGAATTTTAAGATATGCGCCTTTTTTCCTTCTTTATCTTTTTTCCTTTTATGAAACAAAGGGCACAAATCTGTCAGCACTATGTAACCGTTCATTGAAACTTAGCTAAGCCGGTCTCGAAACTCCGTCCATTCGAACTTCTTCACACAGCGCAGTTCATCGGTTTCGCTATCCCATAGCCAGATCGAGGGCAGGGGCACGCCGTTGAAGGTGTTGGTTTTGACCATTGAATAATGCGCTTGATCTAAGAACGCGAAACGTACGCCGGGTTCGGCAGGATTCATTGGATTGTCGGCGTCCGCCGACGGAGGCAGGCGGTAATCGCCGATTATGTCGCCTGCCAGGCATGATGGCCCGCCTAGGCGGATTGCTGGGCCATCCGCGCGTTCGCCTAGCATTGCGGGGCGATAAGGGGCTTCGATCACGTCGGGCATGTGGCAGGTCGCGCTGATGTCGGTGATGCCAATGGGCATGCCATTGTCGAACACGTCGAGGATTTCGCCCACCAATATTCCTGCGTCCAGCGCCACGGCTTCGCCGGGTTCGAGATAGATAATGCATCCGGTTTCTTCGCGGACCTGTTTGATAAACTCGATCAGATCATCGCGTTGGTAATCGGCGCGGGTGATGTGGTGGCCACCGCCGAAGTTGAGCCATTTGAGCTGCGGCAGCCAGCGTTCGATTTGCGGGCGAACTGCTTCCCATGTCCGTTGCAGCGGGATGAAGTCCTGCTCGCACAGCGTGTGGAAGTGGAGGCCTTCGATACCTTCCATATGCTCGTCGGTGAGCTGGTCGACCGGAAACCCTAGTCGCGAATGCGGGGCGCAGGGGTCATAGCGCGGCACTTCGCCCTCTGGGTGCAGCGGGTTGATCCGCAGGCCGATATCGAAGCCGTCCTGCTGAGCAAGAGTTGCGCGGAACCGGGCGATCTGGCCTGGGGTGTTGAAGATGACATGATCGGACAGACGGCAGATTTCCGGCAAATCTTCCGGTTTGTAGGCCGCGCAATAGGTCGCGACTTCGCCCTGATAGTGCTCGGCGGCCAACAGCGTCTCCCACAGGCCCGAGGTGCATACCCCGTCGAGATATTCGCCGATCAGCGGCGCGACGCTCCACATCGAGAAGGCCTTGAGCGCGCCAAGCATCTTTATGCCTGCCCGGTCGCGGATGTCGGCGAGAATAGTCAGGTTGGCCCGCAGTTTCGCGGCGTCCACCACGAAGGCGGGGCTGTCGACGCGGGTGAGGTCGAAGTGGGCGAAGGCCCCCGGATCGCCGGCTCTGGTTTCCAT
>JAYVBJ010000052.1:0-20592 GCA_043750535.1 Sphingomonadales bacterium | reverse complement strand
GTCCGGCGTGGACTGACATGATAAACGGTTGGACTGTAGGCGCAGGCGACACGGGATTTAGCAGCTTTTCTTCGGCTGCAGGCCGCCAAGGACGGCTTGCGCTCGAATTCTACCGGGCGGTCACGGGTAATACGCCCTATGACGCGCCGGGGAATGATAACGCCGCCCTAGATAGGATCGCGGCATGAGCGGGCCTATGATTGGACGGCGCGGGTTCGGTGCACTGTTGCTGGGCGCATTTACGCTAACGGCGCTGTCTGCTTGCGGGCCATCTGCTGAGGATAGCGCCGAGGTTCGGTACCGGATGATCGTTGAGGTCGATGACAATGGCACGGTCCGCAAAGGATCGAGTGTGTGGAGTTTTGCGCTGTCTAAGCCGATGCTCGCTTTGGCCTCGCCTTATGGTCCAAAATTCGCAGGTGAAGCTGTGGCGGTTGACCTTTCGGGGGAACGGACATTGTTTGCATTGGTAACGGATCAGGAAATGCTGCCTGAGCGGCATTTTGATCGATTAAAAGTTAATAGCGGCTCCGATAGGGTTGCCAATATCAGGGCGATAGCATCGCACCGCGGCGCAACGGCTGAATTGTCCTGCAAAGCGGTTCCCAAAGATGCGCGCTCCTATGAAGCCGTCGACCCCCAATATGATTGCCCGATGCTGGTGACATTCAAGGACATCAAGGACCCAACGAGCGTAAAGCGGGTCGATCCCCAAGATCTGTCCGCCAGCTTTGGCGCAGGTGTAAAGCTGAAGGCGATTACGGTCGAGATCACCGATTATGCCGTGACCACGGGGATTGAGAAGCGGTTGGAGTGGTGGAGACAATACGCCGACAAACAACTTGATGGCAGTCGATACAATGACTCTAGAAAATTTTCTAACAGTCTAAATCGTTTAAGTTTTTCTCAAGGAATAAGCAATGAATAGAGATCTTTTCCTCGCCATCCTGTCCATGGATTCCTATAATAGGGGATACGGACGGGGCGTCAATTTCGGGCCTAATAGCTCGGCTGCAAATAGAAACGAAATTGGTGTTCAACTCGGGCGAGCAACAATCCTTAGTCAAGACAATTCTGAAGGAGCCATCAAAGCCGGCTTCTACGCGCTTGGGAAGTCCGGTGACAGTGCACTAAACTATCGTTGAGTTACGGTGTCCCCGCGCCCACCCTCTTTTTTCCTTCTTTCCCTTTTACCCTTGCACGCTGTTAAGCGTGCGCTGAATCTGCAATTTATCTCGTCGCTGCGCCGTGGTGAGATTTTCATAAAAGGGTAGAAGGAAAAAGGGTGAAAGGCGTTAAGTTGAGTCAAGTTGATAGGCGTAATAACGCCTTTACGTCGCGGTCTAGGCCCGCATTAGTGCTTGCAATGTAGGATTTGTTTTGGGATCGAGGGTTTGGCCGCTTTTATCGGGCTGGCTCTTTGAAATGGTAAACCGCCTTTGCAGCATGATCGCATCGGCATTTGTGGCGGTGTTTGTTGGCACATTTTGGGCGGCGGCAAACAACCAGCATCACCGCGATGTTGGAAATTATATTACGCCGGACTGTTGATAAATGTCAAAATAGGCGTCAATCTTGTCAACTAGGTGTCAACTTGGCGGTTTGGGCAGGAAATTTGCTGCTGGCTGGTGCGGTTAGAAATTATCGAAAGCTTTACCCAATTCGGCTAAGCCTCTGTGGATGAAACCCGTTGGACCGATCCCCGCTGGCTATACTGCGATCAATGGTGAACTTGCCATTGGCGGGCAGCCGGTCAGCGCGCTGGTGGCGCAGGCGGGGGATACGCCCTTGTTCGTGTATTCCGCCGATCATTTGCGCGCCCGTGTTGCCGCGCTGCGCGCTGCGATGCCTGCGCGTTTGGCGATCCATTATGCGATGAAGGGCAACCCGTTCGGCCCGGTGCTGGCGTTGATGAGCGGCTTGGTCGACGGCTTTGACCTGGCGTCGGGCGGCGAGATGGAGCTGGCTTTGGCAGCCGGCGTTGCTCCGTCGCGGATGAGCTTTGCGGGTCCCGGAAAGCGCGACCGCGAGTTGGCGGCGGCGATTACCAACGGCGTGACATTGAACCTTGAGTCCGAAGGAGAAGCGGCGCGGGCGTTGGCGATATCGGCGCGGCTGGGCATTCGCGCGCGGTTGGCGGTGCGGGTCAATCCGACGTTTGATCTCAAAGGTTCGGGCATGAAAATGGGCGGCGGCGCAAAGCAATTTGGCGTCGATGCGGACCGCGTTCCGGCGTTGGTGCAGGCGATATTGGACGCGGGCGCGGACTGGCGCGGGTTTCATATTTACGCAGGCAGCCAAGCGTTGCAGGCCGCATCGATCATCGAAATGCAGGCGCAAACACTAAAGCTGTCGGCATCGCTGGCCAGCGAAATTGGCGTATCCCCGCCGCGCGTCAATTTGGGCGGCGGATTTGGCATACCGTATTTTCCGGGCGATGAACCAGTCGATCTTAACGCTGTGGGCGCGGCATTGGGCGCGGCGTTGGATGCCCTGCCGCCGATCCTTGCGGACACCGAATTCTGCATCGAACTTGGCCGCTATCTGGTTGGTGAGGCGGGCGTGTATCTGACCCGGATCGTCGACCGCAAAATCAGCCACGGCGAAACATTCTTGATCACGGACGGCGGCCTGCATCATCAATTGGCGGCCAGC
Source organism: Sphingomonadales bacterium (assembly GCA_043750535.1). Classification (GTDB taxonomy): domain Bacteria; phylum Pseudomonadota; class Alphaproteobacteria; order Sphingomonadales; family Sphingomonadaceae; genus Sphingorhabdus_B. The sequence goes on along the minus strand of JAYVBJ010000052.1, from coordinate 17,937 downwards.
GGAAATTTTGGCACGGTGATCCGGCGCAATTATCCGGTCGCGATCGCGACGCGCTTTGATGCGGCTGCGGACGAAGTGGTGTCGGTGGTTGGATGCCTGTGTACGCCGCTAGACATGCTGTCTAACCAAGCCATGCTGCCGCGCGCCGACGTTGGCGATCTGGTCGCGATATTCTGTGCAGGAGCCTATGGCGCCAGCGCCAGCCCGGCCAATTTTCTGGGGCAGGGAGCTGCGTTAGAAATTTTGGTTTAGCGGTAAGTTTGCGCAGGCGACCTTCAGGCGACCTTGGCTTCGTTACCAAGAATCAGCGTATCGGTTTTGCCGATGTCAACGGTTGTGCGGCCGATATTCGGTCCTGCGCCAGCCGCTTTGTGCTTGAACTTGCCTTCAACCTGACCGCCCGGTGCGATTGTCAGATTTTCGTAAACCACATCGCCGCTGATCCGTGCCGAGGCGTCAATGATCAAATCGGTCGCCTGGATCGAACCATCTACTTTGCCGGAGAGCTTGGCGGAATCGGCGGTTACTTTACCGGTGATGACGCTGCTTTCGCCCTGAACCAGCGAACCGCAAGTGACATCGCCCTGAACCTTGCCATCAATATGCAGATCAACACGAGCGCTGACATTGCCCACAATTTCGACATCCGATGCGATCATCGAAAATGTATGTCCGCCGCGCACCGGCTCACGCCCCCGCGGTTGCTGTGCCGGTGCCGGTGTTTCTTGGCTCGGTTTGGACTTTGAAAACATCTGCATTGCTCTCCAGAAATCTGAGTGGGTTGATAGCCGAATTGTTGTGCCGAACCTCAAAATGCAAATGCGATCCGGTGGAACGTCCTGTGCTACCCATGTTTGCTATCTGTACACCGCGTTTGACCTGTTGGCCAAGCGAAACTGTAAAGCGAGATAAATGAGCGTAACGCGTTACCAATCCATTGGAATGTGTAATTTCTACGCAATTGCCATATCCTGATTGAACGCCAGCAAAGCTGACCACACCGTTTGCGGCGGCCAGAATCGGCGTACCAATCGGGCCTTTGAAGTCGAGTCCGCTGTGCATCGCGCCTGCTCCTGAAAACGGATCATGGCGATACCCAAAGCCGCTCGACATCAACATTTGCGCGGCGGGCATTGTTGTCGGCATACTGGCAAGCGCTTGTTCCATTGCGCTCATCCGCTGCAAAGCATTTGCCAACCGGTCAAAACGCGGATCGCCCAAATTGGCTTTCTCATTGCTGAAGAAAGGAATGAAGGGACCACCCAAGCCAGCCGGGCGGTCTCCGCTGGTCAGGCTGTCAGGATTGAGGCCAAGTTTACGGATCGCAACCGCTGCCCGCCCGGCGCGCGCATTCGCCACTATCGTCAGCCGTTCAGCAAATGCCAATTGCCGAACTTCGATCCGCGCAAGGCCGGCGGCTTCTGGTATTGCGGCACTGATTTTCTTGACGGTCTCATTCTGGTCATCCGCCGCAGCCGGTCCGCCAGATTTTATCGATGTCTCGTCCAAATATTGCTTCGACAAGCTATCGAGTACGTCTTGACGCTGATTAAGCTGTTTCGTCACTTCGCCGATTGACTCGCGGTAATTTGCAACGCGCTCCGCCGCAGACTGCACCTTTGCTTCTTCGCGAACCAAGGCCATTCGTTCGAATGAAATGCTAACCTGATTTATCGCCATGCCGAGCGTAATCACCAGCCATACGCCAACCAAGGCAGCGATACCGCCAGCAACGCGGCGCTGTAACTTCGCAGAGATTCTTAAAAACCGAACTTGTCCGTTCGATCGCATGAAAAACTCGCGATCAACAAACCACCCCAACAGCCGATCCTTAAGACCGGCTCCGTTTGCCCAAATTTCCACGACCCAATACCCCTTATTTTATGAAGCGCGAATAGCAGCCAGCAAAAGCGATGGCGAATCCCGCAAGGCAGACTCGTGACGAGTCGGGCGAGTCGTGCGACGAAATGCCATATTTCGTTGCTGCCGTCCGACGTTTGACGCAACAAACTATGTAATATGGCGTAAAATCGAACTTTGCCGATGTGCCGATTCTCTGGCAAATCAAGTGAACAATAACCGCAAAAAACAACAAAAACGCCGACCAATTTTTTGATCAAAGGCTTTCAATTCCTCGTTGCCGTCTTTAGGACCATCAATGATGGACGATATGCATATACTCATTACCGAAATGGCCCAGCGATCGCGAACGAGTGCGCGCTTTTTGGCGACATGTTCTGACGCCTTAAAAGCGGCGGCCTTGTGTGCAGCTGCGGCTGCCATGCGCCGTTCGGCGGGGGACATTCTTGCTGCGAACGGGGCCGATATGGCCGATGGAGCGGCTTCCGGCCTGTCCTCTGCAATGTTGGACCGGTTGAAACTCGACGACGCCCGGATTGAGAATATTGCGGCAGCAGTTGAACAGATTGCGGCACTCGGCGATCCTGTAGGCGCGATAATCGACACAGCGGCCCAGCCCAATGGTTTGGTGATGCAGCGCGTGCGCGTGCCGATTGGCGTGCTCGGCATTATCTATGAAAGCCGGCCCAATGTGACTGCGGATGCTGCGGCATTGGCGCTGCGTTCTGGCAATGCTGTGATTCTGCGCGGCGGCAGCGAAGCGATAAACAGCAACAGGGTAATCCATGCGGCGTTCGTCGAAGGATTGGAGTCGGCGGGTATTCCAGGGGATGCCGTCCAGCTTGTGCCGACCCAGGATCGCGGCGCCGTGGGCGAAATGCTTCGCGCGCAAGGCTTGATCGATATGGTGATCCCGCGCGGCGGCAAGTCGCTGGTTGCCCGGGTGCAAGACGAGGCGAGAGTACCGGTGCTCGCCCATTTGGACGGCATCTGCCACATATATGTCCACGCCGCAGCAGATCCAGCGATGGCAAAAGCGATTGTGGTAAACGCCAAAATGCGGCGGACGGGCATTTGCGGTGCGATGGAAACTTTGCTGATTGATCAGGATTACCCCGCGCCCGCCGAATTGATATCCGCATTGATTGATGCAGGTTGCGAAGTGCGGGCCGATGATATGCTGATGGAGTTGGACGCGCGAACGGTTTCGGCAACGGATCAGGATTGGGATACCGAATATCTCGAATCCATATTGTCGGCACGGATGGTCAGCAATATCGGCGATGCGGTCGAACATATTGCGCGCCACGGATCAAATCATACCGAGTCGATCATAACATCGGACAAAGCGGCAGCCGCACAATTTTTGGCGCAAGTCGACAGCGCGATTGTGATGCACAATGCGTCAACACAGTTTGCCGACGGCGGTGAATTCGGGCTGGGCGCCGAAATCGGCATTGCCACCGGACGATTGCATGCACGCGGACCCGTCGCTCTGGAAGGGCTGACGACGTACAAATGGGTGGTGCACGGCACGGGACAAATCAGGCCTTGAAAACTGGGGCCTTAAAAACCACCGGACTGCTCGGCGGGTCTTTTAATCCGGCCCATGGCGGCCACCGGTCCATCAGTCGGTTTGCGATTGATGCGCTTGCGCTCGATGAAATGTGGTGGCTGGTGTCGCCGGGCAATCCGCTTAAGCCCCAAAACGGCATGGCACCGCTTGCGGCGCGGCTGGCGTCAGCCCAGCGGCAGGCAAAACGCAGCCGGATCAAGCCGACCGCGATTGAGCGAGATTTGGGCACGCGCTACACCGTCGATACGTTGAAAAAACTGGTCCGAAAATACCCCAAACGGCGGTTTATCTGGATCATGGGGGCAGATAATCTGGCGCAATTGGTGCGTTGGCGGCGTTGGCGCGAAATTGCTTCAATCATGCCGATTGCAGTTATCGCCAGGCCAGGCTATGATGATGATGCTATAACGGGTCCCGCTATGGCTTGGTTTAGGCGATATGTCCGCCGCCCGGATCAACGAAAACACTGGATAAAATGGAGAACGCCAGCGCTTGTCTATTTGCGCTTTCGTCCCGATCCCCGTTCGGCAACTGCGATCCGTAGCGCCGATCCCCAATGGTTTGACACCTATAGAGGGCGCGGCATCCATGATGCTGTTACCCGTAAGTTATTGCGTTAAGGAATAAAATTGAACAATCCTGTTTCCGCTCAAGCTGGTAGCGACCCGCTATCAAAAGGGCCCGTTCTTGAAGCCGACGCGTTGCACGCGCTCGTCATGCAGTCACTCGACGATGATCAAGCACAAGAAGTCGTCAGCATCCCCTTGGAAGGCAAGAGCAACATCGCCGACTACATGATCGTGGCGAGCGGGCGTTCGAGTCGTCAGGTCGCGGCTATGGCCCAAAAGCTGGCCGAGCGCATCAAAAAGGCCGGCCGAAATGCTCGCATAGAAGGTTTGCCAAGCGCAGACTGGGTGCTGATCGACGCCGAAGATGTCATCGTGCATCTGTTCCGCCCCGAAGTGCGCAGCTTTTACAATCTGGAACGCATGTGGGCTTTTGGCGACGCGCCGGAGGCCGCCGCAATCCCGCAATAAGGGTCTAGCTTTTGCGTTTACACATCATCGCTCGCGGCAAAATTGGCCGAAGTGCTGAATCGGAACTGGTCGACCGTTATCTGAAACGGATCAATTGGCCGACTAAAGTTACCGAAATGCCCGACAAAGGCGGCAATGTTCCGCCTGTTACCGACACGCCTTGCCGCACGATCATGCTGGACGAAAAGGGTGATCAGCTGGGTTCGATGGAACTGGCGAGGTTGCTGCAAACATGGCGCGACGACGGGGTCAGGGAAACGCGGTTCTTGATCGGCGCGGCGGACGGATTTGGTGATGAGGAACGCGCATCAGCAGACCAGTTGATCGCTTTTGGGAAAGCGACGTGGCCACATATGATGGCGCGTGCGATGTTGGCAGAACAGTTATTTCGTGCAATATCAATACTTGCCAATCATCCATATCATCGCGAAGGATAGGCCATGCGATTTTGGACACTGCTGCTATCTGTTCTTGTAATGCCAATCCTTTTGGCATCGGCGTTGGCTGCACAAAGCTCTTCGGATGAACAAGATGCGCTGCGCATTGCCAAAGCGCGCGCCGCCGCAGCAGAGGCACGCAGCGAAAATCTGCGCCAAGAAGCCAGCAGCGCAGGCTTTGCCGTCGACCGGCTGGTGGCCCAGCGCGCAGTGCTTGCTTCGGAAAGCGACGCCGCTGCGGCCCAGATTGACGCAGCCAAGGCACGGATCGCGATCATATTGCGCCGCCAAAAAGCGCAACGGGATTTGCTGGGTGAAGCGAGCGAACCGATGTTGCGGCTGAATGCGGCGTTGCAGCAGATGACTGGCCGTCCGACGGCGCTGATGATGGCGCAGCCCGGAAAGCGCAGTGATTATATTCACTTGCGCGCGGTGATGGCAACGGTGGAGCCGACGATCAGGCGTAGAACCGCCGCATTACGGCAGCAAATCGTGATCCAAAAAGAACTCCAGTCACAGGAAATTGTTGCGTTGAAGTCGTTGAACGATGCCCGCGGCCGCTTGGCTGCGCGGCGCGACGCACTGGCGCAGCTGGAAGGCAGCAGCCGCAGCCGCGCCGATGGCCTTTCTGCCGATGCAGCCGTTGAATTTGAACAAGCGATTGCCCAAGGCGAACAAGCGCGTGATATTGTCGAGCGTATTGATACGATGCGGATGAGCGGCGAGATGGCATCTTCGCTGGCGATGTTGGAGGGGCCATTGCTGCGCAGCGGGGCAGCGCCAGTTTCTAAAGCGCCGGTAAGTAACGTCTATAAATTGCCGGAACATGTGTCGTTGCTGTCGGGCTTTAGCGAATTGAGCGAAACCGGATACCGCGAACGCGGCGTGACACTGCAGATGGAAGCAGGCGCCGATGTAACGGCTCCTGCCGCTGGCAAGGTGGTGTTTGCCGGAATTTATCGCAGCTACGGTCAAATTGTCATCATTGAACATGGATCGGGATGGACCAGTTTGGTGACCAATCTGGGATCGCTGTCGGTTGATAAAGGCGACCGGGTTGATCAGGGTACAACGCTCGGTTCGGTTTCGGATGATGCACCGCAAGTTGGTATAGAGCTGCGCCGTAAAGGCAGACCGATGGATGCCATCGCTTTGCTCGACTAAGCCTGAACAGCACGGCGCTAAAACCGGCGGCGATCATTGCCCGGCGGCATGTTAATGATGCGTTCAACGCCTTTCATGGTAAACGCGCTTTGACCATATTGAAGTCGGGTATATACCGGTCCCACAGTATATTGCAGAATCGGATTTCCAATGTTGAAGAACACGTCGATCACCAAAACAGCAATTTTGTCTGCGCTTTCTTTTTCGATGCTGATGCAGGTGAATCCGGTTGGCGCGCAATCGGCATCGGAGAAAGACCAATACCGTGAAATGGCCGAGTTTCTCGCCGTATACCAAAAGGTCAAATCGCGTTATGTCGATAAAGTCGATGACGAAAAACTGATGGAAGGCGCAATTCAAGGCATGTTGGCCAGCCTTGATCCCCACAGCGCGTTCCTTGACCAAAGCAATTTTGAAAATTTGCAAACCCAGATTGACGGTGAATATGGCGGTCTGGGCCTGTCCGTAACGCTGGAACAAGGTGCGGTAAAAGTGATTGCACCAACGGCAGACACGCCCGCCGACAAAGCAGGCATTAAAACCGGCGACTATATTACCCATTTGGATGGCAAGCTGATTGTCGGCGGCACTCTTGATGAAGCGGTTGAAGCCATGCGCGGTGCCGCGGGCACTTCGATCAAACTTACGATTGTTCGGCTTGGCCGGGACGAGCCGTTCGATGTCAGTATAACCCGCGCCGTGATTGATCTTAAGCCAGTGAAATGGAAAGTTAAGGACAAGATTGGCCTGATAACAATTTCCGGATTTTCAACGGACACCGGTACCGATGTGGTCCAGGCGATCAAAGGGATTGAACAAGAGTTGGGCGCAAAGCCGATGGGGTTCATCGTCGATCTGCGGTCGAATCCGGGCGGGTTGCTTGATGAGGCGGTCGCGGTATCCGATGCGTTTTTAGACGGCGGAGAAATCGTTTCCGAACGCGGCCGAGATAAGAGCGATGTCCAGCGCTGGTTCGCCGAAAGCCGCTTTCCCGGCGACGCGACCAAAGGCGCTCCGATCATTGTTCTGGTCGATGCTGGATCGGCCTCTGCATCGGAAATCGTGGCGGGCGCATTGCAAGATCATCACCGCGCCTTGGTTATGGGCGAACAGAGCTTTGGCAAAGGATCCGTTCAAAATGTGTTGCCATTGTCACGCGGCACTGGCCTGCGCCTGACGATTGCGCGGTACCATTTGCCTTCGGGGCGTTCGGTACAAGAAGGCGGCATCAAGCCAGATATCCAAGTTCCGCAAATTTCGGACCCGGATTACGAAAAGCGGGTTTCTTTGCGGGAAACCGACTTGCGCCGCCATTTGGTAAACGAGCTGCAAGCTACGGACAAGGAACTGGAACTGGATGCTGTCAAAGATCCACGCTTTTCAGAAACCGTCGATCAGTTGAAGGCCAAGGGTATTGAAGACTTTCAGCTGCATTATGCAATGGAAACACTGCAAAGATTGGGTTCAAATACGATGAAGTTGGCGAAAAAGACTGACAAAGTCGCCGCGCGCAACTAGACAGCTGGTCCTATGGTGGACTTTTCAAAAGCGCGTTTGCTCGCACTGCTGTTGCCGGCCGGATTGCTTGCCGGAGCTTATTCATTCCAATATTTCGGCGGGCTTTATCCGTGCGAGATGTGCTGGTGGCAACGCTACCCGCATTTTGCCGCCATTCCCTTTGCGCTGCTCGGATTTTTTGGCCGCAATGGCGGAGTACAGCGGGTTTTGGTGGCGCTTGCCGCATTTGCGCTATTAACCAGCGGCGTGATCGGCGGTTTTCATGCCGGGGTTGAATATGGCTGGTGGCAAGGGTTGACGTCCTGCACTGCAACGATTGGCGGCAGCGGTGAGGATTTCTTGAAATCGATATTGAATGCACCGCTTAATCGCTGCGACGCCGCGCCTTGGAAGATTGCGAATATATCTCTCGCCGGATTTAACTTTATCTTGTCAACGCTTGGGGCCATCACCATCTTATGGTCCATAAGGAGTCGCGCAAAGCCATGAAGAATGTTGCAACTAGTGCAGGGAAATCGGCCGATATTAACAGCATGCTGCGCGTCAATCACGCTGGTGAATATGGCGCGAACCGGATTTACGCCGGTCAATTGGCGGTGATGGGAAGCAGCAGCCCTGCGGCGCGCAGTATCGCTCACATGGCCGAACAAGAGGCGCGGCATTTGGCCGAATTTGACCAGATGATACTGCAACGCGGCGTGCGGCCCACCGCGCTGCAACCGGTTTGGGATGTCGCTGGATTCGCGCTGGGTGCAGTGACCGCGGCAATCGGGACAGAGGCTGCGATGGCCTGCACCGTAGCAATCGAAACCGAAATTGACCGTCATTATGCCGAACAATTGGAACAATTGGGAACGAGCGATCCGGAGCTCTCTGCCAAAATCACCGAGTTCCAAGCCGAAGAACTGGAGCATAAAGCGGCCGCCTTGGAGCAAGGAGCAGAGCGTGCCCCCGCTTATCCATTGATGAGCGCGGTAATTCGCGCCGGTTGCCGGGCGGCGATCGCAATATCAAAACGGATATAAGTAAAAACGCCTATTCATGTTTCAGCTTGGGTTCAGTATCCGAAAGCGATAGAGTGTTGTCATCAACGGAGTATCGCGCGTGTTCAAATATTTGATCTTATCCCTTTCTATATGCGCCAGTGCGCCGGTGTTGGCGCAAGATGCCTCGGCCCCGCAGCCGGGTGATGAAAAGATAAACCAGCTGATTGTGTACGGTGAAGATGCCTGTCCGCAAAGCAGCGGCGACGAAATTGTCGTCTGCGCACGGTTGGCAGAGGCCGAACGGTACCGCATCCCCAAGAATCTGCGCGAGGTCCAAAACGATATCGTCAACGATGCATGGAACAACCGTGTATTGGCTTATGAACATGTTGCGGCCACCGGCACAATGAGCTGCTCGCCTGTTGGCGCGGGCGGGTTTACGGGCTGCGGCCTGAAAGACATTGGCAATGCCTATGCCGAAAAATCCCAGGATATTGGCTTGGCGTTTGGCCGTTTGATTGCTGCTGAACGGAACAAGCGGCTGTCGGGAATTGACGCCGAGGCTTTGGAAATTGAAGAACGGGTAGTTGACGAAGAACGCGCTGCTGCGGCAAAGAAGCTGCAAGATCAGGGAAACAGCGTTATGGCAGAAGACAGCGTTGACGTGGTGACCGAAGAGCTGCCGACGCCGAATTGAGTGAGGCGTTGGTGCAACCCGTCCCGATCTGTGCAATGCTGGCGCTCGCTATTTTGGTTCAACAATCACATAGACAGCGGTTTCAGCGCCAACATTGACCGCTTCATGCCAGGCGATGCCATCGCTCCACCAGCTAGCTCCGCTTTTAAGTACCCGCTCGGTTGTTCCCGCTGCTGTCGTGATCCGCATCGTTCCGCCTTGGATAATATACCCCCAATGGCGCGGATGATAATGCCGGTCGTGGCCACCGCCGGGCGGAAATGTGCAGCGCGCGGCGCGAACGTCTGCATTTTCATAAAGCAGTTCGCAGATGGGTTGCCCTTTCCATCCTGCTTGCAACGCGGTCGGCAAAGTCGCGACATTGCCGACCGCTGGACCGATGCTTGCCGAACATGAGCCGAGCATTACCGCCATTATTACAAGCAACACAGAGCCAGTAGATCGCATGGTTGTCCTTCGATATTTAATTGTTCGTGGTTAGGGCTGCTTGGCTCAATTGCAGAACAATTGCTACTTTTGAAGCAACGAAGCTAATTTTTTTGCGGCACTGATGCCAACTGCAGATATCGCGCGTCATACATCCCCCTTGTCGGTGTGCCAAAAATCATGCAGCACCGAACTTGGACAATGGACGGGGGAATGTATGGCAAGTTTGATGGCGAGTGTGGTTGGCGGGTTTTTGCGGACAACTGGTTTGGTGAAACGGACGTTTGCGGGCGGACCGCATTTTGAACAGCGCATCAAATTGTCTCGCAATGTTCCGGTGCCCACGCCAACTGCCAAGATGCGGGCGCAATTGAATGTGAGCGAGACGATATTGGATGGCCGTTCGGTTTGGACCATGGCACCCAAAGATCGACCCGCTGCCGGACATTTGCTGTATTTTCATGGCGGCGGATATGTTGCGGCACCAACAACCGTTCACTGGAGCTTTCTGGCCAAGATGGTTCAGGAACACAATATCGCGGTCACTGCGCCGCTCTATCCGCTTGCACCCGAAGCGCGAGCGGATGAGATTACGGCGTTCGGATTGAAAGCGTATCAGCAATTTGCAGGTACAATTGACGGCCCATTCATCATGGGCGGCGATTCTGCCGGTGGCGGCCTAACCGCGGCAGTGGCGCAAGCGGCGCGTGATGCCGGATTGCGAAGCGCATCAGGATTGCTGCTGATTTGCCCGTGGTTGGACGCGGCGGTTGGCCATGCCGACCAAGCGATGCTGGAGAAACGGGATTGCATATTGAGCATTGATGGCACGCGGCAGGCAGGGTTGCTGTACGCAGGACCTCTGCCAATCACCGATCCCCGGGTCAGCCCGATCCATGGCGACTGGAGCGGCCTGCCGCCAGTTTTGTGTTTCGGCGGCGGCGACGACATACTTGTGACCGATGCCCGGACGTTGAAGGCACGAGTTCCCGAAATCGAGTATATCGAAGAAGCCGGATTGATGCATGTTTGGCCGATTTTTCCGTTTTCCGACGCGCGGCCAGCCCGGTTGCGGATCGCGCAGTTCACAGATCACGTTACACGCGTTTAGGAGTGTCTATTTTCAACGTAGTTCGTTGATGCTATCGACCATCCACATCGGACAGGAGACTAGCAATGATTATGTTTTCAAACGCACGGCGAACAATGGCACTTACGGCACTTGGGCTGCTGATTTCGGCGCCTGTTTTGGCGGGGCCATTAGGCATCGGTTCCGGGTTTAAGGAACTATTGAGCGGCGCATCAGACAAGTCGCTCGACAAGCTGTCGCAACCCGGCGCATTTTATGCCGATCAAGCGGTACGTATTGTTTTGCCGGGGACGGGCGGAAAATTGGCGTCGAAGCTAATGAAGGTCGGTGACAAAGCCGGACTGACAAAGAATTTGACGAAGAGTTTGAACGATGCCGCGGGATTGGCAGCGAAAGAAGCGAAGCCGGTGTTCCGCTCTGCGATTGACAATTTGTCTTTGACCGATGTTCCTGGCCTTGCCACCCAAAATGATGGGGCGACCCAATATCTGAAGAAATCATCGGGTGATCAATTGCGGATCAAAGTTCGGCCGCTGGTTCAATCCGCCTTGGGCAAAGTGGGCGCATTTGATCAACTGGGGAAACTGTCCAGCACCGGCGGCGTCCTTGGCAAGCTAGGGCTGAACAACGAAAAATTGACCGAAAGCGTCACCGACCAGACGTTGAAGGGCATATATGGATATATGGGCAGCGAAGAAGCGCGGCTGCGCAAAAATCCGCTCAAAACCGGCAAATCGATTCTGGATGTGCTAAAGAAGTAGGGTCAAGACGCTAGGGCCCGCGATGCTGCTTGCATGCGTTGCAGCGCACACCGGTCAAACCAAAACAGCGTCGGATTCCAGCGCGGCCGGAATTTGGGCAAATATCTGGCATAGAAACTAGCCAGTTCAGCGGGAAGCGCCGCGGGGCCGGCGGACCGCATGATGTCGGTTACGATCTGGTTTTGGAAGTGACGCATGCTGTAACTGATTTTCCGTGCATATTGCACTTTCCAGGTGGCCGGGCGGCGCAGCAAAGTTGGCTCGCAAAGGAATCCGGCTTTCGCGCACACGACGACGCGGCCGTCTTGCCAATTTGTTTCCGGTTTAAGATCGGTCTTGGCGAGCGAGCCGATCAATCCATCATCGCCGATTAAATCGCACGGCAATCGGATGTCTGCCGCCTTCATTCGAGCGAGAAAATCACCACGCAAGGCATAGAGATCGCCGAACAAGCCGTGTTCCTTTTGCATTGCCGATTGATAGAAAGTCACATTCCGGCCGTTTAATGGCACGCCCGATGCAGCGTTCGCGGATGGATTTTTCGCCAAAGTTTGTTCTAACATCGCGACCGAACCGGGGGCGATCTCCGCGTCACCATCGACGAAAATATGGGTACCTGCGTAAGCATCGAGCACATCGAACACGAACCGGTTCCAGCTGCGTGACTTGCCGCCTTGCTGAAATTCGTGAACCGTCACGCGCGAACCGAAACTCCGCGCAATGTTGGCGGTGTTGTCAGTGGTGCCGTTGACCACGACGTGGACCGGAAATTCGCCAGGTTGAGCAAGCAAACTGGCGATGCAGCGGCCGATGCGGCCTTCTTCATTATGCGCCAAGATTGCGACACTTACCGACATAATTCAACCTATGTTGCGAACCGGGGTTCGGATGGAAGCGGGCATGCCGCAGAAACTCGCATTTACATAGCCAATAAAGGTTAGCATTTGATTAGGGGGCCGGAAGGCGAAATATCCGCTTTGTTTTTGCGGCCTACTCGGCTAAAGGCGACGCTTCTTGCGGATAACTCCGTAACGAAACCGTGTGGGAGATGGGCTTCATGCCCATTGTTTGACCACTTAATTTGAAGCTGACGTAGCGACGCTGCGGCGGCTGATAGAATGAAAGGAAGCCAAAAATGGCTAAAAAGATCGACGGCTATATCGGCCTGCAAGTCCCTGCGGGCTCTGCAACACCATCACCGCCAATCGGCCCTGCATTGGGCCAACGCGGCGTAAACATCATGGAATTCTGCAAGGCTTTCAATGCGGCAACCGCCGACTTGGAAAAAGGCACACCGATTCCGACCAAGATCACAGTGTTCGCTGATAAAAGCTTTACTTTCATCACCAAAACACCGCCCGCCACTTTCTTGATCAAGAAAGTCCTCGGCATCAAATCGGGTTCAAAAGAACCCGGCAAGATTTCAGCCGGAAAAATCACCCGCGCCCAATTGGAAGAAGTCGCGACCATTAAGATGGCCGATCTGAATGCCAATGACATGGAAGCCGCGATCAAGATTATCGCGGGTAGCGCAACGGCCATGGGCCTGACGGTGGAAGGCTAAGATTATGGCAAAGCTCACTAAAAAAGCAAAAATGGTTGCCGAGAAACTGGACGGCGAAAAACTATATTCGATTGACGAAGCGATCAAAACAGCCAAGGAATATGCGACCGCAAAATTCGATGAAACCATCGAAGTCGCCATGAACTTGGGCGTTGATCCGCGTCATGCCGACCAAATGGTTCGCGGCATGGTATCGTTGCCAGCGGGCACAGGTAAAGACATGAAAGTCGCTGTGTTCGCACGCGGCGAAAATGCCGAAAAAGCCACTGCGGCTGGCGCTGACAAGGTTGGCGCCGAAGACCTGATGGAAGACATGTTGGCCGGTAACCTGAATTATGACCGCGTTATTGCGACGCCGGATATGATGGGTATCGTTGGCCGCTTGGGCAAAACATTGGGTCCAAAGGGCCTGATGCCAAACCCGAAACTGGGCACGGTCACTCCCAACGTAGAAGAAGCCGTGAAAGCCGCAAAGGCCGGACAGGTTGAATTCCGCGTTGAAAAACTGGGCATCATCCACAGCGGTATCGGCAAGAAAAGCTTTTCCGACGCCGACCTGCGCAAGAATTTCGATGCGCTGGTTGATGCGGTGATCAAGTCCAAGCCATCGGGATCAAAGGGCAAATATGTCCGCAAGGTCGCATTGAGCTCGTCGATGGGCCCGGGCTTGAAAATCAATCTGGCGGATGTTGCAGGCGCGTAATAGGCCGCATCATCGCAGTTAGAAGAAACGGGCTGGAGAGAAATCTCCGGCCCTTTTTTTTGGGGGGATATAGAGCGGATGATACTGACCAAGGTTAATAGATAGCATCAAAAACTGTTGTCGGGAGACGCTTAGATTGCTGTCCGTTGTTCCGCTTATCAGTGACCCTGAAAGCGGACATTATTTGGGGGTTATCGTACCTGTCACCGTACCCCTCCTGTTTGCGGAAAAGCTGAGACTGAAGTTTACCAAACCAAAAACAAAAGCTAAGCTGACGACAATCATGAAACGGAGCATAAGAGAATGGCAGTTGAAGTCGATCTAGGTGACACAGAAGAAACACCTGAGCCTGCCATTGCGTTAGATACGCGGGATCCTGATGAGTTTTTGGCGCAAAATGCTTTTAGAATTGTTTATCAGACAAACAATTTTTTTCTGCCGCAAATTCGAGATATGATTATAAATCGGGAAGCAGTAAATTTGAATCCCGAATACCAGAGACGACTACGGTGGACTACATCTCAAAAATCAAAGCTAATCGAATCTTTGCTTCTTAACATTCCTGTTCCACCAGTGTTTTTTTATGAAAGCGATGCGGCCCGATACGAAGTTATGGATGGGCAGCAACGCCTGAATACCATTAGAGATTTTTTTGCGGGCGCTTTCTCGCTGGGCGGCCTTTCAGTGCTCACTCCTTTGAATGGCTTACGATATCCAAAATGTCCGCCTCGCGTAAAACGAACGCTAGATAGAGCAAGTTTGTCAGCCATTGTCCTGTTAATGGAGAGTGAATCTGAGCGTCCAAATGAGGGAAAATTATCACTAACAGACATAAGACGACTGGTCTTTGACAGACTCAACACCGGAGGAATGAAACTCAATCCCCAGGAGTTGCGTAATGCTCAAAACCCGGGTGCTTTCAACGAAGCTATAGTAGATTTAAGTAGGTTTGAAAAATTCACTGAAGTATTTGGAATACCTGCCTACACGGAAAAGGACCCAGAGGAATACTACGTTAATCCAGAGCGACGGAAAAATGGCCTCTATTCAACTATGAAGGATTGCGAGCTAATTTTGCGGTTTTTTGCGCTCCGAGATGCAACGAACATCAAAGGCTCCATGAAATCGATGCTAGATCGCGCGATGGAAACAAAAATGTCAAATGAGGAGGCGGCGACCGCTGTCAGTGAATACAAGGAAATATTTTCTTTCCTTTACGACCTTTTTGATTCCAAGCCCTTTAAATTGACCTCGCAAAGCGACAAGAAAGAGCGAGTTTCTGCAGCAGTTTATGATGCATCAATGGTCGCGATGGGCAGCCTTTGGGACAACAGAGAGAAAATTTCTCAAGATAAATCTAACGTACAGATGAGGATGGAAGCAGCAATATCCGACCCAGGAAAATATGAAATACTGGTTGGCCGAGGTAATACGGCAGACACTGTTAGAGATCGTATCAATCTCGTAACAAACATTCTTTTGAACGATTGATACATTTTGAGCAATATATTTGAAATTGTTGCTGACGAATTTCTGGAAGACCTTGTGTCGATTTCAACACTTGTAAACTCGAATCAGGGAAACAGTATCAGCCCTAAAGTTCGTATAGCTGCAGTTCGCTCGACAACACTTTTGCTGGCGGCGACATTCGAAGAATTTATTCGAGAAATGGGAAGGCAGTTCGCTCGCGAAACGGTCAGTCGAACCGGTGCCCTAAGTGCGCTTCCTCGCAAGCTTTCAGCAACTGCCTGGAAGCGCACATTGGAAGGCCTCGCCAGAGCAAAAATTGACACTGGCGGCACTAATCCGTCACTGGAATCTATCGCGAAAGACGCGCAAAGTCAGTTTGATGCAATATGTGGTTTTATCAGCGGGGACCTATCTCAGGATATTTATCGCTCTCTAATACACAATGAAAATAATATGAGGCCGTCAGAGATTAATGCAGTTTTCAAAGTTTGCGATCTAACCGATGTTTGTAGCAAGTTTTCTGATAAAGCGACTTTTCTCGAATATTTTGAGGAATCCGAGCCTGGCAAAGCTCATGGCTTGTTTCTCACTAAGCTCAATGATTTCTTCGAAAGAAGAAATGAAATTGCACATTCTTTGAATGCCGCAAGTTCAGAAGGGCCAAACCAGATTCTTCAAGACGTTGAAATGCTTAAAGTGACTGCGCGAGCATTAGCTGAAACTTTGCCATTTCATCTGCCAGCGCGAGCCCATATCGCCGCTCCCGCCGAGTAATCAACACAAAACGGACCTAACCCTGAATTGCGAGAACACAATTTCAAACTAGCTAAAAGTCGGCTTTTGCGTTTTTATTTTCCAAAACCCGCCTGTCCGCTCCCCCCAAACCCGCCATTGACAATTCGGCTGAGTCACTCCGATTGGACAAGCGCGTCATTTTGTTTGCAACCACCAACTTGCCGAAGTTCTGCTTGCCTCATCCTTCGGCATCGACCCGCCGGGAGGCTGGACGAACGGAGACGAGGTCATGTTCCAGTTAGACCCCCGCCGCGCATTTGTCCTTGTAATGTAGGATTTGTTCTGGGAACAGAAGGGCTGGCCGCTTGTTCAGGGCCAAGCTCTTTGACATTGTTGGCGGTCAAATTTGGAGTAAGCAGCATCCTACAAAAAACCGCGATGTTGGAAATTATCGAACTCCATGCTTTCGCAAAATGTCAAAATAGGTGTCAACCTTGTCAACTAGGTGTCAACTTGGGCGATTTTGGACCGAAACGATGTTGGATTAAAATCGGAATTACGGGGCCAGTGCGTTAATCCCTAAATAGGCGTTACAAACACCTACATAGAAAAGCACATTATTTGCCGAAAGGAATAGCCAAGCCCCGTGTCAAGCACGGGGCGACGAGGATGGAGAGGGGGGGATTCAACGACGACGGGGGGAGCCAAACAAGCTCCCCGCCCATCACTTCATCAATTCGACTTCTTCGAAATCCAGTTCCACAGGCGTTGCGCGGCCAAAGATCGATACCGAAACCTTGACGCGGTTTTTGTCGAAATCCAGTTCCTCGACAGCGCCATATCATGGCTCCCGAAAACAGGAGTGCTGAAGCAGTTTACTCCTTACCAATCGGTCGCTGGGCTAGGGCATCTAGCGCAGCCGCGACAGCACGCAGCGCCTCTAAATCTGCATGAGTGCGCTGATGAATGAAGCTTCGATATTGCTGCAGCGCATTATTCGCCAAGGTCCACGACAAGTTCCAACCATGTTGAAGCTCATGTTGCCAGTTACCATATGCCACCGAATGCCAGAAGCCATTTCGTTTGTCATCAAAGCGGTTGTTTGCGACTCCAGTAAACTGATACTGCATCTCTTGTATTAGGCCGCAACCAGCCGGGTGTCCGCGCTCGTCAGTCCGCTCAAAATGGGGACCAAAAAGAACGCCGCCAACACGCCGGCCTTCATTCGAGCCAAACCACTCGAAATGTTTTACCCAAAGTTGCGGTGAGATTTCCGCCATACGGTCTGAAATCAGAGCATCATGCTTTTTGCGCACCGCCACGGCATATTGCGTTGCAGATTTACTGATATGCACTTTGATACGCAGCAAATCGTCAGGCCCTTTGCCTTGGCGCTTCGCTTCGATATATTCCTCTTGAAGCGTCATGATATGAAGTATGGTCGCCTCGGCATACCCAAAAACACCGGCATGCCCTATTTCATTGGACCATCCCAAAAGCTCAAAAATCTTGTGCTTCGCAATATAAAAATTCTGTGGGTTACGCGTCGCATTCCAGTCGGTGATCGCCAAATCAAAAGCGGTCGCGGAGGATCGCATAATGTCCATATTGTGGCGCTGATAATTTGCGTCAATGATCCGCCGCAGCTCTTCATACACTTTGATATAATAGCCGGGCAGATCGTCGATGTTTAGTACCTCGCGCTTAACTTGGCCCCAAATATAAGAACCCGCCGCATCCAGCAATGCAGAACCGACAAGCTTTGCGAGTGCCAAAAGATGCGCAGGACTTGTCACAGAACTCTGGACATCTTGCGAATCAGCAAGCGCAGAGGGGCGCAAATTCTCTTGCTGCGAGGCATCTTCGATCACGCCATTTTTCAAAACCTTCCCCGGCATTGCGATAAAAATTTC
>JAYVBJ010000051.1:0-7635 GCA_043750535.1 Sphingomonadales bacterium | reverse complement strand
GGGATCGAGACCGGCGAGAGGGTAGAGTTTGTCCTGCTCAAACCGGGTCTGCTCATCACCGGGAAAGGCGAGGTCGATGCCGTAATTGGCCGATCCTTCGGCGATCAGCGATTGCGGGCTGTACAGCGGATACACGCTGAATTCGACCCAGCCGCGTCCCTTGGTCAGGTTCCGTTCGAGCAGGACATTGTAGATATGGTGGCCCGGGTACCCTTCGTGGCAGCCGAGATCGACCGCGCGGCTGATCTGCACCGGCAGGTCGGTGTTGATCTGGATCAGGCTTTTGTAATTGCCCTGATAATAATTGTAGCCAGACCAAGTTTTGCCGGTGACGAACTCCATCGTAAAGCTCTCGCCCGTCGGCAATCCGATGTGCTGCGCTGTGCGGCGCTTACATTCGGCAATCGCGGCGTCGAACACAGGTTGCAGGCGGTCTTTGGGGATCGTGTAAAGTTCGTTGAAGGCGTCGACCCGCGCGGCAAGTGGGCCCTTGCCGGGCACTTGCCGGTTAAGCTTGGCGAGAATGGGATCGAAATGCACCAGTGGCGTGAGCAACGGCACAGTCGCGAACAGCCCTTTGGCTTCGTCGCCGAAACTGAATTTCGTGCCGCCGATCATCTGCAGCCGGGTAACCGCAGCTTGCAACTGGCCGCGCAACATATTGGCGCGGGACTGCCATGCTGGCACGCTCGCCAGATCGGGCAATATTTTGGTTTCGATGCGGGTGATGCTTTCTTGTGCCGCAGCGATCAGCGCGCTGCGCGAACGCGGCGCAGCCTCGGCCTGCGTCTTGATTGCAGCCGGACCGTAATAGGCATCGACATATTCGGCTTCATAAGTCCCCGCTTCCAAGGTCAAGTTCAGGAAAGCAGACGCCTCTGTCTCCAAAGCGCGGGCAGCGATTTGGACGGGTTGCAGCGGTGGTTCGGGCAGGCCAGGGCTGTAAGGCGGAACTGCGGCGGGCAGCGAGAGAGACGGGCCGGATTGCGGTGCCGTGCATCCGGACAGCGCCAAAACTGCCAAGCCCAAATAAACGCGAAACGGTATCATATTGCAAACTCCTTTGCGGCTTTGTCTTTGCGCAGCGGCGGCGCAAATCGCAGCACCAAATATCCCAGCACCGCCGATGCGAGCGAGCCCATCAGCACACCGATTTTGACTGCGTCGCCGACCGCAGGGTCGCTAAACGCTAGGCCGCCAATAAACAGGCTCATGGTAAAACCGATTCCACATAGCACGGCAATGCCGTAAACCTGCAACCAGCTGGCGTCCTTTGGCCGCACGGTGAAACCCAGTTTTGCCGCACACCACACGCTGCCAAAAATCCCGATCTGCTTGCCCACGAAAAGCCCGAGTGCAATTCCAAGCGGCAGCGGAGCAAGCGCCTGCGTTAACCCCACGCCATGCAAGGACACCCCGGCGTTGGCAAAACCGAACAGCGGCACGATCAAAAACGCCACTGGCTTGGCAAGCAAATGTTCCAGCCGGTGTAGCGCCGAATCCTCAGCATCGGGCGCGGCGAGCGTGCGCCGGAACGGGATCGCAAATGCCGCCATAACGCCCGCAATGGTGGCGTGCACCCCTGACAATAATGTCGCATACCAAAGCAGCACAGCCAAAATCAGATAGGGCGAAAGCGCGTTTACCTTCAGTCGGCCGAGCGCCATCATGGTCAGCCAGATCGTGATCGCTGCGGCCAATGCCGCAAAGTTCAGTTCGGCGGTATAGAACAACGCAATGATCGCAACCGCGCCCATATCGTCGACAATGGCAACGGTCGTCAGAAACAGCTTCAGCGAAGTTGGCGCGCGGCTGCCGAGCAGCGCCAGCACACCGATTGCAAAGGCAATATCGGTGGCCGCTGGAATGGCCCATCCGCGCGCCAGCACGGGATCGCCACCGGTGACTGCCAAATAAACGAACGCAGGCAGGATCATGCCTGCGGCTGCGGCGATGATAGGCAGCCTGCGGTCCGCCCAAGTGGACAAATGCCCATCAACAAATTCGCGCTTTATCTCCAACCCGACCAGCATGAAGAAAACCGCCATCAGCGCGTCGTTGATCCACAAATGCACGGTCATTGGACCAAGCTTTGGTGTCAACTCGGGGCCTGTAACGGCGTGAATGAGGTGAAAATAGCTGGCCGAAAACCCGGAATTCGCAATCAGCATCGCTAATATAGCGGCGGCGATGAGCAACAGCCCGCCAGCCGCTTCACTCGAAAGAAACTCCCGAAGCGCCGACCGGGGGCTTTCTTTGCTGGCGATCATCATCTCGCGGCTTATGCCGTTCGCTGATGCAAGTGGCAAGTACTGCAAAGCCGAACGGCTATATCTGAGCGCGATGGCATATAGCTACACCTTAGTGCTGAGCCTGTCGAAGTACGTCTCTAAGTGAAGCGCCCTTCGACAGGCTCAGGGCTACGGTTAAGTTGCAACCGTATGTCATCAACATCTAGGTTGACAAGCCAGCTGATATAATGTGTCCATAACGGATGAAAACGGAGTGAATTCTGATGGCAGGAAAAAGGCAACTCAATCTCACGGACGGTCAGAAAGACTGTCTGCGTATGGTTGACGATCTTTTGACATCCAAAGAGATCGCCCGAAAACTCGGAATTTCGCGGTTCACCGTTGATCAACGCCTCGATTCAGCGAGGCGCAAGTTGAACGCGCCAAACCGGAAAGAGGCCGCCAAGATATATGTCGCCATCGAGGCGCGATGCTTACCTGAATCGATAGTATATGATCCGGCAAATATTGCCGACTTTGATTTCAGGTCCATACTCCCCGCAGTAAAGGGCGTGGAGGGCAAACAATCGGACCGGGAATGCATCGTTGGACAGGTTCACCAAGCTTTCGGCCAGAGCGCGGAAACCGCCAAACCAAAACCATTCAGCGGTGTGGTGTTGGCGCTGTTGGAAACAGGATTGATTTCGATAATCTTGGTCAGTGCAATGACATTGATTATCGCGAATATGATGCGCGCCCTATCTTGATTTAGTTTTGCACTGCACTCCCCCAAGGGCATTTTGAGGCGGGGAGTTAACAATGAAAATCGTTGTGCCAGAGTTTTGCCCGCAATTTTTCTGCGGTTGGCAAAATGCCGTTCGCTGTGCGCAGCCTGACTGCGGCCGCGATCTGCGTGGCTGAGTTTTCGTGACGTGATATTCCAGATCATCTTCGCGGCGACGATCCTATTGAGCTGCGCCTATGTCGCTTGGGTTGGTCAGCGCGCGGGAAGATATGCCGCCGCCATAATATTGTTCAGCGCCGCCATAACAATTGGCGCAGGCGGCTGGTATGGCTGGCAAACAACATCGTATATGGTCATGGCGTTCGACGTGCTGGCCTTTCTGGCGCTCGGCACCATTGCCTCATATTTTCATAGCAGATGGCTGGTGTGCATCGCGGGGTTGCAGCTTGCAAAACTGGCCACGCATTTGGCGACGCTCGTTTCGCCTTCCTTTCCGCCTGCACTTTATCAGGCATTGACCGAAACATGGGTCATACTGACCGTGGCGGCGATGGCTTTTGGTTTATGGCTGGAGCGGCAATGACCATTTTTTGTTTTCCAAAAATCAATCGTCAGACAAATTTCGCGTTCGCGGCGGCGCGAAGTTAATGGCAAGTATTTACGGCGTCATGGATGTCTTGCTGCTGGAACTGTTGCTGTTCTGCGGGTTCTGGTTTTTGATTGGAGCGATTGACGATTTTTGCATCGATGTAATCTGGATTGTCAGACGGATTTATCGAAAATTGCGATATTATCGTCATACAAGCCCGATGACGGTTGAACAGTTGCCCGCGCCCAAAAATCCCGGGCGGTTGGCAGTTTTCATTCCGACGTGGCAGGAATCGGCGATCATTGAAAAAACATTGCGGCGATGCCTCGCCGCTTGGGGTGAGGGCGGCAATTACGTCATCTATGTCGGCTGTTACCCGAATGATGATGACGGCATAAATGCGGTTAAAAAATTCGCGGATGCAAGCCCGGCTGTGCGTTTGATTATCTGCGATGCCCCTGGCCCCACCACCAAGGCGGGCTGCTTAAATCAAATCTGGCGGACAATGGTGTATGATGAACTAAGCGGCGGCACGAAGATGAAGGCGGTTATTCTGCATGATGCCGAAGATCTGGTTCATGCCGATGAGCTGAAGATTTATGACGCCCTGATCGAAAAGAACGATGCCGTTCAAATTCCGGTTATTCCTGTGCGCGTTGCCGGGTCGCGGTGGATCAGCGGTCACTATTGCGACGAATTTGCCGAATCGCATGGCAAGTCAATGGTTGTGCGTGAAGCATTGGGGGCCGCCTTACCGCTGGCCGGGGTTGGCTGTGCGATCGAGAGAAATCTGTTGGGGCGTATCGCCTTACAAAAAAATCAGCACCCATTTGACGCCGCTAGCCTGACCGAGGATTATGAGCTTGGTTTGAAAATCGGGCGGTTGGGCGGCAACACAATCCTGGCGCGGATATACAACTCACAAGGCGATTTGATTGGCACCCGGGCCTGTTTCCCGGCCACTTTGGAAACGTCTGTGCGTCAAAAAACGCGCTGGTTAACCGGTATCGCTTTGGCCGGGTGGGATAGGCTGGGTTGGCAAGGGGGTGCTATCCAATTCTGGATGCTGTGCCGGGATCGCAAAGCCATCTTTGCGGCGTTGGTGTTAACGTTGGCCTATGCCGCGTTTACCGTGGCGACAATTTTAGTCGCGCTGCACGTTGCCGGCCTTCATCAGTTTCCGGTTCTGCCGGATCTAGTTTTTGCGCTGGTTCTGGCCAACGGCATATTTCTGTTTTGGCGGATGGCTATGCGCGCCGTATTCGTCTGGCAAATTTATGGAGCGGCAGAAGCGGCCTTATCGGCTCCCCGCGTGATCATTTCAAACATAGTTGCAATCATGGCCGCGCGCCGGGCGGTGTTTGCCTATGTGCGCCATTGTTTTGGCGCTGATCTAAAATGGGATAAGACCGCCCATTTGCATTTCCCGCCGGAACAAGGGAAAGACTGAATTGCGCGGTCGTCCACTTGGATTGTGCGCGGGGTTGTTGATATTATGGACAATGGCGCGGATCAGTTATGCAGATGTTGCAACGTTCACCCGGCAATTGCCAGCAACGGCGCGGGTCGCTTATGTCATCGCGGTGCCACAGCAAGCGGCAACTGCTCAAACATTTCCGGCGGCATTTGAATTCGAAAATATCATGCCGCAGCAGCGCGGTTTCTATGCCGTTATGCCGCGCAGCATCGCCGGACCTGCCGCCAAGCCAAGGCAGAACCTTGCGGTGACAGTTGATTCGCCGCTTCCATTGGCGCCGCATTACCAAGTGACGCCTGATGCGCTACCGAGTCCGGCCCATTTCCCGATCAACACGTTGCCGACTAAAATGGCGGGTTCGCAAGTTACTTCGCCCGTCCCGCCGTTCCCGGCGGCAGTCCCACCGCAATCAGCCCGCCGGCTGCAATATTACGCCTACAGCTTTTGGCGGTCCGGCCAGCCGGGCGCAGACCAGATTGCACCGGCGGCGCAATATGGTGGCAGCCAAAGCGGTATCATCGCCAACTATAGACTGACCGATCATGGAGGCGGGGGCGGGGGCGTTGGGGGCGGCGGCTTGTCTTTGCTGGTTCGAGCCGCAGCGACGCCGGGCAAGTTTTCCGACGAAGAATTGGCGGTTGGCCTGCGCTGGCAACCGTTCAAATCATTGCCCATAAACATTTCGGCGGAGCGGCGGATACGAACGAAGAGCGCCGATCAGTTCGCCGTATATGCCGCTGGTTCGGCCGGCGACGTACCGCTGATATTGGGATTAAGGGGACGCGGCTTTGCGCAAGCTGGCGTGATTCCGGCGCGGCAACCCAACATCTTTTTCGATGCAGGCATGCGCGCCGAAACCAAGCTGTTAGACTCCGGCAAGAGTGCGGTTTCAATCGGGCTAGGAGGATGGGCGGGCGGACAGCGCGGGGCATCGCGTTTCGATATTGGCCCCACAATTCGCGGCGATGTTGGCCTTGGCCGCAATAGGCTTGATATATCGGCGGATTGGCGATTTCGCGTTGGCGGCAATGCCCGGCCCGGTCACGGTCCGGCAGTGACAATCTCCACCGGATTCTAAACAATCTGGTCTTGGTATTTGAGGATGTAGTGTTCCGCCATCGCCAGAAGGGGCGCTATAGGGCAGGTTTTACGCAACATTGAGCAATTAGGGTCCCGAAAAAAGGCAGCCATCGCTGGCCGCCCTTTTCGATTTACAAATTTTCCCGAGACGCCGCTCAAACTGCCGCCGTCAACTCCGGCACGGCGGTAAACAGATCCGCGACCAATCCCAGATCGGCAACCTGAAAAATTGGCGCGTCTTCGTCTTTGTTGATTGCGACGATGACTTTGCTGTCTTTCATTCCGGCCAGATGCTGGATCGCGCCGGATATGCCGATGGCGATATACACAGCGGGTGCGACGATCTTTCCGGTTTGGCCGACTTGATAGTCATTGGGGACATAGCCCGCGTCGACCGCAGCGCGGCTGGCGCCAACCGCTGCGCCCAGTTTATCGGCGAGCGGCAGGATGATCTGTTCAAACGTCGCGCTGTCTTTCAATGCGCGGCCGCCCGATACGATGATCTTGGCACTGGTCAGTTCGGGGCGCTCCAGTTTGACGATCTCTGCGCCAACGAATGTCGACGTGCCCGAATCGGCGACTGCGGCAACGGCCTCAATCGCTGCCGATCCGCCGGTGGCTTCGGCCTTGGCAAAGGCGGTGCCGCGCACGGTGATAACTTTTTTGGCATCGGAGGATTGCACGGTGGCAATCGCGTTGCCCGCGTAAATCGGCCGCGTGAACGTATCGGCGCTTTCCACGCTCAGGATATCGCTGATCTGCATCACGTCGAGCAACGCGGCAACGCGCGGGGCGATGTTTTTGCCGTGCGCAGTGGCGGGCGCTAGGAACGCATCGTGGCTGGCCATCAATCCGGCCACCAAGGGCGCGACATTTTCCGCCAATTGATTGGCGAACGCGGCGTCATCGGCAACGTGGACAGTGGCAACGCCAGCGATTTTCGCAGCAGCATCGGCAACCGCGCCGCAGCCCGATCCAGCGACCAGCAAATGCACTTCGCCCAGTTGCGATGCCGCAGTTACAACGGCCAAAGTTGCGTCCTTCAACGACGCATTGTCATGTTCTACATAAACGAGGGTCTTCATGAGTGCACTCCCATTTCTTTCAGCTTTGCGGCCAGTTCGGCGACGTCGGCGACCTTGATTCCGGCGGCGCGCATTGGCGGCTCGACGACCTTTAACGTGGTCAAACGGGGCGCGACATCGACGCCGTAATCGGCGGGCGTCTTGATCGCCATCGGCTTGCTCTTTGCCTTCATAATGTTTGGCAGCGAAGCATAACGAGGCTCGTTGAGGCGCAGGTCGGTGGTCACAATCGCTGGGGTCTTGAGCGACACGGTTTCACTGCCGCCATCGACTTCCCGCGTGACCGAGACGCTGTCGCCGCTGACTTCGACCTTGGACGCAAAAGTACCTTGCGGACGACCAGTGAGGGCCGCCAACATCTGGCCGGTCTGGTTGTTGTCATCATCAATCGCCTGCTTGCCCAGGATGACAAGGCCGGGCTGTTCTTC
>JAYVBJ010000050.1:0-20886 GCA_043750535.1 Sphingomonadales bacterium | reverse complement strand
GCTGTGCCTGGGCGGTGAGACCCGCCGCGGGACCGGCGAGCCCGCGCGCATCACCCGCCCTGACGGATCGACAGTGGCGCAGATGCTCAACCTATCCGCCTTTGCTGAAATGATGTTGATCCACGAACATGCCTGTGTGCGGATCGACCCTGAAATGCCGCTGGACCGTGCCGCGATATTGGGCTGTGCGGTGACAACTGGCGCAGGCACCATATTCAATGCGTGCAAAGTAACGCCAGGCGAAACCGTGGCCGTTATTGGCTGCGGCGGCGTTGGTCTGGCCACCATTAATGCCGCAAAAATTGCGGGTGCTGGCCGGATTATCGCCTGTGATCCGATCCCTGAAAAACGGGCGCTTGCCATGCAATTGGGGGCGACCGATGTGGTCGATGCCATGGCCGATGACGCCGCTGCGCAAATTGTCGCGCTGACCAAGGGCGGGGTTGACCATGCGATTGAGGCCGTGGGCCGTCCAGCATCGGGCGAACTCGCGGTAAAATCGCTCAAACGGGGCGGTACAGCAACGATATTGGGCATGATGCCATTGCAACATTCGGTCGGGTTATCAGCGATGGATTTGCTGTCGGGTAAGAAATTGCAGGGTGCAATCATGGGCGGAAATCGTTTTCCTGTGGATATACCGCGGCTTGTTGATTTCTATTTACGTGGGCTGTTGGACCTTGATCGTATCATCGCAGAAACGATTCCGCTGTCGCAAATCAACGAAGGATTTGAGAAGATGAAAAAAGGCGATGTCGCGCGTTCCGTTATCGTTTTTGACACATGACCGGCGCACTTGATGCCGAAACCGCATTTAGCGGAACGCGCATACCCACGGGATCAGACATGCTGGATGCCAAACGGCTGACCGCATGGATGACGTCAAATGTCGTCGGATTTGCTGGGCCAATTGAGGTGTTGAAATTTGCAGGCGGACAATCAAACCCCACCTATCGCATCAACGCCGCCAGTGGTTCTTATGTGTTGCGGCGTAAACCATTTGGACAATTGCTACCCAGCGCGCACGCAGTTGACCGCGAATATCGCGTGATCGCGGGGCTGCACCCAACCGGATTTCCCGTCGCGCAGCCTTATGGTCTATGCACCGATGACACTGTGGTCGGATCGATGTTCTACATCATGGGTATGGTCGAGGGTCGCACAATTTGGAACGGCGCAATGCCAGCATCGGACCCTGCGACACGCACCGCAACCTATATGGCGATGGTCGATACATTGGCGGCGCTGCACAATACCGATGTCGAAGCGGCAGGGCTAAGCGATTACGGAAAGCCGGGCAATTATTTTGAGCGACAAGTGAGCCGCTGGACAAAGCAATACCGTGCGGCGGAAACCGAAACGATGCATGAAATGGAGCGCCTGATCGCATGGCTGCCCCAAACACTGCCCATGCAAGACCGCACGTCGATCGTCCACGGTGATTACCGGATCGACAATATGATCTTTGCGCAAGATCAGGCCAAGGTAAAGGCGGTGCTCGATTGGGAATTGTCAACATTGGGCGATCCGCTGGCTGATTTTACCTATGTCGCGATGGCTTGGGTGACGGATAACGAAGGCCGTTCGGGCGTCGCCGATTTGGACCGCGCCGTATTGGGCATTCCCGAACTGGACGAGATAGTTACCCGCTATTGCGCCGCAACGGACCGGACGAGTGTGCCCGATATGAACTGGTATTTCGCCTATAATTTCTTCCGCTTGGCGGGGATTATTCAGGGCATCAAAAAGCGAGTGATCGACGGCACAGCCAATTCGGCACATGCCAAGAATATGTCCGAACGGGTAAAGCCTCTGGCCGACAGAGCGTGGCATTTCGCGCAGGCGGCGGGGGCTTAAGTAAGCGCGGAATAAATAAAACCGCAGCCCTGAGCCTGTCGAAGGGTGTGTGTATTGGAAGCGCCCTTCGACAGGCTCAGGGCTACGGTTATCTTTTAGAAGGGTTTTGCTATGTCATTATTCGATATGACCGGACAGGTCGCCATTATCACCGGATCATCACGCGGTATTGGCCGGGCGACCGCCTTTGCCATGGCGGATCAAGGCGCAAAGGTCGTCATCTCCAGCCGAAAACTGGACGCCTGCATCGCTACGGCAGACGAGATCAACGCGAAATTTGGCGCGGGTACGGCAATAGCGGTGGCGGCCAATATCTCCGACAAAGCCAGCCTGCAACGGCTGGTCGATGAAACCCGCAAGGCATTTGGCAAGATCACCGCGCTCGTCTGCAACGCCGCATCGAACCCGCATTATGGCCCGCTGGCAGAAATCACCGACGAGGCGTTTGCCAAGATCCTAACCAACAATATCGTCGCCAACAACTGGATCATCACTATGGTGGTGCCCGAAATGATCGCGCGTAAAGAGGGGTCGATCACGATCATTTCCTCGGTCGGCGGCCTGAAAGGATCGACCACCATCGGCGCATATTGCATTTCCAAGGCCGCCGATATGCAACTGGCGCGCAATCTGGCCGATGAATATGGGCCGCACGGGGTGCGCGTGAATTGCATCGCGCCGGGCCTGATTAAAACCGACATGGCAAAGGCGCTTTGGGACAATCCGGAAACGCTGAGACGGTCGACCGCAGGCTCATCGCTGCGCCGGATTGGCGAGCCGGACGAGATTGCGGGCGCGGCGGTATTTCTGGCCGCGCGGTCGGGCGCATTTACTACCGGACAAACTTTCGTCATCGATGGCGGAGCAACATCAAGCGGCGGAGGAGCATCATAATGACGGCGACATCAACGGGCGCACTAGCAGGCAAAGTAGCAATCATCACTGGCGCAGGATCGGGCATTGGCCGCGCGTCGGCCATCCGCTTTGCAGCGGAAGGAGCCAAGGTCGTGCTCGGTGACATGAGCGACAGCGTCCATGAAACCGCAAAGATGATCGGCGACGCCGCCACCGCCATGCAGATGGACGCGGGCAAGGAAGAGGACGTCGCCGCCATCGTCGCGCACGCCATCACCACATTTGGCCAGGTCGACATCGCGTTTGCCAATGCCGGGATTTCGGGCGGCATGGAGGGGATATTTGACAACACGGTCGAGAATTTCACCGAAGTGCTGCGCGTCAATTTGATCGGTCCATGGCTGATGGTCAAACACGCAGGCAAGGCGATGGTGGACGCCAAAAACGGCGGCTCCATCATCCTGACCGCCAGTGTCGCCGGCATTCGGTCGGGCGCAGGCGGTCCGCCTTATTCGGCATCAAAAGCAGGCGTTATCAACCTGACCAAAGTATCGTCGCAGCAGATGAGCGACACCGGCGTGCGGGTCAACGCGATCTGCCCTGGGCTTACCGAAACCGGCATGACCAAACCGACATTCGAATATGCCAAGGACAAGGGCGTCACCCATAAGCTGGGCCAACTGAACCCGCTACGCCGCGGCGCGCAGCCCGAAGAGCTAGCCAACATGGCGCTGTTTTTGGCCAGCGATCAGGCGAGTTATGTCAACGGTCAAGCCATCGCCGTCGATGGCGGTCTGTCCAGCTCGCACCCTGTAACGCGGCAATTGACCGGGAAGACTGCGGTATGAGCAATCAAAATAATTCCCCCCTCCCTTTCAAGGGAGGGGACGGGGGTGGGGCCGTTCAACGTTGCACAGCGTTTGACCGCCCCACCCCAACCCCTCCCCTAAAGGGGAGGGGCTTATGAGCGCCAGCGAACTTGGCTTCCTTCCCGACCGGCTGGACCGGATCGGCGCGCATATTCAGGCGAAGTATCTCGATACCGGATTGCTGCCCTTTGCCTCGCTGCTTGTCGGGCGCGGCGACGAGATTGCGCACCGCTGGACATCGGGCGTGGCCGAGGATGCGATCTTCCGCATCGCATCAATGACCAAGCCGATCACCTCGATTGCATTCATGCAATTGGCCGAACAGGGCAAGGTGACGCTGTCCGATCCAGTGGCAAAATACCTACCCGAATTTGCCGACCTGGGCGTGTTCGTTGCAGGCGGCGGCAATGTTCCGTTCGTCACGAGGCCACCCGCGTCGCCAATGCGGATCGTCGATTTGCTGCGGCATACCAGCGGGCTGACCTATAGCTTTCAGGAACGCACGCCGGTGGACGCCGAATACCGCCGCACCGATATCGAAAGCTGGAGCAAGTTTAACAGCGCCGAGTTTATCGCGGGCCTCGCCAAGATCCCGCTGCAATTTGATCCCGGTTCCAGCTGGAACTACTCGGTATCCACCGACGTTTTGGGTGTGATTGTCGAGCGAATTTCCGGCATGTCACTGGGCGATTATTTTCAAACGAACATCTTCGCGCCGCTCGCCATGACCGACACATCGTTTCAGGTCGATGCGGCAAAGACATCGCGCCTGCCCGATAGTTTCGCATGGCATCCGCGCGACAAGATGAGCCCGAACGATCCCGGCGGCGCGAAAAGCGCATGGTCGCGCGGGTTCAAATTCCAATCCGGCGGCGGCGGACTTTCTTCGACCGTAGCCGATTATCACCGCTTCTGCCGAATGCTGCTCAACGGCGGCGCGCTCGACGGCAATCAGGTTATCGGCCCGAAAACGCTGGAACTGATGACCGCCAACCATTTGCCCGGCGGCGGCGATTTAACGCAGCATTCGACCGCATTGTTTAGCGAGGCGGAGAACGCGGGTACAGGTTTCGGCTTGGGCTTTGCAGTAACAATGGACCCCGCGCTGACCATGGTTCCGGGCAGCGCGGGCGAGTTTTTCTGGGGCGGCATGTATTCGACCGCGTTCTTTGTCGACCCGGTTGAAGATCTCTGCATGGTGTTTATGACCCAGCTGATGCCGTCCAGCACCTATCCCATCCGCCGCGAAATCCGAACCATGATCTACTCGGCGCTCAGCGCCTAACCCACCAAAAGGAGTTCTCCCATGCAGTCCGTTACCACCCAGCGCCACGATGATGTTCTGGTCATTACAGTTAACAACCCGCCCGTCAATGCGCTCAGCTGGCATGTGCGTCAGGGTTTGAAGGACGGCGTCGCGGAAGCATTGGGCGATGATAGCATAAAGGCCGCCGTCCTGATCTGCGACGGCACGACATTTATTGCGGGCGCGGATATCACCGAGTTCACGCAGGCACCGAAAGAACCCGCTTTGGGCGCGACGCTGGACGCGATGGAAACCGCGACCAAGCCGATCATTGCCGCCATTCACGGCACGGCTTTGGGCGGCGGCTTGGAAACCGCGCTTTGCTGTCATTACCGGATCGCGGTGCCATCGGCGAAACTGGGCGTGCCAGAGGTCAAGCTTGGTTTGCTCCCCGGTGCAGGCGGGACGCAGCGGCTGCCGCGCCTTGTCGGCGTGGAAACAGCGGCGGCGATGTGTTCGGGCGGTGAGCCTGTTCCTGCCGCCAAGGCACTGGAAATGGGCCTAGTCGATGCGCTGGCCGCAGAAGGCAACCTTGCCGCCGACGCCATTGCCTTTGCCCGCGCGATGATCGCCAAGGGCCCGCGCGCCACCCGCGATTTGCCGGTCAACGGCGATGCCGCAGTGATCGAACAGCTCAAGGCCGCCAATGCGCGCAAATGGAAGGGCTTTGACGCGCCTTACGCCAATCTGGCGTGCGTAGAAGCGGCGACACGGCTTCCCTTTGATGAAGGCATGGCGTTTGAACGCACCGAATTTATGAAGCTGATGATGGGCAGCCAATCGGCGGCACAGCGGCACATGTTCTTTGCCGAACGCCAAGCTGCAAAGATCGACGGATTGGCCAAAGACATCGCTTTGCGCGATATCAAAAAGGTCGGCGTCATCGGTGCAGGCACCATGGGCGGCGGTATTTCGATGAACTTCCTCGCCAAGGGCATCCCCGTCACGATCGTCGAAATGGTGCAAGAAAATCTGGACCGCGGCGTCGGCGTGATCCGCAAAAATTACGAAGCCAGTGCCGCCAAGGGCCGGTTTACCGCCGAGCAAGTGGAGGCAATGATGGGGGCGCTTACGCCAACCCTCAGCCTGGATGATCTCGCCGATTGCGATCTGGTGATCGAGGCGGTGTATGAAAGCATGGACGTCAAAAAAGAAGTGTTCGGCAAGCTCGACAAGATCTGCAAGCCGGGCGCGATCCTGGCATCAAACACCAGTTACCTGAACGTCGATGAAATTGCGGCCAGCACTTCGCGGCCGCAAGATGTGCTCGGTATGCATTTCTTTTCGCCGGCCAACGTTATGCGGTTGCTCGAAGTGGTGCGCGGCGAAAAGACTGCCGATGATGCGTTGGCCACCGCAATGGCTATCGGCAAAAAGATCGGCAAGGTCGCTGTGGTGGCTGGTGTGTGTCACGGCTTTATCGGCAACCGCATGCTGTCGCAGCGGCAAATGCCCGCAATGCAATTGCTGTTGGAGGGTGCGACCCCGGCACAGATTGACAAGGTGCACACCGATTTCGGCATGCCAATGGGGCCGTTCCAGATGAGCGATCTGGCCGGGCTCGACATTGGCTGGCACCGTGATCCCGCCAAAATCGAAACCATCCGCGATGCATTGTGCGCGGCTGACCGGTTTGGCCAGAAAAACACCAAGGGCTTTTACGATTATGACGATAAACGCAACGGCTCGCCAAGCGCGGAGGCGCTGACCATCATCGAAGATTTCCGGTCGAAATCAAACCTGCCCAAGCGCGAAATTACCGATCAGGAAATCATCGAACGCACGCTCTATCCAATGGTCAATGAAGGCTATCTGATCCTGGAAGAAGGCAAAGCGCAGCGCGCATCGGACATCGATGTCGTCTGGGTTTACGGCTATGGCTGGCCAGTATATCGCGGCGGCCCGATGCTCTGGGGCGATCTGGAAGGTGCCGGAAAAATTGCCGAAGCATTGGAACGCCACGGGGTAAAAGTTGCCGATAGCTTGAAGGCGAAAGCTTGAAGTTAGCGCAGGATGACATTGAGTGCGGCGACATTTCGTTGCCCGAGATGCTTCACACTTGGGCTAACCTACACTCGTCTTTGCGACGAGCGAAGCGACGCGGCAATCCAGAGCAGGTGTGAGCTGCACTGGATTGCTTCGCTCCGCTCGCAATGACGATTCTAGAGCGTGATGCGATTAGATTGCATCGCATCACGCTCTTTATCTATCTGTGGTCGCGTGATTTATTGCGATTAACCGGTGCCCACTTAATCGCATCACGCTCTAGCCGAGCGAAACTGGGCCAATCCTCATCGCACGTTACTGCTTGCAATGTAGGAATTGTTCTGGGAACGAAGGGCATAGCCGGTTTTTTACCGGCTGGCTCTTTGACATTGTTGGCGTGGATGCAGGGCGGTATTTGAAGCAGCTCCAAATGCCTATGCTGCCCCGCAAATCGGCGAAAACAGCATCCTACAAAAAAACACGATGTAGGAAATAATCGAACGCCGCTCTTTCGCGATAGTTCAAAATAGGCGTCAATCTTGTCAACTAGGTGTCAACTTGGGCGCTTTGGGGCCCGGGCCATGTAGGCAAATTTGGAGGCTTATTCTATGCCCAGAACATCGGACATCGTGTAACGCCCCGGCGCTTTGCCCGCCAACCAGAGCGCGGCCTTTACCGCGCCGGTGGCAAACACCGCGCGGTTTTCGGCGCGGTGGATTAATTCTATACGTTCATTGTCGGCGGCGAAGATAACCGTGTGGTCCCCGGCCACGCTGCCGCCGCGCAATGATGCGAAGCCAATATTGCCCCGTTGCCGTGCGCCGGTAATGCCATCACGGCCGCGCTCACTGTTGGCGGCTAGGCCGATAGCCCGGCCGCTCGCCGCGGCTTCGCCCAGCAATAAGGCTGTGCCTGATGGCGCATCGACTTTGTGCCGGTGGTGCATTTCGGCAATTTCAATATCCCAATCCGGCCCCAATCGCGCTGCCGCTTGCCGGACCAATGCCGCCAACATATTGACGCCAAGCGAGGTATTTCCCGTCTGTAACACCGCAATATCGCGCGCGGCATCGTCGATCAGATAATGGTGGCGCTCCTCTATCCCTGTGGTCCCGATAACGATCGCCTTGCCAGATTGAACACAGGCATCAAGATTGGCCTCAAGCGCCGATGGACTGGAAAAGTCGACGAGGACATCGCAAAGCATTGCCAGCGCCGCAGCATCGCCGCCCTGGTCAATGCCGCCAGTCAGCACCGCGCCTGCCTCGGCAATTGCCGAGATCAGAGCTTGCCCCATTCTTCCCTTGTTGCCGATGATTCCGATCTTCGTCATGCTTGTCTGCCTCAATGTTTCGTGCTTCATGGGGCAGATGACGGAAATTCGCAACATCGTGATCTTAACCGGTGCCGGAATAAGCGCGGAAAGCGGGATTGATACCTTTCGGTCGGAAGGCGGGCTTTGGGAAAAGCACCGCGTCGAAGATGTCGCGACGCCCGAAGCATTTGTGCGCAACCCCGATTTGGTGCTGCGCTTCTATGATATGCGCCGTGCCGCAATCCAAGTGGCTCAGCCCAACGCGGCGCATATTGCGTTGGGGCGGCTCGCCAGCGAATGGGCGGGGCAAGCGCGCGGTGATCTGATGATCGTCACCCAGAATGTCGATGACCTGCATGAACGCGGCGGCTTAGGCGCGGCCGGTGGCGCAAATTTGATCCACATGCATGGCACGCATTTGACTGCATATTGCCTCGCCTGTGACGGACGGCCCGCGTGGCACGGTACATTGATTGACCGTCCTGCCTGCCCGCTGTGCCGCAGCTCTGGCACGCTGCGCCCCGATGTAGTCTGGTTTGGTGAGATGCCATATCGGTTGCCCGAAATTAGCGCCGCCCTGCGCCGCGCCGATTTGTTCGTCAGCATCGGCACTTCGGGCGCGGTGTATCCGGCGGGAGGCTATGTTCGGCGGGCAAGGGCAGATGGCATCCGCACGCTGGAACTCAACCTAGAGCCGAGCAAAGGCAGCGACTGGTTTGACGAAGCGCGCTATGGCCCGGCGACCGAAGTGGTGACGGCGTGGGTCGACGAAATTTTGGGGATGCGTTGATCTGGGATGTTATAGTGGGGCAGTTGAAACGACGTGGCTACTGCTTCAACGTCATTAAAATCTATCAACTAAAACAGGCAGCTTTAGCTCGGCGATCAGCTGCTTAATCTCGGACTTCGCAGTCGGCGCGGCTTTTGCAAATTCAGGAATGAACTTCAGATCAAGCATGGTCAGGCCCATCAGAAACAAGTCGCGATATGCCACTCGCTCGCCAAGGCCACTGGCCAACCGGAACCCAGCTTTTGGTGCAAGATCGGACAGGGCTTCATCAATTTTTGTTTGATTGTGGCTGCGCACACTGCTCGTGCGGTTTGGCATCACCAACCAATCAAACGGCGGTTGGTTTTCATGATCGCGGGCCTCGCGCAATTCCTGCACCAAACGCGCAAAGGGGCCAAAGCTTTTCAACTTCATGGTGAAAGGATCATATCGGCCAAGCAAATCAAGGTCGACGAAGGAGTTGTTTATCGGGGTGATAAGCGTATCGGCCATCGCAATGGCGCGGCGGGCAAATGGCGAATCGTGTCCGGCAACATCAATGATGATGTATTCAGCCGCGCTGCCGACCCGGGCGATTTCTTGCGCCAACATAGCGCCGGTTTGCTGGTTCACGGTAACATAGCGGGGCTGCGGCAATTCAATTTTTAGGCGTCTGCTTGTGCCTTCACGATTTTCAAGCGCGCGGGATAATGTTTGTTGGCGGCTGTCCAGATCAAACACCGCGACGTTGTGACCCGCGTTACCCAAGGCGACGACGGTATGGAATGCCAATGTGGATTTACCAACGCCGCCCTTTTCATTCGCAAACACGATGACATGCGCGTCGATATGCGGGCGTCTTTTCAACTCGCGAGAAATCAACAAGGCATCATTGCCGAGCAGTCCAGGCGCCATTTCGCGGCGCGCAAACCGGCGCGGAGCATCCAAATCGATATCAGTCAAAGCAACGGTCATCAGGCCCCCACATTCCGGTATCGCGCCTTTACACGACTCACCAAACGCTAAAACTATTACCTATTTGAACAAAAACGCAATAGTTATCCACAGCACTAACATCATGTTTACATTTGCCAGTGGTGATGACGCCGCATTTGGGGGCGTAAACCTATCCCTTTGCAAATCGCAATTGAATGCTTATTCTTACGCAAGATCACATTGCTGCTTCGTTTAAATAACGCACTGCAGTCAAATCAGGAGCAGCCAAATGAGCCAGACACTTTCCGATTATACGCCGCCAGAAGTCTGGAAATGGGACAAGGCGAATGGCGGCCAGTTCGCCAATATCAACAGACCCACAGCTGGGGCCACACACGACAAAGCCCTGCAAATTGGCAAGCACCCGTTGCAGCTTTATTCGCTGGGCACGCCCAATGGTGTGAAAGTAACGATCATGCTGGAGGAATTGCTGGCGTTGGGACATGCGGGCGCAGAATATGATGCTTGGCTCATCAACATCCGTGAAGGCGATCAATTTGGCAGCGGTTTTGTGACGGCGAACCCCAATTCCAAAATCCCTGCACTGGTTGATCACAGCACCGATACGCCGACGCGGGTTTTTGAATCCGGATCGATTTTGCTGTACTTGGCGGAGAAATTTGGCGCGCTCATACCAACCGATCCGGCAAAGCGGGTGGAGGCGATCAACTGGCTGATGTGGCAAATGGGCAGTGCGCCTTATTTGGGTGGCGGCTTTGGCCATTTCTATGCCTATGCGCCGATGAAAATTGAATATTGCGTCGACCGGTTTGCGATGGAAGTAAAACGGCAATTGGACGTGCTTGATCGTCATTTGGCGGAGAATGAGTATATGGCCGGTGAATATAGTCTTGCCGATATCGCCATTTGGCCGTGGTACGGGGCAGTCGCGCGGGGCGTTGTCTATGATGCCGGAACGTTCTTGCAGGTCCAGGACTATAAACATCTGCAACGGTGGACGAACCAAATCGGTGAGCGCAAAGCTGTAAAACGTGGCTTAATGGTAAACCGCCCATTCGGCCCACCGGAACAGCAATTGCCCGAACGCCATGATGCCAGTGATTTTGAACTACGAACCTTGGATAAATTACAGGCGGCAGAATGACGAGAGCTAGACTAAGCTAAGGCGTTACAGAAACTCCTTTAGCTCGGCGACAAAGCGGCCAAATTGGTCATGGTGCAACCAGTGTCCGGCATTTTCGAACTCAACAACCTTTGCGGTTTTGAAATCCATCATGCGGCCATCTTTCTCAGGATTTGAAGCCCAGCTATCTGCACCATATAGCATCAAAACCGGACAAGTGATTGAACCCCAGATTGCCTTCAAATCCTCGTTCGACATATCGAATGCGGACCAGATATTGAGGTAATTGTCGAACTTCCATGTCCAGCTACCGTCTTCGTTGCGGCTAATCCCGTGCACGGTCAAATGCCGCGCTTGTTCATCGGTTAGATACGCATTTTCCGCCTTCATGCGCTCTAATGCCGCTTCCAGACTGGGATATCGTTTGGGGATCCGTCCCGCCGCCTTGCGCTTTTCATCTACCCAATTGCGGAACCGCTGGCCAATGCCAATCGCGGCGCGTTCGGCCAACATCGCAGGCGAAGGCCCAAGACCCTCTATCGCGACCAGCTTGCGGACATTTTCCGGGTATAAGCCGGTATAACGAATGGCGATATTACCGCCCATCGAATGCGCAACAATCGTCACCGGCGCAAGGTCAAGTTGATGGATCAGCTGCGCCAAATCATAGACAAACGGGGCCATTTCATAATTGCCATCGGGTGACCAAGCGCTATCGCCATGGCCGCGCAAATCGGGTGCGATCACGTGCCAGTCTGAGCGTAATTCCTCCGCTACCCAGTCCCAACTGCGGCAATGATCCCGGCCGCCGTGAATTAACAATAACGGCGGCGCGTCCGGATTACCCCAATCGGCATAATGCAGCTTGAGCCGCTGGGAAATAAAGCTGTTCGATGTTGGGCCAGAGAGAGTCATGCGGATCGTACAAGCGGATTTGGCTGCGTCCGTCTAGTAGGAAACTGCCTCGATGATCGATCGCGCCGCAAATCCGCTCAACCAAACTTGGCGCTCGACGCGCGTTTCCGGTTATCTTCGTTCGGCAAAGAATGATTGCAACATCAAAGCGGCTTCATCCGATGCAATACCCGAATAAACCTCTGGCCGGTGGTGTATTGTGGGCTGGGAGAACAACATGGGGCCATGTTCAACCGCGCCGCCCTTTGGATCGCTCGCTGCGTAGTAGAGTCTGCGGATACGGGCATGGGCGATTGCTCCGGCGCACATCGCGCATGGTTCCAATGTCACCCAAAGGTCGCATTCGGATAAACGGTCACTGGCCAATGCCGCAGCAGCATCACGCATTGCGACAATTTCCGCATGGCCAGTTGGATCATGTTTCTGTCGCGTCTGATTTGCGCCGCGCCCTATGATTTGCCCTTGAAATACAACCACCGCTCCAACGGGAACCTCGCCCATATCTGCGGCGCAGCGGGCCAACAACAGGGCCTCGTCCATAAATTTGCGTGCGTGGGATAATGGCATGATTGCCGATTAGCCGTTTTCATGCCACAATACCACATCGGAAGCTTGACCTTTAAACCGTTCAGCGTTAGTGGCA
The DNA here is from genome assembly GCA_043750535.1 of Sphingomonadales bacterium. Taxonomy (GTDB): domain Bacteria; phylum Pseudomonadota; class Alphaproteobacteria; order Sphingomonadales; family Sphingomonadaceae; genus Sphingorhabdus_B. The sequence goes on along the minus strand of JAYVBJ010000050.1, from coordinate 8,291 downwards.
GCGACTTTCCGGGAATACTGATTCCCACGCATATTTTAGATATAGGATTTTCCCATGGCTCGCATTTGCGAATTGACCGGTAAAGGTCGTATGGTCGGCAACAATGTCAGCCACGCTAACAACAGAACAAAGCGCACGTTTCTGCCGAACTTGCAGAATGTGACTTTGCTGTCGGACGCATTGGAGCAAGGCTTCAAATTCCGCGTTTCAACCCACGGCCTACGTTCGGTTGAACATGTTGGCGGCCTCGACAATTGGTTGCTGAAAACTTCCGATGACAAGTTGAGCACCAACGCACGCAAGATCAAAAAAGAAATCGGCAAAAAACAGCTTGCGGCTTAATCACTAGTAGTCGTTGTTCGGCGCCACAGCAGCGCGCCTGCCTTACAAAGAATCAAAACCGGGGGCGTTGATTGCTTCCGGTTTTTTGATTTCTTCGGTTAGCGCGAACTTCATCAATATGGTTTGTTGCCATATATTAAAGTTGTTGTCCGAGATCATCCAGATGACCGTGCGCCCGTTTTCCTGCGTTATCGCAAGCCCCTCCATATTGTCGACCAGCAGCGGAGATTTTAGCGTTGCGAGCAACTTGCCTTGCACCGTTTCGCCGCGCTGTATCATATCCGGATCGATCAGCGTCAACTTCGCCGAAAACCCCTCTGGAAAGCCGATCCGGCGGTTCAGCATCAACATACGGCCATCGGGTAAAATCGCCGCGTCGGTTGCCTTATATCCTTTCGGCGGGCGGTATCCGAACGGGAAGTAACTGGTCCCGGGTTCCACCGGATCGCCTGAAAACATCAACGCCATATAGCCGCCGCCGGGCATATCCATGCCTTCTGAAAACACAGCAAACCGGCCGTCGGGTAAACGCACAATTGCTTCTGCCCCGCTGTTGCTGCCCCATAGCCGCATTTCACGCGCGGTAAACTTGCCGTCTATTCGTGAAAATGAGGGCGTAAACCGGCGAATGGCATGCTTGCCTTCATAGGAAATCCAAAACTGTCCGCTGGCCGGATCATAAGCGATCCCTTCTGCATCCTTATCTTCATAACCGATGCCCGGTCCCATCGTCCCGGGCAGAGGCGCAATGAACGGATGATCGGCCTGCGTATCATTGGTCAAACCGAAACCGATGAGCGTACCTGCATCGCTTAGCCCGGCGAAGCGCCCATCGCGCAGCGCCATTAACGCCGAAATACCGCCGAAATCACTGTTGCTACTTTTCAGCCGCCACGCCTTTAAAAATGTAAGCCCACCGACGGTTTTTAAGCCGGGCCGTCCCGGGTCCAGCAACAACGGCGTCAATGCAATGTCCTGGCTATTGTTGCGGTGCACATAACGCATCCCGCCGACGCTAAGCACCAGCAGGGCAATCAACAACAGTGACCGGGAAAATCGAGCGAGCATTAATCGCTGCATAGCCGCGCAATATCCGGAACCCAAGCATGAACAACAGATAACTTAACCGTTCAGCAAATGATCAAGTTTGATGAATTAGAAGATGAATCGTTGGGGCATACAACTTGGGCTGATTGATCGAAATTTGCGGTTGCACATTTTGCGAAGTCTGGCCGGATCGAAATGGAGAATATCATGAACTTTACAAAATCAATTGCCGGCCTCGTTCTAGCTGCAACCGCAATCACTGGCATCACGGCAACTTCGGCTGAGGCGCGTGGCCGCAAGCATCACCGCCATCATCAGCAACAATATTATGACAATGGCTACAGCAACTATGACCGCGATGATCGCGGATATAGCAACTATAACCGTGGCGACCGTTATGATCGCTATGACGACCGCCGCGATTATCGCCGCAACAACCGTTGTGGTAATGGAACCGGCGGCACAATCATCGGCGCGGTCGCGGGCGGCCTGGTTGGTGATCGCTTAGCCCGCCGGGGTAGCCGCACCGAGGGCACAATCATCGGAGCAGCCGTAGGCGCATTGGGTGGCCGGGCGCTGGATAAAGCGAGCAGCCGCTGCCGGTAACAATTATCAATTTCTGAACGGCGATGGTCCCTGAACCTTTTCATCGCCAGACAGGATCTCCGAAATTCGTCGGGGCAAGAAGGACCGGTACAGAAATGTGCCGGTCCTTTTTGCGCGTTCGTTTCTGGCTTACGCAGGGGCAAGATCAGCAAGCACCATATTGCCAAATAATTGCCTACATGTCGCCGGACCCAAAGCGCCCAAGTTGACACCTAGTTGACAAGATTGACGCCTATTTTGACATTTTGCGAAAGAAGCGCGTTCGATTATTTCCTACATCGTATTTTTTTCGCTTTTTTTGTAGGATATTTTTTTCGCCGATTTGCGGGGTGAAGGATAGGTCACTGGTTTCATCCTTCGACAGGCTCAGGACGAACGGAAAGGGAGCTTTTGAGTAACACAAAAACCCGTTCGTGCTGAGCTTGTCGAAGTACAGGTTGCTTGTCACATCCTTCGACACCGCTCCTCCGGGGGGCCGGACGAACAGATGCTGCCTCATTCAAATGCTTTCACCGCCAACAATGTCAAAGAGCCTGCCCTGAAAAAGCGGCGTTACCGCTGCATTCCCAGAACAAATCCTACATTACAAGCACCAATGCACGGCGAATTCGCCAGCCTGTCGTACCGCCGTTAATGCACAAACCGCGCAACAACATCGCGGTAACTGCGGCTGACCTTTACCTGCGCGCCCGATTCCAGCACCAGGAAGCATTCGCCATTGGTGTGCGGTTTCACTTGCCGGACTTGATCAAGGTTGACGATGCAGCTGCGATGCACCCGCTGGAATGTGCGCGGATCCAGACGCTTTTCCAAATCTTTCATCGTCTCGCGCAGGATCAGGCTGTTGTCGGCGGTGTAAATGCACATATAATCGCCGGCTGCTTCTACCCTTTCAATATTCTCGACATCGACGCGGAAAATCTGGCCGCGGTCTTTGATGTTGATTAATTTCTCAAACCGGCTCGTCGCCATTTCTTCTTCGGCTGGTGGCAAGTTATCGGCGGAATCTGGGGCAATTTCGTTGATGACCGTGCGCAGTCTTTCAATCTCTTCGGTGCTGCGTTTTTCCGAAAGGCGTCCGCGTATCCGGTCCATGGTATCGGCCAAGCGGTCGGGTTCCACCGGCTTCATCAGATAGTCGATGGCTTCGGCTTCGAACGCACGGATCGCGTGTTCGGAATATGCGGTGACAAATACAAACAATGGGGGGTCAATATCCATGACGCCTTGCACCACCGAAAAACCGTCAAAGCCGGGCATCTGGATATCCAAAAACACCAGATCTGGCTTCAGCGTCTTGATTTTGCGAATGGCCTCGCGGCCATTATAGCATACGGCAACTATTTCGATGTCTTCGTAGGCAGAAAGCCTAACTTCCATTCCTTGAACTGCTAATTTTTCGTCATCTACGATGATCGTGCGAATGGTCATGCGGTTAATGCTCCTTGGCCAACTGGCCCTGTGGTTGCCGCCCCCGTATTCTGCTGCGTTACATTCCCTGAAATTTCTGGTGCTGCTTTGGCTTTGACTTGATAAGGCATCTCTATCATCACTTCAAATCCGCCCGATGGATTTATGCGATGTTCGAACCTTTGTTCATCTCCATATGCCTGCATCAATCGTTCCCGCGTGTTGGCCATGCCGACACCTGTTGAAAGACTGGGGTTTTGTTGCCCCACCTGCAAGCCCGGTCCGCTATCCGACACGATCACCCGAAGCTTTTCACCGACCAGTTGGGCGCTGACCAATATATCGGCGCCTTCTTCTTTGGGAGTAACCGCATATTTGATCGCGTTTTCCACCAATGGCTGAAACAACAACGAGGGCACAAGCGCATTCGATACCCGCGGGTCAATGTCGAACGTCGTGCGCAGCCGTTCTTCAAACCGCATCTTTTCAATGTCGAGATATAGCTTCAATGTCTCCACCTCTTGAGCAAGCGAAACCCGCGCCTCTGCCTCGTTAATCAAAGTGAAGCGCAGGAATGATGAAAGCCGCGACAGCATCGCGTTTGCCTGTTCGGTTTGCTTGAGCAACACCAAGGTGGAGATACTGTTCAGCGTGTTGAACAGAAAATGCGGGTTCAACTGATATCGCAGCATGGTCAACTGCGCGCTGGTCGCCTGCGCCTCTAGCCGCAGCATCTGGTCCTGCTGCTCCTCTGCCCGGACGAAATAATTGATGGCGTAATACAGCGCCGACCATGCGCCAAGCAAGATGCCGTCAATATACAGCGCGCCAAGCCATAGCTGGGCGAACGAAGAACCCTCGGTCGTTGGCCGCAACGTTTGCGTTACCCACGCATCGAGATAGGCATATAAAACCGACCCGAGCATCACCGCAACGGTGGTCGTGCCCCATGTGATAATCGGCCGCCGGTCGATGATAAACCGATAGATCACCGACAGCAGCAGAGCGATAGAATATCCGGTTACGCCCGAAATCAATATGGTGAACAGAAAACTGGGCGGTTGGCCATTGGCCAGCCCTGTTGCCGAACGCAGCGCAATCGCCCCGCCCCATCCCAATGAATGCAGGTTCCAGAATGCACGGTTCTTATTTGAAAAGAACGGCTGGTCAGAAATTTCAATTACCGCCATGATTTCATTCTAGCTGCATTTGTGCGTTGCATGAAGCCTTGATTTTAAGAAAAGCACTGTTAGCATTTGCGGGGTAGTTTCAAGGAGAGAAACAATGGACGGCACCGACACTCACAACGCCAACTTTACCGACATGAGCGAAAGCACCCGCGAAGATTGGGAAATCATTATGAAGGAGCAGATCGCGTTTGCTCCGGGCGGCGGCAAACGTGTGCTCGACCACTTGCGTTTGCTCGATGGCGATTATGGCGGCTTTCCCGTTGACCGCCTAACACATTGTTTACAAACCGCAACCCGCGCATATCGTGACGGACGTAGCGAGGATTATGTCGTCATGGCACTGATCCATGACATTGGCGATACACTTGGTGCGTTCAACCACCCCGATATTGCTGCGGCCATTATCAAACCGTTTGTTTCCGAAGAGCTGCATTGGATCGTTGTCCATCACGGCATTTTTCAAGGCGTAAACTTCTTTCACCATATCGGCCTTGACCGCGACATGCGGGAGAAATTCCGGGGCCATGAACATTTTGCCGCAACCGAAGAGTTTATTGATAAATATGACTGCCCGGCATTCGATCCTGATTACGACACTTTGCCGCTCGAATTTTTTGAACCGATGGTGATGAAGCTATTCGAGCGGCCGTTGAATAGCATCTACAAGCGGGCGTTGAGCGAGGCATAAGGGCAGATAAAAGTCAGGACCGGATTTTTCCGGTTTTTGGCTCGCCAGTTGCATTGCACATTCGCGCCTGCCATTCGGCCAGCGACTGCTCCAGCCGCCGGCCCGCGATCACCCGTCCCGCCTCTCGCGGCAGCCCCAATGACTGCGATAACGGCCCGCCCAGCAGCGCATCGCCCAATGCCAGCAGAACCAGTTCCATCGTCAGCTCATGCAATTGGGTATTCTGATGGCCCTCTTCGGCGATTTCATCGACCAATTTGTGAATCGTATCGACGATCGGGTTAAGCGCGTCTTCATTGCCCGACAACAGCATCCACGACGCCAGCGCCCCGGCACCCTCTTGATCAAACGAGTCGAAAATCAGGTCGGCCAACTGGCGCGGCGGCATTTCACCGCCTTGCATCCGCGCAACAGCGTCACCAATCGTCAGGCAAATCGCCTTGGTTAGATATTCCGCCAGATCGCGCTGCAACCCCGATGCCGAACCAAAATGATGCAGCAAATTGGCGTGCGTGCGGCCGATCCGGTTGGCCACTGCCTTTAACGTAACAGACTGCGGACCCGTTTCGATCAACAATAACCGTGCCGCCTCTAATGCAGCCAAACGGCTGGCTTCCGGGCTCAATCGCCGAGGAAATCCCGCTTGCGTTCCTTCTGAAGCGATTGGTTTCAACATTATATACGGGCCCTTATGCAACGATCCACATTGATCATAGCAGTCACTTTGACATTTATAGACATGGACCGGACTGCGCGGCCCGGCAAGTGCAAATCACCTTGTTTGCAAGCAAGTGTGGGCAATGCAGAACATTCAAATTGCGGCAAATATTTAATTATTGCCCGCCGGTTAACCTTGTTCTTTACGTCCGTCTTCATGGCGATGGCCTAAATCAGCAATATGCAACCCAATATTCAGATAGTTAGTTCCAAAACAAAACAGGTTAACGGCGATAACGCGCCGCAGCTGCACCCGCGCAGTTTTTCGACAACTAAACCGCAAACTCCCAATCGCCATTGGGTCAGACAAGACGTTTTTGCGACGGCCTTGTTCAACGCATTCTCTGCCGTATTCCCGCAAGGCGAATCATTCATGGTGCGCAGCATCAAGCCATGGCAAAACCGGATGCCGGAAAAACTGGCATTGGATGTAAAGAATTTCGTCGAACAAGAATCGGCCCACGCGCGTGAACACGGCAATATGAACCAAATCCTGATCGAAGCGGGTTATGATTTGGAACCATTGGAACGCGTGATTAAAGGCTTTGTCCGCTTCTTTCGCAACAAGAGCGAAATGCTGTGCCTGGGCGTGACGATGTGCACTGAACATTTCACCTCGATCATCGGCGCAGAGGTTTTGAAGAACGATCATCATCTCGCCGGTTCCGATCCGGAGCTGCACGAATTATGGGTTTGGCACGCGATTGAAGAGGTCGAACACAAGGCCGTCGCCTTTGATGTCTGGCAATATGCGACCCGCGATTGGAGCGCGCTTCGCAAATATGCCGTGCGCTGCGGCATATTGATGCTGGTCACCATCAGCTTTCTGATCAACCGAACCCGCGGGCAGATGCAACTGTTAAGTCAGGATGGGATACCTGCTGGCCGCGCAATTCGCGGACTGGCCAGACACGGGTTTGGCCGGGGCGGCCTTGCCCGCAACATTTTCAAGCCTTGGCTCAGTTTTTTCCGGCCCGGGTTCCATCCGTGGGATTTGGATGATCGCGCTTTGCTGACCAAAGGTGAGCTGATTTTAGCCGAAATCGCCAAAACCAAAGCGATCCCGGTTGAAGCGCCAAAGACCATCGAGCGCCGTGGACGGCCACGCCTTGCCAAGGCAGCGTGATCAAACTGCGTGACCGAACTGCGTGACCAAGCCATTTCAGGCGGCAATCGGTTGGGCATCATAAGGCATTTCAATTTCGCATCGCATGCCGCCGTCGCCGCCGCTTTTATCGCCAATCAATGATCGTTCGAACAGCGCGCAGGGGACCGCACGGCCCCGGCCATTGCTTTGCCGCATTTCAACGCGGCCGGTTGGACGAAATCCGGCTTTATGCAGAACTCGGGCTGACGCCGGATTGTCGGTGAAGTGGCCTGCAACCAATTTCCTGTGACCAGCGGCGCGTGCAATTTCCACGACGGCCTTCGCCGCCTCGGTTGCAAAGCCCAGTCCCCAATATGGCCGCGCAATCCAATAGCCAAGCTCGGCCTGACCATCGGCATCTTGAAGGCCGCACGCACCGATTAGGCGCGGCGCTCCGTCGGTGCGCAACATCAAAAGTAAGCTGGGCAATTCGGGGGAATTTTCGCGCTCGACAAAGGCGCGCGCATCGTCAATCCCGTAAGGCCAAGGCAGGCTGCCCAAATTGCGTACAATCAATTCATCGGCCACCGCTTGACACAAAGCCTTTGCATCTTCGGGCCAACTTGGCCGCAACAATAATCTTTCCGTTCTGGCGAACATCTCTTCTCTCCTTTTTCAGGCACAACTGCCACTATCACTGCAAAGTGACAGCCGTGCGACAATGGCCGTGAATCGGCCCAGAAACAGGGAGAAAACGACAAAAAGAAAGGGAGACCGGTTGACCCGTCTCCCTGTCAGGTGGAGCGTTCTTTTGCAAAGACCGCTCCCGGGTCATCCGTTAGGACAACCCGTGATTGATTGTCCAAATTATTCTGCGGCGATGGCTGCCATATCGACCGACACATATTTGCGGCTTTGTTTACCGGCGTGGAATCGCACGCGGCCAGGCTGCAATGCAAATAATGTGTGATCGCGGCCAATGCCGACATTGGCGCCGGGATAGACGCGCGTTCCGCGCTGACGAATGATGATGTTGCCACCAATCACTTCTTCACCGCCAAATTTCTTTACGCCAAGACGGCGGCCTGCTGAATCGCGTCCGTTACGTGACGAACCACCTGCTTTTTTATGTGCCATGGTGTGTGCTCCTTACTTAAACTGTTACTTACGCTTATTCTGCGGCGGCGGCTTTAGCTGCGGTCTT
>JAYVBJ010000049.1:0-67993 GCA_043750535.1 Sphingomonadales bacterium | reverse complement strand
CATACGTGGGCGGCCGCGCCCAGATCACCTATGAACTGCCGCTCAATGAAGTGGTGTTCGATTTCTACGACCGCCTGAAGAGCATCAGCCGCGGCTATGCCAGCTTCGATTACGAACAGATCGGCCTGCGCGAAGGCGATCTCGTCAAGATGAGCATCCTCGTCAACAACGAGGCGGTCGACGCCCTCTCGATGATCGTCCACCGCGGCGTCGCCGAAGAACGCGGCCGCCACATGTGCGAACGCCTGAAAGACCTGATCCCCCGCCACCTCTTCAAAGTGCCGATCCAGGCCGCAATCGGCGGCAAGGTAATCGCCCGCGAAACCATTCAGGCAATGCGCAAGGACGTGACCGCGAAATGCTACGGCGGCGACATCAGCCGCAAGAAAAAGCTGCTCGACAAGCAGAAAAAGGGCAAAGCCCGGATGCGCGAATATGGCAACGTCAGCATCCCGCAAGAAGCCTTCATCGCTGCGCTAAGGATGGGGGAGGAATAGATCCTCCCCGAATCGGGGAGGGGGACCATCCGCAGGATGGTGGAGGGGCACCCGCCTAACGCGCCAACATTGTTGATGGCAGACCTGTTCATCCTGAGCCTGCCGAACGGCTAATCCGGCGTTTCCCAGACTTCCAGCTCCAGCCCCTCAATCCCGGCAAAGTCGCGACCGTTGATCGTGATCAGTCTTCGCCCGGCGACTAGCGCCTGCGCTGCGATCATCCGATCAAGCACTTTGCGCCTGTCATAGCCAAGCTGCGCGACGATCCGGCCATAGGCTGCTGCTTCTGCCGCGTGGAACGGCAATGGCAGGATCGTTTCGATCAGCCGCGCCAACAGTGCTGCCCGCAATGCGTCGTTCGCAGCCCCGGCCTCCAGTTCCACCAGCGACACGACTGACATCGCCGGCTCCGCGTCAAGCGCGGCGATCCGCGCGGTAATTGTGGGGGATCCATCGCGCAGGTGGATGGCGACGTCGGTATCGATCAGCCAAGCCAAGTTCTATAGCCCCGCGCGAACCGGTGCCTCAAAATCGGGCCGGGCCTGTACGCCGTCCGCCGGGCGGCCGATTGCAGCCAGATCATCGCACAGTTTGCGCATCCGCCGCTGCGCCTCTTTGGCATCCCGCGTGACCCGAATTGTCACCGTATCGCCGGACTTGTCGAGCGCAACCTCGGCACCGGCCGGAATGGCAAACCCCTTTGGCAGCCGCACCGCAACGCTGTTGCCGGACTTGAAGGTGCGGGTGTGGATCGGGTTGTTCATGGGTGCGTATATACGGGATATACGGGGGTTATGCAAGGGGTGAGATGCGAGGGCCATCGCCCTCGCGCTCCCTATTTAGGGGTTATTGCACGTGTCACCGTAACGAAAGACCCACGTGTCACCGTAACGAAAGACCTGATCCCCCGCCACCTGTTCAAAGTGCCGATCCAGGCCGCAATCGGCGGCAAAGTCATCGCCCGCGAAACCATCCAGGCAATGCGCAAGGACGTGACCGCCAAATGCTACGGCGGCGACATATCGCGCAAAAAGAAGCTGCTGGATAAACAGAAAAAGGGCAAGGCGCGGATGCGGGAATATGGCAATGTGAGCATCCCGCAGGAAGCGTTTATCGCGGCGCTTAGGATGGGGGAGGAGTAATTCCTCCCCGGCACGGGAAGGGGGACTAGCGAAGCTGGTGGAGGGGCACCCTCCGAACTCGCTTAGCTCGAATGGATCACACGAAGACACGAAGCCACAAAGACAACCCAAAAACCGTTCGCCCTGAGCCTGTCGAAGGGTTATGTTGTCTTAAACATGGTCACTTCAAAAGATTTATCCGAAGCGAAAGATCCCGTCTTGCGCGGCTCAATGGCCGCCATGAAGCGGGCAGCCGCTCTCGCCCGCAAGATTGCGATCCAGACAGACACTGCTATCGTGGTGGTTCGCGACGGGAAGGTGGTGCGCATTTCCGCCGCCGAATTGCGTGCAGGTAAGGATTGAGGGGATAGGCGCGATGCGCAGGAACGAGGGGTATATCTGGAATTTAGGGGTTATCGCACCTGTCACCGTAATTCAAGTTGACACCTAGTTGACAAGATTGACACCTATTTTGAAATTTAGCAAAAGCATGGCGTAAGATAATTTCCAACATCGCCATCACGCCGTTTTTTTCTCCGCCCAAAATGTGCCTACAAATACCGCCCAAATTGCCGATGCGAAGGCGTCTGCGGTGGCGGTGAAAAGCGACCAAACCATGTCAAAGAACCGGCCCCCAAAAGCAGGCATGCCCCTGTTCCCAAATCAATTCCTACATTGCAAGCGAATTGGCGCGCGTGCTGAGACGTTTCGCGAATGCCGCCGCCGAAGGACTGCGCCGCCGCACTTGCCAGCGGCGCTCAGACATGTTGCGCCTCAGCTTGACGCCGCCGTGCTGTCCAATTGCGGCTAAACTGAAGCGAGCTTAGGAAACAATCGGTTAAAAAGCCGGGACGGCCAGTCTTGCTGCATACAAGGCCGCTCAACCAATATATAAAAGATCATGCCCGCTAGTATTGAAACTATCGTCATAATGAAAAGAGTGATCGACCAAGCGAAAGCGAGGTTAGAGGGATGGATGTATCGAAATACAATGCTGCCAGCAACATTCATGACGGGGACGTGCACAAGATATATTGAGTAACAAGCTCCCCCGATCAGTGCCATCCAAGGCGCCCCCATGCATCGTCTTGCAACAGGTCCCCAAGCAGTTCCAAAAAACAAACACGCGATTGCGACGGCACGTAACGTCAATATGCCTGTATAGTTAAGAGCGCTTTGCGAAAAAACCTGGAGTGATGCAGTCATCAGCAACAGGCCAAATCCAAGTATCCATACACCATCATAAATTCTCGACCGGTTCCTATAGAAATCGGGATCTCTGGTAGTCCAATCGCTAACTACTATACCAAGGAAAAAACCATAAAGATGGGTCGGAAAAATATAGTAATAAGGATAATGAATGTTTACCAATATTGCCTGTGTCAAAATTGCAACAAATACCGCTACAACACCAAACAATATTCTAACTCGAAAAGATTTTATTTTTAAGTAAACTCCCAAAATAAACGGAGCTATTAAATAGAAAATGACTTCGATTTCCAAGGACCATAAAGGCGGATTGAGTTTTGGTGCAGTTCCATATAGCGTTCCATGCATATAGAAAATGCTGCTCAAGTAACTTTGCCATATTGGCATTGTCTGCATTTCAAATTGGACAGCGCCCTCAGGTTTGAGGCCAATCACACCTAAGGCCAAAAAACACAATGTTAATGCCAAAATATAGGGTGGCTCTAACCGCAACAAGCGCCGTTTATAGAATTTTTTTAAACTGGGGGCTTTCCCGCTAAGGAAAGGGTAAGAAATAATCAAACCGCTAATGAAAAAAAACAACTCAACGCCAACAATACCATTAGGTTGATATTTAACGACGGCGTTTTCGATCTCTCCAACCGGCACATAATGTTTTAATGCACTGCTGGACGAATGATATACTATAACCAAAAAAATTGCAATGAACCGAAGCCCGTCGATTTGTGGAACGTAGCTACCCGAGCTGGTCACTCTTTGAAAACGATTGGGTACATCCTTTAAAAAATCAAAAAAAGAACGCATCAATAGCTATCCTGAACAATTGCCGGTGCCCAATCACGATGGATTGAAGTTCATGCAGTTTTAAAATTTCATCCCGTTTAACCGCATAGCGCCGATTAGCAATTTGTTTCAATATTGATTCCAGTCAAATACACGGATTTTTCATGCTCGAAGGAATCCCACCGAGAATTCCGAAAATTGCAGGGCCAATATTACCCCCTTTCCCGATCAGGTCTGCACAGGCAGAACGGATAAGAATGGGCCTAACATTTGACATCTGGGATTGCGGCTGCTTACGCTACTTTGATGCCAATGCGAATATCTTGCCAATGGCGGCGGCGTATGCGGTCAAATGTGCATCTTCGATTGTCGGGTGGGTCAGGAACATAATGCTTGTTTCCCCCAATTCGCGGGCGTTAGGCAATCGTTTTTCAGGCCGCCAGCCGGTACCGTCGAATGCTTTTTCCAGATAGACCTCTGAACAACTGCCTTGGAATGCTGGGAATCCTAATGCCGAAATCTCGGCTACGATGCGGTCGCGGGTCCAGCCGTCCTTAAGGCCGCTTTCGATTATGTAGCCATATTGCCGGTAATATCCGTGGGTCAATCCGGCGGCAGGAACGGGAACGCGAATGGCGCGGGGATATTGGGCCAAAGCCGCCTGAATACCGCGGGCATTGCGGGTACGCCGGGCGGTCCAGTCCGCCATTTTTTGCAGTTGAATACGGCCAATCGCCGATTGCACTTCCAACATCCGCCAATTGGTCCCAAAACTTTCATGCAGCCAACGAAAGCCGGGGGGATGTTCGCGGTTGTACACTGCGTCCCAAGATTTGCCGTGATCCTTATAGGACCACATGGCCGACCAAAGGTCTGCATTTTGGGTGGTTACCATGCCGCCTTCGCCGCCGGTGGTCATGATCTTGTCCTGACAAAATGACCATGCTCCGCAATCGCCAATAGAGCCAACGGATCGCCCATCCACGGCGGCACCGTGCGCCTGCGCGCAATCTTCGATCACCAACAGATCATGCTGGCGCGCCAAATCCATTATCGCAGTCATATCGCATGGCCAGCCGCCAAGATGGACAGGAATGATCGCCTTCGTTTTTTCGTCGATAACCTTGGCGATTGTTTCGGCGCTGATATTACCGCTGTCCCGGTCAACATCAGCAAAGACAGGCGTCGCGCCCGCCGTCACAACACAAGAAATGGACGCAATAAAAGTGCGCGGCGTAACGATAACTTTATCGCCGGGGCCAATGCCCATAGCCTTTAACGGCAGATCGAGCGCCAATGTGCCGTTGGCGAGCGCGATTGCATGCGTTGATCCGTTCCATAACGCAAATTCGCGTTCGAACGCACGGCCAACGTCTCCGGTCCAGTAATTGACTTTGTTGGATGCAATTATGTCACGTGCTGCCTCGGCTTCATGGGCACTAAAGTTCGGCCATTTGGGGAATTCGACAGTCAAAAAAGGCCTCTTTCTTTTCCTGATGGCGTATCATAACACCGGAACACAATCCGCAAATATGGCCCATCAATTTGATGTCGTCATTATTTTGGCCGGATTGATGCCAAATGTGTCAAAATACTATTGCTAGAACGTTGATTGCTACCGCTCATATGCTATGTGGCTTTGTCGAATGCAACCGCATTTGCCGCCTAGACAACAGGGAATGACGATGGCGCTTATTGGGCGGGTCAAGAGAGAGGCGGCACTTCGCTTGCACGAAGAGATTGTTGCCGACAATTTTTCTGCATTAGAATGTGACCTTACATTTTACTCGTTGGTCCGCAGTTTGGCGATGCGGCACAAAGTCAAACATGTCTTAGATTATGGCGCCGGAAGAAACAGATATGCCCAGGATTTCAATCTGGAAACCGATTCATTCCTGTTGCGCGATTTGCGAGACCTTCGTTATGGCGGCGCAGAGGTGACTGCTGCTGATGTTGATCCCGAAGTATTGACGCATCCAACATCTGCGCATCAGCATGTAATTGTACCCGGCGAAAAGCTGCCGATTCCAGATGGCAATTTTGATTTGATTGTGTCCGACTATGTATTTGAACATATCGAAGACCCAAAAGCAGTCGCAGATGAATTGCAGCGATTGCTGCGCCCCGGCGGTTGGATCGCGGTCCGTACACCCAATCGCTATGGATATCTGAAACTGGCGGCATCGCTGGTTCCCAATCGCTTACACGATGCAGTTTTGAAATATGTCCAGCCGCATCGCAAAGCGGTGGATACGTTTCCAACCTTTTACCGGCTGAATGGCCGCAAGGATTTTGAACGTTATTTTAATCAGTGCAGCGTAAGCGTGATGACAGACAGTTGGGAACCTGCCTATTTCTTCGGTAGAGTCTGGCTTTATCGCTTGTTCTTAGTGCTGCATAAACTCATGCCAAAGATGTTTGGCACCGCATCGATATTCATACTGCAAAAGAGCGAAAAACTATGAAGATCTTAAGCGTTTTTGGAACGCGGCCGGAAGCAATAAAAATGGCTCCGGTCGTGAAAGCGCTGGCCGCCGACGCGCGGTTTGAATCATTGGTGTGTGTCACCGGCCAACATGCGGAAATGCTGGATCAGGTAAACAGCTTGTTTGGTATTGTTCCCGACATCGATCTGAAAATCATGAAAAGCGGCCAAGGGCTGACGCATATTACGACGGCGGTATTGGAAGGCATGGAAAAGGTGCTTGCAGATTTGCGGCCTGATTACGTGCTGGTTCATGGTGATACCACCACGTCAACCTCAGCCGCCCTCGCCGCTTTCTATGCGGGCATTCGTGTGGGCCATGTCGAAGCGGGCCTGCGCACACATAATTTGCAGTCACCTTGGCCCGAAGAAGCAAACCGCCAGATTACGGGGCGATTGAGCAGTCTTCATTTTGCGCCAACCGAATTGTCGCGGCGCAACCTGATTGCTGAAAATATAACGGCGGACACTATCCATGTGACCGGCAACACCGTGATCGACGCGCTGCTGATGATAAAGGACCAGCTTGATACCGACACCTCGCTGAACGCGACCCTTGCGGCGCAGTTTCCTTTTTTGGACGCTGGCAAACGGCTGATTTTGGTAACCGGGCACCGCCGGGAAAATCACGACGGCGGAATTGCCAGAGTATGTGAGGCGCTGGCGCAATTGAGCAAACGGGGTGATGTGCAAATCGTTTACCCGGTACATTTGAACCCAAAGGTTAAGCAAGCGGCAGACGCATCTTTATCCGGCGTTGAAAACGTATTCCTGATTGAACCTTTATCTTATCTACCATTTGTGTGGATGCTGAACGTTTGTCATATCGTGGTGACCGACTCTGGCGGCCTGCAAGAAGAAGCGCCTAGTTTTGGCAAGCCGGTATTGGTGACCCGCGATACCACAGAACGTCCCGAGGCGATCGAGGCCGGAACGGTGAAGCTGTTGGGCACCGACACCGCAGATCTGATTGCCCACGTAAACGAGCTGCTTGATAACGATGAACTCTATTCGGCCATGTCGATGGCGCATAACCCATATGGTGATGGCAAAGCAGCCGCGCGAATTGTCGAAATTCTGGCTCAGATTTGATTTTGCCGATCTCAATTTCTTGTAAGATAGGATAGTTTATGCTGAAAATTTCAGTCTTCGGCCTTGGTTATGTCGGCCTTCCCAGCGCGGCGGTGTTTGCCGATGCCGGCCTGCAAGTCGTCGGCGTTGACGTCAATGAAGTGGCCGTAGAAACGATCAATAGCGGACGGGCCCATATTGTTGAGCCGGGCCTAGACGCCCTGTTGAACAAGGTGGTCAGCAATGGCAACTTGCGGGCAACAACCAAGGCAGAAGCCGCCGACATATTCGTGATCGCGGTGCCTACTCCTTTCAAAGAGGGCAACGCGCCCGATTTAAAGTACATCAAGTCAGCAGCAGATATGATCGCGCCATTGCTGGAAATTGGCAATCTGGTGATCCTCGAATCAACGTCTCCCGTTGGCGCGACCGAACAATTGGCCGCATGGCTGAGAGAACTCCGCCCTGATTTGACAATCCCCGAACTGGACGGTGCCGATGGTGACATATTCCTGGCATATTGCCCCGAACGCATTTTGCCTGGCAAAGTCATTCAGGAAGTCGTCGAAAACGACCGCGTCATCGGCGGCATTACCCCGAAAAGTAGCGAGATGGCGGTCAGCTTTTACAAGCACGCAGTAAAAGGCGAATGCCACGTCACCAATGCACGGACTGCCGAATTGTGCAAATTGTCTGAAAATTCATTCCGCGATGTAAACATTGCGTTTGCCAACGAGCTATCTGTTATCGCCGTTAAATTGGGCGTCGATGTCTATGAATTGATCGCGCTTACCAACCGTCATCCCCGCGTCAATATCCTGCAACCCGGCACGGGCGTTGGCGGCCATTGCATCGCCGTAGACCCTTGGTTCATCGTCGACAGTGCTCCTGAAGAGGCGAGAATTATCCGCACTGCGCGCGAAGTGAATGATGCGAAACCGCATTGGGTGGTCGCGCAAGTGGCCAAATTGGCTGCAGGACTTGATAACCCAACAATCGCCTGCATGGGCCTGGCATACAAACCCGATGTCGATGATCTGCGCGAAAGCCCATCGGTTGACGCGGTAAAAACTATGGTGTCGCAGGGGCTAGGAAAAGTCATTGTTTGCGAACCTTTTGTATCCAGCCTGCCGAGCGGACTTGCTGATCTGGGTATTGAGCTGCACGATATGCATGACGCAGTGAAGGCCGCCGATGTTGTCGTTTTCTTGACAGCTCACGCGCAATTCAAGCAGACTGCGGCCGCGTTGCTTCAGGGCAAGAGAGTGTTCGATGCTTGCGGATTGCTGCGCTAGTCTGCTGCACTGAAATATGAAAATCCTATATTTCCATCAGCATTTTTCGACGCCGCAAGGGTCTGGCGGAACACGCTCTTATGAAATGGCGCAGCGCCTGATATCGTCTGGCCATGAAGTCATCATGGTGTGCGGATCTTACGCCAATGGCAAAACCGGACTGGAAACCGAATTTCAAAATGGCCGCCGCGAGGGGAAAGTTGCCGGAATTCATGTCATCGAGTTTAACTTAGCTTACGGCAACAAGGACGGGCTGATCAAACGCAGCATTACGTTTTTGAAATTTGCGATACGCAGTGTTGGCGTTGCATTGACCGCGCCAGCCGACATCGTCTTTGCCACGACAACGCCACTAACCGCGGGCATTCCGGGTATCGCGGCGAAATGGTTGCGGCGTAAACCGTTCGTCTTTGAAGTCCGCGACCTATGGCCGGAATTGCCGCGCCAGATGGGCGTAATTACCAACCCGCTGGTCTTGTGGGCGATGGGCGTGCTCGAATGGGCCAGCTATAAATCTGCCAACCGGCTAATCGGCCTCAGCCCCGGCATTGTCGAAGGCATAACGCGCTACGTTCCTGATCGCAGCAAGATCGCGATGATCCCCAATGGCTGTGACTTGAACCTGTTTGGCGGCGATGTCGAACCATGGCGGCCCGCAGGCGTTGCCGCAGATGACTTCATGGCAATTTTTACCGGCACCCACGGAAAAGCCAACGGCCTTGGCGCGGTAATTGATGCTGCGGCAGTGCTGAAACAGCGCAGTATCGGCGGTATCAAGATGGTATTGGTAGGCGACGGCGCGGAAAAGGCCATGCTCATGGCGCGGGTTCAAGCCGAAGCATTGCAAGAGATCGTGATATTCCACGATCCCGTGCCAAAAACCAAACTGACCGGCTTAATGGCGTCTGCGGATTTGGGATTGCAGATATTGGCGAATATTCCTGCCTTTTATTACGGCACATCCCCGAATAAATTCTTTGACTATCTGTCGGCGGGCCTCCCTGTATTGACCAATTATCCAGGATGGGTGGCGGAGCTGGTCGCGGAACATGATTGCGGAATGGCCGTTCCGCCGGACGATCCTGAGGCATTTACCGATGCCCTTGTAGAGATGAGCAACGGTGGACGCTTAGCTACATACCGCACCAACGCACGTGAATTGGCGAACGCAGAATTTTCTAGGGACAGTTTGGCACAGTTGTTTGTAAAGCAGGTTGCCGGGTAAATTTAACCTCTTTTGATCGCCCGCTTGCGGCCTTTGGAAAACCCCTGCCCAGTACCGCACTGCCCCCGCAAAGAACCGATTTGCATCGCGCTTTCATCGAACAGTGGATCATAAACCACATAAGTTGCACGAATTTTGGTTGGCGCCGTTGAACAGTCAATCTGGTTGATTCTGAATTTCGTCGGCTTGCCAACTTTGCCCAAATTTTCAGCCCGCAAGAGCCCGGGATTTGCAGCTGGCCCGGCGACGTCCGATACTATCTTCATCGTTCCGATTGATCCGGTGAGGCCATGGCCATAACGGACCGGCTGATAAAAAGGAGCGGACGATTTGAAAGTCCCGATATCCAAGTGGCTATCAAACGCATTTATCTGAAACGAAAAGCCAGTGACATCAAGTGCATCAATTCTAAGCCGACCCGAACTCATATAGATTCCGAATGTTTGCGGAAACCGGTATCCGATCCGATTGAGCAAACTAGGATCGGGCAAAGGACATGATGCACTAAGCGATTTCACATAATTGCTACCAATGGGCAGCGCGCCATCCTCAACCCAAAAATATCCAGCCGCTTCAACGCTGCCCCAACGGTCTGCAACGTCGCCGGACCAACTGCCAAAATCATTGCCGTCAATACTAAAGGCATCATCCGTTTTATACTTTTGGCAAAGCAACACAAACGCAACACCCGTGCCCGAGCCTCCTGCAAAGCGGCTGTTGACCGAAGATCTGATACCGGTAACCTGCGCCCATGGCGAGCCTTCTCTGGCTGTCATTTCGACAAAACCATAATCATTGTTTGTGTTATCTCTTCGTTCGCCCCTGCCCGTTTTACCGACGGACAAATAACGCGTGGGTTTGTCATTGTCCCATGATTGCAGCCTACCAAAAATTGAATTGCGGCATCCAGAAATCACCTGGGCAGACCCTGCTCCGGCACGTTCATTGTTCGATGGTTGCCGCCCCCACATTGAATACGCGACGGTGTTTCCGCACCGTACATTGTCGCAGCACATGAAATGCTGACCTGCTGCCATATTTTTGAGAGTGAATTCGCCAACTGAAATGTTGACTGCTTCTTCACAATAAAGACCTTGCAGCAACGTCTCACCTGGCGTCCCCAGCCCTTCCAACGTTACGTTGCCAAGCAAACTAACATCGTCAGCCGATACCAAAAACGCCAACGGCAGAGATTGGCCAAATTTCGTTTTCAGCCTGCTGCCATTGTCGGCAACCATGATATACGCACCGGCGAATTGGAATTGCGTCCATTGTGCACGAATAGCAACGGGATTGGCCAGAAAATAGCGTCCGCGAACGAGAACTGGCCTGCGATTTTGCCCTGACCAATCTGCAGCAGCGGTAAAGATTTGCGAGGCATCATCGGTTTTTCGGCGAAAGCCGCTTGGCCAAAACGCGTCTAAATCGACACCTCCGCCATCAGCAGGCACAGCCACAGCCGGAATTCTCAGCAGTTTTGGTTGCTTTGCAGCGCGCGTACTTGCGGGCTTCTTCGTGATCGATAATGCCCCAGCGCCGCCAACGGCCACCAAACCGGCCCCGCCAATTACGTTTCTGCGATGCATATTAAAATCCATGTGACCCTTTTACGCACGCCGGCCAGAATGTCCCAACTTTAATTGCCTTCAAAGCCAAGCAGGCTTGAACACAACCTATGTTGGTGCATTCTTGCCTGTGCGAGGATGGATAGCGACTGAACAGAAAGCTAATCTATTTCAGCGCGGCTATCATCGCTGCAATCACAATATCTTGATCGTCGCCCAAATAGGGATGCATCGGAAGGCTGAAAACTTGTTGGGCGAGCGCTTCAGAAATGGGTAGCCCGTTGGGATCGCCGGGATATTCCTTATACGCGGTCTGTTGATGCAATGGCAGAGGATAATAGACCATCGAAGGGACACCGGCAGCGTTGAGCGCAGCCATAATGGTCGTTCTATCCTGCCCAGCGCGCGTCTTGACGGTATATTGCGCCCAAACTGATTGGCAGTCGTTGGGAATATACGGCACATCAATATAGTCCGCCAGCGCATCCGAATAACGATTTGCGATGATATTGCGCTTTTCGATTTCGTCCGGATAAATCGCCAGCTTTTCCAGCAAAATTGCTGCCTGTAATGTATCGAGCCGTGAGTTAATTCCGATCCGTTCATTGTCGTATTTATGGCTGCCTTTTCCATGCACGCGGAAACTTTGAATCAGCGCCGATAGATCGTCGTCATCGGTAAATACCGCACCGCCATCACCGTAGCAGCCAAGCGGTTTGGCCGGGAAAAACGATGTCGTTGCGATCGTGCCAATGGAACCTGTGACACGGCCACGATAGACGCCGCCGAAACCCTGCGCGCTGTCCGCAAGTATCCACATAGCCTCTTCGTTCGCGATTGCTTCAATCGCATCATAATCAGCAGGCAAACCAAAAAGGTCGACCGGAATTATACCGGCGGGCCGCAAGCCCAATTCACGCGCATGAATGATGGCACGCTTCAAACTTTCAATGTCCAGATTGAACGTATCACTGCGCACGTCGACAAAGATTGGCACCGCGCCAGTAGCGGGTACTATTTCGGCGGTTGATGCAAAGGTAAAACTGGGGCAGAAAACGGCATCGCCCGGCCCTGTGCCAAACGCCATTAACGCCAATTGTAGGGCGTCTGTTCCGTTGGCGCAGGCAAGCGCATGCTTCGCACCGCAGAATTCCGCAAGCTGCGCCTCCAGTTGCTTGACCTCTGGTCCCATGATGTATTGGCCGGCATCGAGTACGGACGCGATGCGGCGGTCGAGGCCAGTTCGGATGCGGTTCTGCTGTGCCGCTAAATCGATAAATTGCATATTATTCTGTTCCGGCTAGTTTCAAATGATCGTCACTCAGTTCATATTTTTCGCCCGTGCGCGGACACACCAGATCATCACCTAACCTGTCGCCGCTGCGCGATACCCAGCCAATTTGGCGTGCCGGGACACCGGCGACCAACGCGAATTCCTTTACGTCATGGGTAACCACAGCTCCTGCGGCAACCATGCAATATGCGCCCAATTCATTGCCACATACTATCGTGGCATTGGCTCCGATGGTGGTTCCCTTTCGGACATAAGTGTGGGCAAACTCGTCTTTACGTTCAACCTCGGCACGCGGCACGATCACGTTGGTAAAGACGCAGGACGGCCCGCAAAATACCCCGTCCTCCAAGTGGACACCTTTATAAAGCGCGACGTTATTTTGAATTTTGCAGCGGTCGCCAATGGTGACATCTGGGCCAGCCATCACGTTTTGGCCCAGTACGCAATCTTGTCCGATTTTGGTCCCCGACAATATGTGGACAAAATGCCAAATCTTGGTCCCCTGCCCGATGCTGGTGCCTTCATCGACATAGGCGCTTTCATGTACAAAATAGTTTGTCTCGCTCACACGCTTACTCCGCTAATGATTGTTGCAATTGCAGTTCGGCCAAGTTCAGCGCATTAAGCACCCGCAAGCCTTCTTCCCCATCGGTAATAGGTTGAACGCCGTTATCGATGCAATTGAGGAAATGTTGGCACTCGTCGCGCAATGGCTCCCCCTTTGGCACGGCAATATATTCGGCATCCGCTTTTACGGGGGAAGGTGCAGTGCCGCTTCGGTCAATCTGATGTGGGTACAGCGCCAATTTTTTTTCCCAGTCGGCTTCGCTGTCCTCAAATACCAGCATGCCAGCATCGCCAATCGCAACCAAGCGGTGCTCTTTGAAAGGATGCAGCCAGCTTGCCTGGATGTGGCCCCGCACGCCGCTTGGAAATGCAAACTGGCATGTCGCCCAATCGGCAATGCCGGGCGTTACAAAAGCAGCACCCTGCGCGGTCACCCGGCTTGGCTCTTCACCAGCCAGCGACAGGATCATCGAAAAGTCATGCGGGGCGAAGGACCAGAGGACATTTTCCTCTATCCGAAATTTACCGAGGCTCACGCGGTTGGAATATACATATTGTAAATTGCCAATCTTTCCGCCCGCAATCAACCTTCGCATTGCGATAAAGACCGGATGATATTGCAACAAATGCCCGACCATCAATGTAACATTCGCGGCTTTGGCGGCATTGATTACGGTGCGAGCCTCTGCTGGATTAAGCGCGAGCGGCTTTTCCACATAGACATGCTTGCCCGCAGCGATCGCTTTTAATGCCAGTGCAACATGGGTTGGCGCAGGTGTGGCAAGGGCAACGCCGGTAATCGCGGGATCAGCCAGAACAGCATCAAAATCCATTGCGGCCGCATCATGTGCCGATGCCATTCCAGCCGCAGTTACCGGGTCGCCATCAACCACAGCGGCCAACGCGCCCAATTCAGCGAAATTCCGTGCGAGGTTCTTGCCCCAATGACCGCAGCCAATTTGCGCGATTTTCGCCATTATATCATGCCTTCCAAATGTTATCGGCAGCATCGCGGTATTTGCCGCGCGTATCGATCAACAATTTAGAGTGCTTGGCAATCGCGTCATAATCAAAGTCGCTATGGTCGGTAAGCAAGATAACGGCATCGTAGGACGCGATAGTCTCAGGCGACAATGCAACCGAACTCAGTTCAAAAACATGCTCGCGCATTTTTGGGAAGTGCGCCATGTTTGGATCGGAATAATCGACAATCGCCCCGCGATCACGCAGCAACTCCATCACAAACACCGACGGACTTTCGCGCATATCGTCTACATCGCGCTTGTACGCAATGCCCAGCGCCAGCACTTTAGAACCGTTCAGCGCTTTCTTTTCGGAGTTCAATGCCTCGATCACTTTGTCGACCACATATTGCGGCATCCCTGCATTCACCTCCCCTGCCAGTTCGATAAAGCGGGTGTGCAGACCAAATTCGCGGGCTTTCCACGTCAGATAAAATGGATCAATTGGAATGCAGTGACCACCGATACCCGGGCCGGGATAATAAGCGGTGAACCCGAAAGGTTTCGTTTTCGCCGCGTCGATAATTTCAAAGATATCGAGCCCCATCGCGTCGGCAACCACCTTTAGCTCGTTGACCAGACCAATGTTGACCGAGCGGTGGATATTTTCCAACAGCTTTACCATTTCAGCGGCCTGCGTGGAACTAACCGGGACAACACGATCGATAAACCGCGCATAAAGCTCGGCGCCTACCTCGGCGCATTTGGGCGTTGATCCGCCGATGATTTTGGGAATAGTCCGCGTCGAAAAATCAGGATTGCCGGGGTCTTCGCGTTCGGGCGAATACACCAGATAGAAATCCGTTCCAGGGGTCAGTCCGGCTTTTTCAACATAGGGCCGCAATATTTCTTCGGTGGTGCCGGGCCATGTCGTGCTTTCCAGCGACAATAATTGTCCGGCGCGAAAATACGGCGCGATCAAATCCATCGTAGCCACAACGAAGCTTAGATCGGGCTCGCGCGTTTTGCCGAGCGGAGTGGGGACGCAGATAATCAACGCATCACATTGATCTGCTTTACTAAAATCCGCTGTTGCCTGAAATCCGCGCGCTTGCATTGCCGCAATCTCATCATCGGAAAAATGTTTGATCGGGCTTTTCCCAGCATTCAAATCATCGACCTTGATCAGGTCAATATCAAATCCGATAACTTTCAAACCCGTTTCTGCAATCCGTATAGCAAGAGGTATCCCGACGTATCCAAGTCCCAAAATTCCAACTGTTTGCATCGAAAAACCAACCTTTTCGCTATGTTTCTATTCATCACAATTCGCCCGCTTCATTACAGTTTCATTCGCATTTTGAAAGGTTTTTGTTGATTTTCCGGCCAAAGATTGAAAGAGCTGCGCGATTGATAAGTGGAGCCACGATGCGCGATTTTCAGGTTTGTAATAATTGTGTGATGGACACTTCTGATTCCCAAATTAGCTTTGATGAACGTGGCGTTTGTGACCATTGCCATGGTTTTCACACGGATGTTGCGCCCAATTGGAATCCTGAAATCAACAACGAAGCATATCTGATGCAGATTGCGGAGCAAATACGCGCTGATCGCAAAGGCCGCGATTTTGACTGCATATTGGGGATGAGCGGCGGTTTTGACAGCTCGTACATGCTCCACATCGCCGTCACCAAAATGAAGCTGCGGCCGCTGGTATTTCATGTCGATGGTGGCTGGAACACGCGGATTGCGGTTCAAAACATTGAAAATGTCGTTGAAAAACTTGGGCTGGACTTGTTTACCGAGGTTATTGACTGGGAAGAAATGAAGGATTTACAACTCTCCTTCTTCAAATCCGGCGTGCCCCATATCGATATTCCGCAAGATATGGCGTTTATTGCGACGCTCTACAAATTTGCCGCCAAACATAATATCAAATATATATTGAATGGTTATAACCTGTCGACCGAATGCGTCCGCAATCCGCTCGAATGGATGTATTACGGCACCGATTTGCGCCAGTTTTGGGACATCCAGAAACAGTTTGGTACACGGTCGCTGAAAAATTATCCGATCAGCAGCATTTTTTATCACAAGATTTATTTGAACTATATTCGCCGTATCAAGGTTATCAAACCGCTGAATATGATCCCGTATAACAAAGCTGCGGCAGGCGCGATGATGACGCAGGAATATGGCTGGGAAATGTATCCGCAAAAACATTTTGAATCGCGTTTCACCCGTTTCTATGAAGGTTATTGGCTGCCCGCCCGCTTTGGTTTTGACACCCGCAAGGTGCAGTTTTCCAGCCTGATCCTGACCGGGCAGATGACCCGCGCAGAAGCGCTGCAACGATTACAAGAACCTGCCATTGCACCAGATCAAGTGCAGCACGAGTTGGATTTCATTGCAAAGAAGCTAGGCATCAGCACCGAAGAGCTGATCGGGTACCGTGATATGCCGCGCAAATTCTATAAGGATTACAAAAACCAGCAAAGCCTGTTCAACTTAGGGGCAAAAGTGCTAAAAGCCATCGGCGTTGAAAAATCGGTAAAGCGATGATCAGCGTTATCGATTATGGTTCGGGCAATCTGCATGCGATCTGTACGCTGCTGAAACTTTCAAACGAAGAACACCAAATCATCAACCAGCCCGAACAAATCGCTTCCGCATCGAAAATGCTGTTGCCCGGCGTCGGTGCCTTTGACCGCACCATGGCGGCTTTTAATGAATCCGGTATGGCCGATGCCATCAAGTTGCGGATGAAATCGGGCAATGCAATGTGTATGGGCATTTGCATCGGCATGCATGTTCTGGCCGATAGCAGCGAAGAGGGCAGTACGCTTGGGCTTGGGCTGATTGCAGGCAAAGTGAAGCGGTTTGATGCGGCGCGGATTCCGGCAAAACCGAAAACGCCGCACATGGGTTGGAACAGCATTAGTGCTGCCGCCGACCACCCATTGCTTACCGATATCGATAAAGAGCGCGGGTTTTACTTTCTGCACAGCTATCATTACGAGTGCGCGGATCAGGCCAATGTGATCGGCACATCGGATCATGGATATGAATTCCATTCGGTAATCGGCGGCGACGGCGTTTATGGCGTGCAATTCCATCCGGAAAAAAGCCATGCCAATGGCGTTCAGCTTATCAAAAATTTCATCGCGCTATAGGGACCGGACATAGACCATGTTAAAATCCCGCATCATCCCCACTTTGTTGATCCGCGATAAGGGCCTGGTTAAAACACTGGCGTTCAAACCCGATAAATATGTTGGCGATCCGATAAACGCGGTACGCATTTATAACGAGAAACAGGTGGATGAGCTTACCGTGCTCGACATTGACGCCACGGCGCAGGGGCGCGAGCCTGATTACCGGATGATCGAAAATCTGGCGTCGGAATGCCGCATGCCGTTATGCTATGGCGGCGGGATCAAGACGCCCGAACAGGCGGCGCAGATCATATCGCTGGGCGTTGAGAAAATATCGCTATCATCGGCATTTATCGCGCAGCCCGACATCATTCCGGCGTTTGCGGACCGGATTGGCGCGCAAAGCGTGGTGCTGACCATTGATGTATTGAGGGTGAAGAAACTGCTGCGGACCAGCTATCAGGTTGTCACCCATAATGCATCGAAGAAACACGACATCGATATCGCGGCGTTCCTGACCAAAGCGGAAACGCTGGGCGTGGGCGAGATTGTGATCAACTCGGTTGACCGCGACGGAGCGATGCAAGGATATGATCTGGATCTGGCAAAGATCGCGCGCGATGCCACTACTTGCCCGCTGACGATGCTGGGCGGCGCGGGTTCGGTCGCTGATATGCAAGCGTTAATTGATCATATCGGCATTTGCGGCGCAGCAGCAGGTAGCTTGTTTGTGTACCGGGGCAATTACAAAGCCGTGTTGATCAATTATGACCGTCCGGGCAGGTTGTAGGATCGTGACGCAGCAAAATAATCACTATTGAATTTAACTAGGGCAAAAAGATGAAAACCTACGACTGCTACAATTGCAAATCGGAAAAACACGAATTCTATTTTCGTGAAAATGGCTTTGATATGGTTAAGTGCAGTGGCTGCGGATTGTTATACATACGCGAACGGCCATCCGATGAAGAAATCGCGGTAGCGACTGTCGCTGGAGAACATCATGGCGAAAAAAATCTGCATGTAGACGTCTATTATAATCGTAATGTCATTCCGTGGAACAAGAGAATTTTAAAGTCCATTTTCGGAACTAATTACAACGGCATCACTACTTGGCTTGATGTTGGTTGTGGACACGGTGAATTTATTGAAAGCTTGCGCGATCTTACTGCTGGCAAAATCGCTGCCAGCGGCAATGAACCAAATGCTACCAAACAAGCATCTGCAAGGTCACGCGGGCTGGATGTCAGCTTTTTCGATCTTGCAAGCCACGATACCCAATATGATATGGTGTCGCTGCTAAATGTTTACTCGCATCTTGCCGATCCTAAAGCATTCATCGGCGCAATTCATCATGTGGTAAAACCGGGCGGGCAATTTTTAATTCAAACCGGTGACGCCGCTAATTTACCTGCGTCCGACCAATTGAAACCGCTCTGCTTGCCCGATCACATGAGCTTTGCTTCGGAGAAGATCCTGCGAGACATGCTGGAAAGTCATAACTTCCGGGTCGATTCCGTACACAAGTTTCCGGCGCTCCAACCACGATTAGTGCAAGTGGCCAAAGAAGTTGCCAAGCTGTTTATCCCGGGGAAGAATTCCTTCCTGAAATACTATCTGAACTATTCAAAATACGCTGAGCAAAATATGTATATTCGGGCAACACGAATTGATTGATCCTGGCATATGAAAATTCTGATGCTGTGTGAATTTTATGATCCTGCCTTGCAGTTTCAGGAAAATCATTTGACCAAATATCTGGTCAAGCACGGGCATGAAGTGGTCGTGCTGACATCGTTATTTGACAAGGTTTTTGATTATTATTCGGGAAAAGTTTATCCAAAGGGCGCGCCGTACAGCCTAACCGATAACGGGGCGACGATTTGGCGGCTGCCCTATAAGTTCAATCTGCTGAATAAAATTCGGCCGTATAAAAACGTTGCCGCGCATCTGAATGATTTTGCGCCAGACTTGATTTATCTGCACGATGTCATTCCAAATACGCGCGAAATTGCAAGATATTGCCGCCTGAATCCCCATGTGAAAGTCATCATGGATATCCATATGGATTACACAAATTCGGGCAAGAACGCGCTTTCGTTAAAAATCCTGCACGGGGTTATCCGTAAATATTATTTAGAGAAAATAAGGCCGCGTCTGGCAAAGATTTACATAACAAGTCCGCCCGCAAGCAAATTTATGCAGGAGGTTTACGGAGTGACCGAGGACGAGTTAGAGTTGCTGCCGCTCGGCCCGGATGGAGATTTGATAGATTTGGTTAGGGCAGAAATGGACCGGCCGACCGCACGGGCAAATTTAGGTTTCACTGCCGATGACATTGTGCTGGTGACGGGCGGAAAAATAATGCCACGGAAACGGGTTGAATTGTTACTGCGGGCGATGCAGGCCCCTGAATTGGCGCAACTGAAACTGGTCGTAATTGGCCAGTTTGATCCCGCCGATGACACGTACAAAAACCAGATTATGGGACTTGCGGCGCAATTGCCCGGACGCGTCCATTTTACCGGGTGGCAAGACGCGCACGGCGGATATCATCACATGCTGTTATCCGATATCGCCATTTTCCCGGCCAGCCAATCGGTCATGTGGCAACAGTCCATTGGATGCGGATTGCCATTGATCGTTGGCGATACCGGCGGACAAGGCCCCGAATATCTGAACCGCAACAATAATATGCGAATTGCCGGACCAGACGCAATCAATATGGAAACATTCCGCGATATTTTGATCGAGTTGATCACGCAGCCCGCAAAGTTGCAAATGATGGCCAATGGCGCACGCAAAACTTATGCCGATTTTCTGGATTGGAACAGTATTGTGAAACGGATAACCGATTAGAGCGTGGACGGCATTCTAAGACAAAAACTATCCAAAAGTTTACAATCTGAGTGTCAACACAACCTTGGCAATTATGTCCGCTTTCGAATTTTCGTCAAAACCGCATGCCGGATGATCAGCCAGTATATGGCATACGTGCCGCAAACCATCGCCGTCAGCAACGCAACGAAAGGCAATAGCTCCAACGCGTAATTCTGTCTGGCCACAAACAAGACGCCAATGACAGAAAGCGCAAGCGCATCATAAGTGAGCTTTAGCTCTTGGCGGCGCAACAGCGTTATGATGCGCGTGTTGATACTGACGATCATAATTGCGGCCACCCACGGCGTAATGATCGCCGCGATTTGTGCGAACAGCCGCATCTTTTCGCCCAGCACCGCCGTAATCACCGCCTCCGCTGTGAAATATACAATCGGGCTAACGATCACGCCTGCAATTGCCATGCGTGTGGATGACGCATAGAATAAACGCCGAAAGCTGGCCATGTCGCCGCTGCGCAAATAGGCGGAATATTGCGACTGCATCACCTCGGTCAGTGCCAGCGCCAATTGCCCGACCGGAACCGCGATGGCTCGAAACGCAAGGCCAAACGCGGCGGTCGCGGCCAGTCCGTAAAATTGCGTAATCAGGAATATCGGCGCGTTCAGGGCGAAACTGTTCAGCACCGCAGACGGCATTTCCAGTGCTGGAAACTTCCAGTTGCGCCGGATGGTTGCGCGCAATGTGGCGCCGGTAACTTGCGGATATCTTTCACCGGATGTTCGGCGCGGAAACAATATCAGTGCATTTGCTCCGGTCGCCGTCAATTCCGCTAGCAACAATGTTGTGCCCAAATTCACCGCGTTTAGCTGGCTTGGCCATAACAGTGCCCATAGCAATATTGCCCCGCGCAAGACCGCGATCATGATGGCGCGGCCCAACGTGGAACGCTGAATAATCGCCATATCGCCGTGACGTACCGCCCAATACCGGCCCATTTGCGCGCATGCCAACGCAAAAGTGATTGCGCCGACAAACATAATGCCAGGAACCGACAACTGATCCAACGCGAACAGGCGCAGTTCGGAAAGGATATACGTGCCCGCGCTAACCAATATTGCTATCAAAAGGCTGGCACTGACAGACAGCGCCAGCAAGTTTTGCTGCTCCCGCCATCCGCCTGCCGATGGAATGGCGCTATCAAACCGCAGCGTCGCAAACGCGGAAAATGCCTGCGCTATGGTCAGCCCCAACAGGAACACACCAAACGGTTCAGCAGGCAACAACACCCCAAGCGCCGCAACCGTAACCGCCTGCGCCGTCAGCAAAGCGATGTTTGCCGATCCCAATCCGATGACGTTTTTTAACAGGGACAATTTAAACCGGATTTTCGGATTTTTTGAAGACAATCGCAAAAACGATCATCATAAACGCCCCATAGCTTAAAAAAGACGATAGTGTATCCGTTGAACAGAACAATACGCTGATAAATAAATGGGTTAACCCTGAACAAGCCGTGATAAAACCTATCTTTTCAGCAACTACATTTCCGACCAATAACAATCCGGCAATGATTGCACTATAAAACACCATACCAAACAACCCAGCGTGGCCATAACCAGCGCCCATAAAGCCTGAATTTCCGTTGCCGGCGAATTGAAATGCCATTGATCCAAAATTATAGTAATTCAAAATGATCCGGGGCGCAGTCACACCATAAGGATTTTGGACCAAGCCAAAGGATAACTTGCTATCAGCCCAAAACATCTGCGGACTGATTGAAAAAAAGTCATAATATAAATAATTTGCGTATGCCGGTACGAAAAACATTCGTCTTACTGTCAAAGTAGGAAAAATCTCAAAACCACCAGTAAATTTATATAAAAGTGTGGTTGACAATATAATAAAAGAAAAAGCATATATAATATATGACCATTTTTGACCATATCGCAATATATAAAAGAATATCAAAACAAATATAGGTGTAAAAAAATAACTTTTATGTGATGTCAATCCAAACAAACCAATGTTTAATATAAACATAATGGCAACTATATAGTACCTGTTATTTTTCAATAATATAGCAATAGAAAGTGGCAAAAACAATCCAATACTGTTTGGAATTGCGTAGCTAACTATTGCTAGCCTAGTATCTTCCGCGTCATAGCGATATAGATAAACTTCAGAAAAATCGAAATTTACATAATCTAGGTTACCTGTAAAAACAGACAAGACAATTGCGCTTGATATGATAAATATCGATAATCTTGTAAAATTATTTTCGTGAAAAATGCCAGAAAATTTATTTTTTATCTCAAACACTGGAATTTTAATCAAAACCCAGATGAGAATGTAACAAAAAACGCACATCGCAACGTATTCAGGTGCCGCGCCACGATGAGAAAACAGGGCCAACATTGGTACGAGCGGAAAAATTGCGAGCATTGTTAGGAAAAAATCACTAAGCAATCGTCGCTGGAGAGCCGCAAAGTTTGCCACAATCAAGACGGCTACAAAGGCCCAAATTTCTTTATTTGGCGTCACATCCGGAGCCAGCCAATTACGCTCCAAAAAGTCAGTCGCGAATAAATCCAACATAAACCAATGAAGGCCTATCAATGATGCGCCATAAAAACCAATTATGGAAAGAAATATGGACGCATACTGGCTCGTCGCCACTTCCGTTGCTGCCGATCCATTTGCTGCATGGCTAGGTTTTAGGGTGGCGAACAAACTTGGTTACCTTTGCAATGAATTCGAAATAGCTCATATCGCCATAACACAAATGCCGCAAAATAATTCAAGACTGAATTTTGGATCTGGCTGACCTATTCAATTATATTTATTTGTGGACGTCAAACGACTGTAATCCTAAGTGATCCCTCTATGAAACAAATCATCCAAGACCTGTCGTCGGGCGAAACTCGCCTGATTGAAACACCCCGCCCCGCGCCAACATCGCGCACGATCGTGATCGACACAAGCTGTTCGCTGATTTCGGTCGGGACGGAACGGATGCTTGTGGATTTTGGCAAATCGAACCTGCTGAGCAAAGCACGCCAGCAACCTGACAAGGTCAAACAGGTGTTGAGCAAGGTCCGGACAGATGGGCTGCTTCCGACAATAGATGCGGTGCGGTCAAAATTGTCGCAGCCGATACCGCTTGGTTACTCCAACGTTGGCACGGTGACCGAAGTGGGTTCTGCGACGAGCGGCTTCAATATTGGCGACCGGGTGTTATCAAATGGACCGCATGCGGAAACGGTGCGCGTGCCGCAAAATCTCTGTGCGAAAATCCCCGATAATGTTGCCGACGAACATGCGTCGTTCGCTGTCGTGGGTGCTATTGGTTTGCAAGGTGTACGCCTTGCCGGGCCAACAATCGGTGAGAATTTTGTCGTTATGGGGGCCGGCTTGATTGGCCTGATGACGATACAAATTTTGATCGCGAACGGCTGCCGCGTTCTTGCGGTGGATTTCGATGCGAGCAAACTTGAACTGGCGAAAAGTTGGGGCGCAGAAATATGCGACCTATCCAAGGGCAGCGACCCCGTTGAAATCGGCAAGGCTTTTAGCGGCGGGGCGGGAGTAGATGCGGTCTTAATCACCGCATCAACCAAGTCAAATGATCCTGTCCACCACGCCGCGCAAATGTGCCGCAAGCGCGGACGCATAATCTTGGTGGGTGTCGTTGGCTTGCAATTGTCTCGCGATGATTTCTACGAAAACGAACTGAGTTTTCAGGTCAGCTGCTCCTATGGGCCGGGGCGATATGACAGCGCTTATGAGGATGGCGGCCAAGACTATCCCATCGGCTTTGTCCGTTGGACCGAACAGCGCAATTTCCAAACAATCCTGGATTTGATGGCCAGCGGCAAAATCGATGTTTCGGCCATGATCAGTAAATCCCTGCCATTTGAGCAAGCACCCGCTGCGTTTCAAAGCCTGACCGATGACAAGAGTTTGCTGGGTGTCATACTGCAATATGACAGCGCGCCTGCGGAACGAATTGCGCGCACTGTTGCTGTCGCTTCTGCAACGCCAAAACCAGCGTCAGCCAATGCCAAACCGCAAATTGCAGTGATTGGCGCCGGCAATTATGCGTCACGGATTTTGATGCCTGCGCTCGGCAAAATTGGCGCAAATGTTGGCCCGATAATTACATCAGCCGGTTTAAGTGGTGCCATCACCGCAGAAAAATTTGGTGTGACAGAGGCTGGAACCGACTTGGATGTTGTCATCCAAAATTCGGATATAGTGGCAGCCGTGGTCGCAACCCAGCATAACAGCCATGCCAGCCTGACGGCGCAATTGATTGCTGCGGGCAAAGATGTGTTTGTAGAAAAGCCGTTAGCGATTGATCGCGACCAATTACAGCAGGTTCGCGGTGCATATGATGCAGAACTGGCAAAGGGTAACGCCCCGCGGTTAATGGTGGGGTTTAATCGGCGGTTTTCGCCGTATATTAAAAAGATGAAGTCGCTGATTGACCAAGTCCATGCGCCCAAATCATTCATCATGACAATGAATGCGGGAGCCATTCCGGCCAATGTTTGGATTCAAGATAGAAACTTGGGCGGCGGCAGGATCATCGGAGAGGCTTGCCATCTAATCGATTTAATGCGGTTTTTGGCTGGAGCAGAAATTGTCGAAGTAAAAGCCATGAAAATGGGTGACAATAGCTCTGAAGACATCACCGAAGACAAGGCAATCATCCTGCTGCGTTTCGCCGATGGATCGCACGGTTCGGTGCATTACCTGGCCAATGGTGCCGCGAACTTTCCAAAGGAACGCATCGAAGTATTTACCGCAGGCAAAACGCTGCAGATCGACAATTTCAGATCTTTGCGCGGCTATGGTTGGCCTGGCTTCAACAAACAAAGCGGATGGAAACAGGATAAGGGACAACAGGCCTGTATCGCGGAATTTTATGAAGCAATACGAACCGGCGGTCCAAGCCCGATCCCCGCAACTGAAATTTTTGAAGTGGCCGAGGCTACCATCCAAGTGGCGGATATATTGAGAGCGCAGAATTGAGCCTACGCCTAAAGGCAAAAGCATATAGGCGGCTTGGTGCCAGCAGCATCGTTGACGTTTTGGTCTATCGTATTGGCCTGAAATCCGGTTTGCATCCTGTACTTCAAATCAATCCGGCCGAATTACCCACAGGAGATTTTTTCGCGCCTCCTGCGGTCAAGGCAATGGGCTTTACCGCAACCGAGATATGGCAAAACCGCCCTTGGGCATTTGGCCGCCCTTCGGGGCAGGAAACGGACAATCCGCCAGATTGGCATGCTAATATCCTCACTGGAGCGCGCGTCCCCAACCCCGGCGCACCATGGCAAAAAATTGCAACTTTTTCCGAACAAATTGGCGATATCAAAACGGTTTGGGAAGCATCGCGGTTTGATTGGGTTATCGCATTCGCGCAAGCATCAATGTGCGGCGACGATGCCGCTGCAGCCAAGCTCAACAACTGGCTGACAAACTGGGCGGCCCAGAACCCCGCATATTACGGCCCCAACTGGGTTTGCGGGCAGGAAGCCAGTTTGCGTGTCGCGCATCTGGCGCTGGCGGCGGTGATTTTGGGGCAAGTTTTCGAACCTTCGCCGCCGCTGATGGCTTTGCTGCTGAACCATCTGCGACGCATAAAGCCCACAATCGCTTATGCACGCGGCCAAAATAATAATCATGCGACGTCCGAAGCGATGGCTCTTTTCGTCGGCGGGTTGTGGCTGGAAAAATGCGGGCAGACTGCGGCCGTTCGTGCGGAGGCCACGGCATTTCATGTGGCCGGGCGTAAACTGATGGAAGAGCGCGTCCGCAAGTTGATTTTCGGCGACGGCGGTTTTGCCCAATATTCAATCGTTTACCATCGGCTGATGTTGGATAGCTTGTCGATTACCGAATATTGGCGTTCAATACTGAATGCAGAGCGGTTCAGTGAAACCTTTTATGAAAAGGCGTTAGCTGCGACCGATTGGTTGGCGCATTTCACCGACCCGAAAACCGGCGACGCTCCAAATCTGGGATCGAATGATGGTGCTTGGCTGCTTCCCATCGGATCGGGTGGTTTTCGCGATTTCCGCCCAAGCTGCGCATTGGCATCGACACTTTTCAGCGACTGCTGTTACTTCCCGGATTGCACAGCGGCTACAGAGTTGCTCGCATGGTTCGGATTACAGCAGAAAAATGCCGTTAGCTCGTCCACCGAATTTTCTGCCAAAGTATTTGCAGATAGTGGCATCGTCATTTTGAAAAATGGCAAGACGCGCGCCTTCATCCGCCTTCCTGGCTATGCGTTTCGGCCAGTTCAAGCAGACGCGTTGCACGTCGATATTTGGCATGATGGCCAATGCTTGCTGCAAGATGCGGGGACGTACAGTTATGCCGCGAACGATTGGCAATATTACCCGTCAACCGCAGCGCACAATGGCATCGAATTTGACGAACGCGATCAAATGCCGCGCCTTGGACGGTTTCTATACGGCGAATGGCTAAAAAGAGACTTACTAGCGACCACAGAGAATTCTGCGACCGTTCGCTATGCCGATTATTGGGGCGCGGTACATCACAGGACGATCACGCTGCAGGACGAGTTTCAAATTGAGGTGGTTGATAAAATAAGTGGCAATTTCAAAAAAGCTATATTGCGTTGGCGGCCCAATGAGCTAGCCGCTACGCCTACAAAAACAGGATTCCAAAATGGCCGATTGATAGTGACGATTGCCAGTGACGTAGAAATAACAAGATTGCAGATGGCACCCCACAAGACGTCAACTTACTATCTCCAATCCGTCAATATTGATGCTTTAGAAGTCGAGGTCGTGCAAGCTTGCACGCTGCATAGCCGGATCGAGATTTTGGCGACCTAATGCCAGACCGGTTACAGCAGGCTTTCAAGCAATCCTCAGCTAGTTGATCGACGTTGCTTTCACCGATGTAATCTTTAGCATCGCCAAGTCCGCCAATTTATTTTGCGCCAACAGTTCGAGCGTGAACCAACGGCAA
Source organism: Sphingomonadales bacterium (assembly GCA_043750535.1). Classification (GTDB taxonomy): domain Bacteria; phylum Pseudomonadota; class Alphaproteobacteria; order Sphingomonadales; family Sphingomonadaceae; genus Sphingorhabdus_B. The sequence goes on along the minus strand of JAYVBJ010000049.1, from coordinate 40,915 downwards.
GTTGAACCGATAGCTTGATCTGACACCCAAACATCGGGTTCCATCTGCAAATCGAATGTTTGGGCTTTGCTGCCCTTCTCGGCGCATTTCAAGCGAGCGAATAACTCAATGCCCCGCACCGGCTGCGCTTCAATCCTCATCATGAATCGTCCGTCATCAATCTTGACCAAATGCCGCGCGAACACGCCGATCGAGTTCGAACCAGCTTCCAATATGATGCCTGAACCGGAATCGTCGAGATAGGATTGGACATCGCCTTGCGACGTCAGCTGCCAATCAAATGCAGAATCAAAGGATATAAATCCGGATGTGACTTCACCAGCAGCGCCGCGGGTGCCTAGCTTGACAGATCGGTTTGCGTTGCCTGCAAGAAAATCATGCAGTGCTTTGGCGGCAGCGAATTGGTCATTGCGGATTAGATTTTTGATCAGATGAACATCGGTCACCAGAAATGGCTCCACAGGCGTTTTCTGACCTCTTTTTTGCAACAACTGCTGGCGAAGTGTCGCCAACTCGGGCGGGATATTGGGCTGATTTGCGGACATCGACCAGAATTCCGCTTCCCAAGCTGGTTGCTTCAAAAGGAGCGGGTAGATCGCCCTAAAGCCTTCAGGTTGAGACGCCCCGGCTATCAAGACAGGGATATACTGCTGCCGCAAACTGGCATCTTCACGCAATATCCGGTCGAGCAGCCGCATTGATTTCGGCAGATCTTGGGCGGCGAGAGATTGGCGCAATTGCCAGTTATTCGCGGTGGTGTCGCGCCGTGAGAATTTAAGTGCGTGGGCCATAATCGCCGTTGCCCTCGCGCCATCGCCCTTTGCCTCCGCCACGATTGCCAAGCTGCGTAATGCAGATGCGTTTAAAGGATCAAACCGAAACGCCCGTTTGGCGGCATCCTCAACACCTTGCCACTGGGCAATCTCAATTTGCGCCGTCCCCGATTTTGCCAATTCAACTTGTGCCGTTACAGCGCCATCCAAATTGAAATCGGCAACCGCAGTAAAGGCGTAACCATTTTTCGGCCATGCCGAGCTCGCTCTAAACGGATCGCTCGACCGAAAAATTTCAGCCACCGCTGCGCCAATTGAAATAAAACAACCCGCCAGCACACAAACCAGAACCAAAAGAAAACGCACCCGGGAGATTGGCGCAGTGGCCCTTCTTTTAACCACCAAAGGCATTGGCCTTACTCGTCCTTGGTCTGGCCATAGCCATAGCCGTAGCCGTAACCGTAACCATAGCCATGATTTCGATTATCCAACTTTGTTACCAAAGCGCCGAAGATATTGGCATTCACATCCCGCAACCGAGCCAAAGCGGAATTGATAGTGCCCAGCTTAACGCCATTGGCTTCGGAGGTATAGATTACGCCTTCAACGACCGAACTGACAATTGGTGCGTCGGCAAGACCCAACACGGGCGGCGCGTCGACAATGACATGCTGATACTCTTTTTTCAGTTCGTCGATCAGTTGCTCCAACTTCATACTGGACAGCAGCTCAGCCGCATTTGGCGGAGTTGGGCCAGCTGTAATATAGTCAAAACCCTGCGGTTTATAATGATGCCGCACTTCGTCCATAGTCGCCTGCCCGGTTAGATAGCTCGACAAGCCATCTTCACGCTTTACGCCAAGGAACTTGTTAACCGAAGGGTTTCGCATGTCCGCATCTATAATGATCGTGCGCTTACCTTGCCGTGCCAGCAACCGTGCAAGTGTCACAGCACTGATCGACTTTCCTTCATTGGCCACAGTACTGGTGAACATCACCGTTCTTGGGAAGCCATGATCCGTCAAGAACGCAGCGCGCGATACAAACGAAATGTACGATTCATACAAAGCTGATTTTTGATCTTTCAACTCTTCATAAGGTTCGGCCTCTGACATTGGCGTGGCACCCAGCAATGGAATGCCCAACACGCGTTCAACGTCACGAGGATCTTTCAACGCTTGATCAATCTGGTCCGCAACGAATACAAACAGAGCGCACAAGCCAAGGCCGGCAAGCGTCGCCAACAACAAATTCAGGAACAACTTGGGACTAGAGGGGCCAACAGGAATATCGGCAGCGTCAACGATCAGAATATTGTTGTCTTCAATACTTACGACGCCGATTTCTTTGAAACGCTGCAACAGGCTTTCGTAAAGCTGGCGGTTCGTATCCACTTCACGTTGCAGAATATCATATTGGATGCTGTTGCCCTTTTCACCAACCAGTTCGCGTTTCAATTCACCGACACGGCTCAACAAAGCTCGCTCGCGCGCGACCGCTTGACGATAACCATCGGTCTGGTTCGTTCCATACCGGCTTTCTTCTTGTCCGATCGCACGGTCCAACGATTTTATTTGCGACGAAAGCGCCAGCGCGGGCGGATATTGCGGTTCAAATGTCACCAGAATTTTTGCATATTCGGAGGCGACTTCAGCGCGCTTGGCTCGCAATTGGCTAATCGTGACGCTTTTCAGAGCTTCACTGCTGGTTGCGCTTGCGTTATTGACGCCGCTGGCTGCACTAATTCGGTCGGCTGTTGCTGCAGCAAGCTCTTTATTCAATGCTTCTAAATCCGCAGCAGCAAGTGTGCGTTGCGGTTGCTTGTTGCCATCACTACCAACGCCGCCGCCAAGCGTGACAATCTGCTTATCCGACGCATAAGCAACCAATTGACGCTCGGATACTTCCAGCTTTTCGCCCAATTGGCCGAGCCGGTCCTGCAGGAAGGCTCGCGCCTCTTTGGTTGAGGCATAACGCCTGTCCAAATTTGAGCGGGTAAACTGGACTGCCCAGCTTTTCGAAATATCTGCAGACAAGCGCGCTGACGGACTAGTAAATCCGATGTCGACGAGGCTGGAGCCGCGCACAGGTGTAATTGTTACACGGCTAAGCAATATGCCCGCAACCAGCCGCTTTAGAGCAGTTTTGTCACGTGTCGCCATCGGGCGACCGCCACCAAGCGACGTACCGCCAGCAGCCTTTTCAATTCCAAACGCTGAAATGAATGCCCGGTTTTCTGCTAGCTTCAGATCAGCCGACACACGTTCCGCAAGCGACCGGGCTTCCAACAGTGCATATTGCGTTTGATAAAATTCCAGCGCTTGGCCAGTTTCGTCTCGTTCAACCCCTTTGACGTCCGAAACATTGTCTTGCAGCCTCTTAATTTCAATGCGGGTAGTCGCCGTATATTGAGGCGTTTGTAGCAACGTGGCGATAGCCCCGAGTACAATCGAGCCAACAAGTATCGCCAACAACAACCATTTGAATCGCAAAACAAGGCGAAGATAGTGTTCCACCAGCGGCATTTCTGTCGCCCGCCTTACATGATCGTCCGTTTGTAGTGTTGAAAACTGGCTATTCATAATTTAACATCTTTCGGTCATGCAAGACGAAGCAATTTTAAGGACGCTGTAGACAGGCACCAGCATAGTGATCCTATTTGCGGAACAAGATTAACAGCGGCGTCGATAAAAGCGGCGACAATTGGATCAGATCTTTAAATCTGCGCCGCGCGGCTGAATCGCCGACCACAATAACATCGTTTGCGAAAACTTCTGGATCGTCATAATTGCCCAATCGAATTGCTTTCAGATTATAAACCCCGGCGTATCGCGACTGTTTTACAGTGCGAAAGATGATCACATCTTCAAGCCGCGCAAACTCGCCGGTTCCGCCCGCAGTAGCCACGGCTCGCATCAACGTCATCTTGCCAATCACTGGATATAGGCCCGGCTTGGTAACCTGCCCGTCAACGGTGACTACTTGGCTTACCGTTTCCTTCAAATTGACACTGACTTGCGGATTGCGGACATAATTTGCACGCAGCCCGCGTTCGATTTCCCGCGCCAGTTCAGGCGGCGATTTCCCCGAAGCGTTAATTGTCCCGGCTAGCGGCAGCGAGATAGTGCCGTTGGCGTCCACCTGCACTTCGGGACGGCTCAATTCGTCGATACCAAAAACGTCAACCGACAATTTGTCAAAAGGGCCGATCAGATATGGCCGCGTTCCTGCCACAAAATCACCACCCGATGGTTCGGGTAAGCTGGTGTCCTGATTGAGAACTGTGACATCCCGTGCTCCGCCAATAACTTGATTGGACGCACAGGCCGACATCAACAATGAACCTGCCATCGACAGGCAAATCCCCGACCAGTTTTTCAAGTTCATTTCAGACAAATCCTTCTTCTAGTAACCTCACTTAGAGCAAGGCCAAAATGGCGTAAACACTTTTAATCGGGCCTAATCGGGGGGCGTTCTGGTTGAAACCGGCGGAGTCAAGAAAATACACAGCGATATTCCGAAAAAGCACATCATGAACGGCGTTCTAAGGGGGTAGTCTGCAAAGCTCGCCGCCAGAATAATCACCATAACGAACAATGCAGCAATGGTTAAATATTGCGTATGCTTGGGCTGGGTTATGGTGCGTCCAATTGCCACGCTTCGCGTCAGAAGCATCCACGCGAACCCGCTGAAAATTGCGATTGCAGGTAGGCCACCTTCAATAATCAACTGCATAGGGTCATTGTGCGCCTGATTGAGATAGCTGGTCATCAGCAAATCATCCGGTTCCCACATCTTATACAGCCATTCAAAACTTCCAAAACCCGCGCCAACGGCAAAATGACTTTTGGCCATTTCGAACAAGACGGGAAATGTCTGCGACCGAAGTTCTTCAACTTCAGTCATCTGTTGGTAGCGATTGAGCGCCAGATCGCGGTCGAAGTAAACGACCGACACTGCGCCCAACAAAATCACGAGCGAGATAACCGGCACCAGCGCAATACTGCCGGGAAATTTTCTACGGCTAGTTCTGTGCGTTGCCCGGGCATCAATCGAATTTGCTGTCAATCGCCGTTCTGTGACGAGCCATAACAGCCACATCATCGCCGAAAACAGCAGAGCGACAATCGCAAGTAAAGAGCCTGCCCGCGACCCAGTGACCAATATGTACGGAAACAAAAGAAAGACCATCCCCACCGCCAAAGCGATCAGCAGAAAATTTTGGTCAACGCGGCCCGCGCGCTTGCTGGAGAGTCTGTCGAACAGGGTTCCGATGATCAGCGGGGTCAAGCAAGCGAGAAAAACCGCCTGATGATTTCTGTTGGCAAAAAAGCCGACCATCAGGCCATTATTTGTAATCTGATAAGTATATAATGGACCATCGTCTGGTCCGGCCACTTGCAATAAGCCAAACATCATGGAAACCGCGCCCATTAGAATAAACACCAGCGGAGCTTTTCTGCGCTTGCCTTCATCCAGTATCGCAAACAGCATCAACGCGGCAGCGGGCACACTCAACGCCATTAAGCTGTTTAATGTTCTGGAAGGCACCAAACTTAACGGCCGCCAGACGTCTTGCATGCCCAAATCTTTTGATACGGCATAAATCAAGTCTCGCTGCGGCAATGACGACCAAAGCGCCGGCGGCAATGGAATGAGTTGAATCACCATCAAGCCTGCCAAACATGCCAGTAATATAACCGGCATGCGGATCGTGACCATTTCTTTGGCCGAAACAACCAGACAAGCGTAACCCAAAAACAGGAATGCAATTGGCCTGAGTATAACCAGCGACAATACATCGGGCCGCGACGCCCCGCCCATCAGCAGCACGGAAATCAGGAAGATCAAAAAAGCGTACCATCTGAAAGTGGCCGAATTCAAAAATTTGTTCCGCATATTGCCTTTGGCGGTTCTGCGTGAAGATCGGTTTCTAGAAATTTCCATTGGTTCAAATGTAACTTAATTTGTTAGCTTGAGCCAATGGCCCGGTTGTCGGTTGTTTGCGGCTCACGAAAAGTAGCTGCAAATTTGTTCGAATTGACCAATATCTCAATAAAAACCTTCCAAACGCCGTGGAGCAACGCTCCTACAAATTCAAGTCAAATCCATTTTCAAAAGTCAGCTTAGAACAAAGTGGTCCAAAATTGTACCGCCGCAAACACGATATTGTTGCTCGATATTGAATGCATGTCATTTACCAATCCTTAACCATGTATCGGGCATTGTTGTGACACGAGGTAACATGCGACTTTCGAGCAACAGGACCTGAATATGGATAACTTACGGGGATTTGACCCTTTCGGCCAGGAAAACGCAGCAGAGGATGCAATTTATTCCGCATATGACGCTGAAGTTGAGGAGGATGTGGGGATTGACCCACCGCCGCTGATATCAGGTGATGAGCGCCGAATGCAGGTTCGTGCCTATAATTTTTGGACAGCGCAACTGCACGAAAAAAATTATCCCAGCATCGAAGAGCTTGACCCCGAAAATGTCGATGACTTCGGTGAATATAGCGTATTGCTAGACTTCACCTCTGGCATCGAAAATCCGTCGATCCAGTATGTCGGCAGCAAATTGCGCGCCGAGTGCGGTATCTCCGACGACATTACCTATCTTGATCAGGTACCGCCGCGATCTTTGTTGTCGCGGATAACCGATCATTATCTCCAGATTATCGCCAACCGCGCGCCGATTGGTTTTGAAGCCGAATTCGTCAATGACCGGGACCTGACGATCATGTATCGCGGTATCTTGCTGCCTTATTCGTCCGACGATGACACGATTGATTTCATCTACGGCGTTATCAACTGGAAAGTAGCCGCCGAAGCCGATTTGGCAAAACGGTTGGAAATCGAAGTTGAAGCGGCGTTGCAATCCGCCGCGCCGCGCCAAGCCGTTGTCCCCGTATGGGAAGACAGTCCGGCAAGCGACCTGTTCCAAGACAGCATGCAAGCTGGCAGTCCAGAATTGTTGCTTAGCGATGATTTTTCCGTTGATGAACAGCAACCTGACGAAAACTCTTCACTCGCCGATTGGTTGGTTGCAGCCCGCAACAGCGCCGATTTGGCAAGCGAAGTTGACGCCCGAAGCCGTGAGGCTTTGTACCGCGCCATCAGTCTGGCCTATGATTTCTCTTTGGTCGCGGAAAACAACGCTGCCGATTTCGATGAAATATTGGTCGATGCGGGCCTGACCAAACAAGACCGCGCGCCGATGACGCCTATCGTCAAATTGGTGTTTGGCGCGAAATACGACAAGACCCGCATTACCGAATTTGCAACCACGCTAACCTATGCCCACCGCAACGCAGTGCCGATGGGCGCTCTGGCTGAAACAATCGCCGGTCATAAAGGCGGCCTAAAAGGCATAATTGGTGCGGAACGTAATGCCCGCAAGGTCATTAAAAATGGCGCGTCTGTTGTCGCGGCAACCGATCCACGATCCCGCTTACGCAATGCAAGGGTTCGCAGTCTGCAAGAATTTTCTGGCGCAGGCGACGAATTCGTAATCCTGGTTGCCCGCCGGGAAGCAGATGGCAGCGTATCGTTGATTGGTTCAGTCGATGGCGACAAGGGACTAACCGAAAAGGCTCTATCGAAAACCGTGGTTTAGGGTTTGTTGACGTTACTTTGCAACAAAACTCCCTATCCGTTCGTCCTGAGCTTGTCGAAGGATGAGGCCAGCAACCTGTACTTCGACAAGCTGAGCACGAACGGTTTTTGTTATACTCAAATGCGATCCCGCTCTAGAATTTGCTCCGTTCAGGTGAAAGCGGCGCCAACCCAGTTCCGCCGTTGTTATCCGCATTGTGCGCGGTGCAAAAGCTTTTGATCCGCCAGCACCAGCGCCATCATTGCCGCGACCACCGGCGTACCTCTTATGCCGACGCACGGATCATGGCGGCCTTTGGTGACGATTTCAGCGGCTGCGCCATCGCGGGTAACCGTTTCAACCGGCGTCAATATTGAACTGGTCGGTTTGAATGCTACCCGGCAAATAACCGGCTGCCCAGTTGAAATTCCACCAGCGATACCGCCGGAGTTATTGGTTAGAAATTCCGGATGATTGCTACCCGTGGCGGCGGGCCGCATGCGGTCTGCATTCTCCTCACCGCGCAATCGCGCCGCATCAAAACCAGCGCCGATTTCAACCCCTTTTACCGCATTGATGCTCATCATCGCGGCGGCAAGTTCGCTGTCGAGCTTTGCATAGATAGGCGCACCCCAACCGGCGGGAACGCCCGTTGCAACGCACTCGATCACCGCGCCCAATGATGACCCCGCCTTGCGCGCTTCATCGACCAGCTTTTCCCACCGCGCCGCAGCCGCCTCATCGGGGCAGAAAAACGGGTTCTGATCAATCTGGCTGAATTCAAAATTATCGGGATCAATACGGTCGCCGCCAATTTCACTCACATAGGCAATGATCTCGACCTCTGGTATCACTGCCCTTGCCACTGCTCCAGCGGCAACACGGGCAGCGGTCTCGCGCGCCGAGCTGCGTCCACCGCCGCGATAGTCGCGAAAGCCATATTTGGCATCATAGCTATAATCGGCATGGCCGGGACGATACGCCTTAGCAACCTCGCCATAGTCTTTGCTGCGCTGATCGACATTCTCGATCATCAGCGAAATCGGGGTTCCGGTTGTACGTCCTTCAAATACGCCGGACAATATCTTTACCGTATCAGGTTCCTGCCGCTGCGTCGTAAAGCGCGATGTGCCGGGACGGCGTTTATCCAGAAATGGCTGAATATCCTCCTCGGATAGCGAAATTCCGGGAGGGCAACCATCCACCACGGCGCCCAAAGCCGGACCGTGGCTTTCCCCCCAAGTGGTGAAGCGAAATACGCGGCCAAATGTGTTAAAACTCATCGTGATTGCCCGTTGGTTAGTTTGCGGTTTGCGATGCCGAGTATTGCTGCGGAATGCAAGTTTTCAAAAAATCAGAAATACCGAAGTCCGCGTTCACTCGCGACTTTTCGCCCGCGCCGCACGGTACCGGATTTGTTCAAGTCCTATCCATGTGCGGATGGAGCGGGCTAGCACGATAACGACGGTAACGCCAAGCAAGCGCGCCGCGTGCGGATGACCAAAAATGCCGCCTAGCCTGCCTGCAAAAACAAACGCAGCGATCAATGCCGCAAAGCTGGCCATGGAAACAAAGGCGTCGAGTATCGGCGGCAACCCCTCCCAAAACTGCCGCGAATGGAAGTATCCGTGCACGCCAACCGCCAATACACATACCGCCAACAGCGCAAAGAGTTCGGGACTGTGCATCGCATATCTCCTTTAAGCAGGAGCTATCATATACATAAATTTACATCAAGCTGGGTGCGAATCTGGGTCTAAACTTTATCCAAACCAATATCCGGCGCGTCCTCTTGCTTCATACCCACGGTGTGATAGCCCGCGTCAACATGGTGTGTTTCTCCGGTTACACCTGCCGACAAATCGGACAGCAGATACAATGCCGCACCGCCGACATCATCAATGTTGACATTGCGGCGAAGCGGCGAGTTCAGTTCATTCCATTTCAGGATATATCGGAAATCGCCAATCCCCGACGCGGCCAATGTCTTGATCGGACCAGCGGAAATCGCGTTGACGCGAATGCCGTCGGGTCCAACGTCATTGGCCAAATATTTGACCGACGTTTCCAACGCAGATTTGGCCACGCCCATGACGTTGTAGTGCGGGATGACTTTTTCGGCACCGTAATAGCTTAATGTCAACATCGCGCCACCATGTGGCATCATCGATGCGGCGCGTTTGGCGACGGCCGTAAAGCTGTAAACGCTGATGTTCATGGTCATCAGAAAATCATCGAGGCCGACGTCGAAATACTTGCCGCGCAGGGCTTCTTTGTTGGTGTAACCGATGGCGTGAACCACAAAATCAATCGTCGGCCAGCGCGCCGACAACGTTGCAAATGCGGCATCGAGATTGTCCATATCCGCGACATCGCAATCAATCAGAAAGTCGCAGCCCAATTGCTCGGCAAGTGGTTTTACGCGCTTGGCCATCACTTCGCCTTGATAGCTGATCGCCAGTTCGGCTCCGGCTTCGCTCAATTTCTTTGCAATTCCCCAAGCCAGTGACTTGTCATTGGCAAGTCCCATAATCAGGCCGCGTTTGCCCTCCATCAACTTGGTCATTATATTGTGCTCCTGATTGGTTTGTTTGCCATTAGCGGTTTGCAACAGATTTGAAATTGGTTATTTTTGCCCGCTCGCTTGCCCGTTCATTGGCCCGTCTATTGGCCCGGTCCGATTGGTGTTGGCCAATGCGGCGTTTAGCTGCGCTCCTGTGACCATACCAAGCCCGATTAGATAGAAAAAAATCAATGCAACCATGACGCCGGCGAGGCTGCCATAGGTCAGGTTGTAGTTCGCCATATTTGCAACAAAAACCGGCAAGACTGCTGTGCAACCGAGCCACCAAAGGCTAACCAGCGCAGCACCCGGCCATTTCGGAAATTTCTTTGCCCTGTACTTACGCGGCGTCAATCCCCTGAACACCACATATATAGCCAAGAACAAACCCAAAAATGGCACGATCCGCCCCCAAGCAAAATATTCAGAAGCCTGCTGCGCGCCGGGAATGAAGCGATAAACCAGATCCTCGATTGCCGAGACTAGGATTTGCGCGCTGAACGCCACCATCGCAAGAATGACCGCCAAGATAATCGCGAACAACGATCCCAACCGATATTGCCAAAAATGTCGGCTCGGTATGGTACCGTATGCACGGTTCAACACGTCGCGAAACGCTTCCATCAAGCTTGCCGTCGTCCACAGCCCAACCGCCGCGCTGAACCACAATAATGGCCCCGTTCGCGCATGCATCGCGCTTTCCACTGGTCCGCGCAAAGCGTCAACCGCGCTTGGCGGAACGGTTTGGAAAAACGCCTCAATCAACCCGACGCCGGTTTCGGTTTGCCCGAATGCTCCGGCAATGGCGGCGGCAACGATACAGAATGAAAACAGCGCGACCAAAGCCAAATATGCAAAGTTTCCGGCATGGATAAAACCGTCACTATAGACACCCACCACGACGCGCCGCAAAACTTCGAACGATTGGTGTGGTGCATCTAAATGGGCGAACCAGCTGGCCTCGCTTTCCTGCTGCGCGCCGCCCAAATGCGCTCTGGCCTCTGGAGAAAGTGGCGACGGTTCTTGCACCTTGGCTTAACCAAGCTCTGCGCGGATTTCCGGATCGTCCGGCAACGCTTCTGCAAGCGCCTGCAAGGTCTGTGTATCCTTCGGCAATTTAATCATCAGCGTCACCAGTTGATCTCCGCGCACACCCGTTTTGCCCGGAAATCCTCTGCCCTTGATCCGCATAACCGCGCCAGAATTGGTGCTAGGTGGCACTGTCAACATTACCGCTCCGTCAACGGTTGGCACTTTTATTTTGCCGCCATTTATGGCCTCTTTCAGGCTAATGGGCAGGTTGAGCCGGATGTGGTCGCCTTCGCGGGTAAAGTTGGGATGCTTGCCGATTTTAAGCGTCACCATGGCATCGCCAGTGCCGCCGGGACCGGGCTGGCCTTTACCCGGAATACGGATCTGTTGGCCAGAAACTATGCCATTGGGCAATTTGAACTCAACGCTTTTGCTATCGCGCAGGGTAATGCGCTGCGGTGTCAATGTCGCCGCATCGGTAAAGGCCACCAGATGCTCGTAAGCGATATTTGCTCCCTTTGGCGGCGGCGCTGATTGCCTATGCTGTGCGCCGCCCATTTGATCGCGGCCCGCACCTCCGCCGAACAAGCCGTCAAAAATATCGCCCAGATCGATGCCGCCCGATTGGCTGGAAAACCCGCCACCGGGAAAACCCCCACCCCCGCCGCCGCCAAATCCGCCCGCGCCAAACGGCGACCGCGGATTGCCATCGCCGTCTATTTCGCCGCGATCGAGCTGCGCCCGTTTCTTCTTGTCGGACAACAGATCATAGGCCTGCGTCACTTTGCTAAACCGCTCGGTCGCTTTTGGATTATCTTTGTTTTTGTCCGGATGCAGCTCTTTGGCAAGCTTTCGGTAGGCGGATTTGATTGCCTTGTCGTCGGCATCTTTTGCTACGCCCAATGTGGAATATGGATCTGTCATTTTTACCCTGAAGTTACTGTCCTATTCCTATAAGTCGGCATTCGCTTCGCAAGAGTCAACGCGGAGTGAAGCCATTCTCTAGTTTTTTGCCCAAAAAGGCGCGGACCATTAAATATGAGAACAACCCCACTGGACCAAGCATGAAAGTAAGAAACAGGACCGGAATCTGCCACATTCGGGCAATTGCGTGCCGATCAGCGTTGCGGGCGATCCAAATGCCGACGAACAAATCAAATGCGAGATAATGGATCCAGCCGACCGTTGTTCCGCCCGGCGTATCAAAAAATGCCATTACGCCTGCCAATGTCATTAAATCTGGTGAATTGGCCGCGCCGTTACCGCCGCCATCAATGCAGCCGGTCACGAGTGCGAGCATCAACACCGAATATATCATCGCGAGCAAGCCAGTCCCGAACACAAAAATACCGCGCACCCACATGGTCTTGCGCGGGCCGAACGCCAACAACAGCCAGAACAACAGAGCCCCGCCATTGGCGATCTTGAAAATTAGGTCCCACGGCATTTGTTTACCCTTCCCCCTTTTTAATCTGCTCAGCATAGCCTATCGGGGAAAGAATGGAAGACACTGATCCCTATGACTTGTTCGACGCATGGTTCAAAGAAGCCCTTGCAAGCGAGCTGAATGATGTAAATGCCATGGCATTGTCAACGGTCGATGCCAATGGCCACCCTTCTTCGCGGATGGTTTTGCTAAAGGGTCATGGCCGCGAAACAGAAACGGTGGGCGGATTTATCTTTTACACCAATCTGGAAAGCCGCAAGGGCAGCGAGTTGGCGGCCAACGCCAATGTCGCATTGCTGTTCCACTGGAAAAGTTTGCGCCGGCAAATCCGGATTGAGGGCGCAGTTGCCAGAGTATCTGATGCCACCGCAGATTTCTATTTTGCCTCTCGGTCGCGCAACTCGCAATTGGGGGCATGGGCATCCGATCAATCCCGCCCTCTTGATAGCCGAATGATATTCGAGGCACGCTTTGCCGAAATGTCGGCGCGTTTTGAGGGACAAGATGTGCATCGCCCCCCGCATTGGTCGGGGCATATTGTCACGCCTGCACGCATAGAATTTTGGCAGGACCGCGAATTCCGTTTGCACGAACGGTGGTTGTTTGAACGCAGCGCCGATGGCTGGAAAACCGGGATGCTTTATCCGTGAGCGGGACGCATGGACATAGCCATTCGAACGGGCATAGCCATACGCATGGTCACGGCACGCTAACGACGCGTGCGGCTCTTGCCAGTGTCGGCGTGGCAGTATTCTTGCTGATCATCAAGATATATGCGGCGGCGCAAACCGGGTCGGTTGCGATGCTGGGTTCGCTGGCAGATACCGGATTGGACCTTGTGGCTTCATTGGTCACCTTGTTTGCGGTGCGTTATGCCATGCAGCCCGCCGATAACGAACACCGTTTCGGGCATGGCAAAGCGGAGGCTTTGTCCGCTTTATTTCAGGTAGCATTGATCGCCATGTCGGCGCTAGCCATTGGTGGTAGGGCAATTGAACGGCTGCGCAACGGCCAAGGTACGTCCGAGCCGGAATATGGCATTGCCGTTTCCTTGATCGCAATCGCCGTTACGCTGGGATTGCTGGGCTATCAACGTTTCGTGATTAAGCGAACGGGTTCGGTGGCGATCGGTGCAGATCATATGCATTATCAAACTGATTTACTGCTGAATGTTGCCGTGATTGTCGCGATTGTGCTCGACACTATTGTTGGCCTGAAGGGTACAGATGCGATATTCGGCATGGCGATTGCTGTTTGGTTGTTGTTCGGCGCATGGCGCGCCGCAAGTTCGGCAATTGACCATTTGATGGACCGCGAATGGCCTTTGGAAAAACGTCAGCGTTTCGTCACCATTGCCCAGAGCCATCCTGAATTAAAGGGGATTCACGACCTGCGGACACGGTCGTCGGGCAGCGATGATTTTGTCCAGTTTCATGCCTGGGTGGACCCGAATATGACAGTTTTGGAAGCACATAGGGTGATGGACGAGGTTGAGGCCAAATTGATGGTAGAGTTTCCCGGCGTGGAGGTCTTGATCCATCCCGATCCAGTCGGCCACAAGGATGAAATCGGTTACACGCCGTCTGAAACGTTGGAACATGAGCATGATCAGCATGACCATGACTAGCCTGCCCTATTTCCATGTTGATGCATTTGCCGACAAGCCGTTTGCAGGAAATCAGGCGGCGGTCATGCCGTTGGCGAAGTGGTTGCCCGACGCGATATTGCAAGCCATCGCCGAAGAAAATAATTTTGCCGAAACCGCGTTTCTTGTTGCCGATGAAACCGGTGACACCGATTTTGAATTGCGTTGGTTTACGCCGGAAAACGAAGTGCCTTTGTGCGGACATGCGACCTTGGCCAGCGGCCATGTCGTCTTGTCGCAGCAACCCGAAATGGACATCGTCACATTCCAAACGCGCAAAGCCGGGATATTGTCGGTGGAACGAGAAGGTGCTGGCTATGCAATGGCGTTGCCAGCCTACCCACCCAAACCTGCGGAGATGCCAGATTGGGTTAGGGTGCTGGGCGGCGTTCCAATTGAACGGCATCTTTACCCCGAAAGGTACAATTTGTTCCGGTTCAACTCCGCCGACGAAGTTATGGCGCTCAAGCCGGATTTCGCGGCGCTGGCAGGACTTGGCACAGATGACCAGTTTATCTGCACCGCGCCCGGCGATGGCCACGTATCCGGAGCAGACGTCGTTAGCCGCGTTTTTGTGCCGGGTTGCGGCGTCGATGAAGACAGCGTCACGGGCAGCGCGCACGCGGTACTGACGCCATATTGGACACAGCAGCTAGGTCGCAGCAGCATTACCGCTTACCAGGCGAGCAAACGCGGCGGGCATGTTGGTTGTACGATGGCTGGCGATAAGGTCGTCCTGCATGGCAATTGCTTTACTGTGGTCGAGGGTGTCTTTCGGCTAAATCTATAATATCATTTATAATTTTCAATATCGGCTACTAACCGGAACGCATGCCGGATATTCATTGCCGGTACAGAAAAAGCCCGCTACCGCGCGTTCAGGCATCACGCCTCCATTTAGTTAACTAGGAGCTCCCGATATGGGCAAGTTGTACCTTATTTCTGCTGTTTCCCTGATGTTTGCCGCACCTGCAGCATTCGCCCAAGACACTGCCGCTCCGTCGCCACCTGCCGGACCAACCGTAGAACAGATTTTCGGTTTTCTAGACACCGACAGCGATGGTTTCATCCAGCAAACCGAAGCACAAGGCCCATTGGCCGAACATTTCGCCGTTATCGACGCCGATAGTGATGCGAAGGTCTCACCAGCCGAATTGCAAGGCGCGATGGATATGCGCGCAAAAGCGCAAGCCGAAGCAGCACAGCCTGCCGCAAGCGAAAGCGCGGCTGACGCCGGTTAATCTTCACGAACGGTTCGTTACACTCAAATGTCATCGCGCTATAGATCGCGATGACATGCCGTTGCACCGTAGTGCTGAGCCTGTCGAAGTACGCCCGTCAGATAAGCGCCCTTCGACAGGCTCAGGGCTGCGGTTAAGTTTCAACCTTATGTAAAACTGAAAAGGCCCCGCTAGCGATGCTGACGGGGCCTTTTTCATGACTGCGTTAATTACGCGACAGACGCGCTTTTGATCACGCCCGGTTGCCGTGGCGGTTCGCCTTTTGGCAATGCATCGACATGTTCCATACCGCTTTCGACAACACCCCAAACGGTGTACTGACGGTCGAGAAAGCTGGCATCATCCAAGCAGATGAAAAACTGGCTGTTGGCGCTATCGGGATCTGAAGAACGCGCCATTGAACATACGCCGCGTTGGTGACGCTCGCTGTTGAATTCCTGTTTCAAATTCGGCTTTTTCGATCCGCCCATACCAGTTCCATTGGGGCAGCCGCCTTGTGCCATAAAGCCGTCAATGACGCGGTGGAATTTCAAACCATCGTAAAAGCCTTCACCAACCAGTTCGGTAATATGTGCGACATGGTTGGGCGCGAGGTCGGGACGAAGTTGAATAACAACATCGCCAGTTTCGAGTGAAAGAGTTAGTTTTTGTCCTGTCATAATACATGTCCTTATCTGTTGTGAAACTTGGCGACGGCCCTAGGCGAAGCTTGCAGCGATTGGAAGTCCCAATAGGCTTGCAATTTCATCCTGCGGGGCTAGGAGAAATGCCAACACTGACACCGGCAGGGAAGCGGCAATGAACGACGAAATCGCCGAAACAATTCCCACAGGCAGCGACGTTCGCGGTGTGCCTGGGCTCGATACGCTGGATGAAGACAACCGGCTGACGGGGGATTTCGTCGCCCGCGTTCTTGCCGCCGTCGAAAACCGCGATAACGAGCGCGCATACAGACTGGTCGAACCGCTGCATGAAGCGGACATTGCCGACCTGTTTGAACTGACGCCGCGTGACAAGCGCGGACGGCTGGCGATCAGTCTTGGCGATTTGATGAGCGCGGATGTGCTCGCCGAGGTGAATGATTTCGTCCGCGAAGATATCATCGACGCCCTGCCCGCTGCCCAAGTGGCCGATATGGCCGGGCAGATGGAAACCGACGACGCCGTCGCCATCATCGAGGATATGGAGGAGGATGAGCAACAGGCAATCCTCGCCGAACTAAACCCCGAAGACCGCGCCGCAATCGAAGAAGCGCTGTCGTATCCGGAAGAATCCGCTGGCCGGATTATGCAGCGCGATCTGGTCGCCGTTCCCGAACATTTGTCAGTGGGTCAATTGATCGACTATTTGCGCGAAAACCAAGATTTGACGACCGAATTCTGGGAGATATTTGTTGTCGATCCGACGCACCGGCCAATCGGTACATGCCGCCTAAGTTCGATATTGCGGAATTCGCGCGATATGCAGGTCAGCGAGATTATGGAAACCGAGCAAACCTTGATCCCGGTGGATATGGATCAAGAAGAGGTTGCGCTGAGATTCCAGAAATATGCGCTTATTTCCGCGGCTGTTGTCGATGATTCCGGCCGCTTGGTCGGGGTGATAACTGCCGACGATATCGTCCATATCATTCAGGAAGAAGCGGGCGAAGATATCTTGCGCCTTTCCGGTGCTGGTGAAGGCGACATTAACGAGCCGATATCTGCCAGCTATAAATCCCGCGTCCGATGGTTGATTGCAAATTTGGGCACAGCGATGGTCGCATCGTTTATCATCGCGCAATTTGGCGCTGCGATTGAAACGATGGTGGCACTTGCCGTGTTAATGCCAATTGTTGCATCGCTGGGCGGCAATGCCGGTACGCAAACTCTGGCCGTTACCGTGCGCGCGCTTGCCACCAACCAACTGGCGCAGTCCAACACCCGCCGCGCCATTTTCCGGGAAATCCGCGTCGCGCTGCTCATCGGGTTAACCGTTGCTATCATTGCGGGAATGGGCGCAGGATTATGGTATCAAAATTGGCTGCTGGCCGCTGTGATCGCGTCGGCGATATTGTTTAACATCCTTATTGCGGGTCTATCGGGGGTAACAATCCCGATGGCATTGGACAGGTTGGATCAAGATCCTGCTGTTTCCAGTTCGATCTTCGTCACCATGATAACCGACAGCATGGGCTTTCTAATATTCCTCAGTCTTGCCGTTGCCACTGGCCTTGTGGGATAAAATAAGTGCCGCTTAGCATTACCAAAATCGCGTATCGTTCCGAAAGTACGGCGACACTTACCGCTTGGCTGGAACGCGGTGCGCGTGAAAATGGTGGCCCCGGATATGCGTTGATGACAACGCGGTATCTGCCGAAACGGGTCGCTGAAATGGCCGGTGGTTCGCTATATTGGATTCATGCCAACATGATCGTCGGCCGCAGCCCGATCATCGGATTTCAAGAAAATGGTGAAGGCCGATATTCCATGCTGCTCGAACCAAAGTTCGTACCCGTGCGCAAGAAGCCCAAACGCGCGCATCAGGGCTGGCGCTATCTGGAAAGTGAAGCTGCGCCGCACGACCTAAAGGACGGGGAAGCCGATGGCCGCGATGAAATGCCAGCAAAGTTGCTTGGCGACCTGTCCAAAATGGGGTTGGTTTAACCGTCTGCGTGTTGATTGCGTTTTAACCACTTCGGCGTTAGCTAGGCACAGATCAATGGAGCCAGGCCGCAAATGACCACCGAAACCTCGATAAATTTTGCAACAACATCAGAAACCGAATTCCCATCGATTTGGGCGGCAGCGATTTGGGTAATCATATTCTTCGCATTGCAAATTTTGTTTACCGGCTTTGCCATCGCGATTGCCTTGGTGATGAGCGATAGCTCACCAGATTTGGCGCAGGCCGATGCCATGAAAGTCATCGCATTGCCCACAATATGGGGGTTGGTTATTTCAAACTTGGTTACGTGCTTGGCCCTGTGGGTTTATCTGCGAAAGGACAATCGCTTCGCCAAAATCGGGTTTTACCAATGGAGCAATATCAGCTGGACTCAAACCTTGGCGATTGCTGTTGCGGTTATTTCGGGCGGCCTTGGATTTAATTATATCTACTCCGAATTCATCTTTCCCGGCGTCGAAATGCAGGAACAGTTGAAACAATTGTTCAATGCCATTCCCAAGACGTTGCCCAACAATATCCTGTTGTTTTTTGCCGTCGCAGTGTTCGCGCCCTTGTTGGAAGAATTCCTGTTCCGCGGTCTGTTGCAAAAAAGCCTTATGCCGATGATGCCAACGGCAGCGGCAATATTGCTGTCAGCCGCGATTTTTGCGGGCGTCCACATGGACAAGATGGCGTTCGCACCGATCTTCATTCTGGGCGCGGGATTTGGCTACCTTTATCATGTCACAGGCTCGCTGCGGGTTTGTATCTTGATGCACATGATCAACAACGGCGCGGCGTTGGCGGTGAGTTGAGCATGGGGCCCCGATGATGCCGGGGCTGACAATTCAAATTTGACCAAGCAATGGCAAAACTTAGCGCCTGAAACCTAACCCGCCACCCGCTTCTCCAGCACCTTGCCAATCACGTCGGCGAAGGTCTCGGCGCTTTGGGCACCGGGGACCATGAATTTCTGGTCAAATATGATTGCGGGGACGCCGGTGATGTTTTGGTCGATCCATTGCCGTTGTTCGGCGCGAACAGCTTGCGTCAGTGCTTCGCTGGCGATGCATGCTGCGGCACCGTCGCAGCTGTAGCCTTGCGCCTCGGCGATGCCGAGTAATACCGCCTCGTCGCTGACATCCAGCCGGTCCTGAAAATAGGCTTTAAACAGCGCCAGCTTGAGCTCCGTTTGCGCCCGCCAGCCGCGTTCATTGGCTGCCATGGTAAGCAGCTTATGTGCCTTGAACGTATTGTAAATCCGCATGCCGTCGCCATAGCGAAAGGCAAAGCCGACGCTGTCGCCGATATCGGACAGGCGCGTGCGATTGGCGCGGCTTTGTTCAGGTGTGCTGCCATATTTGCGCGCAATATGCTCGGCGGTGTCTTCGCCCTGCGGCGGCATGTCGGGGTTTAATTCAAACGGATGCCACCATGTTTCTGCGGCAACAGGCGCTGCGATCAGGGTCAGTGCTTTTTCGACCTGCTTATACCCGATGATGCACCATGGGCAGACGACATCGGAGACAATATCTATGCGGAGCGGTGCAGGTTCGGTCATGTTTCTATTCCTCGGTTGCCCAGTGTTTGAGCAGGCTATGGGCAATGGCAAAAGGCGGCGGCGCATTGAAACGGCGATCGTCAGCGCCCGACAATGCCGCCCTTGCTTCGCCGCGCGTTACCCACATCGCGTCCTCCAACTCATTGGTGTCGAGCGTGATTTCGTCGCCATGCGCCTGTGTCACGCATGCCATCATCAGCTGCGACCCGCCAAACGGCCATGGCTGGCTGGTGACATAGCGCACCGCGCCGCAGGTCACCCCCGCCTCTTCGTGGATTTCACGGCGCACCGCCTCTTCGATGCTTTCGCCCGGTTCCAGAAATCCGGCGAGCGCGGAATAATTGCCCGGCGGAAAACGAGATTGCCGCCCGATCAGAGCCTTGCCTTCAAATTCGGCGAGCATGATGACGACAGGGTCGGTTCGCGGAAAATGTTCAGTGGCGCAATCGCGGCACTTGCGCCCCCATCCTGCGCGAAACAGCGCCGTCGCATTGCCGCACCGGCCGCAAAACTTGTGGGTATTATGCCACTCAATCAAGCTGCGCGCTGTGCCGTAAATCGCGGCATCTTCGGCGGGCAAGATGGACAGCGCGTGCCAGATCGCGGGCGAACGGTAAATATCGCCGGTGGCGGCGACCAACGGCACGAAATGCGGCTTGCCATCGGACAGGCCAAGCAGAATTAACTCCGCATCCTCGGCCACGTCGGCCATCGATTGCCAAGCCAATCCGCCTTCTGATGCAATCACCGGATCTAACCCGTCGAGCGCCAATATCCGCGCGCGCCAATCGCTCAAAGTGGCAGCATAGCCTTCCACATCATTGCGCAACCGATCTGCGCGGTCGAGCGGTGATCCTGTGAAACCCGGGTACATATTATCCAGTTACCCCAACATTCCGGCTTGAATATCCGCCAACACCCATTTGGGAAAATCGGCCTGAAAATCATAGGTGTTCGACGGCATGTATTGGGTCATGCCGGTAGCGCGCAGTTGCAACCCGGTGTGGACAAAGGCGTTCGTCCCTGCCGCTCCGCCCCAGCCAAACGAACCGACCTGAGCGCCCAGACCCGAACGCCCGCCCGCGCCAAAGCCGTTACCTTCAACCCATGTTCCGGCGGTATCCGCGCCATCGGGCAACAAATTCGACATCGCCAACTTGGCCGTATCGGGCTTTAGAATTTCCACTCCGTCCAGATTGCCAAAATTCATCAGCATATGCAGGAACCGGTCGTAATCGCGAGCAGAACATACCAGCCCCGCGCCGCCAAATGCGAATGCGGGCTTGTCGAGATAGATGCTTTCTGCAGCCGGATCGATCGGAACCGCAAATCCGCCGAACGCGCCGTAATTGGTGGTGAAGCGCGGTATTTCACTTTGCGGAACCTGAAAATAACTGCTGCTCATTTTCAGCGGATTGAAAATCTGGCTTTGCAGGAACGCTTCAAATTCCATCCCGCTGATCACAGCAATCAAATGCCCCAGCAAATCGAGCGAAACCGAATAACTCCATTTCGTACCGGGCTCCGCGATCAACGGCAGCTTGGCCAGATTCTTGGAGAATGTTGCCAGATCGGGCGTTTTTGGTCCGCGTTCCAGCCCGGGAATAGGCTTACGGCTGATCTGGCCGGGGTTGACGCCCGCCTCTATATACGCCTGCAATAGCGGCCCTTTGGTAATGATCGCATAGCCAAGTCCCGCTGTGTGCGTCAAAAGATGGCGCAGCGTAATCGCGGTTTTGGCAGGAACAGCATCCAGATTTTTGGTACCATCGACCAACACTGTCATATTCTCAAATTCAGGCAAGAAGTCGCTGATCGGTTGATCGAGGGTAATCTTACCCTGATCCACCAGCATCATCGCCGCGATTCCAGTCACTGGCTTGGTCATCGAATAGACGCGGAACAGGCTGTCAAAGTCGACGGGAACCTCACTGTCCATCGCCAATGTGCCCTTGGCCAATATTTCGGCGGGCGCGCTGCCACGGCCTATCGCAGCGACGATGCCGGAAACCTTGCGCGTATCAATGTAAGAGTCGATTTTAGCAAGCAATGTCGGATATCTCTGCCCAAACATCGCAAACGCCGGAGTAGGCAGAAATGCGGCAAGCGCGGCTGCGCCCGACAGTCCCATAAAACTACGGCGGCCCAATGCGCTGCGTAACAAATCCCGATGTTCCATATTTTCCCTCACCTAAACTTTATGACTTGCCATCCAAAACGATGCGCGCTGCTTTTGAGAATAGGGCTGGCAATCCCGCCTTGTCGAGCGTTTTCAGCGGCCAATATTCTCCCTTGCCCAAGCATCCCGGCGTTTGCGGCCCCGACGTAACGGCAATTTGCATCTGAAGATGAAAATGGGTGAAGCTATGCTGAACGACTATGTCCAATATTTGCCAATCCGAAGCAAAAGGCGGCTGTCCATTGCCGTCGTTTTGCGCGGCCCAATTGTCATCGGGCAAGGCACGCATTCCGGCGAGCATGCCTTTGCCCGCACGCTGCACCAGCCAAACCTGGCCCTGTTGTTCTATCCAATATGCCGTGCCGAGCCGCGTTGGTTTGGGTTTTTTGGGAGCCTTAACCGGATAAGATTCGGCATTGCCGTTTTGGAAAGCTGTGCAGTGATCCGAGATTGGGCATAAGGCGCAAGACGGCGCACGCACGCTGCAAAAGCCCGCGCCCAAATCCATCATTGCCTGCGCAAAATCGCCGCTGCGCCGCAATGGCGTGATCGTGTCTGTGGCAGAATAGATATCGGCTTTGCCTGCGGGCAATTGCTTACCAATCGCAAACAGCCGCGCCGCAACGCGTTCGACATTTGCATCCATCACCACGGCGCGCTGGCCAAATGCAATCGATGCTATCGCTGCCGCAGTATACGGGCCAACACCGGGAAGTTTCAAAAGTTCCGCCTCGTTACCGGGCATTTGCCCTGCATATTCGGCGGCGATAACGCGCGCGCATTTCAGCAAGTTGCGGGCACGGGCATAATAGCCGAGCCCGGCCCACGCCGCCATCACGTCGGCATCATCGGCTGCCGCGAGTGCGGCAAAATCTGGCCAACGCGCCTTGAACGATTCAAAATAAGGAATCACAGCCGCCACCGTGGTTTGTTGCAGCATGATTTCTGACAACCAGACATGATAAGGATCAGGCAGCCCTTCAGACTTTGCCATTCGCCAAGGTAAACTGCGCGCATGCCGGTCATAATAGGCAAGCAACAGTTCTGCGATATCCCCAGATTTATTATCTTGATGTTGGACTGCGTTCATGGAAACTGGCATGGAATAAGCCATGGATGAAGGCAAGCCATCAAACGACAAGAAGAAGGCAAAGGCCGCAAAGCCAGCGCCAAAACCTTACCGCCGCCCTCGCGGTGGTGAAGCGCGCGCCGTATCCGACCTTATGCCTGAAATCGGCCGCGCCGCGTTCCGCCGCTTCGGTTTCGTACAAAGCAGCGTCGTCAGCCGCTGGGACGAAATCGTCGGCAGCCGGTATGCGCAAGTTTCCGCCCCTGAACTGATCCGATTCCCAATGGGTAAGAAATCGGATGGCACGCTGGAATTGATGGTCGAAGGCGCGCACGCAACGATGATGCAGCATGTCGTGCCGGAAATTATTGAACGCGTGAACCGGTTCTTTGGCTATGGCGCGGTCGCCCATGTCAAGATCCGGCAAGGCAAAGTAGAAACCGCTGCGCCGATTCATAAATCAGCAAGCCCGCCGTCATTAAAGCCGATTCCGATGGAATTGGGGGATAGCTTGCGCGAAATTGGTGATCCGGAATTGTTCGCAGTTTTGGAATCGCTTGCGCAAAGTCTTGCCAAAAATGGGGACTGAATGCAGATGGATGCAGATGTTACAAAAGGGCTACTAACATGATTCTTAACCGCTTGACGAAACGGTTGCTGGCCGGGGCAGCGGCGTCCACAGCATTGGCGTCTGCCGCCATAATCCAAGCCGCGCCTGCACGGCCCAATTGGCTGCTGACATTTTCAGAAACGGCCAAGGGCAGCTTCATAATGGGCAACCCTGCGGCGACCAAAAAACTGGTCGAATATGCCAGTTACACATGCAGCCATTGTGCCGAATTTGAAACCGACGTTGCGCCGAAGTTAAAGGCGCAGAATATCGCGGGCGGCAATGTCAGCTTTGAAATTCGCAATCTGGTGCGCGATCCGCTTGATCTGACCATCGCGATGTTGGCGCGCTGCGGCGGTAAAGGCCGGTTCTTTGGCAATCACAAATTGTTGATGGCCAATCAAAAATCAATACTGGCCAACGTGGACAAAGTTACTGCGCAAACCGAAGAGAAATTGAAAGTCGGGAATATTGCGGGCTTTATGATCGACGCGTTCACGCAATTGGGATTGCAGCCGTTGGCCAGACAGCGCGGTATCACCGATGCCAGCGCGAAAGCGTGCCTGTCCGACAAGTTGGCAATGCAAAAGATCATCGCTATGACCGAAGAATCGGGCGCAAAATATGCCATCAAATCAACACCTGCATTCCTGATCAATGACAAAGTGATCCCGCACGCGCACGATTTGGAAAGCATTCAAACCGCCATTAGAGCGAAATAGAGGACATAGTTATGACACGTAATTTGACAGTAATCGGTATGGCAGCGTTGGCGTTGAGCCTTGCCAGTTGCGGCAGCCAAAGCACCGAAGCGCCAACGGGCGATAGCCTGCCCAAAATAGCGGCTCCCGCTGGTAAGGCATGGACCGATACTGTGGCCAAAACCGAACTGGGCGGCTATAAAATGGGCAATCCAGATGCCAAGCTGCAATTGCTGGAATATGGCGCGATCAGTTGCCCCGGCTGTGCGAAATTTTCCGTCGATTCAACCGAAGAATTGCGGCAGATGGTCGACAGCGGAGTGGTCGCTTTTGAATTCCGTCCGTTTCTTGTCCACGGCATTCAGGATGTACCCGGATTTTTGTTGGCCGCGTGCAACGGCGCTGAATCATTCTTTGGTTTGACCGAACAGCTTTACGCCAGTCAAAGCGAATGGTTGGGCAAGGCGCAAGCGATGAGCGAAGCCGATCAACAAAGCTATTCGGTGATGGAACCAACCGCCCAAATCGGATTTCTTGCCAATAAAATGGGACTTGTTGATTTCGTTAAACAGCGCGGAATTGCCCAAGATGCCGCACAAATTTGTCTATCAGATCCAAAGGCTTTCGACGCTTTGGTCAAACAATCCGAACGCGCCAGTACAGAGGATGGCATATCGGGTACGCCGACAATATTGCTGAACGGCACGAAGTTGGAAGGCGGCGAATGGCAAGTCGCAAAGGTTGCGTTAAAAAATGCCGGAGCGCGGTAAATGATCTGCGCGGTGCTTGATGCACGGTAAGCGATGATCGCGGCGGCGTCGAACCGGAAACCCCATACGGGCAATTTCGGAAATGATGCCGCATGCGCATAAAGCAGCTTAAGCTCTCCGGGTTCAAGAGCTTTGTCGAACCAGCTGAATTGCGTATTGAATCCGGACTGACCGGAATCGTCGGCCCCAATGGCTGCGGCAAATCGAACCTGCTTGAGGCGATACGTTGGGTCATGGGCGAGGGATCGGCCAAGTCGCTGCGCGGTGCCGGGATGGACGATGTTATCTTCGCCGGTACCGCATCGAGGCCCTCACGCGACTTCGCCGAAGTAACCATCCGCGCCGACCGCGATCCGCATGACGTTGCCCCCGGCTTTGCATCTAATGATGACGATCCGGAATTGGAGGTTACCCGCCGGATTGAACGCGGCGCGGGCAGCGCATACCGCGCCAATGGCCGCGATGTCCGTGCCAAAGATGTCGCCTTAATCTTTGCCGATGCCGCCACCGGCGCGCATTCGCCCGCGTTGGTCAGCCAGGGACGTATCGGTTCAATCATCGCCGCCAAGCCCCAGGAACGGCGGCAAATGCTCGAAGAGGCGGCGGGCATTTCTGGCTTGCATGTCCGCCGAAAGGACGCCGAACAGAAATTACGTGCCGCCGAAACCAACCTGAACCGGTTGGCCACTATCCTTGCCGATATGGAAGCTCGCGCCGGGCAATTACGGCGTCAGGCCAAGCAGGCGGAACGTTACCGCAAGCTGACCACAGAGATCACGCAGGCAGAAGCCCGGCTGATTTTCATTCGCTGGAAAGAGGCGAAGACTGCGGCTGATGCTGCCAAGGCCGAAGCGCAAATTGCCACCATTGCCGTCGAACGTGCCGCTCTTATCCAGCGCGAACTGAGCGAAAAACAGCAATCTGCGATCAGTAAGCTGGCCGATGACCGCGCCGCGGCAATGATGACGCGCGATGCAGCGAACGACCTGTCGAACAAATTCATCCAGCTAACCGGAGAACGCGACCGGATTACGCAGCGGCAAGCGGATCTGACAGCGCAAGCCGCGCGAATGGCCGATGATGGCGCACAAGAAGGCAAATTGACCCACGACGCCGCCGATGCCTTGAAACGCTTGCAAGAAGAAAACGTAAGATTAGTCGATGACATAAAAGCTATCGAAGAAGAGCGCCCTGCCCTTGTTCGGGTCGCAGACAATGCCGAACGCCAATCGCGTGAAAGTGAAGTTACGCTCGCTAAAGCGATGGCCGAACAAGCCCGCGCCGAAGCGGAATTGCGCGTCGCAGCGGCGGCATTGGACAATGCGCAGGCGCGGTTGCAAAGAGCGCAGCGCGACGCCGAGCGGCTGGCGGGCGAACAATCCGCATTGGGCAATCAGGCAGAATTGCAAGCGGAGCGCAACGCGGCGAAACGCGCTGTCGAAGCACTACATGTTCAGATCAACGACGAAACGGCGGCGACTGAATCCGCCGAAGCCAATCGCGCTACTTTGATCGCAAAGCGCGACACCGCCCAAAGCGCTGCGGCAAGTGCAAAGGCATTGCTTGCCGCAATCCAATCCGAACAGAGCGCACTTGAACGCGCACTTGCGGCGCAAAAGGGTGACAAGGCGATTGACCAGATCATCGTAAAACCGGGATATGAACGCGCATTGGCGGCGGCGCTTGGCGATGATGTCAATGCTGCGATTGGCGGAAATTCCGGGCGGCGTTGGAACCTTGATCCCGCTGGACCGCGCATGGTGAACCCGCTGCAGCACAAGGAATCCGCCGTAATAAGCGGTGCTTCTCCATTGTCTAATTATGTCGCGGCACCGCCAGAACTCGCGCTGCGCTTGTCGATGATCCGCGTTGCCGAGCATGACGACAATGAACCGCTTGCGGTGGGTGAGCGGCTGGTCACTTTGGATGGTCAATTGCGCCGATGGGATGGTTTTGTCGCGCAAGAAGACGGAGCGGCTGCGGCTGACCTTTTGATCCGCACAAACCGGCTTGCGGAATTATCCGATGCTTTGCCCAGTGCGGAACGCAAGCTGGCGGTGCTTGAGGATCAAGTGCAAGCTATCCTCGATCAGATCGTTGCGGCGCAAGACAGGCAACGCGCGCTCACGATGCAGGCGTCGGCAACTCAAAATGAGCTGCGCGCCGCGCTGCGCGAAACCGACAAGGCCGATGATGCGCTTATCCGTTTGCAGGCGGCGACCGAGGCTTTGACAGAACGGAGGGCGGTGGTGGACGCAGAAATGGCGCAGGCCAATGCAGGCGCGGATGCGGCGCGCGCGGCCCTTGAAGGATTACCGAATAGCGATCATCACGGCGAACTGGTCGAAAGGCTGACTGCCGAAGGCAAGGCGGTGCGGCAACTTTTGATCCAGGCGCAAGCCGATCTATCGGCGCTCGATCAACGCATTGGGCAGCAACGCGAGCGCCGCGCAGTTACAGCAGCGGAAATTCGCAGCTGGCAAGAGCGTGCCGGAGAAGCCGAGCGCCGGATAACCGAAATGAACAAGCGAGCCGCGGAAATCGCCGCTGAACTGGCAACGATGGCGGAGCGGCCGGCGCAATTGGCCAGCGAGATAGGCAAGGTTGAAGACGCGCGCAGCGGTATCGCGGAAAAACTTGCGGCACTGCAATCCGCCGAACTTTCTAGCGAGGCCGCACTCAAGGCGCTTGAGGCCGACCTCGCCATTGCCGCAGAGGCTTTGGCGAGCGCGCGTGAACAGCGTGCGGGATCAGAGGCCCGCGCTGAAAATCAGGAACTGCGCCGGGTTGAGATGGGCCGCGTGTCGGGTGAACGATTTGAATGCCCGCCGCCGGTGCTGCCAGAAAAGCTAGGCTTCGACGAAATTGAACTTGGCGATGCACCGGCGGAATCGGCACGGCTCGACCGGCTGCAAATGGACCGCGAACGCATTGGCCCAGTGAATTTAATCGCCGCCGACGAGCTGACCGAACTGGAAACCGAACAGGAAAAGGGACAGGCCGAAAGTGCCGAGTTAACCGAAGCGATCAACCGCCTGCGCGGCTCGATAGGCAGCCTGAACCGCGAAGGGCGGCAACGATTGCTGGCTGCGTTTGAAGCGGTTGACGGCCATTTCCGGCGGTTGTTTACGACATTGTTCGATGGCGGCCAGGCACATCTGGAGCTGATCGACAGCGACGATCCGTTGGAGGCTGGCCTTGAAATTATGGCGCAGCCGCCGGGCAAAAAACTCGCCTCACTGACGCTGCTATCAGGCGGAGAGCAGGCATTGACGGCAGTGGCGTTGATATTCGGCCTGTTCCTGACCAACCCCGCACCGATATGCGTGCTGGACGAGGTTGATGCGCCGCTGGACGACGCCAATATCGAACGCTTTTGCGACCTGCTCGACGTGATGCAACGCGAAACCGACACGCGTTACCTGATCGTAACCCACAACGCCGTCACCATGAGCCGGATGCACAGATTGTTCGGCGTGACGATGGTCGAACAAGGCGTGTCGCGATTGGTGAGCGTGGATCTGGGCGGCGCAGAAGAATTGCTGGCGGCGGAATAAAATTGCTTGCAATTTTACCATAAAATCTCTATTATTGAACCAATTACAATGCTTTTTAGCATTTCTGAAATAGTCCAATTTAGGAGATTAAAAATGAAAAATCGCAGCCGCCAAGTTAAAGTAATTATGCAATCAGCATTGACTTTTTTTATAAAACGCCCTATGGTTGGAGGTTGTACTAATTTTCTTCGGTCGTTGCCGACACTGTTGGGCATTCTGCCCAACAGTGTCGGCAAAAGCCATTAGATAACATGTCGATACTCTCCAATTGTAAACAATTTTTGTTTAATGTCAATATGACGCGAGCGTCAACGTGCAATTCCTCGCACCCTATCGGATGGAGCGTAATGAACGTGAGCAAAAAATCTTTAACGCCCGATTGGGATGATGATGATCTGCCAGAATGGACGGACGATCAGTTTCGACGCGCGCAATTCTCCGTTGGCGGGAAAATCATACGTGAAGCCCAAGGCACCCTAACCAAACGTGGTCGTCCGAAATCTGCCGATCCCAAGCAACAGGTCACACTCCGCCTTGATAGCGCGGTGTTGGAAAAATTCCGCGCAATGGGTCCGCGTTGGCAGAGCCGGATCAATGCTGAATTGCGTAAGATATTGGGCCTTTAACCCCATCACCCCATCGGGTATAAAATTTCCTTCGTCACCGCATGCACCGCGCTCATCACTTCTTTGCTCAGCGTCAAATCTGCTGCGGCAAATATCTCGTCGAGTTGATCTTCGCGCGACACGCCGACCATTGTTGATGCAACAAAGTCGTTTTGCTTTGACCATGCCGTCGCCAACGTTACCGGCGACATGCCTGCATCCTTGGCAATTTCCATTATCCGCGCAGTCGATTCCTGCGCGCGCGGTCCCGCAAAGCGCATCGCCATTTCCGATTGGCGGCCGGGCATATCCATATATTTGGAGAACCGCGCACCTTCCGGCTTTGCACCGTTCTGGTATTTGCCCGACAGCACGCCGCCCGCCAGCGGTGAATAGGGCAGCAACGAAACGCCCTCCAACCGGCAAACCTGTTTCAGTTCATCTTCAAACCGGCGGTTGTTGATCGAGTAATTATTCTGAATCGTATGATAGCGCGCTGTTCCCAACCGCTCCGATGTCGCCAGGCTTTTCATCAGGCCAAAACTGGTTTCGTTTGAACATCCCAGCACCCGCACTTTGCCCGCGCGTACCAGTTCATCCAGAACCTCCATCGTCTCGTCATAGCCGGTCCCATGGTCGGGCCAATGGGTTTGATACAAATCGATATAATCAGTCTGCAACCGGCGCAGGCTGTCCTCAACCGCCGTCATGATGTTGTGCCGGTCAAGCGCAGTCATGCCGGCGCGCTTCGGGCTTTTGAACCAGCTGTGGCTTGGTCCCGAAACCTTGGTTGCCATGATGATCGCGCTGCGGTCTTTACCTTTCATCCAGCGGCCGATGATATCCTCTGTCCGGCCCACCCATTTGGCGTCGGGCGGCACAGGATAGCCTTCTGCTGTATCGAAAAAGTTGATGCCAATATCCAGGCAGCGGTCAAGTATCCGGTGTGCTTCTGCTTCATCGGTTTGCGAACCGAACGTCATCGTTCCCATACAAATATCCGAAACGTGGACCGCGCTTTTACCCAATTGCCGATATTGCATTTCTAATTCCCCTGTTAAGAGCTGCTTCCCACCACGGCGCAGGCCAGCGCCACCAATAACCCAGTCATACGGTTCGACCGAAACTTGTCTAGTGCATCTTTGCCCGCGCTGTCCAAAGTTGTGACCTGCCAAAGCAAATGTAATGCAGCGGGCAGCAAAGCGATTAACGCCAACGCTTGCGGCCGTGTGGTCCAAATTGCCATTGACCATCCCAACGCCGCCAGTCCATAAAATACCGCAACGCCGCCGCGAATATTGCCGCCAAGCCGCAGCGCACTCGAACGGACGCCAATCATCGCGTCATCCTCCCGGTCTTGCATGGCGTAAATCGTATCATAACCGATTACCCAGAAAACTGTCCCTGCATACAGCCACAACATCGCCGCCGAAAATGTGCCCGTGACCGCGAACCAACCGGCGGGTACGCCCCAGCTAAACACCAATCCCAGCCAAGCCTGCGGCCACCAGGTTATCCGCTTCATAAAAGGATATGCTGCGACCAAAACCAAGCTGCCCATGGCGACCAACTGCGCTTCCCACCGCAATTGCAGCAGAACGATCAGGCCAATAGCGCAAAGTGCAATCAGCCATATCCAGGCGGCCTTCAAACTCACTTGCCCGCTTGGCAACGGCCGTGCGGCTGTGCGGGCGACCCGTGCATCCAGATCACGATCAACGATGTCGTTATAAACGCATCCGGCACCACGCATTGCAATGGCCCCCATCAGCAACCACAATAGCAGCCGCCAATGATCGCCAATGCCTCCCGCCAGTGTCAAACCGAAAGCGCAAGGCCAATACAGCAGCCACCAACCGATGGGCCGATCAAACCGGGCGAGCAGTGCAAAGCCGCTAAGCCGTGTGGGCAAGATGCTGATCAAACCGCGATGTTCGCTGTCCGGTGTAATTTTTGGTTCAGTTACCATCTGATGCTGATGGCGAAAAAATTGGCGTTCGTCACCCTGAACTTGTTTCGGAAACAATTTGTCCGCATAATCCATCTGTACCGTTATATAGATGCTGAAACGATTTCTGCATGACGGACTAGAGACCAAAGTTATGCCCACCCCTCACGCCCCATTGGACAAAAAAACACTATCCCGGTCGGTGCCGCGATTGTTCATTGATGAGGAGTTGCATACCGGCCGTGCCGTCCATGTCGCCGGACCGCCTGCACATTATTTGTTGCAGGTCATGCGGGCGAAGCCGGGCGGCACTGTGAAGTTATTTGACAATCGCACCGGCGAATATCTGGCGGTTATCAGTGGCGCAAGTAAACGTGATTTGACGTTGACCATTGAGAGCCAGTTGCGCCCCCGCGAACTTGTTCCCGACCTTTGGCTATGCCAAGCGATGATAAAGAAGGACCGATTTGATTGGATCGCCGAAAAATCCTGCGAACTGGGTGTTTCGCTCTTTGCGCCGATTCTGACCAGCCGGTGCGTCGCGGACAAGTTAAAAGAGAGCCGGTTGCGCGCGCAAATGATCGAGGCTGCCGAACAATGTGAACGCACGGCGTTGCCCGAAATTGCGCCGCTTGCGAAACTTGCAGAGATGCTCCGGGATTGGCCAGCAGGCCGCACGCTGTATTTCTGCGACGAGCGCGGCGGCGCGCCCTTTGCCAAATCGATTTCCGCCGGACCAGCGGCGATATTGATTGGACCAGAAGGCGGTTTCGCCGATGCCGAAAACGAAGCAATCCGAAGCCATCCAAATGCGGTAGCGGTTTCACTCGGCCCACGGATATTGCGCGCGGATACGGCTGCGATCGCTGCAATCTCCGTTTGGATGGCAAATTCCGATTTGGGCGATTGGGGTTAATTGTTTCGTTCAATAGACAACGTTTTACAATTGATAGCGCCGAAATCGGCCAGCGTTTAACATTAATAAACCAATTTGGACCATAATCTGGGTCAGCATGAAAGAGGTCATTCAATATAACGGTTTCGGCCGAGCTTTTTGGGCATTTTGCGTTTCCGTTTTCTGCGCGCTTTGTTTGTTTGTCGGCCCGGCAACGGCGCAGACAACTTACGTCAGCACTGCGGATCAGGCGATCAGCGACACTCTGACGCCCTGCGCTACGCCGCTCGTGCGTACTTTCAATGTGACCGTCGGAGCAACTGTTACAGACGTCAACATTGGCTTGTTGCTCGCGCACACCCAGCGCAGCGACCTTCAAATGACGCTTCAGTCGCCGAGGGGCACAATTGTAACGCTGTTTAATCAAACGGGTTCAACGTTCGACAATTTGAACGTTTTGCTGGATGACAGCAACGCCAATCCGATAAGCGCGCATAACACAAACAACGATACGGCGGCCGCCGGAACCGCTGTCCCGCCTTTTGAAGAAACGACATATCGGCCTTCTTCCGCGTTGTCGGCCTTTAACGGCGAACCTCCAAAAGGAGTTTGGACTTTACGCATCTGCGATGCCGTCGCAGCAAACTCCGGCACATTTTTTCAATCCAACCTTATAATTACTGCGGCTGCGGCGCGGGTTGCTGGCACACCGCCAACACTAATTTGCCCAGCCGGAACCACGTTGCACAATTGGGACCCGCTGGCTTGGGTCGCTGGTTCGACCAATAATAGTTACAACATCACCAATATTGGCAACACCAGCTTCACACTGGCCAATCCCGGCGCATGGCTCAACCTTGCAGCTTATGGCGGTCAGGCGCCCAATTTAAATTCGACTTTCACCGGTGGCTTTGCTGTAGCAGAGCGATCGCTTTTTGCCGGCGTCAACATGGCCAACCAGACACAAAATGCGACCATCACAATTCCATTGCCGACGGCAGTACCAGGCATGCAATTCCGGGTGTTCGATGTCGATTATAGTGCCAACCAATATGCTGACCGGATGACTGTAACGGGCACGTATAACGGCGGCCCTGTAACTCCGACGCTTACCAACGGTATTTCCAACTATGTAATTGGGAACTCGGCTTTTGGTGACGGCGGATCAGCCGATAACCAAGCCAATGGTACTGTAATAGTGACCTTCAGCAGCCCCGTTGATACGATCACAATCAGCTATGGCAACCACACGAGTACCGGTGACTTGCCTGCTGATCCAGGGCAACAGGCAATCTCGCTTCACGACATAACCTTTTGTAATCCAGTAGCAAATCTCAGCGTGACCAAAATCTCTAGCGTCGTCAGCGACAATGTCAGCGTCACAAACCCCAAATCAATTCCTGGCGCGGTGGTCCGATACTGTATCCTCATCAGCAACGCCGGCAGTGCAACGGCAACGGCTGTTTCAGCCAGCGATCCGGTTCCCGCCGACCTAACCTTTGTTCCAGGCAGTATGTTCACCGGGACGAACTGTACAAGCGCTTCAGCCGCCGAGGATGAAAACACAATTGGCGCCGATGAAACCGATCCGTTCGGAATGTCGTTTGCAGGGGTCACAGTTACAGGGACAGCGGCAACTTTAGCCCCCGCCGCAAGCTTTGCATTAGTGTTCAACGCGACAGTGAACTAGCTTCGCATTGCCCGCATGATGTAAAATCCTCATCTGCAATCGTTTTTGCACCAATTTGGACCATAATAACTTTTCCTTTTTGTAAAGTTTTCGTGTTATCGCTGATCAATGGTCGTTTCACCGCCAAAAGTAATTAGAGGAGCCGTGTGCGCTGTGTTTGCGCGCTGCGTCTCTGTATTTTGCGGATTAGTGATACTGGCGTTGGCTGCAGCTGCCCCAGCACACGCGCAATCCGCGATCACATATTCCAACAGCACCCCCAATGCCATGCCCGACAATAACTGCACCGCCACGGGCATAACAACGCGCACATTCGCTGTGCCAGTCAGCTATATCGTCAACGACGTCGACCTGGGCCTGTTCGTCACCCATGCCTATCGCAGCGATCTGCGCGTGAACCTAATAT
The DNA here is from genome assembly GCA_043750535.1 of Sphingomonadales bacterium. GTDB lineage: Bacteria > Pseudomonadota > Alphaproteobacteria > Sphingomonadales > Sphingomonadaceae > Sphingorhabdus_B. The sequence goes on along the minus strand of JAYVBJ010000049.1, from coordinate 6,980 downwards.
CGCCAGCCGGAACCAGCGTCACCGTGGTAACCTGGACCGGCAATGTGCAAGGCGGTGATAACGTCAACGACAGGTTCGATGATGAAGCTGCCGCTGCACTGACAACGCACAATGCCACAGTGACCGACCCGCTAACTCCTGTACCACCGCCTTATTCACATAGTTTCCGGCCGTCATCGCTGCTTTCGGTTTTCGACGGCCAAGACGCGCTGGGAACGTGGACGATGACTATTTGCGACGCGGTTGGATCGGATTTGGGCACGTTCAACCGTGCCGATTTGTTCATCACGCCCCGCCCCGCCGCAATCAGCGTTACCAAGACCAGTGCCATAACCATCGATGGGGTGAGCGTCACCAATCCCAAAGCCATTTCCGGATCGACCGTGCAATATTGTATTAGCATCAGCAACGCAGGCCCTTCGGCAGCCACGAATGTAGCCGCGCGCGACGTTATTCCGGCAGATTTGACCTTTGTGCCAGGCAGCATGTTCTCCGGCGCAAGCTGCGCCACTGCGGCCACGGCAGAAGACGACAATGCGGCGGGCGTCGATGAAAGCGATCCGGTTGGCGCGTCTATTACCGGCACAACGATCACCGCAGTCAGCCCGAATTTGGCGCTCTCTGCCAGCTTTGCGATATTGTTCCGCGCAATACTCAACTAGCTTTTCGCTGGCCAATTATCGCGGCATTTAATAGAGCCGCCGGATGAGTACAAAAACCGTTTCGAATCGCAACGATCCCGTGATTACATCGCGCGAACAATTAATTGCCGCGATGTCAAAAGGCGAAAAGCCAAAGGACCGTTGGCGCATCGGCACCGAGCACGAAAAATTCGTGTACTGCACCGCCGATCATCACGCGCCGTCCTATGATGAACCGGGCGGCGTCCACGATATGTTGATGTCTTTGACGGAATTCGGATGGGAACCGATTGAAGAAGACGGTCCCAATGGCCGTAAAGTGATTGCAATGAAGGGCAGCGATGGTGCAATCAGCTTGGAGCCTGCGGGTCAGCTCGAACTCAGCGGCGCGCCGCTTGAAAATCTGCACCAAACCTGCGCGGAAACCGGGCGGCATTTGCAGCAAGTAAAGGCGATTGGCAAAAAAACCGGCAAAGGCTTTTTAGGGATGGGTCTTTGGCCCGATAAAACCCGGGAAGAATTGCCTGTCATGCCAAAGGGCCGGTATAAGATCATGCTCGAACACATGCCGCGCGTCGGCAGCATGGGCCTTGATATGATGCTGCGGACCTGCACGATACAGGTCAATCTGGATTATTCGAGCGAGGCCGATATGGCGCACAAATTCCGCACCAGCCTTGCCCTGCAGCCGCTGGCCACCGCATTGTTTGCAAATTCGCCGTTTTTGGAAGGCAAGCCAAATGGCTATCTTTCCTATCGCAGTCACATTTGGTCAGACACCGATCCGCACCGCACTGGCATGCTGCCGTTCGTGTTCGAAGACGGCTTTGGCTATGAACGCTATGCCGATTACATGCTCGATGTGCCGATGTACTTTGTTTACCGCGATGGCCGTTACATTGACGCAGCGGGGCTGAGCTTTCGTGATTTTCTGAAGGGCGATCTTTCGGTTTTACCCGGCGAGTTGCCCACCGAGGCTGACTGGGAAGATCACATGTCAACCGCATTTCCCGAAGTCCGCCTCAAGAGTTTTCTTGAAATGCGCGGCGCAGATGGCGGGCCGTGGAACCGGATTTGTGCCCTGCCCGCCTTTTGGGTCGGATTGCTGTACGATCAAAATGCGCTCGACGCCGCATGGGACGAAGTGAAACACTGGACAATGGAGGAACGGGAAGCATTGCGAAATGCTGTGCCGAAACTCGGTTTGAAAGCACCGATCCCGGGCGGACGGACATTGCAGGACATTGCGGGCCGCATCCTTGATTTGTCAGCTGCCGGGTTAACCGCGCGGGGCCGCCTGAACAGCAGCGGCGACAATGAAAGCGGCTATCTGGAACCATTAAGAGAGATTGTTGCCAGCAAGATGACGATGGCCGACCGGCTGCTCGAACGTTACCACGGCGAATGGAACGGTGATATTGGCCGGATTTACGACGAGATGAGCTTTTAATCGCGCCTATTCCAATCGTTTAAGAAAACCATACTTGCCCCCTGCGTGCACTGCGGCTAAGGGCATGTCGTCCGCATGGTTACGTGCGCGCTGCAGGAGTTTAGCTCAGTTGGTAGAGCATCGGTCTCCAAAACCGAGGGCCGTGGGTTCGAGTCCCCCAACTCCTGCCATTTTTTTCAGCCCGTATCGTAAAACGGCGCGCTATAACGCCCAAATCCGCTTGCCAATTGGCGAATCCGTGATTAAGGCTCTGGTCTTTCCAAAATAAGTAATTACATCGCTCCCGATTGACCCGATCGGAGCGACGGCGCTTATCCGGGAAAAGAGTTTAAGGAATTTGAAATGGCAAGAATGAACCCGGCTAAATTTTTCAACGAAGTGAAAACCGAGTTTAACAAGGTTGTTTGGCCGACGCGCGCAGAAACGGTGCAGACGTCGATCATGGTGCTCATCATGACAACAATCCTTGCCTTCTTTTTCCTTGGCGTCGATGCGGTGTTCGCCGCAATTGTTAAAGGATTGCTCTCGCTCGCCAACTAAGGCGCAGCGGGGCTAACAAAGTAAGAGATTTTATGGCACGTTGGTACATTATTCACGCCTATTCGGGCTTTGAAAACAAAGTACGCGATCAAATTCTGTCCGAGGCGGAACGTATTGGTTTGTCGCAACTGGTCGAAGCCGTTGAGGTTCCTACCGAAGAAATTACCGAGGTTCGCCGCGGCAAAAAGATCAAATCGGAACGTAAGTTTTTTCCGGGTTACGTGCTCGCCAAACTGAACATGAATGATGATGTCTATCATTTGTGCAAGAACACCCCCAAGGTCACCGGATTTCTGGGCGCAGGCGGCAAGCCGCAGCCGATTACCGAAGCCGAAGCCGCACGCATCCTGAACACCAAAGAACAACTCGACGCCGCACCCAAGAAACGCGTCTCGGTGGATTATGAAATCGGCGATCAGGTTAAAGTTCTGGGCGGACCTTTTGCAAGCTTCAACGGCGCCGTCGAAGAACTCGATTTCGACAAAAACCGCGTCAAGGTCTCGGTCTCGATCTTCGGCCGGGCAACGCCGGTCGAACTCGATTTCGAGCACGTCGAACTGTCGAAGTAACGATCCGGTCTGCCTTGGCAATTCCATTGCAATTGCCCGCCAACCTCGCTATCGGCGCGCGCTTCCGGCAACGGAAAATCCCCGCGGGAGGAAGCTTTGCCGCTTCTGTCTGACCGCTCACTCTGAGGCTCCAGTGCGAGCCGACAGGAAGAAAGGAGGCCCTTCGTGGCCAAGAAAATAACGGGCTATATCAAGCTGCAGGTGCCCGCGGGCGATGCCAAGCCGGCGCCGCCGATCGGTCCGGCGCTGGGTCAGCGCGGTGTCAACATCATGGAATTCTGCAAGCAGTTCAACGCGGTTACCAAGGACGTCGAGCGCAGCACGCCGCTGCCGACGATCATCACCGTGTTTGCCGACCGCAGCTTCACCTTCGTCACCAAGACGCCCCCGGCCAGTTTCCTGATCAAGAAGGCGGCCAATCTCAAATCCGGCTCGAAAGAGCCCGGCAAGATTTCCGCCGGCACCATCAAGCGTTCGGCGCTCGCCGAGATCGCCCGGACCAAGATGGCCGACCTCAACGCCAACGACATCGATCAGGCGACAAAAATCATCGAGGGCTCTGCCCGTTCGATGGGCATGCAAGTGGTGGAGGGCTGATTCGATGACAAATTCGACCAAGAAGCAGAAAGCTCTCACCGCGAAGCTGGGCGATAACCAGAAGTTCTACGGCGTCGATCAGGCCCTCAAGCTGCTGCGCGATCTCAAGACCACCAAATTCGATGAAACTGTCGAAGTCGCGCTCAACCTGGGTGTGGATCCCCGCCATGCCGACCAGATGGTGCGCGGCATGGTGACGCTGCCTTCGGGAACCGGCAAAGACGTCAAGGTCGCGGTGTTCGCGCGCGGTGACAAGGCCGAAGCCGCGCTCGCGGCCGGCGCCGACAAGGTGGGTGCCGAAGATCTGCTGGAAGACATGCAGGCGGGCAATCTCGACTATGGCCGGGTCATCGCCACGCCAGACATGATGGGCATCGTCGGCCGTCTCGGCAAGGTGCTTGGCCCGAAGGGGCTGATGCCAAACCCGAAGCTGGGCACGGTCACCCCGAACGTCGCAGAAGCGGTCAAGGCGGCCAAGAGCGGCCAGATCGAATTCCGCGTCGAAAAGGCCGGCATCATCCACGCCGGCATTGGCAAGATGAGCTTCTCCGATGCCGCCATCCGCGCCAATTTCGATGCCTTTGTCGATGCCATCGTCAAGGCCAAGCCGGCCGGGGCCAAGGGAAAATATCTGCAGAAAATCGCGGTCAGTTCGTCCATGGGCCCGGGGCTCAAGATCGACGTGGCGCTGCTTCAGGGCAGTTGAGCGTAAGCTTCAGGGGAATCTAAAAGGCCGGGTGGGGAAACCTTCCCGGTCTTTTTCGTTTCAACGCCTGGCCTGTTAACAGGGCCCGAGCGGCGCGCGCGATCCCGGCCTATTCGGGCTGCATGCCGGCATCCAGCGCAATCGAATCGCGGGGCAGGCTGATGCCCGCCGCGCGGTCGCTGCGCCAGATCAGAGTGCCGGCCATCGGCGGGAAGCCTGCGAATTCGACGGCAATCCTGCTACCGATGTCGTCGTCGAGTTCGGCCTGAACTTTCAGCCCCGAACATGAAACATTATCGATACCGGCGTCGCGCCCATCCAGCTTCAAGACCATCGGCGCGGTGCTGATCGCATCGGCAAAGCGTTCCTCGTGGCGTTGATCGCTTTCGCGCGGCACCCGGCGGACGATCATGTCCGCGATCCTGCCGCCGGCACTCTGCTTTTTGGTTTTCAGTGGGGAGGTGTCGGCAGCAACGATGCCCTGCATGATCGTTTCGCGGCGCGACAGCAGTTCGTCGTTGGCCGGTCGCGGCAAGGGATGATCGGGCGATGTCACGATAGCGAGCGGAGCGGAGGGTTGTGGAAAGTAGCGCTCGGCTACGGAATGATGCAGCGGGTGTTCGAATACCACGCCGGCCTGATCACCATCGCACCAGGCAATCGTCGTACCAAGGCTTTCCAGTCCCGGAATCTTGACCCAGAGATGGTTCCCGGCAAGCAGCAGGGAATTGCCCGCGATGCGGCAGCCATTGGCGTTGAAGTCAACCATCCGGGCGGGAGCGGCGGAACGGCTGCGTTCGCGCACGGATATGTCGAGCGGCGCGCTTTGCCGCCGCATGCGGCGCTGTTCGACAAAATCGGGATCGCGGTGAAACTCTATGCCCATGTCACTTTTCCTCGACACTGTCTGCTACAACGCCATTGCTTGCCGAACCCCGGTTGGGCTGCAATCGCGATTCCGGCGATGTCTCGAAACAGGATGAAGATTGTCGGTTAAGCTAACGCGGGTCGTGCCGGATCCGGCAATCGGCTGAACACTGCTGGAAATCCAGTAGGAGCCTTGCTGCCGGAGCAATAACCTCAGCGCTCAAATGCCTCCCGGTACCGCCGGCTTGCCTATCGCCTCCAGCGCATCCGCCAGGGCGCGGCTACAGTCGGCCAGGTCTTCGGCATCGACCGAGCGGATGACGAAATTGGCGCCGTTGCGCCCGTCGCGCCAGAATGGATAGCTGCCGATCTGGCACGAGCTATGGGCCTTTTCGGTGTCGCGCAGCAGCTCGGCGACTTCGCTTTCCGCCACCCAGCAGCCAACGGTTTCGCTGTGCAGCAATGCGCCGCCATCGAGCGTGCCCGACAGTGCATCGAGCATGCCGGCGGTGATCTGCGGCACGCCGGCCATCAGGAAGACATTGCCGATGCGGATGCCGGGTGCGCCGGAATAGCGGTTGGGGATCAGCAGGGCGCCGCCCGGCACCCGCGCCATCCGCAGCCGCGCCTCGTTCACCCCGCCGCGCGTCTCATAGTAATCCTCGAGGATCTTGCGCGCCACCGGATGGATTTCAACCTCGAGCCCGAGCGCCTCGGCGACGGCATCGACGGTGATGTCGTCATGCGTCGGGCCGATCCCGCCGGTCGTGAACAGATAGTCGTTGCGTGCCCGCAGCGTGTTCACCGCCTCGACAATCGCGGCGGTATCGTCGCCGACAACGCGAACTTCCTTAAGCCGAATGCCCTGAACACCGAGCCAGCTGGCGATCTGGGCGATGTTCCTGTCATGCGTGCGGCCCGAGAGAATCTCGTCGCCGATAACGATCAGGGCGGCGGTGTAGACGCGACCGGGGTTGTTCGAAGAATCGGGCATGGCGCTGGGTTAGGACATAGAGGGGAATGGGCAAAGGGGAAGCGGTTGGCGCCGGTAATTCCGCAAACCTAATAATCAATCCGGCGGCGGATTGCCAGTTGCGCCCGGTTTTGCCACAAGCCCGCCATGCCTGTCATTGCCGCTCGCCGCTATACCGCCGGCGCTTCTTCCGAACATGCCATCGCCATCGACGGCGCGCCGCGCGGCGAGCAGCCGCCGCACGTGTTCGACTGGGTCGGTCTTGCCGAACCCTTGCCGGAGGAAATGGAGCTGGTCCGCGGCCAGTTCGGCCTGCATCCACTGGCAGTGGAGGATGCGCTCAATCCTCAGCAGGCACCCAAGGTCGAAGTGTTCGGCAAGCATCTGTTCATTGTCGCCCGCACCGCCGCGATCGAGGAAGGCGAAACCATTGCCTATGGCCAGACAGCGATTTTTCTCGGGACCGACTTCATCGTCACCGTGCGCTTTGGCTCGGGCAGGGCGCACGCCAAACTGCGCGAGCGGCTGGAGCTTAATACCGAACGGTTGGCCGAAGGGGCGGACTTCGTCGCCCACGCCATTCTTGATTTCATCGTCGATGGTTATCAGCCGATCATGGACCGGCTGGAGACTGCGG